>JAWLHA010000038.1:0-43180 GCA_041690535.1 Gammaproteobacteria bacterium | reverse complement strand
GACTTCAGAGGGCCAGGGGTATTGGGCTGGGTGCCTTATGGATTCCCGCCTTCGCGGGAATGACGAACAGTACAAGTAGCGAGGATCGAGTGCGGTGAGGCTGCGACCGCATCCTAATTTTCATAAGCGGGAGGCAGTCGGGGGGCGAGTAGTTACGACAGCGTACCTGCTTTCAAGGACTTACATCGCTCACAGCACGGCCGTAACGTAAGTATGCGTTTACCCTGCGTGAAAATCAGACACCGTAGCCAGTTTTCCGTGGAGCCCGTATAATCCTTTCCCGAAACACGGGATTGCGAGCTCACACCTACGTCTCTCAGGACGACTGCGGCGAGGAAAACCGAATGAACGACCCTCTCGTACAATGGAGTGAAGAACTCTCGACGGGTATCCACGAGATCGATCAGCAGCACCGCATGCTGGTGGACATCCTCAATGAGTTCCACGACGCGATCCAGCATCGCAAGGGCACCGATGCGGCTGCCGCGATCCTGGAGCGCCTGGCGGATTACACGCGCATCCATTTCGCGGTGGAAGAGAGCATGATGCGCCTGCTGGACTATCCCGACTACCACTCCCACAAGGCACTGCACGACGCGCTTATCGAGCAGCTGACCGATCTGGCCCTCAAGTTCGCCGCGGGGAAGAAGTCGGTCAGTTTCGAGTTGATGCACTTCCTCCGCCAGTGGCTTACCCGCCACATCAAGGAGGATGACATGAGCTACACGGCCCATTTCATCCGACATGGGGTCGTGACCAACCCCGATGGGGGCTCCCATACCCGCTCCGAGGATGGTTTCTCGATTAAGAAGATGTGGTCCAGCTTCTGGAAATAGACACCATGGACGGCTCACCACGGACGGTAACCTGATTTGTTCTCCTTCCAATCAGCAGGGCAGTAAGCGCCCCCCTCCCGAAGTGAGCTCAAGTCCGCGGGCTTCGTCTGCGAAAACGAGGCACGCAGGATCACGCTGAAATGAACCGGCGTAATGCCGTCTGTCATGGCCCGTTGGCCGTGACAGGTTCATTCACGCCCAGCCACAAAAGAAGGAAGAACAACACGATGGAAAACCCGGAGATCACTCCCAAGGAAGAGCTTGTCGCCCGCACCAGGCTGCTCTCCGCACGACACGAAAGCCTGCCCGAAGCCGACCACCTGGTGCTACCGAAAATAGACTGGAGTGGCGTGGACGCCTTCCGCCCGGAACCGCTCAGCCTCGATGTCCCACCCCGCGAATGGAAGGCCTCCCGCACCTTGCCCGCGGCCGATGTGGTCGTGATGACCTGGACCGTCGCCGAGTGGGCGGCGCTCAATCATGTATTCTGCGACTACGATCGCGAAATGACCATGAGCCGGGCTTACGAGAAAACCTGGCGTGGCGAGTGGTACAACTACTCCCGCAACTATTACCAGATCCGCCAGTACATGGAAGACGTGTACAAGACCTATCAGGGCGGGGCTCCCTCCAGGAGCGACGAGGCGTGGGGACAGTTCCGCATGGTCAGTATCAACGGGCTGCGCGTCATGTTGCTGAAATCCGCGATGCACTTGGCGCAGGATGGCAGCGAACTGCCGCTGACCCGGTTCGTCGATCAGGTTTGCGCCGAGGCCAGTCCCAGGCTCGTTCTGTCCATTGGTACGGCCGGCGGCGTGCGCGCAGAAGATGCGCTCGGTTGCGCGCTGGTGACCAACCAGGCCTACTTCCATCTGCTGAAGGAGTTTGCCAACGCAGAGTTCAACGGGACCACCGTCCACTCAACGTGGGTGCCGAACGAGCAGTTCATTCCGGAAGCGCAGGAGCGGGTGATGCAGGTACCCGGCTTGCCCGTCTACCCGTTGAGTCCCCAGTATCCCGCAGACGCGGTGATCCTCCCGGACGCCCCCGACTCCCGGATCAAGGTCGTTACCGATCAGCCCATCATCACCACCGACACCTTCCTTTTTGGTACCACCGACAACGGTCTGGAGCAGTACGGCTGCATTGTCGAAATGGACGATGCGGTCGTGGGCCTGGTGTGCGAGCGGCAAGGGGTCGGCTTCGGGTTCGTGCGCAATGTCTCCGATCCGGTCATCAACGGGAAGCTCCCGGCTCAGCTACAGGACGCCTGGGCCGGTTACATCTACAAGGAACGAGGCCTGTTCACCAGCTACAACGGCGCACTTGCCGCATGGGCCCTGGTGGCGGGCGAGTCAGCGACGAGCAAGGAGGCCTGAACGATGGGAAGCACCTACACCGCGCTCTACACCGTCTCGGCAGGAAAGGACTATGGGACGGTCGACGTGAAACTGTCATGGAAGTCATTGAAGGACGTCACCGGCTTCAACCCCAACTACACCGCCTTTTGCGCCTTGCCCGCACCGAAACAGGACATCCTGTTTGCCCTGTGCGCCGCGGCGAAAACCATCGACACCTATCACCTCAGCAATGATGGCTCGGCGCTGCAACCGGTCCGAAAGGCGACGGTGGAGCGGGAATACGACCTCATCCGCAGCCTCAACGTAGGCGGAGTAGCCCATCTCTTCGCCTATGAGGCGAGTTCGGGGGCAATGGACTTCTACCGGGTAGGCGAGGACCTCTCTCTCACCCTCGTCTACCATTATGCCGCCACCTACGGCAACATCACCACCGGCTACACCACCCTTGAACCATATGCCTACAATGGCGAGATGCTTCTGCTCGCCTATGACAGGAACAGCGGGCGGGTGGCAACCTATCAGCTGGGGGTAACTGCAGATGCACCACTGACACTCGCCCAGGTCTGGTCCGGCAGCTGGGCTCAGGGATGGACCCGCTTCAGCCTCTTCGCACTCGGGGGAGAAAACTTCTTCCTGAAGAGCAACACCAAGTACGAGACGGTCTACATCGACCACCTCGCCGACAACGCCGCAGACGGATCACACCCCGTGGGGCGTCGTCTTCCCCTCCCCCTCGACCTCACCCTCAACCAGACGTTCCAGCTCGATGGAACCATGCACCTCTTTACCTACAAGGCAGATGACGGCTCCGGGACCATTGAACGGATCCGGTGTGACTGCCAGGGGTGGAGCCAGGCAGCCGCTTTCGCGGTCGTCCCTGCCGCCGGTCACGCCGTAGTGCTCGGCAACGACGACGCCACCTGCCTCTTCGTCTACTGACACCGAGGCGCAGAGGGGCGCAACTCGCCCCCCGGAGTTCATCGGGGGGCGGTGGCGGCCGCGCGAGCATCATCGCCCGCATTGCTCACTTGCCCAAGAGAGGTGCAGGAAAGCGCTCGCCCCGCCCACACGGCGGCACCTTAACGCCCTCGCGAGAAACCGCGACGAGCATTCCGGGCCAACAGTGTAGAGGTAAGCATCCCATCCACTCTGACTCCCACCTACTCTACTGGGATTGGGTTGCCGATCGTCGGCTTACCCGTTTGCTTCTCTAGAGCACCGAACAGATAAATCCGACGCGCCCAACCTGTAGGGTGGATAAGCGCAGCGCATCCACCGTGCGGCGTCGAATTGGTGGATGCGCTGCGCTTATCCACCCTACCTCGGTTCGCTGCCCCCGCCACCTGCGGCGCAATTTGGCTACGATTGGCGATCTTTCCGTTTACCTGTTCGGTGCTCTAGGCGGCAGTGCCCTGGGCCGGCGGGGCTTCGCAGTGCATCTCCCTGAACCAGGCAAGCACTTGGCGGACCGATTTGGGATAGGCGTGGCCCGTGATGGTGAGAAAATAGATATCGTTCAGCAGAGGGTCTTTGCTGTTGGAAAATTCGAACAGGTCCCCCTGCTCCAACGCCGCCTCGACGCAATGGCGCGGAAAGACACTGATCCCCAGGCCACCCACTACCATTTTGATGGCCCCATCGATGGAGTTGATATTCCCAGTGGGGGTGAGGGACAGGAAA
Source organism: Gammaproteobacteria bacterium (assembly GCA_041690535.1). GTDB lineage: Bacteria > Pseudomonadota > Gammaproteobacteria > Thiohalomonadales > Thiohalomonadaceae > JAWLHA01. The sequence goes on along the minus strand of JAWLHA010000038.1, from coordinate 39,303 downwards.
TCGAGGTTCTTGCGGGCAGGAAAATGATGCCTCAACCACAGGTCGAAGTAGACATCCGCCCCCGGGTAGGTAATGTAACGCTGACGGCAGACATTTCCCGGCGTGATCGCCTTCAACACATCCGGGTCGCTGCCCACGAGAATGTACTCCTCCCGGCAGAAGAGTTCGTAGTCCAGGCTGGGGTGCTCATGCCGGTGGGTCACGAAGCCAAAATCGATTTGATCGTCCAGCACCATCCTTACCACATCTTCACTGGGCACCAGCGTCACATCCAGGGTCAGATCGGGATACGGCAGTCGCTTTTGCAGCAGGAGGGGGAAATGGGGTGAGAGCAGGCAGCTCGCAGGCATCGCGTAGGAAACCAGACCCGAAACCGCCTGCGCGTCATCGCGAAGCTCATCCAGGAACGTCTCCATGGTGTAGGCGTACTCTTTCACGAAGCGCATCAGCTTCTGCCCGGCATCAGTCAGAACGACCCGCTTTCCCACCCGTTTGAAAAGGGGCACACCGATTTGCTCTTCGAGCTTCGCGATGTGCTGGCTCACCCCCGATTGGGTCATGAATGCCTTCCTGGCCGCACTGGTGAAGTTCTCGGTCTCTGCCGCGGCCATGAACGCCTTGAAAAGCTTGGAATCCAGGAGCCTGTAATCTCTCTGAAGCATTATGCCTGTCCCCGTTCTACTAAGGTTTATTCACGCCGCAGCCGGAACCGAAAACAGAGTGATGTGCCCGCGTCAACCACGATCCCGCTGTACGGAGTCGTGACCGGCATCGGTACTTGGGCCGGCATGGCCACGGCGCTGAAAACCAACCTGAGGCCGGGGACAGCAGCCAACATCCCCAAGTCCCGGGCATCCCGTTGCGGCTGTTCCGCCGCTCTTTGATCGGCCAGCCCCCCTGCTGCACTCCAGTGCATCCAAACGACGATGCACTGCCCCTCGCAAGCCAGTATCACGCCATTGAGATTAGGGGGGGGATTTTGCTGCAGAGCAGTCAGTTCTTGGGCCAATGCCTCACGGCCCGAGGTCACTTCCATGATGAATACGGCGGTATGCCCCTCCTGCCAATTCACGGGCCAGTCAAAGAGGCTGAAATAGCGCCCTTCGCCGGAGAGGAAATCAATTGGGTGGTAATGGACGGGGAAGCCGCTATTGCTGGCAGGTGAGTCGGAGTTTGGGTCAAAGTTGAAAACGCAACTGTGCAACATCTGATAAGCCCGCCCCCCCGTTGAAGAGGTTCGAGCGGCGTTGTAGGCATCGAAGCTTTCGTAGAAAACGAGGGCGACCTCGTCCGGAACATCGGGGCAGCGGTCGCTGGGGACGATGGTCGGCAGATACGCCGTAAGTCCCAGTGGTGCCATAAGCTGGACAGTAGCGGGGATGAAGACGCCGCCTAACTTCTCGTGGAAACTGGAGCGGCCTTCGGCCGTGCGGAACTGTGGTAGGGCGTAACCGAGCCAGACGCGGACCGGCAGGACGGGCGTCAAGTTCGGCATGGAAACCACCTTCGTCGCGCCGCTGTCCGGGCACCTTGGACGCTGACGGAAGCGAATGCCAAGAGCGGTAGGGGGAAGTTAATTGCAGATTGTTGAATGCAACGGTCCATGGTTTCCTTTCCTGTGAGATATCCGCCAAAAGCCTTGGGGCAATCTACTGGCATCGGGGGGGGCGGTTCAAGGAGGGAAATCTTGCGAAAACTTGCTTGGCAGCCGTCGGGCTGCAGGGAAGGCGGCCGGCAAACGGCCGCCTCCATCTTGTGAGTATCAAGAGCGCTTGCGACGCCTGACCAGGCCGGCCGCCACAATTCCGAACGCCAGCATGGCCACCGGAGCCGGCTCGGGGACATTGACCCGCTCACCGCTCACATAGGCGCTGATGTGGGAAACGTCTCGGGTATTGCGCACGTCGAAGGGGGGATTCTCGAACGGCGATAGCCAGGTGCCGCTGGTGCTCGAACCGTCGAGAAGGTAGCCGACCAGAGTGGTTGCATTCCCGTCCTTGAAGATGAGCATGACATTTTCCCAGTTGGCCCAGGTGTCACCGTTGATCGACCAACTGCCGGATTGGTTATTGTCGGGGTTAATGGTGAGCCCGATGTTCGCGGTGCCCAATTCATCCTGGCCCTCGTCGATATCGTGCTTGCCGGCATAGATCCAGTCGGTGATACCGAAGAAGGCCTCGGCATTCACCGTGATGGGGTTGGTGTTCAGAAAGTCCTGGTTTGCCGTATCACTGTACTGACACGCGTTGCTCCCCGTCACGTTATCTTCGATGTTTTCCGGGCAGACCATGACAGCCGCCTGCGCCATTGCCGAACAAGCCAAGAGACTTGTGGCAAGAGCAATATGCCTCCAATGGATGTGTGATTCCATTAATCCGTTCCTCTCGTGATTTCACTTTGGCTTGCGGGTATCCCTTACCGGGTGTGAGAAAGCTTAGCGCCCGGTTGCACCCATCGGGAATCAAGGATATCCCGCCTCTCCCGGGGGGTATTTCCCGCCAGCCACCAGGGTGGAAAAGGGTACGGTTAGATTGGGTCGGAATGGGAGGCCCCGGTAGGGAATCCCCTTGGAGCGACCAATCCTCCAGCCTGGCTGGTGTCGCTGCCCCTCGAATCTCGTATCTCGACACTCGTATCCGTTGTTTCGGTGGATGCGCCGCGCTTATCCACCCTCTCATCCCTTGGCTGTTCACTGGGAAACTCCGGGGGCTTGGTGTGGTTCGCCCCCCTCTCTTCCGGGTATGCCCCGAGTGAACAACCTATGGAAAAATCACGGCCAGCTGGCGATGCGTGGCTGGCGAACGCCGCTGCCTCGTGCCGAACGGGGACGGCCCCGCGGGATCAACTATCCTAGTGGTGAGCGCATCTACAGTGAGACCTTGCCCCGCAGTGACGTAACCCCTTACGGATGGGTATGCGTTCACCCTGCGGGTGATCATCGGCGATGGTGTCACAGGGGGCGGGAATGGACGGCTCATGCCCAGCTCGATGCCCGGCTACTCGCAAGAGAGTGAAGCGCCCTGCCTGGGTGTTCCCGAGGTTGCGAATCCTGTCGGGGTCCATGGCACTGCTCCTGTGCGCATCGGTTGGAGCCCAGGAGCGCGGGCCGAATATCGACCTGTGGTACGGCAATGCACAGCCGGTCGGGGAGCTGGGTTTGCCCCAGCCATTCTTCAATATTCTGGGTAACGTCAGCTCAGCGGATTCCCCGGTCCAACTCACGTTCTCCCTGAATGGCGGCCCCTCCCAGTCGCTGTCGACCGGCCCGGACCGGCGACGTCTTTGGGGAGAGGGCGATTTCAATATCGAGCTGGAGATCGATGGCCTCGCCCCCGGCGCCAACCTTGTGACCATCGAAGCAACCGATGCCTCGGGACGGGAGAGCAGCGACACCGTAATCCTCGAATACACCCCTGGGGAACGATGGCGCCTGCCGTATACCATTGACTGGCGGGAGACCGCTCGCATCGACCGGGTTGCGCAGGTGGTGGACGGCCTCTGGATCATCGAAGAGGGCGCGCTGCGTACGGTCCAGGTGGGCTATGACCGTGTTGTTGCCATTGGCGACCTGGGCTGGGAAGAGTACGAAGTCGTGGTACCCATCTCCGTTCATGGACTCGATCCGAGGTGTGTCGCCGACATCACCCAATGCAGCGGCACTCCCAGTGTCGGGATCATCATGCGCTGGCCCGGCCACAGCGATTGGGACGGCTCTCGCCCACGGTACGGCTACTTCCCCATCGGCGCGGCAGGGAGTTACCGCTGGCGGCGCGACGACCTTCAGACCGGATTCCTCTCACTTTCAAATGGCGTTTTTGACACCGTCGCAAGGGATAACCGCCAGGAGCTCCCGTTCGACAGCCCCCACTACTTCAAAATGCGGGTGGAGAATGAGAATGAGGGGTTCCGGTACAGCCTCAAGGTTTGGGCCGAGAATCGCCCCGAACCTGAAGAGTGGTCCCTGGTGGCGCTCGAGCCGCTGACAGGTTTGCGATCCGGCTCCGTATTGCTGCTCACCCACCATGTCGATGCCAGCTTCGGCACGATCACTATCAGCCCCCTGGATGTTCCGTTCACCGTTCCCCCGAGCATCCTCGATGTTCAGGCCCACCCCGGAAGACTGGAGGCGGAACTCACCTGGACCACCGACAGACCCACCAGCGGAGAAGTAACCTACGGAACCAGCTCGGTCCATGAACTGGGTCCGGTGGCCGGCACGGATTTTCTCGATTCCCACAGCGTGCTCCTGAGCGGACTTCAACCCGGCACGCTATATCACTTCCAACTCACGTTGGTGGACGAAGAGGGCATCGAGGCGCAGTCCGACGCGTTGACGTTCACCACGCTGGAGAACGGAAAGCCGGTCGCCCACTCCACTGCAATCAGTACCGCAAGCGGTACCCCGGTGGCCATCAGACTGACGGCAAGGGATCCCGATGGCGATCCCCTCCTCTTCGAGGTCGTGACCCTGCCCCAAAGTGGTACGCTGAGTGGCGAACCTCCTGCCCTCACCTACACGCCCAAGGCCGGGTTTGCAGGCACGGACCGACTGGCGTTCACGGCCCAGGACGGTTTCGATACCAGTGCGGAGGCCTCCGTCACCATCAGCGTGCGGTCTCCCCCGAAATCGGTGCCCCCCGAGGAGACCCAACCGCCGCGGGCAGGCGGTGGCTGCACCCTTGCAGCGGGGGGGGCGAAGGCCGATGCGGCACTCCTGCTGATTCTCCTGCTCGCCTCCGCAAGGCTGTTGGCGACCCGCCAAAGGGTCGGAAAGCGCACGCGGTCGCAAGGGACATAGCCCCCGGGGAAACGCTGATCAAATCCGCTTTCGTCGCTCCCCCCAATGAAGGCATTCGAGGGCAGGCTTCGGCGGAAGCCCCAAAAAATCAAGGCCCGCTTTCGTCGCTCCCGCGAAGGCGGGAGCCCTGAGGAATCAAGGTACTGGATGCCCGCCGCCGACTGACGCGCTCGGGCGCAGGCTTCGCCGGCATTACAATTTAATCAGCGTTTCCCTAGAGCACCGAATAGGTAAACCGAAAGATTGCCAATCGCAGCCAAGTTGCGCCGCAGGTGGCGGGGGCAGCGAACCGAGGTAGGGTGGATAAGCGCAGCGCATCCACCAATTCGATGCCGCACGGTGGATGCGCTGCGCTTATCCACCCTACATGTTGGGCGCGTCGGATTTATCTGTTCGGTGGCTCTAGAGAGCTAAACTCGCATTAGGGAAGCAAGCCGTGGGAGTGGCTACTCGCGGGTACTCTGCCCACGACAGTCGATGGCAAGGGAGGAGCTGCAATGAGGATTTCACGAAACCCGGCAGCCGCAGCGGTGCTGTTCTTCTCAGCAGCCCTTTGCGGGTGTGAAGCCCTGGTGGTGGCCGGTGCCGCTGGCGGCGCCTACGAGTACGCCAACAGACAGGCACTGGGCGACCTCGAAGACTCCTATCGGGCAGGCGACATCACCAAGCAGCAATACCTCGAACGCAAGGACGAGATTGAGAAGCGCTCGGCAGTCTATTGATCACCTTCATTGGCCCGCGCGGCGGTGCGAAACGGCACCGCCGCTTCGGCTTGTGCCCCCCGCACAGGACGACCCGCGTGCGATGGCCAAACCGATCAGTCAAACAGGTGGTGGCCATTCCCCCGGTGCCAGTTGATGATCCCCTCCCAAATGTCACGGGCGTTTTCCGCGTAGGAGAACAGCTCCCGATCCTCCGCATCGATGGTTCCCTCCTCAACCAAAAAGTCGATATCCACCGCGCGGCGCCAGTATTCCTCGCCCACGAGGATTACGGGGACGGGCTCAATTTTTCGGGTCTGGGCCAGGGTCAGGGTTTCGAACAGCTCATCGAAGGTGCCGTAACCACCCGGGAAGGCAACCAACGCCTTGGCGCGCAGCAGAAAGTGCAGTTTTCGAATGGCGAAATAGTGGAAACGGAAACAGAGGTCCGGAGTAATGTAAGGGTTGGGGTACTGCTCCCGGGGCAGGGTAATATTCAAACCGGCTGATTCGGCCCCCACATCGAAAGCGCCACGGTTGCCCGCTTCCATAATCCCGGGCCCGCCGCCGGTGACCACAATGAGGCGTGAGTCCTGAGGACCGGCCCCCGCCCTGCCGACCAGCCGCCCGAATTCCCGCGCCACATCGTAATACCGGCTCTTGGCCGCAAGCCGTTCGGCAATTCTCAAGGCCCGCTGCAGCGGAGGGCTGTCGGGTTCGCTTTTCAGGGCGTCCCGCGCTCTTGCGACCTTCTTCCAGGCCGCTGCGGACTCCGGAATGCGGGTGCTGCCGAAGACCACGATGGTGTGCCTGATCCCGTGGCGACGCAGCAACAGTTCCGCCTTGAGATAATCGATCTCAAGCCGCACCCCCCGTGTCGCATCCAGATTGAGGAACTCGACATCCTGGTCGGCCTGACGATAGCCGGGTCCTTCGATGAGTTGACGAACGCGCTGGGGGGCCTCGGGATCTTCCTCGACAGGTTTGGGCACCTCCCAGGGCAACGGCGCCCGCCGCGCTCGGACGTGCTCCGGCTCACGTTCGGGAGGAGATTGCTCGTAGTCGTCCTCGTCCATGCTGAGTCACAGCATAGCCGAGCCGAAGCGTTTCAGTTATTTACCTCACCTCGCCGGAGCCAGATTCAGTGTTGCTCCATCAGCAGCATGCGGGTTTCGAGGGTTTCGAGCCCGGGAAGGTCGGGCCCATGGACGGTCCGCAGCATGTCCACGAGGTCCTTGATACATTCACAACCCATACAGTCCCAGTGACGGGTGGGGCGGGCTCGTCGGTCGACCCGCTCCTCCTCGGAGGAGATCCCCTCATAGTAAAAAACCGCCAACCGCTCCGGCTTTCCCTCGTGGCTCGCATAGCGAACGTAGGCCATGTCTGCGACCTCTCGGCAGATGGAAATGGACAAAAAATCAGACCTGAGTTGCCGCGTTTTGTTCGGCACCGGAGCTACCCGGGCAGCCGTTCCCCGCTGCAGGCCTTGCATGCCCCGCCGCTGAATCCCCCCGATGCGGTCGTGCGCGCTCAGGCCGACAGGCTCTCCACCTCGTCCGGGTGATCGGCATAGGCGCGGGCCACCTGGCGGAAGTCCTCTGAGAGCGCCACGAAGGCATCGACCACCGCGGGGTCGAAATGGGCACCGCGCCCGTCGCCGATTATCGCGGCCGCTTGGGCGTGGGAAAAGGAGGGTTTGTAGACCCGCTTGCTGATCAATGCGTCATAGACGTCCGCAACGGCCATGAGCCGTCCGGCGACAGGGATGGCCTCGCCCGTCAGGCCGTTGGGATATCCAGTTCCGTCCCACCGCTCATGGTGTCCCCGGATGAGCTCACGGGCCACGCTGAGGAAGGAGCTGGTGCCAAGGCTTTCTTCGGCAACCTTGAGTGCGTTGTAGCCGAAGGTGACGTGCTGCTTCATCTCCTCGAACTCCTGCTCGGTGAGCTTGCCGGGCTTGAGCAGAATCTCGTCGCGCACGGCGACCTTGCCGATGTCGTGCAGCGGCGCGGACTTGAAGAGGAGCTCGATGGTGGGCTGATCGAGATAGGGGGCAAAGCGCGGGTGTGCTCGCAGGTGCTCGGCAAGCAACCGCACGTAGTGCTGGGTGCGCTTGATATGGCCTCCGGTCTCACTGTCCCGATATTCGGCCAGGGTTGCCATCGCCTGGATGGTCACCTGCTGCGTAAGGGCGAGCTCACGGGTGCGCTCCTGCACCAACTCCTCGAGGTGCTGCTCATGCCGCTTCAGCGCGAGATGATTCTGCACCCGCGCCTTCACCAGAATGGGTTCGAAGGGCTTGTGGATGTAATCCACGGCGCCCAGCCGCAGTCCCCTGGCCTCATCTCCGGTCTGGTCCAGGGCGGTCACGAAGATCACCGGGATATGGGCGGTGGCCGGATCCTCCTTGAGCCGGCGGCACACTTCGTAGCCATCCATGCCGGGCATCATGATGTCCAGCAGGACGATGTCCGGCTTGGGCTCGCCCCGTGCGATCTCCAGTGCCTTCTCGCCACGGATCGCGGCCGTCACCTTGTAGTCACTGCGAAGCAGTTGACGAAGCACCTCGATGTTTTCCGGCGTGTCATCGACCACCAGGATGCGCTGTTTTTCGTTCTCTTCGGGCATGTGTCTCTCGCTCCGCTCACTCCTGATTCAGCGGGATGTCGAGCTTGTCGGCGAGTTCGCGGAGCAACTCCTGTGCGCCATCGAAATCGAACCCGTTCACCCGCTGCTCCAACCGCACCAGCATTTCACCTTCCGCGTTGCCCCGCAACTGACCGTGGATCGCCTCGAGCAGGTCTACAGCATCGGTATCGTTCTGCGCGAGCAGCCGGGAGAGCTGTTTCAGCCGGGGGGCAAGCGCAGCAGCGTCGATGGACCCGGGTCCCTCCTCGGGCGCGGCGGGAAACGCCGCATCCAACCCCTCAATCACCCGATCGAGCTGCTCCCGCACCGTCGCGAGCGTCGCCTGAATCTCCCCCGCTTCCCGCCTCTCCCGGCAGTGACTCTCCAGCGCGCGTGCAGCTTCCGCCAAATCCTCCGCACCGATGCTCCCAGCCACCCCCTTCAGGGTATGGGCCAGCCGGGTGGCCGCCACCTCGTCGCCCTCCGCCACGGCCTGGCCAAAGCGTGCCACGAAGTCCCGCTGGCCATCGCGAAACATCCTCAGCAGCTTGAGGTAGGTCTTTCGCCGTCCATTGACCACGGCCAGTCCGGCGTCCAGATCCAGGCCCGGCAGGTGCCCGGGCAGGGGCTCGTCACCGTTCTCCGCGGCATCGGCTGCCTCCGTCGGCGCTTCTTCCGCTGGGGGGCGAGCGGGTTTGATCCACTTTGCCATGGTGCTGAACATCCTGAACACGTCCAGCGGCTTGCCGATCTGGTCATTCATGCCCGCTGCCAAGGCTTTTTCGCGATCACCGGCCATCACATTGGCCGTCATGGCCAGCACCGGCAACTCACGGAAGCGCGATTGGGCACGGATCTCCCGGGTGGCTGTATATCCATCCATCACGGGCATTTGCAGGTCCATCAGGACCCCGTCGAAGCGCTCCCGCCCGAGAAGTTCCAGCGCCTCCTGCCCGTTATTGGCGACGGTGGTGACCACCCCGGCAGTGGTGAGCAGTTCGATTGCAAGCTCCTGGTTGAGTTCGTTGTCCTCCACCAGCAGGACACGTGCCCCCCGCAGGCTGTCCATCAACGCCTGCTGCTCCTCCTGACGCGCGGCACTGCGCACCCGAAGCGGCACATGGTGGCCGCAGGCCCGCATGACGGCATCCAGCAGCGTGGAGGGGGTCACCGGCTTGCTCAGGACCCCATCGAACAGGTGCCCGTCCACTTCGGCAAGATCCCCGGCAGTCACCAGAATCAGCCGTGGCACGGCCGCCGGTTGCAGCGCTGCGCGGATCGCCCGGGCGCTCTCCAGGCCATCCATCTGCGGCATCTTCCAATCCATCAGCACCAGCCGGTAGGGTCGCCCCTGCGCCGCGGCATCACGCACTTTCTCCAGGCCTTCGACACCGTTGACGGCGAATTCCACCTGAAACTCCATGGCCTCGAGCATGCTGCCCAGTATCTGCCGCGCGCTTGCATTGTCATCGACCACCAGAGCCGACGTGCCCTCCAGGGGCGGACGCGGGCGAAGCGGCTCCATTTCCTCTCCGGGACGGTAAGGCAGGGTCACCGTGAAGTGAAAGGCGCTACCCCGTCCCACCTCGCTTTCGACCCAAATCGCCCCGCCCATCATCTCCACCAGGCTCTTGGAAATCGCCAGGCCGAGGCCGGTACCGCCGAAGCGGCGAGTGGTGGAGCTGTCAGCCTGGGTGAAGTATTGGAACAGCTTCCCTCTCTGCTCCGGACTCATCCCGATGCCGGTATCCATTACCGTGATATGCAGGGTAACGCGCCCCTCCCCCGCAGCGCTCGAGCGGACCGCGACGACAACCTCCCCCTGCTCGGTAAACTTCACGGCGTTGTAGCCAAGGTTGACCAGGACCTGCCCCAGCCGGAGCGGATCGCCCACCAACACCCGTGGGATATCCGCGGGGATGTCGAAGAGGAACTCCAGCCGCTTCTCCTCCGCCTTCAGTCCCACCAGGTTTGCCAGATCGTTGAGAATGTCCTGCAAGTTGAACTCGATCTGCTCCAGACTAAGCCGCCGCGCCTCGATCTTGGAGAAGTCGAGAATGTCGTTGATGATACCGAGCAGCGATTCCGCCGAGCGGTGGATCTTTGACAGGAAGTTGCGTTGACGGGGAGTGAGCTCGGTTTCCATGACCAGGTGAGCCATACCCATGACCACATTGAGCGGCGTGCGGATTTCGTGGCTCATGTTGGCCAGAAAGTCCGATTTCGCCCGATTGGCCGCCTCCGCCGCCTCCTGGGCCCGGCTCAGCGCCAGCTCCGTCTCCTTGCGCTCGGTGATATCCAGCACCGCCCCCAGCATCCGCACGGGTAACCCGTCGCGCCGGAACAGGATCTTGCCCACCTCCTGGACGTAGCGCACGGTACCGGCCTCGCAACAGACGCGATGCTCCAGCTGATAGCGGTAGGTGGGGTCCTTGCAGGCAAGGGCCAGGGATTCCTCCACCCGCTCCCGGTCGTCGGGGTGGACAGCCGACATGAATGCGCCGTGGGAGGGCGTCGACCCCGCAGGCAGGCCGAAGATGCGGTAGAGCTCGTCGGACCACACCTGCTCATCCCGCTGCAGGTCCCACACCCAGCTGCCCAGATGGGTCATCTCTTGAGCCTGCTCCAGAATCGAACGGCTCTCCTCCAGCGCCACCTTGGCGGCGGATAACTCGGCCGTGCGCGCTTGGACCCGCTGCTCCAGCTCCCCCTGGATGGCCCGCAACTCGGCCGTGCGCTGATCGAACGCCAGCGCCAGCTCCTCCAGCTCGTCCCGCGTACCCAGCGGGCTGCAGAGGCTGTCGGCCGAATGGTCGGTACGTTTGACCCGCTGATAGAGGGTGAGAATGGGATTGGCGATGCTGTTGCCGATCCAGGCGGAGACGAACACGGCCGCCAACGTCAGTATCCCGCCCAGCGCGACGAAGCGGCCAACCGCCTCCCACACCGGGGCCCCATAGACCGACTCGGGCAGCCCAATCTCCAGCTCCAGATGCAGGCCCTGCAGCAGCGGCGCGTCACGCTCGGCAACGAACCGCTGACTGACGTACGGCAGACCGGGAACGAAATCGTGTGCGACCACCTCGCGCCCCCCAACCAGGAGCTTGAAGTAAGTACCCGGCTCCAGCGGACGGTGACGTCGGCTGATTGCATCGAGGTCGAACTCCACCACGACCGCCCCCTGGGTGGTGTGGTAGTACTCGATGGGGGCGACCACCACCAACCGGGGCTCCGGCGCCTCCACGAACAGCGTCCGCTGGCCCATGGCCAGTGCAGCGCGCAGCTCTCTGGAGGCGTTGTAGTCGTGCAGCTCGCTCTGGTTGCGATAGACGGGCCGGCCGTCGAAATCCACCAGGGAGAAGGCGAGAACGTCCCGCCCCTCGGCGAAATTCTCGACCAGCTTCGGCAGGTAGGTCTGCCGCCCCTGGGGGTCGACCAAGCCATTGACGACGAAGTGGTTGCCGGTCAGCCGTTCGGTGTTCTCCACCAGATAGGCGATGCGTTGCTCGAGCAACATCTGCACCGAACGGCCGACATCGCCCAGTGCCAACTGCATCTGGCGGTTCAAGTAGCCGTCCAGCAGCAGCGCCACCAGAACGGTCACCAGAAGCATGGCCAGGGCAACGAATCCCGAGACCTGCAGCACCAGACGCCGTTTCAGGCTCCGTCTTCCGTAAGGCGGTCTCTTCTGCCGGCTCATTGGTTCTCGGGTTCCGCAGTCATGGTCTGCCCGTGGTGGCGCTCTTGCCGGCCGTCGCCAGGGGAACCACGGCACCCTCGGCGTCAAAGCGCGCCATGCGGTAGTCCTCCACCCCCAGCGCATCGTGGCGCTCGGGGGTAAAGGGTCGATCGTAATACTTCACCACCCCGTGGAACGGCTGCAGTTCCTCCAGCGCGGAACGGACAAGCGCACGATCGGGGGCTCCGGCCCGTTCGATGGCCAGCGCAAGCAGGTGCACCATGTCATACGCGTGGGCAACCCCCGCGGGGGCCAGGATCTCCCGCGCCGATTGGGTGCCGAAACGCTCACAGTAAGCCCGGGCCAATTTGCGGCCCCGCTCGTCAGGGCTGGCCAGGAAGGAAAAGGTCTGGAAGAAGCTGAGGTCGACTTGCCTCAGCAGCTCACGGTTGGCGCTCCAGAAGTCGCCTCCGGCAATCCCCCAGTGGGACACCACCGGCAGCGGGTCGGCCTGTCGAGCGGCCGCCTGCAGCATGTGCCGCGCCTCATTGGGTTTGGCGATGAGGACGATCACGTCGGCCCCACTCTGACCGATGCGATCCAAGTGAGGCCCAAACTCATCGTCGGCCCGATTGAAGACCTCAACCCGGGCGAAACCGCTCCCTCGCTCGCGCAGCCTGCGTTCCATAGAGTCGAGCATGCCACGGCCCCACACCGAATTCTCGAGCAAAATGGCAGGGCGGCGGAACCGGGAGAGGACATGATCGACGAGATAGGGCCCGGTCTGACGGTCGTTGGCCGAGATGCGGAACACGAAGTTGGGGGACCGGCCGTTCTCCACCACCCCGCTTGCCGACGACCAAACAGCCAGTAGAGGCAGCCCGAGGGTGTGCACCAGATCGAGCCCGGCGAACACCACCGGGCTGTGCTGGCCGCTGAGTATCGCAACCACATCCGGCTGCGCTCCGAACGCCCGAATGTTGCTGGTCCCCTGGCTCGGCATGCCCCTGTGGTCCCTTGCCTGCAGTGCCAGCGGCCGGCCCAGCACGCCCCCGCGAGCGTTGATCTCTTCGATGGCGAGCATCGCCCCGCGCTTGATGGCGAGTCCGGACACCCGCGCATCCATCGAGAGGTCCGCATCCAGACCGATGATGATGGGGCGCTCCGCGCCATTGCCGTACTTGCTTTGCAGCAGCTCCTCGGTTTTTGACAACAGATCCGCACCAATCAGGTGCTCGAACATCGCCGGTATGTGCGCCATGCTCTCGGCGAAGCGGCGCCGGGCGGGCTCATCGAGGGTGTGGATGGTCACCCCCGATGCGCGGATGATCTCGAGCAGCGCCTCCTCCCGCCGGTGGGTCTCCTCCCGCTCCCACGGGGTGAGCTCACGCGCGGTCTCCACCAGCAGTTCCCGGACATCCTGGGGCAAGCGTTCGAAAACCTTCTGGCTGATGGAGAAGACGTACCCCAGATAGGCGTGGCTGCTCAACGTAAGGTGCGGCTGCACCTCGTGAAATCCCATGCTGACGATGGCGACCAGCGGGTTCTCCTCACCATCGACCACCCCGTCGGCCAGTGCCTGGCGCGTGGCATGGAAATCGATGGGAATGGGGTGCGCGCCGACCGCCCGAAACTGCTCCATGATGATGCGGCTCTTCATGGTCCGGATCTTCAGTCCGGCAAAGTCCTCCGGCTGTTGGATCGGCCGATTGGCGGTGAAGTGCTTGAAGCCGTTTTCCCAGAAGGTGACCCCCACCAGCCCGATTTCCCGGAGCTTATCCAGGAGTATCCGCCCGGGCTCCCCATCGAGCATGTCGTAGACATCCTGCCGGGAGGGGAAGTAGAACGGCAGATCGGCATACTGCATGGCGGGCACGGGGACGCTCATCTTCGCGGTTGGGGTAAGGAGCAGATCGAGGGCCCCGGCCCGGGCCAACTCCACCATCTGATGGTCGTTACCGAGCAACTGTGCGGGGAAGACCTCCACGGTAACCCGCCCACTGCTCTTGCGCCCGACCTCTTCGGCGAACCGCAGTGCCGCCGCATGCAATGCGCTGTCCACCGGGGTGTTGTGGCCGAAGCGCAGCTGCAGCGGCGGCGGTGGCGAGGCGTGCTGGGCCGGAACCGGAGATGAACTCCTGTGGGCACCGAACCAGGCAACCAGGCCCGCCACCAGGAGCAGCAAGCCGGTAGAAACCACCACTGCGACTCTGTTCATCGTCCCGCTCCCAAACGGCTCCCCTGAAGATGCCGGGTCCCGAAGGGGCCATTCTCTCATACGCCGCCCGGGGGGAGAACGCCTGGCCCCTGGACGACCCACAGCCGGGGCGGAGCCGGGATGCACCCCTCCGCATGGATGCCATACCCCACTCATGCTCCAGCGGGAATGGCCAAGGGCGGCTTTTGTTCAGGGCAGATGCCGCGGTTTGGCCTATGCTACCCACAACAACCGGGATCGTGCCGGTGGTCTTCCTCACGTGGCATCACAAGGAAAGGAGGAAACATCAATGCAGAACAGCAAGCTTCGACCCACCTTGATTGCCGCCGCCCTGGGGGCCGTGTTGGCCGGCCCGCTGGGCATCGCCCACGCACAGCAAGACACGATGGAGGGCGACAGCGGCGGAACCATGGGCACGCAACAGCAGCCGGCCATGGGGCAGGATGTGATGAGCCAGACCGCGGATGATCTGAGCGGAAAAACTGTGGTCGATCAGCAAGGGAACGAGCTCGGCGATGTGGACAAGATCGTTCGCAGCCAGCAGGACAACAAGCTCTATGCGGTGGTCAGTTCGGGCGGTTTCCTCGGGATCGGCGCAGACAGGTTCGTGGTGAGCGTGGATTCCCTGTCGATGCAGGACGACAGGATCGTTGCCCAAACCGACGCCTCCAAAGAGCAGCTCCAGGAGCAGGCCGAATACGACGAGGAGCAATACTCCGATCTGGATCAGGACGATGTGCAGCTCGCCCAGTTGGAGCAGGAAGCGGGCGCTGCAGCGGCGGGACAGCCGCTTTCGTTCCAACAACTGGACCAGGACAACAGCGGCAGCCTCTCCCAGTCCGAACTCCAGCAACACCCCACCCTTGCCGAACAGTGGCAGCAGTACGATCGTGACCAGAGCGGTACCATCGAAGAGTCCGAATTCGCCGCCTTCGAGGAGGACATCTCCGCCATGGGTGGCGCTCCAGCGGGTGCCCAGACAGGCCCTTCATTCGATGAGCTCGATCAGGACGGAAGTGGAAATCTGACCGCGTCCGAGATCGAGGCGCATCCCCAACTCAGCCAGCAGTGGCAGCAGTGGGATTTGGATAACAGCGGGGACCTCGACCAGGCCGAGTTCTCCGCTTTCGAACTGAGACAGTCGCAGGAAACCACACCGAGCGGCGGCTCCACCATGGAATAGCGCACACTGTCCTGAAGGCGCGAAGCGCCTTCAGGACAGGAGACATCGAATGGGCAGAGCTCGCTCGCTCTATCGCATCGGCATCTCGGGCTCTTTCGGTGGCCTCAACCTGGGGGACGAGGCCATCCTTCAAACCATGATCGCGCAGTTGCGCCGTTCGCTCCCGGTGGAGATCTGCGTCTTCTCCCGCAACCCTGCCGACACCCTTCGCCGCCATGGGGTGGAGCGGGCGATCCCGGTACGGTCGATGTCCCGTGCCGATATCCTCCCCGAGATCCGCCGGCTCGACTTCCTGCTCATCGGCGGCGGCGGCATCCTCTTCGACGCCGAGGCAAAGTTCTACCTACGCGAGGCCCTGCTGGCCCAACAGGTGGGGGTGCCCTATATGCTGTACGCCGTGGGCATCGGCCCGCTCGAGGATCCGGGGGCACGGCAGTTGGTCCGGGAGGCCGTGCGCGGGGCGGCCGCTGTCACCGTCCGCGAGCGGCGTGCACTGCAGCTCTTGGAGGAGCTCGATGTGGACCACCAGGTGGTGGTCACCGCCGACCCCGCCTTTCTCCTCGAGCCCGAGCCCCTGCCCCCCGATACGGCGAAACGGGAAGCGCTCGACCACGGCAGACGGCTGGTGGGGATCTCGGTGCGGGAGCCCGGCGCGGCGGCCCCCGACATCAATCAAAATTTCTACCACGCCCTCATTGCCAACGCAGCCGACTTCATCTCCGATCGCTTCGATGCCGACGTGGTCTTCGTCCCTATGGAGCGCAACGAGCAGGATACCCAGCATGCCCACGCCGTGATCGCGCTGATGCTCCGGGCACCGCGCGCCTCGGTGCTCAAGGGGAACTACACGCCGGGGCAGCTGATGGCCCTGCTTGGCCACTTCTCCTTCGCCGTCGGCATGCGGCTCCACTTCCTCATCCTGGCTGCGCTGCAGGGGATCCCCACCGTCGCCCTACCCTACGCATCCAAGGTCCACGGGCTGCTGGAGAGCTTCAAGATCGAGATGCCGCCACTGCGGCTGGTGAACTCCGGGAGACTCATCGCCTACATGGACCACTCCTGGGATCACCGCCGCTCACTGGTGCGGCGAATCAATCGCGCCCTTCCGGCTCTAAAAGATCGAGCCCGCAAAACCCACGAAATTGCGGTCGAACTGATCCAGTCCAAGCGGCTGTAACAATCCGAGAGACTCCATGCCAGCCCTGCAAAAACCGGCGGAGCCCATTGGGATCACGCTTCCGCCCCGACGCGCCACCCTGGCGGGCAACACCGACGTCCTGGTCGTGGGGGGAGGACCGGCGGGATTCGGGGCGGCCATGGGGGCGGCCGCTGCCGGCGCCCGCGTCATACTCGCCGAGCGCTACGGTTTCCTGGGCGGAGCCGCCACCGCCTCCCTCGTGATGCCCTGGATGTCCTTTCACACGCAGGGGGCGCCCTCCCATCGCGCCGGCAAGCCCCGCCTGCTCCCGGACGATCACGGCGAGGGGGAGCCGGTGGTTGCAGGTGCGCTGCAACTGCTGCTCGAGCGACTCATTCGAGCGGGAGGCGCGGTGGCGCCCATAGCCGAGTGTGGCTATGTGGTCCCCTTCGACCCCGAGTTGCTGAAGCTGGTGGCCGAACAGTTGCTGGAGGAGGTCGGTGTCGAACTCCTCTACCACAGTTTGGCCTCCCAGGCCCTGGTAACCGACGGGCAAGTCACCGGGCTGGTGTTCGAGACCAAATCGGGGCCGCTGGTGATCGAGGCCGGAGCGGTGGTCGACTGCACCGGCGACGGCGATGTGGCCGCATCGGCCGGGGCCCCTTATGAGGTGGGACGGGTCGCGGACGGGCGGGTCCAGCCCATGTCCCAGCTCTTCCGCCTGGCAGAGGTGCAGCGCGACGCCTTCGAACAGTACATCGAGGCCAACCCCCACCTCTGGCACGGTGTGCACGGACTGGCGGAGCTCATCGCCGAGGCGAAGGCCGCGGGGCTGCTCGACGTCCCCCGGGACGATGTGCTGATGTTCGCCACGCCCCATCCCGGCGAGGTGAGTGTCAACAGCACCCGGGTCGGCGCGCCGGAGGGGCTGCTGGGGATCGACGTCTGGGATCTCACCCGTGCCGAATCGCGGGGGCGAAAACAGGTCCACCAGATCGCAAGACTGCTCAAGGAGAAGGTGCCGGGATTCGCCCACAGCTATGTGGTCCAGAGCGGCACCCACATCGGCGTACGGGAGACGCGCCGCATCCTCGGAGAGTACCAGCTCACCGCAGCCGACCTGCTCGACGGACGAAGATTTCCGGACGTCATCGCACGCAACGCCTACCCCCTCGATATCCATGATCCCTTGAGCGGGAAGACCATGCTCCGGCGACTTCCCCCGGGGCTGGCCTACGACATTCCCCTCCGCTGCCTGCTGCCACTGGGGGTGGACAATCTGCTCATGGCCGGCCGTTGCATCTCGGGCACGCACGAGGCCCACTCCTCCTACCGGGTGTTTCCCGCCGCCATGGCCATCGGCCATGCCGCCGGCGTCTGCGCCGCGCTTGCGGTGCGCGGGACCACGGCCCCGAGGGCGATCCCCTTTGAGCACGTTCAGGGTGAACTGATCCGGCAGGGCGCCCACCTGGGGATCTGAGTCACACCGCCTCATCTATACTCAGCCTCGTCGCCAGTCTCCTCTCCTCTTTGCCGGCCAAGGTACGCCCATGACTCGCCAGGAGGGCGAACCCACGCGTTCGCTACGAGTTTTCGACGGAGTTGCGATCATTGTGGGGCTCGTGGTCGGCGCCGGGATCTTCAAGGCCCCGGCAGTGGTCGCCGCCCATTCCGCCTCCGAGTCGGCCGTTATGCTGGCGTGGCTGTTCGGAGGCCTCGTTTCGCTCCTGGGCGCTCTCTGCTACGCGGAGCTGGCCGCCAGTTACCCCGATGCCGGCGGGGAGTACCACTTTCTCAACCGCGCCTACGGCAAGCCGGTGGGTGTCCTCTTTGCCTGGTCGCGGCTGGCCGTGCTGCAGACCGGTTCCATTGCGCTGCTTGCATTCGTGGCGGGCGATTATCTGGGCCAGCTCCACCCCGCCGGGCCACACGGCCCCGCCCTCTACGCGGCCCTGGCCGTGCTCGCACTCACCCTGCTCAACCTCCTGGGGCTTGCCATTGCCAAGTGGACCCAGAATGTGCTGGCCCTGGTGACCGTGGCGGGTCTCCTGCTCATCGTCGCGGTCGCGCTGCTCTGGGGGGCGCCCGGTGAATACCACCCGGTCACCACAGCGACGCCCGATTCCACCTTCGGCACGGCCATGGTGTTCGTTCTGCTCACCTATGGGGGGTGGAACGAAGCGGCCTACGTTTCGGCCGAAGTGCGCGACGTCGAACGCAACATGGCCAAGGTTCTAATCATCGGCATCGGCATCATCACCACCCTCTACCTCCTGGTCAACGCCAGTTACCTGCAGATCCTGGGAATGGAAGGCCTGCGCGATTCCGAGGTGGTCACGGCCGATCTGATGCGCCGGATGTTCGGCGAGACCGGCGCCCGCGTGGTGAGCGTACTGATCGTCCTGGCGGTGTTGGCCTCCATGAATGTCACCATCCTCACCGGAGCCCGGAGCAACTACGCACTGGCGCGCGACTGCCCTCTGTTTCGGGCGCTGGGGCGCTGGCATGGCGGCACCAACGCGCCGGTGAATGCGCTGCTGCTCCAGGGCCTGATCGCATTGCTCCTCATCCTGGCCGGTACGTTCGGACGGTCGGGCTTCGAGACCATGGTGCAGTTCGTCTCGCCGGTGTTCTGGCTGTTTTTCATGCTGACCGCCCTGGCCATTTTGGTGCTGCGGGTGCGCGATCCCCTCCGGCCCCGCCCATTTCGCGTGCCCCTCTACCCCATCGTACCGCTGGTGTTCCTCGCCGCCTGCGGCTACATGCTTTTCGCAAGCCTGGCCTACTCCGGAGTGGGCGCCACGCTCGGCATGGCGCTCCTTGCGGCGGGGGTGCCGCTGCTGCTCGGCCCCTGCCGTGGCAAGCGCCGGAGAACCGACGATCCCAAGCGTTGACAAGGAGTGTGATCATGCGTGCAACAGCCCCAGTGCTCGTGCTCTCTCTGTTGGCAGCAGGCGTATCGGCCGACACCTACGATCCCTATCGGACCCTCCAAGATCTCGATGTCATTTACGTCCCCACACCCCAGCCGGTGGTGGAGGAGATGCTGCGGCTGGCGGAGGTCTCGGGCGATGATCTGCTCTACGACCTGGGCTCCGGCGACGGACGGATCGTCATCACCGCCGCCCGGGAATTCGGCGCCCGGGGGGTGGGCATCGACATCGATCCCACCCGCATCGCCGAGAGCGAAGCCAATGCCGAAGAGGCCGGTGTCACCGACAAGGTGCAGTTCATCCAGGGCGATCTCTTCGAGGCCGACCTCCGCCCCGCCACCGCGGTCACGCTCTACCTGTTGAACAGCCTGAACGTCAAACTGCGCCCCAAACTGCTGGATGAACTCCGCCCCGGAACGCCCGTGGTCTCCCACGACTTCGATATGGGAGAGTGGGAACCCGACGAGGTTCGCGACGTTGACACCAGCCGGGTCTACCTCTGGTTGATCCCTGCGGAGATCGGGGGAGAGTGGGTGGTCACCTTACAGGACGGCGAGGGCGAGCAGCACCTGTTCCTGCAACTCGATCAGGCGTTCCAAAGGGTCACCGGGCTGGCCGAAGCGGAAGGTTCGCGTCTCCAGGAGCTCTCCGGGCGGCTGAAGGGCACCTATGTTGAACTCTCCGTCGGTTCCATCGCCAGCGGCGAGGTGGAGCGTCATCTTACCGGACTGGTCGAAGGGGGGACCATTACCGGGACGGTCGCACCGGGCGATGACCCCGGTGCCCCCAATGGGAGTTGGAGCGCCCGGCGAACGGCGGTTGCCGCGCACGCGAAAACCGTGGGTTCACGATAGCCCGCCGCCGTTGCGGCTTCCATTCACGGCCACCCGGGTGCACAATGGCGCGGAACGTTGGCGCGAGCCGCGCCACGGTCTCACAGTTTCCTGGGAGCGCAAAGCCATGACCAAACTCGTAGAGTGGTCAGATGAACTGAGTGTGGGAATCCAGGAGTTGGACGAGCAGCACAAGATCCTTGTGGGTCTGTTAAATCAGCTTCACGAGGCCATCGAGGAACACCACGGTTCATCTGAAGCCCGCAAAATACTCGAGCAACTCGCCGAGTACACCCGTGTCCACTTCGCAGTGGAAGAGAGCCTCATGCGTGTTCTGGAGTACCCTGACTACGAAGAACACAAGCAGCAGCATGAAAACCTCATTGCGCAGGTCGATGATCTGCGCGCCAAGCTCGACGCCGGAAGCCACGCAATCACCTTTGAACTGCTCCACTTCCTAAAGGGGTGGTTGACGAAGCACATTCTGGATTCGGACAAGCACTACGCCCCCCATTTCCTTGACAGCGGCATCAGAGCATCCTGGAAAAAGAAGTCGTGGGTCGGGCGACTCTGGGGCTGACTACTCCCCCGTAGCACGGGGCGGCCCGTAGTGACGGCGCATCGCGCCGGGGCGCCCGTTTTCACGCGGCAGGTGGGGTTCAAAGGGCGGTGGCCGCAACCGCATCGGCCCTCCATTGCGGGACCAACACCGCCCTCATTTCCCCCGAACGTACGCGCCTGACCCAAGCCAGCGCGCGGAGGCGGTCTATCCTTCCGTTGTGATGCCGGGCTTTCTGCGCTCATGGCGGAACCTCCTATGACGGTGCTTGGGATGGTGGTGGCGTTTTGCCTGCTCGGGGGGGTACTCAGTGCCATGGCCGCCGCCACGTTCCTGCTGCTGCCCCAGCGGTGGCGGGGGCGCATTCTGCCTCACTTCGTGAGCTTCGCCATTGGTGCCCTGCTGGGTGCCGCCTTCCTCGCCCTGTTGCCCCACGCGCTGGAGGCGCGAGAGGATGCGCACGGGGTCATGGGCACCGTGCTCATCGGGCTGCTGGCATTCTTTGTACTGGAAAAGATGGTGTTGTGGCGCCACTGCCATCACGGTGTGTGTGAACCGGGACACGAACAGGTGCCCGGCCTCCTCATCCTGCTGGGTGACGGCATACACAATTTCGCGGACGGCGTGCTCATTGCCGCTGCGTTTCTCACCGATGTGCAGCTGGGCATCGTCACGGCGATCGCCGTGGCCGCCCATGAAATCCCGCAGGAGGTGGGTGATTTTGCCATCCTGCTGCAGAGCGGATTCAGCCGCGCAAGGGCCTTCGCCTACAATGTGCTCGCAAGCACCACCACAGTGGCGGGCGGGCTGCTCGCCTACTTCGCCCTGGCGAGCGTCGAAAACGCCCTGCCCTACGTGATCGCCATCGCGGCGGCGAGCTTCATCTACATCGCAGTGGCCGATCTCATCCCCGGGCTGCATCGGCGCGTAAACGTCGGGGCAACCGTCCAGCAGAGCGCCTTGATCACGGTTGGCGTGATGGTCATCTATGTCTCCCACTCCGCCGGGCATTGAGACGGGCCGCCCACCACCTATCCTTAGGAGCATTGTGCCCCTCCGAAAAAACATTTGGTGGCGGATTCGACAAAGTGCCCCCTATGGACCGTGGGATTGAAAGCAACGCAACGGAGCAGGCGAGTGCATTGGAGGCGCGGTACCGCGCCCTGTTTGAGCAGATGGTGGACGGCTACATCCTGCTGGAGGCGCTCACGGACGAGACCGGGCAGCCCCGTGACTACCGCTTCCTTGAGGTCAATCCCGCGTTCGCCCGCTACAGCGGGTTTCCCCGCGAGGCGATCATCGGTCGAACAGTGAGTGAACTCTTTACGGATACGGAGCCGGAGTGGGCCGAGGCTTACAACGAGGTGCTTCGCACCGGGCAGGGGCGCCGCGTGGTGCGATACACCGCGGTGCATGGACGCTACCTCGAGGCAACGGTCTACCGCCCTGCGCCCGGTCAGGTGGCCGTGCTGTTCACGGACGTGACCGAGCGCAAACTGGCCGAATCAGAACGCAATCGCCTTACCCGAGAGTTGGCCGCCACAGTGGCCCAGCTACGTCGTCGGACCATGCACATGGCCCGTGCAGAAACGCTGGCCCGTCTGGGCCGCTGGGAGGCCGACCTGCGAACCGAACGGGTGGTGTGGTCGGAAGGGCTCTCGCAGCTGCTCGGCTTCCCTGCCGAGGTCCAGGTACGTCACGCAGGAGACCTCTACCAATTCGTGCACCCGGATGACCGCGCCGACGTCGCCAGAGCCGTGGCTGCGGCCATGGAGGAGAGTTCACCCTACTACCGGGCACCGACGGCCTGCCGGTGCTGATCGCCGATGTGGATGCCGAGGAGCGCTACCGCCTCGTCAACGCCGTTTATGCCCGCACATTCGCCCGAGAGCCTTCAGAGATCATCGGCAGACGGGTTGCCGAGGTCGTCGGTGACGCTCTCTACCCCCAGCTGGAGCCGCACATCCGCCGTGCCCTGTCGGGGGAGATGAAGCGCTTCGGTACCACGCTGCCGCTGCCGTCCGGGCCGAAAGTGGTGGATGCCGTGTACATCCCCCACACCGATGCCGCGGGCCGGGTTATGGGGTTTTACGGGCTGATCCAGGACGTCAGCAAGCTCGCCGAATACAAGCGCGTCACGGCGGAACTGAGCCGCAGCAATGCACTGCTGGAGCGCATCTTCGACAGCGTCCATATCATGGTCGCCTACCTGGACCCGGCATTCAATTTCATCCGGGTCAATCGAACCTACGCCCGGGCCGACAACCGGGAACCCGAATTCTTCATCGGCAAGAATCACTTCGACCTCTACCCCAATCCGGAAAACGAGGCGATTTTCCGCCAGGTGGTGGCAACCCGAGAGCCCTACACCGCATTGGCGAAGCCGTTCGAATACGGGGAGCACGCCGAGCGAGGCGTCACCTATTGGGACTGGACCCTCCAACCGGTCCAAGACCCCACCGGGCAGGTGGAGGGGCTGGTGTTTCTCCTGGTCGATGTCACCGAAAAAGCGGTGGCGCAGCGGCAGCTGGAGGAGGCGGTTGTTGACCTGAGGCGTCAGGCCGCAATGATGCGCCGGGCAGAGGGTCTTGCGCAGTTTGGCTACTGGCGAGAAGAGCTGGCGCCGATGAAAGTCCACTGGTCGGAGGGGATGTATCGACTGTTCGGCATCGACCCGGCTGAGGCCGGGAATCTGGCCCAGGCCTTGCCGCAAACGGTTCATCCCGACGACTACCCCGTGCTGCTCCGCCATCTTCGGGAGGTGCTCCAGGGGGCGTCGGACACCTTCGAGGGCGAGTATCGCATCCGGCGCGCCGACACTGGGGAGGAGCACGTGCTGTTCGCCCAGGGCGAGGTGGAACGCGATGCCGCCGGTCGTCCCGACTCACTGTTCGGAATTACCCAGGATGTGACCGAGCGCAGACGGCAGGAGTGGGCCCTGCGTGAGCGCTTTCGTCTGATGGCCGAGGCCCTCGACAACATGGTCCGGGTCAGCGGACCGGCCATGAGCGAGGTGATCTATGTCAACCCCGCCTATGAGCGCATTTCGGGCCGCAGCCGAAGCGAGCTGTATGCGCGACCATCCTCCTATTTCGACGCAATCCATCCGGAGCACCGGGAGTGGCTGGCAAGGACACTGACGGCTCCCGACGCCACGCAGTGGGAAGCCGAATACCGCATCATTCGCCCCGACGGGACAGAACGCTGGCTCCTCGAAAGAGGCCTCCCCCTTCGCGACGAACAGGGCCGCGTCAACCTGACCATCGGCGTGGCCCGCGACATCACCAAGCACAAGCATGCAGAGGAGGCCCTTTACCGGCGCGAGCAGGAGTTCGAGGCGTTGGTAGATCGTTCCCCCGATGTGATCGCCCGCGTCGACCGCGCGCACCGACTGGTTTACATCAACCCGGCCATCGAGCGGCTCACCGGACGGCCAAGGGAGTGGTTTCTTGGCAAGACACCGGCCGAGAGAGAATTGCCGGCACAAGCGACGGCCCTGCAACAGGTGTTCGAGAGCGGAGCGGAGCGAATCATCGAGTACACGACGCCCTCCCCCGGGGGCGACCGCTATTTCCACTCCCGGCTCGTGCCGGAATTCGATCAGCAAGGCAAAGTGGCTTCGGTGCTCATGGTGGATCGGGACATCACCGAGCTGAAGCAGGCCCAACAGGTACTCGAACGCCTGGCCCAGCAAAACCCCCTGACCGGGGTGGCCAACCGCCGCTACCTGGAGCAGTTCATCCAGCGGGAGTGGCAGCGGGAGGTGCGCCATCGCCACCCGGTGGCGCTGATCATGGCCGATATCGACCACTTCAAGGCATACAACGACCGCTACGGCCACCAGCAGGGCGACGCCTGCCTCCGGCAGGTGGCCCAGGTCCTGAAAAGCCATGTGCGGCGCCCCACGGACCTCCTCGTGCGCTACGGCGGAGAGGAGTTTGCCATAGTGCTGTCGGAAACCGATCTACAGGAAGCTGCCCAGCTGGCCGAAGCGATGCACCGGGCGCAGGCGAGCTTGAAGCTGCCGCACGAGGCCTCGCCCGTTGCACCGGTGGTTACGATCAGTTTTGGCGTGGCCGCCGCCCCCGCCCACGCGATCAGCTTTTCCGAGCTGTTGCACCACGCCGACCAGGCGCTCTACCGCGCCAAGCAGAAGGGGCGAAACCGGGTAGAAATCGAGCGGGTTCACTAGAGCACCGAACAGATAAACCCACCAACATGTCAGGTGGAGAAATGTAGGGTGGATAAGCGCAGCGCATCCACCGTGCGGCGCGCCGAATGGGTGGATGCGCTGCGCTTATCCACCCTACCTCGGTTCGCTGCCCCCGCCACCTGCGGCGCAACTTGGCTGCGATTGGCGATCTTTCGGTTTACCTGTTCGGTGCTCCAGGACGCCGAACGGATACACGCTTTCCGCCACGGTTGAGCTATGGCACTGTGCAGCGCCTCTCCCTTTCAATGCACCCTGTCTCCCCTCGAGTGGTGCCACCGCTTCAGCTCTTCAATGGGCATTGGGTGGGCAAAATAGTATCCCTGCACATCCTCGCATTTGAGTGCGCGCAACTGCGCCAGCTCGCCGTAAGTCTCCACCCCTTCGGCGATGACCCGCATACCGAGGTTCTTGCCCAGCCCGATGATGGCCTCCGTGATGGTGCGATCCGCCGGATCGACCTCCATGTCGCGTACGAAACTCTGGTCCACCTTGAGGCGGTCGACAGGGAAACGGCGCAGGTAATTGAGACTGGAGTACCCGGTGCCGAAGTCATCGATAGCCAGAGTAAACCCCATGTGCTTCAGCCGCTGCAGAATGCCGATGGTGGTCTCGACATCGCGAATTAGAATGCCTTCGGTCACCTCCAGCTCGATGCAGCGGGGATTGGCGCCGGTCTCTTTCAACACGCGTTCGAGAAGCTCCGGAAAGTCGGGGCGGTGAAACTGAATGGCCGAGACGTTTACCGCCACCAGGATGTGCATCCCCTCGTCAGCCAGGGCCCTTTGCTGACGGCAGGCCTCCCGCAGCACCCATTCGCCGACATCGACGATGATGCCGCTGTCCTCCGCAAGGGAAACGAACTCCGACGGAACCAGCACTCCGTCGGGGCGACGCCAGCGCAGCAGCGCCTCCACCCCGACCAGAGACTCGGTTTCTGTGTTCACTTGGGGCTGGTAGTAGAGGATCAACTCACGCTTGTCGACAGCCGCGCGAAGGCTGTTCTCCAGCAGCAATCGCTCTCTCGCCCGGAGGTTCAGCTCGGGAATGAAGAACTGCAGGTTGTTCCGCCCCTGCTCCTTGGCGTGGTAGAGCGCCGCATCCGAGTTGCGGATGAGCACATCCACATCGCCTCCGTCGTCGGGAAAGAGGCTGATGCCGACGCTGGCGGTGATCCGCACCTCGGTGCCGTCGAGCCGAACCGGCGCGGCATAGGCGCGGCGGATACAGTCGGCGAGCGTGGCCGCATCGGTGGGTTGCCCGATCTGCGCCGGCACCACCACAAACTCATCACCCCCGGCGCGTGCGACGATGTCGTCCGGGGCCACGCATTGATGCAGGCGAGCGCCCAAC
Source organism: Gammaproteobacteria bacterium (assembly GCA_041690535.1). Classification (GTDB taxonomy): domain Bacteria; phylum Pseudomonadota; class Gammaproteobacteria; order Thiohalomonadales; family Thiohalomonadaceae; genus JAWLHA01. Next base: position 13,067 of record JAWLHA010000038.1, on the reverse strand, counting down.
TCCTGCAGCAGTTGATCGCCTGCCCTGTGCCCAAGGGAGTCGTTGATGGTCTTGAAGTGATCCACATCCACGGTGAGCACCGCGAGGCGGGTGCCAGCACGTTGGGCGTGGGCCACGCTCCGTTCGAGCTGCTCGCGCAACAGCCGCCGGTTGGGCAGCCCGGTCAGCAAGTCATGGCAGGCGAGGAAGTCGATGCGCGCCTCGGCCTCCTTGCGCTCGGTGATGTCCGAAAACAGGCCCACATAGTTCACCACCCGCCCCTGCTCGTCGTACACGGCGCTGATGGAGAGCCATTCAGGAAAGACCTCTCCGCTCTTGCGCCGATCGAGAATTTCACCCTGCCAGTGCCCCTCCTCCCGGGCCGAGTCCCACAGCTTCTGGTAAAAGGCCCGATCGTGTCGGCCAGAGGACAAAAAGGGAGGGTCGCGTCCGTTTACCTCCTCGGTGGAGAAACCGGTGATGCGGGTAAACGCGCGATTTGCCAGGACAATGTGCTGTTCGGAATCGGTGATGAAGATCCCCTCGCCGCTCGATTCGGACACCTTGGCCCACAACCGCAGGGCCTCCTCGGCGCGCTTGCGATCGGTGATGTCGGTGTGGGTGCCGGCCATGCGCAGCGGTTGGCCGTTGGCATCGCGCCGGACCACGGCGCCACGGGCCAGTACCCAGAGTACCCTCCCGGATTTCGTCCGCATGCGGTGTTCGGAGCGGTACTGCGGCGTTTCCCCCTGCAGGTGGGCCTGCAGTTCAGATTCCACTCGGGGCAGATCCTCCGGCTCGACCAGTCGCGCCCAGCCCCGTACGCCAGCGTCCAGCTCTTCGGGCGCGTAACCGAACATCTCGGCGAACCGTCCGCTGTAATAGGCTTGGCCGGCCCGAAAGTCGATGTCCCAGAATCCATCCCGTGAGCCCTCCAGCACCAGTCTCAGCCGCTCTTCGCTGGCCCGCAACGCCCGCTCCGCCTCCACCCGCTCGGTGACATCGTCGTACACCGCCACCACCTCTCCGTTGGGGAGCAGGTAGAGCCGGTTCTCGCGCCAGCCGGCGATGCGCGGGTCAAGGTAGTGCTTAGGCTCCAGATAAAGCGGCTCCCCGGTCTGGTGCACCCTGTGCAGCGCGGCCACAATGCCGAACTCGGCGGCTCCGGGGAAAACTTCCAGCAACGGCCGGCCGACAACATCGGCACGGCTGACGCGCTCGATGCGCTCCAGGGCCTTGTTGACATCGGCGATGACGAAGTCGTCCTGCGTCGGCCGATAGCGGTAAACCGCCACGCCGCTGCTCATGTTGTCAAACAGCTTGCGATAGCGAAACTCGGCCGCGCGGCGAACCGCTTCCGACTGAATGGTGTCCAGGGCGAAGGCGACGTCGAGCGCCATCTCATCCAGCAACTGCAGGAGCTGGGCGTCGAAAAAATCCGGCTCGGTGGCATACACCGCGAGCACGCCCACCGGCTGCCCCGCCTGGCGCAGGGGCAATGCCACCGCCGAACGCAACCCCAACCGCCGCGCCTCCTGCCACTCACTCGTTCGCGGGTCGGTGGTGAGATCGTTGCTGATTTGGGGGGCATCCTCCCGCAGCGCAGCGAGCGCCAGTCCACTGGCAGCCCCCGTCCCCTCCCCGGCAAGGGCCAGCGTGCGCTCACCGAAGGGGCCCGTATCCTCCCCCTCCAGCGCGGCCGTGCGGATGAAATCGCCCTCGCGCATCCCGATCCAGGCGAGGCGAAATTGCCCGTACTCCACCGCGACGCGGCAGATCTCACGCAGCAGAGCGTCGCGGTCGCGTATCCGCACAATGGCCTGATTGGTCTGGCTCAGTGCCGCGTAGAGATTGGCCAGGCGGCGGATGCGCGCCTCCGACTCCTTTCGCTCGCTGATGTCCCGAACGATGGCCTGATAGAAGCTCTGCTCGTCCGTCTCGATGGCCCGGGCGCTGATCTCCACTGGAAAGGCGCTGCCGTCCGCGCGCAGGTGGCGGCTCTCGTACAGCCGCGCCGGGGCGGCCGGCCCCTCCCCTGCCGGCGTGGGCTCTCCGCCGCCCAGTTCGCACCAGGGCCGGCCGATGAGCCGCTCCCGCGACGGACCGTAGACCGACACCGCCTTGTCGTTGGCCTCGATGATCCGCCCCTCGGCGTCAGTCAGGAGAACGAGGTCGTTGGCGTATTTGGTCAGATAGTCGAAGTGGCGCGTCAGCGCCTGCTGCCGCAGCGCCGCTTCCAGGCGAAATGCTTTGGAATCCGCTTCCTGCTTCTCGCGCCAGACCGCGGTGGCAATCCCCGCGGCCAACAGCAACAACAGGGAAACTCCCGTGATCTGCTGGGCCAGCGACCGCAGCGGGGCAAAGACCTCCGCCTGGTCCACCTTGGCGATCAGGGTCCACGGGCTCATGGGAACCGGATGGGTGGCCGCAAGCACCCACTCGCCCCGATAATCGGGGCCGGTGAAGACTCCCGCCCTCTCGAGCACCGCCTGGGCCCCCGCCAGACCCGGGGCCTGCGGCGCCATGGCAGGCACCGTCCGGGCAGGCCCCTGGGGGCCGAGCATGACCACCTCTCCCCCCACCCGGCGCACCAGCAGCACGGCGGCGCTCGTGCTCGCGGTGGGCCACGGCACGAGCATGGGGCGGAAGTGCAAATAGGGATTGATGCGCAGTACCAGCGCACCAATGATGGTCTCGCCGAGACCGCGGATCGGCATCAGCAGGTTGATGCGCATCGGCCGTGTCTCGGCCTCGGACAGATGCCGCTCCTGAAAACGGGGCGACCCCGTCTGAAGCATGAGACGCAAAGGCTCCTGCAGAGATCCCCTAAGTGGCTCGCCCGCCTCCGCGACCACCCTCCCATCCGTGGTCATCACGCGTACCGCGTCGTAGTGGGGGACCACGATGGCAGTCGACAGGACTGCATCGAGTTGAGCGCCCGCCACCCCCGAGAGGGCCTCTCCCGCCAGCAGGCGCTCAATGCTCCTTCGCGTGCCTCCGGGCCGGAGAAGCATCCGCGCATCGTTGATGCGCTCGCGCTGCCAGTCCTGGACCTCCTGCGCCTTGGCGCGAACGACAGCGGCGAGGTCCGCCTCGGTCCGCTCGATGACCTCCGCCGCCTGACGGCTCCATACAGAGTAGGCGGCCCCGGCGAGCAGCAAGGCGAGCCCAAGGAATGCCAGAATAGTGCCCGGCAGGGTGCCATGGCTCCTCGGCGGGCGAGCTTCGGAACCCTCGGTTTTCGCCACCTCTGCGATCGAGGGAGATTCCCGATCCGGCATCGTCTCCGCGCCCCCAGTGCCGCCTGCGGCCATGCAGCCGCTTACCCGTGCTTGGCCCCCGTCCTTTGCCAAAGAATAGACCCGCGGCGGCGGGAAACCGGACCACGCCACGGGTCATGGTGTCGCTTCCAAGAGAGGGGATGAGCAGGGCACTGAAGGGAGCGCTCTTCGGGGCATCAGCGGCAAGGCCGCAGGGAAGTTGGCGTGGCAGGCGGTGCGGGCAGTTCACAGGGTCGCGGCCCCTGTCATTCACAGAGGCGATCTGGTTGCGCTTGGCGGTTATTCCGTTTGACTGTTCGGTGCTCAACTCACCCGAAGATCTTTCGCACCAGGCTGGAAAGCCAGCCCCTGCTTGATTCGACATTGATCATCGGCATGACTGTGGAGAGATAGGCCCGGTCCTCCTCCTTGATGTGCTTCTCCAACCACACTTTCAAGGTGACCAGAAGCTCAGCAGTGACATCCTCTCCGCTCTCGAATCGACCCCGGTATTCGGCGACGCGCTTGCCGAAGAGCTCATGGACCCGCGCATGGGCGCGAAGATAGTCGTAGCCCGATCTTTCCAACAGCTGCTCTTCGAAGCTGAAGTGGTTGATGGTGTAGCCAAGCAACCCTTCGATAACGCCCCCTACCTCCCGGCGATCCCCCAGCTGTTCGGCAGTGTGAAGCGCATTGATATAATCGGCAATCCGGCGATGCTGCTCATCGATATCAGCAATCCCCGTGTTGAGCTCTTCTGTCCATTTAAAATACATGCGCCCCAAGTCCTCAAATGAAGGCCGACAAACCGACTCCGGTACTGACCCGGCGAGAATAACCGGTCGGGCACGAAATTGGAACCCACCGGCCGGGAGCCGGGCCGCTGCCCACACCCGGGAGGGATGGCAGCGAATCACGCGGATCGCGTGCCAGCTGCCCCAAGGGCGCGCGCAGTGCAGTGCTGGAGATCGGCGCGGGTGTGGCACGCGTGTACGAGCACTCGGGCGCGTCGCAACTGGCCTACTCTTGAGGGTGAACGTACCGGGATGGGGTGTAACTCTCCTTGGGGTGGCGTAGAGTACGCAAACGCTCCACCACCTGTTGCGGTATCGACGTGGCCGGACGGCCCTTCACGCACCTCCCAGCGCGTCTTCCGTCTCCCGCCACTCACTGGCGGTTTGCAGGGTGAAGTAGAAGGTGGCGCCCTCGCCCGGTATCGCATCGGCCCAGATCCGTCCTCCGTGACGCTGAAAGATGCGCTGCACGGTGGCGAGACCGATGCCGCTCCCTTCGAATCCGTCTGCGGTACTCAGGCGCAGAAAACTCCGGAACAGCATCTCCTTCTCGACGGTGTCGAAGCCGACCCCGTTGTCGCGGATGAAGAAGACGGTCTTGTCGCCCTCGACTTTCTTGTTGAACACGATTGTGGGATCAGGTTTGCCCAAGGTGTATTTCCAGGCATTGCCGATGAGATTCTGAATCGCACTCTGCAGCAGGCGCCGATCCCCGTAGGCCTGCAGTCCGTGCGCAACGTTCACGCGCACGCTCCGCTCGCGATCCGAGGTCTGCAGGGCGGCCACCACGTCGCGCGCCAACTCGGAGAGGTCCACCAGCTGCGGCTGCAGCGCGCAACTGGTGACGCGCGAGAGATCCATCAGTCCGTTGAGCAGGGTATCCATGCGCGAGGCCTGGTCGGCAATGCCGGTGAGATGGCGGCGAGCCTCCTCGCTCATGGTGTCGGCGAAATCCTCGCGCATAACCGCACTCATCGCATTGATGGCGCGCAACGGCGCACGCAGATCGTGCGAGACCGAATAGTTGAAGGACTCCAGCTCCTTCTGGTACTGGCGCAAACGTCGGGTCGCCCCATGCAGTCTTGCGATGACCGAGCCGACGTGGTGGGCGAAGGGGCGAAAGATAAAGGCGCCCTCCACCACGAGCAGAAGCAGCGTGATCAGCCAGACGATGGTCTCGGCACTCTGCAGGTGGGTCACGGCAGCCTCACCTTCCCGCTGGTACTGGGCCGCCATCTCGTCCAGCGCCGAGACCAGGTAGAAGGGCGAGACGCTGATGATGTACTGCAGCTGGGGGTTGTCCGGATGCAGCTCGGCATCGGGAGTCCGCAGCAATTCCCGCAGGGCCGTCAGATACGCCTGAACCTGCTGGTCCAGCCCCATCGGGGGCTCGAAATACATGGCGTGCACAGTGTCCGACATGCGGGCGGGCAAGCCAAGCTCGGGGTCGCCGTGAATGAGTCCGGCATGAGAGCGCCGCATCCGCTCTGTAGCTTCTTCCAGCGCCTGGCGGATCGCCGAGCGGTTTTCCTGCGGCCCGTTCACCAACAAGGAAGCGAACAAGGCCGTCTGCTGGCTCAGCATGCGCTGGCGGCCGCTGATATTCACCAGGGCTGCGCTGCCATTCTGTTCCTCAATGACCAAATGCAGGCTGAGCCAGGCGGCCGTACTCAACAGCGCGATCAGCGTGAGTGCCACGACATAACGCCGGGTCAGGGAGCGAGCGACTAACGAATCGGTGCACATGGGACAAAACTGATTAACGGCACAAGCCTGGTCGGCCCGGGACCCGCAATGACGAATGCCCGGGGGTTGTAACTGGCGTCCCATGGAGCGAGCCTCGCCCCCATCCTGACGCCACCCTTGCACGCCTTCAGCAGCGCGCGTGTTTCGTGTCCTACGAAGACTTCCCCCCAAGCCCCTTCAATCCATTCCGGAGCTTCGCAGGATATATCCACACGAACGACGCGGTTTGCAGTCAGTCCCTCTTTGGAGAACCACACTCCTGACAAGGCGGTGCAGCACGACCCAACCAAGATGTCGTCACCGGTAAGTTGTCACAACTGGATGGACCCTGTCCAGCAGGTCGGGCGCGCTGCTTCTCACCGGGACGATGGCAGTGTGTTTTCCTAAAAAGCCGGTTGGGGAAGGTGCCCCTCCACGAAGAAATGCTCGGCCTGGAATACCGTCGCGCGGTGGGTGGCGGCGTTAAGGAATGTCACACTCTCTCCGTTGACTTGGCACCACCACTCCTCCATGAAGGTCGGGCGTTTTGAAGCGAGGCTCGAAGGGCCTAACAGGGCGACATTGTCGCCGCTTTCCGGATCCCGTGCCGAGGGAAATTCGAAGGCTTCGATGCCGGCTTCGCGCATTGCAGAACCAAGGGCCTGGGTCTGACCGTACTCCGCCGGGTGGGTGAGTGTGGCAAGGTGCTCATCGCAGGGGGCGTGCTGGAGTTGAATCCCGCGCTGCGCGGCGTATGGTGCCTGGAACAGGGTATGCCGGGTCTGGATCCGTTTGGGCGGGGGCGTGGCCATGCCGTGCCAGAACAACAGGCGGTAGTATGCGCACTCCGCCAAGGCGGTGTTCGCGGAGAGCGATCCGTAGAAAAGAGACGGCTCGTAACGGCTGCCATAGCGTGAACCGTGTTTCAGCGGCGGATATCGAAACGGCGTCATGAGCAGGTAGTGCAGTCGCTCGCTGCCCGAACGGACGGGCGGTTTGACCGCCTCCAACATCTCCTCCAGAAGGCTCTGCTCTTCGAGCGAGTCCACCAACTCATTGGTGGCGACCTGCTCCTGGCTCTCCACCATGCGAAACAGCACCCCGCCAATGGGGCGAGCGGCCTCCTCCAGGCGACACGCTTTCCAGAGTTCCGACACGGGGTGTTCAGACCTTGCCGCGGATCGCATCGAGGTAGGAAACCACGTGCACCAGCCCCTCCACAGTCTGCACCTGCTGTGCCGGGATCCCACCGGTGTGGAGATTGTAGGTGGTCATCCAGTGACGCATCTGTTCCGGATCGCCGCCCATCAGCGCAAAGAGGCTGCGATAACAGCGAATCAGGAGCAATGCGAGCTCCCCTCCTTTGCCTTCAGGGTGGATACCGCGGCGAAACACGGAGCGCTCCATCCCGATCACCTTGCCGAGACTCACTTGATCCAGCCCGAGTGACTGCCCTGCATTCAGCAGGGACTTGGTCAGGATCGCCTTCCTGTCATCCCTTGGCACGGGATTTGCCATGGTCTGGCCCTCTCGATATGCGGCTAATGCCTACAATAGGAATTAAACGCGGCAAAAGCAACAGATTCATAGGACTCAACAGACGGTCGTGGCGCGATGTAAGTCCTTGGGTTAGTAGGCGTCGACCCTGCGGTTCAGACGTGGATTCTTGTGGCTCCGTGCCTCGGCACTGCATCCCGCTGAAATGGAGTGCGCGCCGGCGGCGGCGCGGAATGCCCAGTGGGGGCTGGGCGGCGCAGATGGCGAGTATTTCGGAGCCCGACGGCTGTTTCCGCCGCCTCGGGGTGGTACCCTATCGCCATGAACGCGATGAGGTGGTGTGCCTTGCTGCCCGTCCTCTGCGCGCTGCTGGCCTCCAACCCACTGCTTGCCCAGACGCTGCGCTTCGCGCCGTTGCCCATGCAGGATCCGGAGACCGTGGTACGCGAGGTCAAGCCCATGCTCGAGTATCTGGAAGAGCGTTTGGGTGTCACCTTCACCATCGATTACAACACCAGCTACAGCGAGATCCTCCACAACTTCGCCGCTGGTGAGCTGGATCTGGCCTACCTGGGGCCACTGCCTTACGTGGAACTCCGTGATCAGTTCCCGGCAGTCAGCCCGCTGGTTGTGTTTCGTGAGCCTGACGGCGAGGCGAAGTACACATGCAGCGTGGTCATGTTTGCCGATGACCGCCAGCCGCTGCGCGAGCTGGCCGGCCAGGCGCTGGCCCTCACGCAACCCCTCTCCACTTGCGGCTATCTGGCCACCGAAAGCCTGCTGCGCCACGCCGGCGTGAGCCTGGAGCAGGCGCGCTATCGCTATCTGGGCCGGCACGACGAGGTGGCCCTGGCGGTGGTGCGGGGAGAGTTCCGGGCCGGCGGCCTCAAGACCACCATCGCCCGCCACTACACCCATCTGGGGCTGGTGCAGATAAGCGAGACCGAGCCCCTGCCGGCCTTCGCCCTGGTGGCCAACACCACTACAGTCCCCCCCGAGTTGCGCACCCGCCTCACGGAGGCGTTGGTGGCGGTACAGCCCAGGGATAACCCGGAGGATGCCCGCCTGGTGCGGGCGTGGGGCGAGAGCCTGCGCCACGGCGCGCAAGCGGTGGAGGATGCGGATTACGAGCCGGTCCGGCGACTGCGCCGAGGGGTGCAGATCCCCGTGCCCGTACCCCGGCCACGGCAAGGTGGTGGATAAACGGGGATGAAAATCGACCGGCGCCTGGTGCTGTTCGCGTTTTTGCTTACCGAAGCGCTGGTGGTGCTGTTCATGTACGGGGACTGGCGCGACAAGCTGGCCATGCATTACGAGCGCCAGGGGATCGCTCTCGACACCGCCTACCGGGCCGCGGTGAACAGCTTCGGCCTGGCCTCGCAGGCCTACTTCAGCGAGGCGGTGGCGCGGCCGGAGATCCTCCGCCTGTTCCGCCATGGACAGCAGGCTGAAGATGAACGCGAGCGCGCCCTCGCGCGCGGCCGACTCTACCGCCGGCTCTGGCCCACCTACGAACGCCTGCGCGACGGCGGTCTGCGCCAGCTGCACTTCCACAGCGCTCGGGGCGAAAGCTACCTGCGCTTCTTCTCCCCCGAGTACTACGGCGACGACCTGCTTGCCACCCAGCCGCTGGTAAGGCACGTGCACGCCACCCGCAAGGCGGCGTCCGGCTTCGATACGGGACGCTCGCTCTCGGGATTTCGCTACCTCTACCCGCTGGTCGAGGGGGATGAGTTCCTGGGCAGTGTGGAGATGAGTATCCCCTTCCGCCATATCCAGAAGGCCATGCAGCGGCTTGACGAGAGCCAGGAGTATCAGCTCATCCTCCGCCGCGAAGCCGTGGAGAACAAGGTACCGCCTGGCTTTCTGGCGCTGTATGAGAGCTCCTGTCTGCATCCGGACTACCTCCTGGAGGACACCGGCCTGCGGCTGCCCGACTCCCCCATCCCCCCCTCGGACCAGGCGCGCACCATCGGTGACCAGCTTGCCAACAGGCCCGAGGTACGGGCGATCATGGATCGCGGCGAACGCCAGGTCTTCTCCGCAGACCTGGCAGGTGCAACCTGGTCGGTGACCCTCCTGCCCATTGCCGATCCCGCCGGCGAAGTGGCAGCCTATGTGCTTGCCTATGCGCCGGATCCCTTGGCCCAGGTCCTGCAGCGCGATTTCGTGACGGCCACCCTGGCCGCCTCGCTACTGCTGGGGGCCATCCTGGTGCTGCTCTGTCGGGTGCTCAGCTCGCGGGAGGCCCTGCGGGCCGAGCGCGCCTACCAGCAGGCCATCACCGATACCATGGGCGAGGGGTTGTACGCCCAGGACCGGGAGGGACGGCTGACCTTCATCAACCCCACCGGCCGTCAGTTGCTCGGCTACGGGCCGCAGGAGGCTCTGGGGGAGTGTGCCCACGCCCTGTTCCACCGCCACGCCGCCAATGAATACACCCCCCCCTCCGACTGTCCCATTCAGCATCGGGTCAACGCCGGCCAGGCCTATGAGGGCGAGGAGGTGTTCAAGCGTAACGATGGCCATTTGATCCCGGTGGAGTTGGCCAGCCGCCCGCTCTATCAGGAGGGGTTACTGGTCGGCTCGGTGACCCTGTTTCGCGACATCAGCGAGCGCAAGCGGGCGGAGGAGCGGTTGCAGCTGGCGGCAAGCGTGTTCACCAGCGCCCATGAGGGGATCATGATCACCGATCCAGAGGGCCACCTCCTGATGGTCAACGAAGCGTTCACCCGCATCACCGGCTATAGCCAGGACGAAGTGGCTGGCCACAACCCCAATCTGCTGAGCTCCGGTCGCCACGACCGGGCCTTCTACCGCCTGCTTTGGGAGCAGTTGCGAACCGAAGGCTACTGGCGCGGGGAGCTCTGGAATCGGCGCAAGAACGGCGAGCTCTACCTGCAGCTGAGTACCATCAGCGCAGTGCGGGACGAGGCCGGCAACTTGCTGCATTTCGTGGGGCTGTTCGCCGACATCACCGAAATGAAAGAGCATCAGGAAAAGCTGGATTTTCTGGCCCACTACGATGCACTGACCGAGCTGCCCAATCGCGTGTTGTTGCTGGACCGGCTCAACCAGGCCATGAAGCTCGCCGACCGCGAACAGCGCTGGGTAGGCGTGCTGTATGTGGATTTGGATGAATTCAAGGGCATCAACGAAACCTACGGTCGCGAGGTGGGCGATCAGATGCTGCTGGCGCTCGCGAAGCGGCTGGCCGAGATCCGCCGCGCAGGCGACACCGTTTCGCGGCTGAGCGGCGATGAGTTTGCCGTTGTGTTCGTGAGCCTCAAGACAGAGAGCGAGTGCCTGCAGCTGGCCCAACGCGTTTTGCAGGCCCTCTCCCGGCCGGTGCGCATCGGCAATCTGCTGCTGGAGACCACCGCCAGCGTCGGGATCACCTACTATCCCCAAGGTGAAGAGGTGGATGCCGACCAGCTGTTGCGACAGGCTGACCAGGCCATGTACCAGGCCAAACTGGTGGGCAAGAGCCGCTACCACGTATTCGATGCCGCGGGAGACCGCCAGCTGCGCGACCAGCACGAGAGCCTGGGGCGTCTCGAGCGGGCCCTGGCGCGCGGCGAGTTCGTGCTCTACTACCAGCCCAAGGTGAACCTGCGCACCGGAGAGGTGGTAGGGGCCGAGGCGCTGCTCCGCTGGCAGCACCCGGAGCGGGGAGTGCTGGCCCCCGGCGCTTTCCTGGATGACCTGCTGGGCCAACCGCTCGAAGTGGAGCTGAGCCGATGGGTGATGAGCCAGGCTCTGGCGCAGATGGAGACGTGGCGGCGCAAGGGGGTGGAGCTGGCGGTGAGCGTCAACGTGCCGGCCCAGCATCTGCAACAGTTGGATTTCATCCATCAGGTGCAGGGGCTCCTGCAGCGCTACCCCGAATTGCCTCGCAACAGCCTGGAGTTGGAAATCCTGGAGTCCAGCGCCCTGGACAATCTGGCCCATGTGACCGATGTCATCAAACGGTGTGCTGCCTTGGGCGTGGACTTCTCCCTGGATGATTTCGGCACCGGCTACTCCTCTCTCTCCTACCTCAAGCGCATTCCGGTGCGCATCCTGAAGATTGATCGCACCTTTGTGCGCGACATGCTGGAAGACCCGAGCGACCTGGCCCTGTTGGAAGCCATCGTGCAGTTGGCCCACGTCTTCCAGCGACAGCTCATCGCCGAGGGCATGGAGACGCCGGCGCAGGGCGAGCGGCTGCTGATGCTGGGCTGCGACGTGGTGCAGGGCTACGGGATCGCCCGGCCCATGCCCGCCGAAGCACTCCCGACGTGGCTGGAGCAGTGGCGCGAACGGCGAGTGGTGAACAGCGGCTGAACCCACCGCCCGCTCTTTCGGGGACCTTCCCCCTTTTGCAAGGCCTCGCCTTAGCCAGTCCGCAGTCCCTTCAGTGCTCCACCCCAGGCAATAAGCTGATCGAGCACGGTATTGAGCGACGCCGCCTGGGAGGGTTTGGGCTTAAAGGTGGTGAAATTCTCAAAGTCGTTGACGAGAGACAGCATCACCTGAGCGCGAACATCGGCCACCTGCAGCTCTCCCATGACCAGGCGCAGACTCTCCACCGCCCGGGTGCCTCCGGCACCACCGTAGCCCACGAAGCCGGCCGCCTTGTTGTTCCACTCTGCATAGAGGTAATCGATGGCGTTCTTCAGGGCCCCGGAGGTGCCGTGATTGTACTCCGGGGTGACGAAGAGGTAGGCATCGAATTGGGCGATCTTCGCCGCCCACACCTTCGTGTGATGCTGGCTGTATTGTCCTGCGGATGGAGGAACGGGCTCATCGAGCAGGGGAAGATTGAAATCCTTGATGTCCACCAGCTCGAACTCCGCATCGGTACGCTGCCGGGCCATCTCGTAGGCCCAGCGCGCCACCGCTTCGCCCTTGCGACCCGGGCGAGTGCTGCCGATGATGATTGCGATCTTGATCATGGCCTGTTCCCTCCTTGCCCCCTATGCAGAGATCTTGGCAGAGGTCATCTTTTAGGCAACCCAGGCTGCGAAACGCGCCTGGCGGCTCGGCTGCCCAGCCTTTCCCATCGGGATCAGAGCTGCTCTGCAGGGAGTGCCGGAGTGAAGGTGCGGGGCCGGCATTCACCGGCCTCGCCATGTGTACTCAGTTGTCGCTGTCCGTGGCCGAAGCGGTCTGATCATCTGGAGTGGGCGTCACCCAGTAGGGGTAGCGGTTCAAGGTGTACGGTGGGTAATACCCGTAGTGGGCGGGACCGTACCAATGCCCGTAGTAGGGATACCCCCAGTACGGATCCCAGTAATTGCCCCAGGTGTGGGCGCCGGCGCTGACACCGAAGCCGAAGCCTCCGAAGCCGTCGCCCCAGCCCCACCACGCATCGGCTGACTGCGGAAGAGCAAACGCCCCCAGTACGGCCGCCATTGCTGCAACTTTCGTTGTCGTTTTCATGGCACACCTCCTTAGCGGACGATCAGGTCTCTCTTGCTGCCGTAAGTACCCCTCTCAATTAGAAGTAAAGGATATTCTGAAGAAAACACAATGGGGTCTTCAGAGTAGGTTTCGTTAGGCTCCCCCCCCCGCAGGGTGAACGCATACTAACGTCACCGCCGTGCTGTGAGCGACGTAAGTCCTTGAAAGCAGGTCCGCTGTGAATACGACCGACATGGATGTCGGGAGTGAAGATTATGCAGGAGCAATCATCTTCCGTCCCTGTACGCTCGTCGGCCGCAGCCGCTCCGGGCATCCTGCCCTCCCGCGGCATAAGTGCGTCCTTGCACCCATCCATGCGGCCGACGACCTGCTTTCAAGGACTTACGTCGCTCTTGGGTGAGTATGC
>JAWLHA010000037.1:0-43193 GCA_041690535.1 Gammaproteobacteria bacterium | reverse complement strand
GATAAGCGCAGCGCATCCACCCATTCGACGCCGCACGGTGGATGCGCTGCGCTTATCCACCCTACATGTTGGGCGCCTCTGGATTTATCTGTTCGGTGCTCTAGCAAGGTCGGGAGCACGTTCATTGCCGTTTCCAACCAAGCAGTGTTTTCCTACCCCAACCCGTAGTGGCGTTCGGATTGTCGGTTCAGTCGGCCTTTCTCCCCGGGCCGAAGTCGTAGAACGCCCGCTCGGTGAATACCCCGTGAAGGGGGACGTCCCAGGCTTCTGCCGGAAGGGTGCCGACCTTCTGAAAATCATGTGCCACGCCGAGCAGAAGCGGCTTGCGCCACACCTTCCGCCGTTCCAGATAAGCCAGCGTGCGATCGTAAAATCCCCCACCCATTCCGAGGCGGTTGCCGTTGCCGTCAAAGGCGACCAGTGGCGTGAGCACGAGGTCCATGGCCCAGGCCGGGCGCATGTCGCGCCAGTTGAGATCGGGTTCGGGAATGTCGAAGCGGTTCAACACCAGTGGTGCCCGCCCATCGTAAGGGGCGAACCACAGGCGGTTGTGGTAGACGGGGCTCAATACCGGGAGGTAGCAGCGCTTTTTCATCGCGCAGGCCTTGGCGATCAGGGGCGTTAAGTCCAGCTCGCCGTCATTGGGCAGGTAGAAGGCCACATGCCTGCTGCGCCTGAACAGCCAGCTCGAGGCCACCCGCACCGCGAGCGATTCCGAGCGACGCGCCTGTTCGTGAAGGGGAAGCTGCCTCCGCCGCGCGCGCATGCTGCGGCGAATTTCAGCGCGGGAAAGCGTATCCACGAGCTCCTTCTCAGCCTCGGAGGTGAGGGAGGGCATCCCCCGCATGTGCCGTCACCACCTTCGTTCTTGAACCGGAGGTTCAAGTGGGAACGGTTGCCGAGCCATCAGGCTTTCCGTCGAGCGGACCTGCACACAAGCTTCGGCTATTCGTTCCCGGGGTGCACTATAGGCTCAAGAAAACACCCGGCGTAAACGAACACTGCAGATGGATGCCCAAGACCAATTCTACAACTTCAAGTGCCGGTCGTCCTGATCCAGTTCGGCTTCGATCCTCTGGCGCATGATGCGAAGCCGGTTGTCCAGCGCCTCGTTGCGCCCGCGCTCCACCGATTTCTCCTTCAGGAGCTCATAGGCGATATTGAGCGCGGCCATGACCGTGATCCGCTCGGTTCCGATTATCTTACCGCTATCCCGAATCTCGCGCATCTTCTTGTCGAGCAGCCGCGCCGACTCGTGCAGCGCGTCACGCTCGTCCGACTTGCACGCCACGACATACTCCTTTTCGAGAATGCGGACCTTCTCCTGAATCGGTGCGCTCACGGTTGCGCCTCCATATTCCGGAGGCGGGCAATCATCGCTTCCACTCTGACGCGGGCCTCCTCGTTTCTCTCCGTCAGGCGTGCCCGTTCGGCCAGCAGCGCCGTGTTGTTCTCCCGTAACGAACGATTCTCCTCGCGGAGCCGGTCGAGGCTATGGAGCAGCTCATCGACGCGTCGCTCCAGGAGTCGAATTTCAACATCATCCATTGTCAGATGTTCGATGCAAGTATTTGGTTCTCTCTACCCGCGCAACGGGCGGTTGGGGCTGCCGAACGGCTTCCACTATAGAGCGGGCCCACAGGGGCGGTCAACGCAGGGTAAACGCATACTTACCCAAGCGCGATGTAAGTGCTTGAAAGCAGGCCGTCGGCCGCATGGATGGGTGTAAGGACGCACTTATGCCGCGGGAGGGCAGGGATGCCCGAAGCGGCCGCGGCCGTCGAGCGTACATGGATGGAAGATGATGGCTCCTGCATAATCTTCACTCCCGACATCCATGTCGGTCGGAAGATGATTGCTCCTGCATAATCTTCACTCCCGACATCCATGTCGGTCGTATTGACCGCGTACCTGCTTTCAAGCACTTACATCGCTCACAGCAAGGCCGTGACGTAAGTATGCGTTCACCCTGCAGTCAACCCGCGCTGTTGGGTCCATGGGGGCCCAAATGCTAGCATTGCTGAAAAAGCCATTCATTGCGGTTCCAGCCGTGGTCCGCCTTCAAGAAGGGATAAAATGGACGTAGACAGCAACTACATCGACGCGCTCTCCCGGGCCCTGCAGAATCTGGAGGCGGATCTCAGCCCCTCGGAAAGCCATGGCGCCCTGACCGGAATGCTCTGTGCCAAAGCGGGCGCCGTCAAACAGGAGTGGCTCAAGAGCCTGGCCCCCAATCTTGCAGCCGGGGATCTGCTGGCGCGGGAAGCACTGGAGCTGTTGGGGACGCTGTACGACGCCACCCAGCAGCGGCTGAACGATCCCACCCTCGAGTTCCAGCCGCTGTTGCCGCCTGACGAGGCGTCCTTGGAGACGCGCCTGGCCGCCCTGGCGGAGTGGTGCCAGGGATTCCTTATGGGGATGAGCGAGGGCGGCATCACCGACATCGATCGCTTACCGACGGACAGCGCCGAAATCCTGAGGGACCTCGTGGAGATATCGCGGGCCGATGCCTACGAGCTTGGTGAGGGGGAGGAGGACGAGAAGGCCTACGCGGAACTGCTCGAATACGTCCGCACCGGCGTGTTGCTGATCAATGAAGAGCTGAATCCGACCAAGGCCCCCCCGCAAGGGGGAGATATCACCTACCACTGAATTTCCTGCCGGAAGTGACAGTATGTCGTTGAGCAAGACTGAATTTGCCCGCCGTCGCAAGCGGCTGATGCAGAATATGGGGGCGGGCTCCATTGCCATTCTCCCCACCGCACCGGAGCGGCCCCGAAACCGGGACGTGGATCACCACTATCGGCCCGACAGTGATTTCCACTACCTCACCGGGTTTCCGGAGCCCGAGGCGGTGGTGGTGCTGGTTCCCGGGCGCCCCCATGGCGAGTACGTGCTGTTCTGCCGCGAACGTGATCCCCTCATGGAGACCTGGAACGGCCGTCGCGCGGGGCTGGACGGCGCCAAGGAGCAGTATGGCGCCGATGACGCGTTCCCCATCACCGACATCGATGACATCCTCCCGGGCCTGCTGGAGAACCGCGAGCGGGTGTTCTACGCCATGGGCTGCAATCCCGACTTCGACCGCAAAGTGATGGAGTGGATCAACGTGCTGCGCAGGAAGTCCCGCGCCGGCATCCATACCCCCGGTGAGTTCGTTGCACTGGATCACCTGCTGCACGACATGCGGCTGTACAAGAGCACGGCCGAGCAGCGGCTGATGCGCAAGGCGGCGAAGATCAGCGCCGCTGCCCACCGGCGGGCCATGGAGGTGTGCCGCCCCGGGATGATGGAATACCAGCTGGAGGCGGAGATTCTCCATACTTTCATGACATCGGGGGCCCGCTTCGCTGCCTATCCCTCCATCGTCGGCGGGGGGGCGAATGGCTGTATTCTGCATTACACCGAAAACAGCGCGCCCTTGGTAGAAGGGGAACTGGTCCTTATCGACGCTGGAGCCGAGTACGACTACTACGCGGCGGATATCACCCGCACCTTCCCCGTCAGCGGCACCTTCTCCCCGGCCCAGCGGGCCCTGTACGAGGTGGTGTTGAAGGCCCAGTTCGCGGCCATCGATGCGGTCCGTCCGGGCAATCACTGGAACCAGCCCCATGAGGCGGCGGTGCGGGTCCTCACCGAGGGGCTGGTGAAGCTCGGCCTCCTGAGGGGAAGCGCGAGCAAGTTGGTCAAGGAGGAGGCCTACCGCCGGTTCTACATGCACCGCACCGGCCACTGGCTGGGAATGGATGTCCACGATGTGGGTGACTACAAAGTGGGCGAGGAGTGGCGTGTGCTCGAGCCGGGGATGAGCCTCACCATCGAGCCGGGGCTCTACATTCCCACCAACGCCAGAGGGGTCGCGAAGAAGTGGCGGGGCATTGGAATCCGCATTGAAGACGATGTGCTCGTCACCAGTGACGGGTGCGAGGTGCTTACCAGGGACGTGCCCAAGACCGTGGATGAGATCGAGCGCCTCATGCGTGGCGAGTGATCAGGCCGAGTGCGAGGGGTCGCTACAGGGTGAACGTATACTAAACGTCACGGCCGTGCTGTGAGCGACGTAAGTCCTTGAAAGCAGGTCCGCTGTGAATACGACCGACATGGATGTCGGGAGTGAAGATTATGCAGGAGCAATCATCTTCCGACCGACATGGATGTCGGTAGTGAAGATTATGCAGGAGCAATCATCTTCCATCCCTGTACGCTCGACGGCCGCGGCCGCTCCGGGCCTCCTGCCCTCCCGCGGCATAAGTGCGTCCTTGCACCCATCCATGCGGCCGACGACCTGCTTTCAAGGACTTACGTCGCTCTTGACTGAGTGCGCGTTCACTTTGGGGGGCGCCACTCGCCACTTGTCTCTTTCCCCCTGCTGCTTGTATCTTCCATGCATGGACACTGACTATGACATTCTGATCATCGGCGGCGGCATGGCGGGGGCGAGTCTGGCCATCGCCTTGCGGGAGATCCCACTGCGCATCGGCGTTATTGAAGCGGTGCCGGTGGATGCCCTGGAGCAGCCCAGTTTCGATGTGAGGGCCATTGCCCTGGCCCAGGGCTCCAAACGCATCTTCGAGGCCTTGGGCGCCTGGGCGCCGATGGTTGCCGGGGGGGTGACGCCCATTCGCAAGATCAGCGTCTCGGATCGGGGCCGCTTCGGCGCCACGCGTCTGGATGCGCGGGAGGAGGGCGTCGAGGCCCTGGGGTACGTGGTGGAGGCGGCCGTGATCGGCCGGGGGCTCTTGTCGCGGGTTCGAGAACTTGCTTCGGTGGAGTGGATTTGTCCCGCCCGGCTGACCGACATTGAACACGGCCCCCAGCTCGCCCGTGTCGCGGTGGAGGAGGGGGGCACCACCCGCCAGTACACGGCCAGGCTGGTGGTGGCGGCGGACGGGGGACGTTCGGCGGTCCGGGAGATCCTCGGGGCAAAGACGCTGAAGCTCGGGTATGGACAGACCGCCATCATCTCCAACGTGATCACCGATCGGGAGCATGGGGAGATCGCCTACGAGCGGTTTACCGAGACCGGCCCCCTGGCCCTGCTGCCCAATACGGCCCCTGCCGGTTTCCCGGACCAAACCTGCGGCAACCGCCGCTGGTCCCTGGTCTGGACGGCGAAAGACCATCAGGTGCCGGAGATTACGAACCTCCAGGACAACGCTTTTCTCGCCCGCCTTCAGGAGCGCTTCGGCGGGCGTGCCGGCCGCTTCGTCGCCGCCAGCCCGCGGGCGGCCTATCCCCTCGGCCTGCAGTACGTGCGCGATCACGTGCGCGAGCGGCTGGTGTTCATCGGTAATGCAGCCCACACCATCCACCCGGTGGCGGGGCAGGGATTCAACCTGGGCCTGCGTGACGTTGCTGCTCTCGCCGAGGTCATCGCCGGGGCGGTGGCGGAGGGAGGCGATCCGGGGCGTCTGGCAACGCTGCAAGGGTATGCCGACTGGCGCCGTCCCGACTACCTGCGTGTGCTCGGCATGACCGACGGGTTGGCGCGGACCTTTTCCAACCGTTTTGCCCCGCTGGCGGTGGCGCGCAACGTGGGCATGGTGGCCCTCGACCTCTTCCCCGGGGCACGGCATCTGCTGGCGCGGCAGGCCATGGGATTGGTGGGGCGACAGCCCCGGCTCGCCTTGGGTTTGCCCCTGAAACACGGGCTGCCGGGCGCGGCATGACAGAAGAGAGCAGAACAATGGCGGATACGGATTACCAAGTCATCATCGTCGGGGGCGGCATGGTGGGCGCGACCATCGCCTGCGCCCTGGGCGATACCCCCCTGAAGGTCGCCCTGGTGGAGGCCACCCCCGCCGAGCGGGAGTGGCCGGCGGATTCCTGGGATATCCGGGTCAGTGCCATCACCCGGGCCACCCAACGGGTCTTCGAGGCCGTCGGGGCGTGGGAAGGGATGAGCGCCATGCGGGTGAGTCCCTACCGCACCATGCACGTGTGGGATGCCACGGGAAAGGGGGCGATCCACTTCGACTGTGCCGAACTCGGTGAGCCGGACCTCGGGTACATCGTGGAGAATCGGGTCATCCTGAAGGCGCTGCTCGACCGCCTGGCCGATCTCCCCAATGTCGACCTGCTCTGCCCGGCCAAGGTGAAATCGCTCCACTGCGATCCGGGCGAGGCGAAGCTGGAGCTGGAGGACGGGCAGGTGTTGCGCGGCCGGGTGGTCGTCGGCTGTGACGGGGCGCGGTCGTGGGTCCGCGAGCAGGCGGGGATCGGCACCACCGGCTGGATGTACGATCAGACCGCCGTGGTCGCCACCATCAAGACCTCCCGCCATCACGGGGAGGCGGCCTACCAGCGGTTCATGCCCACCGGTCCCCTGGCCTTCCTGCCCCTGCCCGAGGGGCTGAGCTCCATCGTCTGGTCCACGACTCCCGAGCATGCAGCCGAACTGCTGGCGCTGCCTGATTCCGAGTTCCTCGACCGGCTGCAGCACGCCTTCGGCGACACCCTGGGGCGGATGGAATCCACCGGTCCCCGGGGCGGCTTCCCCCTCATGTTGCAGCACGCCAACCGCTACGTGGGCGAGCGAGTGGTGCTGGCGGGGAACGCGGCCCACGCCATCCACCCGCTGGCCGGACAGGGGCTCAACCTCGGCGTCTCCGATGCGGCGGCGCTCGCCGAGGTGCTGCTGAAGGCCCGGGCCGAGGGTCGTGATATCGGCGAGTACGGGGTGCTGCGCCGGTACGAGCGTTGGCGCAAGGGCGACAATGTGGCGGTGATGGCGGCGATGGATGGCTTCAAGCGGCTGTTCAGCAATGATCTTCCTCCCTTGCGCCTGGCCCGCAATCTGGGCCTGCGGGTGGCCGATGCGGCGGGGCCGCTCAAGCGCAGCCTGATGCGCCGGGCCCTGGGCGTCACGGGTGACCTGCCGCGCCTCTCCCGCGGCCTGGGCTTGTAGGCCGGTTCCCCTGGGGCCGTGGAGGCGCCCCTTGGTTTCGGGGGCGTAAGGGCGTATAGTTCGCGGCCTCAACGTCATACACTTGGGGAGAGTGCGGTCGCCCGACCGCCGCCGAAGGCGCAACCCGCCCGGAAACGCTCAGGCCAAAGGACCCAGGTGTACGGTTGACTCTGGAGAGAGGTCGCGCGGCGACCCACCGAAGGGGCTCAAGCTCTCAGGTTCAAAGGACAGAGGGGCGGCAGATGACTCAAGGTCGTCTGCCGCTTTTTTTTGCCTGTTGCTACCATCAAACGTGAAAAAACCTGCCGTGGCGCGGCCGGTTGCGAGAGAGAAGGAGTCATCCCTTGGGTAAGAGAACGCCGCTGTACGACGCCCATCTGAGAATGGGGGCGAAAATGGTCGACTTCGCCGGCTACGACATGCCAATCAACTACGGCTCGCAACTGGCGGAGCACCGGGCCGTGCGGGCGGAGGCGGGCATGTTCGACGTCTCCCACATGTGCGTGGTCGATCTGCGCGGGGCGCGGACTCGCGAGTTTCTGCGGCACCTGCTCGCCAACGACGTGGCGCGTCTGGACGGCAAGCCCGGCAAGGCCATCTACAGCTGCATGCTCAACCCCGAAGGGGGCGTCATCGACGACCTCATCGTCTATCACATGTCGCCGGAGTGGTACCGCATGGTGGTGAACGCAGCCACCCGCGAGAAGGATCTCGCCTGGATCCGGCAGCATGGTGCCGCGTTCGGGGTGGAGATCCAGCCCCGGGACGACCTCGCCATGATCGCCGTGCAGGGCCCCGATGCGCGTGACACGGTCCACCGTCTGCTCGGTGAGGGGGCGGTGGCGGCGTTGCAGCGGTTCAGTGCCTGCGAAGCGGGGAGCTGGTTTGTGGCCCGCACCGGCTACACCGGCGAGGACGGCTACGAAATCATGCTCCCGGCGCAGGAGGCCGACGCCTTTTGGAGTGCGCTGCACGCCGCGGGCGTGGCCCCCTGCGGGCTGGGGGCGCGCGATACCCTGCGGCTCGAGGCGGGGATGAACCTTTACGGGCAGGATATGGATGAGCAGAGCTCCCCGCTGATCTCCGGCTTGGCCTGGACCGTGGCATGGGAGCCGGCCGAGCGTCAGTTCGTCGGTCGCGAGGCCCTGGAGCGGGAGCGCTCCAATCCTCCGGCGCGTCTCGTGGGTTTGGTGCTGGAGGAGAAAGGTATGCTGCGACCGCATCAGCGGGTCCTGGTGGATGGGGCCGAAGGGGAGATCACCAGCGGCAGCTTCTCTCCCACGCTCAACCGGGCCATTGCCTTCGCACGGCTCCCGGCAGGCGAGGCCGAGACGGCCCTGGTCGATGTACGGGGCAAACAGCTGAAGGCCCGTATCGTTGCGCCCCCCTTCGTGCGCGATGGCCGAGCCCGGGTGAGCGTCTAAGTCCTCGCCCTCCTCCTGGAGCACCGAACAGGTAAACTGGCACCACACGCTGAGCGAGGTGTAAGTCATTGATATCGGGTGCGCCGTGAATACATCCCTGTAGGCTCGACGGCCGCATCCCTGCGGCCGACGACTCGATATCAATGACTTACACCTCGCCACCCCATGAGCTGTTCGGTGCTCTTGGGCAAGTATGCGTTTACCCTGGCCGTCCTCCCCGAACCCAGGTGGCGTCGGTCTGATGGAGTGGTATCGTTAGCGTTGGTTTGTTGAACGTTCGCTTTTATCTTCAAGAGGTCGAAGAACAATGAGTAATGTGCCGGAGGAACTGAAGTACACCAAGACCCACGAGTGGGTCCGCCTGGAAGAGGACGGAACCGTGACAGTGGGGATCACCGATCATGCCCAGGACCTGCTGGGCGACATGGTATTCGTGGAGCTTCCAGAGGTGGGGCGCTCGCTCTCGGCCGAGGAAGAGTGCGCCGTGGTCGAATCGGTGAAGGCCGCGTCGGATGTCTATGCGCCCATCGCCGGTGACGTGGTAGAGGTGAACAGCACCCTCGAAGAGAGCCCCGAACTGGTTAATCAGGATGCCTTTGGGGATGGTTGGCTGTTCCGCATGCGCCCCGCCGCCGCCGCTGAACTCGACGAACTGATGGACGCCGCAGGCTATCAGGACGTCCTGGCCGAAGAAGAGCACTGATCCTTGCGCATTTCGCATTCCAGGTGACCCATGCCGTTCATCCCCCATACCGAATCCGACGTAAGTGCCATGCTCACGGCCATCGGGGCCGAGAGCGTGGATGCGCTGTTTGATGAGATCCCGGTCGAGTTGCGCGCCAAGGGGCTGGACACTGTCCCCGCGGGCCTCGGCGAGATGGCCATCGGCCGCCTCGTGCGGGCGCGCGCGGCGCAGGACGGCGCTCCTCTCTGCTTCATCGGGGCGGGTGCCTACGAGCACCACATCCCGGCGGCGGTATGGGAGGTGGTCACCCGGGGCGAGTTCTACTCTGCCTACACCCCCTATCAGGCGGAGGCGAGCCAGGGCACGCTGCAGGTCATCTATGAGTTCCAGACCATGATGGCCGGGCTGACCGGGCTGGACGTCTCCAACGCCTCCATGTACGACGGCGCCTCGGCGTTGGCCGAGGCGGTGTTGATGGCGGTGCGGGCCAACCGCAAGTCCAGTTCCAAGCGCATCCTGATGCCCACCACGGTGCACCCGGTGTACCGCAAGGTGGTGCACACCATCGTGCACAACCAGGGCATCGAGCTGGTGGAGGTGCCCTACAGCCCCGAGGGGGGCAACATCCCCGCCGAGGCGCTGGCGCCGTTCGAGGGGGAGGACTTCGCCGCGCTGGTGATCCCGCAGCCCAACTTCTTCGGCGTACTGGAAGAGGTGGACGCGCTCACCGACTGGGCCCGGCGCAACGGCGCCCTCGCCATCGCTCTGGTCAATCCCACCGCCCTGGCGCTGCTCAAGCCCCCCGGGGAGTGGGGCGAGGCGGGGGTGGATATCGCCTGTGGCGAGGGGCAGCCCCTGGGGGCGCCCCTGGCCTCCGGCGGTCCCTACTTCGGCTTTCTCACCTGCAAGAGGGCCCACGTGCGGCAGATGCCCGGGCGCATCGTCGGGCGCACCGTCGACCTGGAGGGACGCACCGGTTACACCCTCACCCTGCAGGCCCGGGAGCAGCATATCCGCCGTTCCAAGGCGACCTCCAACATCTGCACCAACCAGGGGCTGCTGGCCACGGCGGCCACGGTCTACATGGCGCTGCTCGGGCCCCAGGGGCTGGAGCGCGTCGCCAGCGCCTCCCACGCCAACACCCGCGCGCTGGCCGAGCGGCTAGGCAAGGTGCCGGGGGTGGAGCGGGTCTTCACCCGCCCCTTCTTCCACGAGGTGGTGCTGCGGCTCAACCAGCCGGTGGAGGAGGTGCTGCGTGCCCTGGCCGCGCAGGATGTGCTCGGCGGCTACTCCCTGAAGGCGCACTACCCCGAGCTGGGGGAGGCGCTGCTGGTGTGCGCCACCGAGACCAAGGGCGAGGAGGAGCTGGCGCAGTTCGAGGCCCAGCTGTCGCGCATCCTCGGTCGGCGCAATGATGGCCCGGTGTGCAAGCGGCTAGTGCCCCGCGACGGTCGGCCGGACTGACCACACGCCTGCAGAGAACCGCAACTTGTGAACCAGAACATGTTGATCTTCGAACAGTCCCAACCTGAACGGCTGAACCGGGCGCAGGCCCCTGCCCCCGTGGACGCCAACGACGACATCCCCGCGGCACTGCGCCGGATGGGCAAGCCGACCCTGCCCGAGGTCTCCGAGTTGCAGGCGGTGCGTCACTACACCCGCCTGTCGCAGAAGAACTTCTCCATCGACACCCAGTTCTATCCCCTGGGTTCGTGCACCATGAAGTACAACCCACGGGGCTGCAACTCCCTGGCAATGTTGCCGGAGTTCGTGGGCCGCCACCCCCTGGCCCCTGCAGCAACCCACGGCCAGGGTATCCTGGCCTGCCTGTACGAGCTGCAGGAGATCCTCAAGGAGGTCACCGGCATGCCGGGGGTGTCGCTCACCCCCATGGCGGGCGCCCAGGGCGAGTTTGCCGGGGTGGCGATGATCCGCGCCTACCACGAGGCACGAGGCGATGCCGCCCGCAGCGAGATCCTGGTTCCCGATGCGGCCCACGGCACCAACCCTGCCACCGCGGTCATGTGCGGCTACAAGGTGCGGGAGATCCCCACGGACGAACGGGGCGATGTGGATCTGGAGGCGCTCAAGGCGGCCGTCGGGCCGCAGACCGCCGGGATCATGCTCACCAACCCCTCCACCCTGGGGGTGTTCGAGCGGCGCATTCGCGACATCGCCCAGGTCGTCCACGACGCCGGGGGGCTGCTCTACTACGACGGGGCCAACCTCAACGCCATCCTCGGCAAGGTGAAGCCGGGGGACATGGGCTTTGACGTGGTGCATCTGAACCTGCACAAGACCTTTTCCACCCCCCATGGGGGCGGCGGTCCCGGCAGCGGCCCGGTGGCGGTCAGTGCCCGGCTGCAGCCGTTCCTCCCCGTACCCATCGTCGGCTATGACGGGCACGAATACCGTTGGCTGGAAGAGACGGAGGTGCCCCAGAGCATCGGCCGGCTCTCGGCCCACATGGGCAACACGGGCATCCTGCTGCGCGCCTACATCTATGCCCGGATGCTCGGCCGCGAGGGCATGGGCCGGGTGGCGGATTACGCAACCCTCAATGCCAACTACCTGATGGCGCGCCTCAAGGAAGCCGGGTTTGAGATGGCCTTTCCGGAGCGGCGGGCCACCCACGAATTCATCCTGACCCTGCGCCGCGAGGCGAAGGACCTGGGCGTCAGCGCCATGGACTTCGCCAAGCGTCTGCTGGACTACGGCCACCACGCTCCGACCACCTACTTCCCCCTGCTGGTCCCGGAGTGCTTCCTCATCGAACCTACCGAGACCGAAAGCCGGGAGACCCTGGATGGGTTCGTGGAGGCGATGGTGCAGATCCGCCAGGAGGCCTCGCACACCCCCGAACTGGTCCGCAACGCCCCCCACACCCTGCCGGTGCGCCGCCTGGATGACGTGAAGGCCGCGCGGGAGCTGGACCTCGCCTGGCAGCCGAAGGGGTGAGATGACCGCGCCCATCAACAAGCCGGGCCACCGCGGGGTGAGCCATGTCCTGAAGGCCTTCCACTACTCCGTGCTGGGGCTCAAGGCGGCGGTCACCTATGAGGAGGCCTTCCGCCTGGAGCTCATGGCGCTGGTGGTGATGCTGCCGGCCGCTCTCTGGCTGGGGACCAACGTGGTCGAGTGGGCGCTGCTGGTGGGTTCGCTCATCCTCGTGCTCATCGTGGAGCTCATCAACTCCGCCATCGAGGCGGTGGTCGATCGGGTGGGGGTGGAGCACCACACCCTGGCGGGCCGGGCGAAGGACATCGGCTCGGCGGCCGTGTTCATGGCGCTGGTCAACGTGGTGGCCATCTGGGGGTTCGTGCTTTACGGCCGATTTTTCGCCTAGCCCGGATTCCGCTGCGCTCCGCCCGGGCGGGTGAGGACTGCGGGCCAGGGGACGACCTATACGGGCTCCTCCATGACCAGCCCTTTGGCCGAGGCGTACGCCTGAATGGCCTGGACGAGGCCGAGCAGAAAATCGGTCTGCCCGAAGGCCTCGTTCACCCGACCGGCGCTGCGCTCCGGCTCGTCGGGGTGGGTGGACTTGTTGCGCAGCAGTACCAGCTCGGCCCAGCGGTCGGCGCTCTCCAGCACGCCGAGCTTCTCCATCAACATGGACAAATCCCGCCGGGAAAAGCCATTGGTCGGCTCCTGCTCCATATAGGCCACGCCCCGAAACAGTTTGCCCGAGACCTGATCGACCAGGGCCTCGAAGCGCTTGAGAAAGGCGTCGATCCGCTCATCCTGTTCGGCGCTCAGCCGTGTGATCCGTTCCGGTTCCAGGGGGATGAGCGGCTTGATGCGCCTCTTCGAGTAGGCCAGTCGCGCCGCGATTTCCGCCGCGCTGGCGAGGTTCTCAGCGAAAACGACGTCGTTTTCGATCACAGAAGTGGGATCCCCGTTCTCCGGGCCAGGGTGTGGTGGGCGCGCAGTGGCACGCACCGGGGCCGGATGAGCAGGTCGATGCGCTGCTCCCCGATGACCGTCTCAAGGCGCCTCAGCGCCTCCAGCTCCTTGCGGTAAAGCAGCTCGCGCGGGAGGTCCGCCTCCACGTAGAGGTCGATGTCCCCGCCCCGACGCTGGTCGTCCGTGCGCGAACCAAACAGAAGGATCTCGGCGTCCTCGCCGAACACTTCCCTGAGCACCTGGCAGATGGCCCGCTGTTCGTAGGTGGATATCCGCATGGCGCGATTCTCCATTCGATATGAACGATAGGAGGCCCAGCCCGAGTGGTCAAAGGACGTCCCCCTTATGCTCTCGTCCCGCCCACCACCCGGCCTTTCAAGAAATGTGATCGAAATCGCCCCAGTGCGCCATCAGAGTTTGCACACCGCAACATTTGGGACAATATTCCCAGTGTGAAGTGTTTCGCCGGCGCCAGCGGCGTTCCGCCAGAGCAGGGTGCCAGCAGAGCGGTGATCCGGGCGGGCAACCCGGAAGATCTCACGGGAAGGGCTCGGCGGCGCACAGCGGTATGGCCGGCCCAAGGCGAGCGCGTCCTTACATCGCCTTGGGTGAGTATGCGTTCACCCTTGAGGGCCCTTGGCGCTAGGCCTTTGTACCACCGGAGTGCGGGATAGGATTGGCTGATGTCCAACTCACCTCAAAGCGCCCTGACCTTGGCGGTCTTGCGGATCATGCGCCCGCTGGTGCGCATCCTGCTGCGCAATGGCATCGGTTTCAACGCCTTCGCGGATCTCGCCAAGGCGGTCTA
Organism: Gammaproteobacteria bacterium; assembly: GCA_041690535.1. GTDB lineage: Bacteria > Pseudomonadota > Gammaproteobacteria > Thiohalomonadales > Thiohalomonadaceae > JAWLHA01. The sequence goes on along the minus strand of JAWLHA010000037.1, from coordinate 29,463 downwards.
CGTGGAAGTGGCTGCCAGGGAGTTCGCCATCCCCGGGCGCAAGCAGAGCGTCTCCCGCATCGCCGTCATAACCGGCCTCACCCGGAAGGAGGTCAGCCGTCTCCAGGAATCGGGCCCCCCGGAGGAGGGCGTGGCCGAGGTCCGGTACAACCGGGCCGCGCGCGTGGTGGCAGGGTGGGTCCGGGATGGCCGATTCACCCGCGACGGCGTGCCCCAGCCCCTGCCGTTCGACGGGGCCGGGCACTCCTTTTCGGCGCTGGTGAAGGAGTTCAGCGGTGATGTGCCCCCGCGGGCGATCCTGGATGAGCTGGTTCGGGTCGGGGTGGTGGAGCGACTCGAGAGCGGAGTGATCCGCTTGTTGACCCGCGCCTATGTTCCCCAGACCGGAGAAGAGGACAAACTGCATATCCTCGGAACCGATGTCGCCTTTCTCATTGGCACCATCGATCACAACCTCACTGAGGCTGCGGACCCGTGGTTCCAGCGCAAGGTGGCCTATGATCATCTGCCGGATGAGGCGGTGGTGGAATTTCGCCGCCTCTCCCGCGCCAAGGCCCAGGAACTCATCGAGGAGATGGACGGTTGGCTCTCCCAGCGTGACCGCGACATCAATCCCGCCGTAGAAGGTTCCGGCCGCAACCACGCCGGTTTGGGGATCTACTACTTTGAAGGAGATGCCCCGGAGGAGAGTTGAGATGGCGTTAGTGCGAGGCGCGCGGCTGCTCGCGTACACCTTTGCGTCGCTGCTTGCAGCCTGCGGCGGTGATGCGCAGCTGGCCGGCGGCGGCACTGGCGGCACCGGAATGGCCATGGGAACCATGTCCGGCTATGGCAGCATCTTCGTCAATGGGGTGCGTTATGAGACCGGCACCACCACGTTGGGGGGGGATGTCGCCGGTAGCGGTGACGCGGATGTGCGACAAGCCATCAAGCCGGGGATGGTGGTGCAGGTGGAGGCGGGTCTCGGCAGCGGCGGCAGCCGGTCGGCACGCCTGGTGAACTACCGCAAGCAGCTGTTCGGTCCAGTCGCGTCCGTGGATCCGCTCACGATCCTGCAGCAGCAGGTTCGGGTGAGCCGCGATACCGTGCTGGCGGGCACTGACAGCCGCGGTTCGCCCATCGGTGCACTCTCCGATCTGGAGCCTGGCCTGGAGGTCGAGGTCAGCGGGCACCTGGGCCGCGATGGGGTGGTCTATGCCACCCTGGTGGAGGCGAAGGGACGGCAGTGGTCGACCGGCACGCCCTATCTGGTGCGCGGCGAGGTGACCGCAAGCGGCACGGGGGACGTGAGGGTGGGGGCGCTCGCGATCGCTACCGGGGGCGTGTTTGCCGTTGGTGACTACATCAAGGCCGAGGGGCTCATTGCGCAGGTGGAAGGGAAGGCGCTGATGAATGCACGGGTGGCGTCGGAACCACGGGGACTGATCGTCGAGGCGACCGGGGAGGGGGAGGTGGAGATCGAAGGTGTCGTCACCGCCGAGTACTCACCGCAGAGCAGCACGCTCGGTGTGAACGGGATGAGCGTCGATGTGAGCCGGGCGAAGTTCGACACGGAGGGTGGGGGCGTGAGCGGGGTCGCGGGGCTGCAGTTGGCGCAGCGCCTTGAGGTGGAGGGGCGGTGGCGTAACGGAGTGTTGGTGGCCGAGGAGATCGAACTCCGCGGAGAGGGCGTCTACGAGATTGTCGCGACCCCCGAGTTGAACGGCCATGCCGCCAACCCCGACGGGGTCACCGGAACCCTTGGTCTGCTGGGGCAGACCGTCGAAGTCACGGGGCTTACCTCCATCGACGAGAAGGCGGAGTTCTTCGTCCAGATGCGTGGCTATGTCGGACGCTTGAAGATCCATGCCTACCGCACCGGCAGCGGGCGGTTGACGGCCACCCGCATCGAGCTCAAGGGCCCGGATGACCGCGTGAGCCTCGAAGGGACCGTGGACGGCGCGTCGATCGGCACCCATAGCTTCACCGTCGGGGGCATCGAGGTGCAGGCTGGGGAGTTTCCTCTGCCGGCCCAGGGGGCAGAGGTCCGGGTCGAGGGCACTCAGTCGGGCGGCGTTGTCGTCGCCACCAGGATCAAGTCTGAGGACTAAATGGCTGTTCCGAGCGTCGCGGTCAGTCAACCGGGGCCTCTTGCGTTCAGAAACAGTGACGTGCCCTATGGGCCCCGGCGCTGGGTTGATTGCTGAAAGTCCTGCCGTCACGATCATTTGCCCCGAAACCGATGGGGTTCGCAGGGTACTTACGTAACGGCCGTGCTGTGAGCGATGTAAGTCCTTGAAAGCAGGTATCTGTGAATACGACCGACATGGATGTCGGGAGTGAAGATTATGCAGGAGCAATCATCTTCCATCCCTGTACGCTCGACGGCCGCAGTCGCTCCGGGCATCCTGCCCTCCCGCGGCATAAGTGCGTCCTTGCACCAATCCATGCGGCCGTCGACCTGCTTTCAAGGACTTACATCGCTTTTGGGTTAGTATGCGTTTACCCTGATGGGGTTCGCGGCTCGCCCATTTTCCAGGCGTGTTGCGCCTACACTTTGGAGAGCTTTCGCTTTCCAGGGAGTGGGGCGATGAAGGTGGGCGGATCGGGCGCAGTTCTCCTGCTTGTCACTGTATGGCTCGTTGGCTGTGGCGACGATGTCTTCCTCTCCACCCCCATTGGCGGTGACGGTGAGCCATCCGCGGTGAGCCGGGGGCGGGTCACCGGGGTGGGCAGCATCGAGGTCAACGGGGTCACCTTCAATACGGAGCAGGCCGAACTGCAATTCGAGGAGATCACCCGAACGGCGCCGGCCGACCTGGTCCCCGGGATGGTGGTGACGGTTCGCGGGGAGGTTTCCGAAGCGGCCGGTACCGCCGAGGTGGTCATCTTCGAGGATGATGTTCAGGGCATCGTCAGCAGCGATCCATTTCAGGGCGCCTTCACCGTGCTCGGGCAACTGGTGGTGGCCGATGAGCGGACCGTGTTCGTGGGGGCCGAACCGGCTGGGATTGAGGGGCTCGCCGGTGGAAACGTGGTGGAGGTGAGCGGATTTCGCGAGGCCGACGGTACCCTGCGGGCAACCTTCATCGCCAAACAGACAGACTTGGCCAGCCCCGGGAGCGTGCTGGAGGTGACCGGCCCCATCAACGTCATCGACAGCAACAGCTTCTTCATGGGCAGTCTCACGGTCATTGCGGACACCCGCACCCTCGTCGACGGTGATGTGGTGGAGGTGGAAGGCTTCCCCAACAATCTGGTGGGCAACATCTTCACCGCTCAGGGCATCACGCGGCTGGACCCCGGGCTGGGCGTTCAGCAGGCCGACAGCGCCTCCATCGAGGGGATTGTCACCTCCGTCCTCTCGGATGCGGAGTTCCTTGTGGGAACCCAACCGGTGCGCCTCGCATTGGGGGCGGCGCAGTTCGATGGCGGCGGCACTGCCGATATCGTCGCGGATACCTGGCTGCGTCTGCACGGCGGTCTGACCGACTCCGTTCTGGTGGCCTCGCGGGTGGAGTTCCTCGACCCCATCGTCATCGAGGGGGATGTGGACAGTGACGGGGCCGATCAGGTGACCTTTCGCGGGCTCGACATTCCTGTGACCATCGTCGATAACCAGACCCGATTCGATGCCACCGGGATCTTTTCCAGCGTCTTCGACCGCTTCTCGGACATTCTCAATGGCGATCACCTGCGGGTCCGGGGTCGCCTGGCCAACGGGGGGATCGTGGCCAGCCGGGTGTCGCTGCTGGACCCACTGGTCCAGGACGTGCGACTCCAGGGACCCGCCACGGTTGCCCCGCCTCTGGTGGCAATTCTGGGGGTGAGCATCGACACCACCGCTCTGGCGCTGCGCAATGAACAGGGGCAGGCTTTGGAATCCGGCGCGTTCTTTGACGCCCTGGCCGCCGATCCGTCGGCCCTCGTCAGTGCACTGGGCACCTGGAACGGTTTCACCGTGACCTGGGCTTCACTGGTGCTCGACCAGTGAGCGTCCGGGTGGCGGTGCGTCAGGGCGTGACGCCCCACTTCGCCAGCGCTACCATTGCGTCTTTGTGAACCGACAGGGCAGAGGAAAATGTCAGCACTCATCTGTGGCTCCATAGCCTATGACACCATCATGGTGTTTCACGACAAGTTCAAGAATCACATTCTTCCGGAGCAGGTGCACATCCTCAACGTCTCATTCCTCGTGCCCGACATGCGCCGCGAGTTCGGCGGCTGCGCCGGAAACATCGCCTACAACCTCAAGCTCCTCGGGGGCAAGCCGCTGCCCATGGCCACCGTGGGGCGTGACTTCGAGCCCTACGGGGAGTGGATGCGCCAGTGCGGGATTGAAGACCGCCACATCCGGGTGATCGACCACACCTACACGGCGCAGGCCTACATCACCACTGACATGGATGACAACCAGATCACCGCCTTCCATCCGGGGGCCATGAACTTCGCCCACGAAAACCGTGTGGAAGAGGCCAATGGGGTCACCATCGGCATTGTCGCGCCGGACGGCCGGGAGGGGATGCTCGAGCACGCCCTGCAGTTCGCCGAGGCGGGGATCCCCTTCATCTTCGACCCCGGCCAGGGCTTGCCCATGTTCAATGGCGAGGAGCTGCTCAAGTTCATCGAGCAGGCCACCTGGGTGGCGGTCAACGACTACGAGGCTCAGCTGCTGGAGGAGCGTACCGGCAAGGCCCCCCACGAACTGGCGGAGATGGTGAAGGCCTTCATCGTGACCCGGGGCGGGGAGGGGTCGCTGATCTACACGGCCGAGCACCGCTACGAAATCCCCGCCGCCAAGCCCAAGACCCTCAACGACCCCACCGGCTGCGGAGACGCCTACCGTGCCGGACTGCTGTACGGCATCATGAACGACATGGACTGGAAGACCACTGGCCGCGTCGCCTCACTGATGGGGGCCATCAAGATCGAGCACCACGGCACCCAGAACCACCGCTTCGGACTGGAGGAGTTCAAGGCCCGTTTCAGTGAGGCCTTCGGCTATCACTTCTGAGGGATGCAAGTTGACGGGGTCCAGGATACAAGTGGAAAGCTGACCAGACCCGGCAAACGTCGCTTGGATCTTGGATCTCTTGCAGTCCCCCGGTTTGATAAAATACCGGCCGACTCACTCAAGGCCGGTATTTCCCCGTGACAAGACTCAACCGTTTTCTCCATGCCTTCGGGCCGCTTGCGCCCGTTGCCGGGTTTATCTTCGCCGGTCTGGCGGTCTTCAGCATCAGCCGGCTGGGGCTGTTCGCCCTCTACGCGGAGCGATTGACCGAAGTCGAGAACTTCTGGTGGGTGTTTCCCATTGGTGTGCGCATGGACATCATCATGATCTCCATGGTGATCTTCATCCCCACGTTTTTCCTGCTGCTTCTGCCCGAGCGGGGCGGGCGCTGGTGGAAGCCGCTGTTTGCGCTCTGGTTTACGGCGTGGCTTTCCGCGTTCGTCTACATGGAAGTTGCGACCTTTCCTTTCATTGCCGAGTACGACAACCGTCCGAACCGCCTCTTTGTCGAGTACCTCATGTACCCGAAGGAGGTGGTGGGCATGCTGCTGGCCGACTACAAGCTCGCCTTGCTGGCCGGTTTTGGGCTACTGGCGATCAGTGCCCGGCTCGGCTGGCGCCTGTTCCGCCACCTCCTTGCGGAGCACGCCCCTTGGGGATATTGGCAGCGGTTGCTGCTGCTGCCCCTCATCATGGTCCTGATCTTCGCCGGAGCGCGATCCAGCCTGGGCCACCGGGCGGCCAATGCCAGCACCGCCGCCTTTTCCAATGACAATCTCGCCAACGAATTGGGCCTCAACTCCACCTACTCGCTGGCCAATGCCATCTACCGCATGGGTGATGAGTCCAATTCCGCACGGCTGTATGGGGAGATGGAGTGGGACGAGGTGATCGAGCGGGTGCGCAGGCACAGCCTTATTTCCTCCGACCGCTTCGTGGATCCCGAGCGGCCGACGTTGCACCGGCAGCTTCCCTCGACCCCGCGCGAGCGCCCCTATAATCTCGTGATCTTCCTGCAGGAGAGCCTGGGCGCGGAGTCGGTGGGGAGTCTTGGGGGCAAGCCACTGACCCCCAATCTGGACCGGCTGAGTCACGAAGGACTCTATCTGAGGCGGTTGTACGCCACCGGGACCCGAACGGTGCGGGGGATCGAGGCGGTTCTCACCGGCTTTCTGCCCACGGCGGGCCGTTCCGTCGTGAAACTGGGGTTGGCGCAGACGGGATTCTTCACCATGGCGGATCTGTTGCGGCGCCACGGCTACGCCACCCAGTTCATCTATGGCGGAGAAGGGCACTTCGACAACATGGCGAAGTTCCTCTTGGGCAACGGCTTCGATCGGGTGATCGACGAGCGGGACTTCGAAGAGGCGGTATTCAAGGGGGTGTGGGGCGCCTCCGACGAGGATTTGGTGCGGCGTGCCCACCAGGAGTTTGTGGCCCACGGAGACAAGCCCTTCTTCGCCCTGATGCTGAGCACCTCCAACCACACCCCCTTCGACTTCCCGGAGGGCCGCATCGAGCTGTACGAGGAGCCGGCGGCCACCGTGAACAACGCCATCAAGTACGCGGACTACGCCATCGGGGAGTTCTTCCGCCTCGCCAGGACGGCGGATTATTACGAAAACACCATCTTCGTGGTAGTTGCAGACCACAGCAGCCGCGTCTTCGGCGCGGATCTGGTCCCGGTGGAGCAGTTCCATATCCCGGGTCTCATCATCGGCCCGGGGGTGCCGGCCATGCACTACGACCGGGTGGCCAGCCAGATCGACATCATGCCCACGGTGCTTGGTCTGCTCGGCATTGAAGTCGAACACCCCATGCTCGGTCGCGACCTGCTGAGTCTGCCGGCGGATGATCCGGGACACGCCTTCATGCAGTACTACCAGACCAACGCCTTCCGGGTGGGAGAGCAGGTGGTCATCCATCAGCCGAACCGGGCGGCGCTGCAATTCACCCTGCGCGAGGGGAGGCTCGAGCCGGTGGACATCGATCCCGAACTGGTACGGGATGCGTTGGCTCACATCCACCTGCCCGTGGGCCTTTACAGTGAGCGGCGGTACGGGCTGGCGGGGGGGCGGTAGGCGCGGGCGTCGGTCAGGGAACGGATTTATCCGTTCGGCGCTCTGGCCAGCTGCGCGCCCGCTTTCCTCACCCGCTCCAGCACCTCCGCAAGATCCGGCGCGGGTGGGGCAATGTGATAGCCCTGGGCGTAGGTGATGCCCGCGTGGCTGACGTAGGAGAGGACGTCGGCGCTTTCCACATACTCGGCCACCGTCTCGATGCCCAGCTCCTGGGCGAGGTTGGCGATGCTCCGAACGAAGGCGGCATCGCGCGGGTCCTCCGCCATGTTGAGGACGAAGTCCCCTTCGATCTTCACGATGTCGATGGGAAAACGCTTCAGGTAGTGGAAGGAGGAGAAGCCTGAGCCGAAGTCGTCAATGGCCAGCTTGAACCCCTCCATCTTGAGTTCAGCGACGAATTTCTCCAGCAGGCTGATGTTCTTCACGGTATCCCGCTCGGTGATTTCGAAGACCACCCGTTGCGGGGCGATGCCGTGCTCGGCGGTAAGATGGCGTGCATTGCGAATGAACTCGCTCAGCACCAGGGCCCGCGGCGAGAGGTTGAGAAAGATAAGGCCCTTGTAATCGCTGCGCCGGACCGTTTCGAAGGCCTTGTCCATGACGATGTAGTCGATCTTGTGAATAAGGCCCATCTTCTCGGCGATCTCGATGAACTCGTGCGCGCCCAGAATCGTTCCGCCCTGCATGCCGATTCGGCTCAGCACCTCCACCGCCGCCACCTCGCCCGAGGCCACGTCCAGAATCGGCTGGAAGTGCGGGATGATGCGCCGCTCCTCGATGGCATTGGCAATGATCATGCTCTTCTCGCCGATGCTTCGGAACAGCTCCACCACCTCATCCTCGGATGGGATACCGATGCGGTTCTTCCCCTCCGATTTGGCCTTGTACATCATGTTGTCGGCAAACAGGAACAGGTCCTTCGTCTCGGTTGCGTGGTCCGGGAACATGGCCACGCCGATGGACACGGTGGCTTTCACCTGGGTGCCGTCCGGCGCCTCGAGGACCAGCCGGGATGCATTCTCAAGCACCCGCTCGGCGACCCCCTGCGCCTGCTGCGTGTCCGACTCCGGGAGGATCACCACGAATTCGTCGCCGCCGTAGCGTGCCAGGATATCGCCCGTGCGCAGCGCCGTATGCACCGCCGAGGCGAACTGCTGCAGGAACCGGTCGCCGAACGCGTGGCCAAAGGTGTCGTTGATGGTCTTGAAGTTGTCCATGTCGATGACCAGCAACGCAAAGCTGTACTCGTGGCGTTCGGCGCGCTGGATCTCGTAGCCGAGGAGCTCCCAGAAGATCCGCTGGTTATACAGATTGGTGAGCGGGTCGCGGGTGGCGTAGTACTCCAGATCCTTGGTGTACTTGTAGATGGCCTTGACCGAGCCGACCACGTTCAACAACGTGGAGAGGATGCTCTCCATCACCAGCAGTCGGGTCTCGTCACGCACGATGTCGGTGTGAACGCCAATCCCTACGATGCCGCCGATCTTTGGCGTGTCGACGATGAGGGACTTGGTCTGGACCTCGAATTCCGCGCCGTCGTACTCGATGAGCTCGGCGGTGGGGTCGACCACGTTGTGGTTGATCTGGATGGCGCCGACTCCGGCGAAGCTGCTGTGTTCGGCCAGGCGGGTGCGGATCGCCTGCTCGAGGGTATCCCGGGTGCACTTGCTCGGGGGGCGAATCCAGAAGACCTCCAGATCGAACAGCTCTTCATCGATCTTGAAGATGGAGAAGAGGGTATAGGCCTCGATGACCTGGTTGATGTCCCTGAGCAGGTAGCAGATATATTCACGCCAGTCCCGCACCACCTCCGAGGTGATGACGAACTTCTCCAGCAGCCTGATTTCGAACTCCAGCAGCTCCTTGTCCACCGCGACCCCCCGCAGCTTGTCGCTGAGGGCCTCCACCTTGTCGAAGATGGCATTGAGCTCGGCAAACCCCAGGTCCATGGGCTTGAGTTCGAGGTGGGTGAGGTCGGACACCTTGTTGATGCCGTCGATGTTCTCTTCCAGATGGCGGATGGAGCGCTGGATCTGCACATTGAGCAGGTAGGCCACGAGCATGGCCATGAGCAGGGGAAGAGGCGCCAGAAGCAGCAGTGGGGCGAGCAGGTCGCTGCGGGTCCGCTCGACCAGATGCGTGATGTCCTGCCGCACCTCGATGACGCCGAGGACGTCGCCGCTCTTCGCGTTGACGTGACATTGCAGGCATTCGCCGCGGGCCGCGAGGGGATAGAGGTAACGGACCCCGCCCTGATCCATCTCCGCTCGGGGTTGGGTCCTGGCAAACGTGTTTCGAATCGGCCCATCCATCTCGCCCTGGGCAATGGGACCGAACAGCTCGGTGACCAGATCGCCGCGGTAGATGGATACCGAATGGCCGGCCTGCTCCGACGCTTTCTCCAGCGAGCCGATGAACTCTTCCAGCTGCGGTCGGGTCCAGCCCTGGCGCATGATCTGGAACATGGCGTTGAAGGTGCCCTCCGCGAGGGTCTCGGAGACGGCGATGGCGTTGGTCTCGACCGCCTCTTCGTAGATCCGCAGGGTTGCCAGGTACAGCCCGCTGAAAACTACCACCGAAACGACGAATGCCGCCGTGAGAATGAACCCCCTGATCGTCCTTTTCTTTCTCATGCCTGTTGCTCAGTAGCCAGTCCGGGCAGGCCGCCCCGACTTGGGTCGGGATGTGCGCCGGACTAGCTTATCACAGGCATCAATGGGGAGTTTTGAAACCCCGTCACGCGCCAGGGTGAACGCATACTAACGTCACGGACGTGCTGTGAGCGACGTAAGTCCTTGAAAGCAGGTTCGCTGTGAATACGACCGACATGGACGTCGGGAGTGAAGGTTATGCAGGAGCAATCATCTTCCATCCGTGTACGCTCGACGGCCGCAGTCGCTCCGGGCATCCTGCCCTCCCGCGGCATAAGTGCGTCCTTGCACCAATCCATGCGGCCGACGACCTGCTTTCAAGGACTTACGTCGCTCTTGGGTGAGTATGCGTTTACGGGGTCACGCGCCGGAGAAGTGGGGCCGGGGTCGGACTTCTCCGTCACTGCCTGCGGTCAGGCCCCCAGTAGGCGCTTCGCCTTGAGCAGCGAGGCGTGAATGTCTTGCACCATCACCTGGAGAAGCCCCCCTTGCGTCTCGTTGGTGAAGATCCCCTCGCCCAGAGCTTCCAGTTCGCCGCTGATCACGTCATGGAGTTTGACCGGTGCATCCTCTTGCACGGAGAAGATTGTGAAGCCATTTGCCGTGTGAGCCGCGACGATTCCGGTGCGTGCGTTGATAAGGGCAATTTTTCCCTGCATTGATTTCCCCTATGGTCTTTGTTGTTATCCATTAAAAACTACACCAAGATGGGCCACTGTGCCACGTCAGCAGCCTAACAATTGACTGAGGTCAGTTTTCTTACAGGCGAACGATCCACCTCTGGAGGCCCCTTGCGGATCGGTGGGAGCCGTGGTCGAGGGGCAGCGCGTTGCCGTCCAGAGCGCTCATGGACTACACCTCGCCGAGGGAGAACATCGCTTCCAGGTCATGGATGGAGTAGGCCTGGAACGCGATGAGGGTTTCGGTGGAGAGGATGGACTCAACCTCGCGCAGCGAACGGGTCACCAGACGGGCGAGCTCCTCGTTGCTCTTGACCCGCAGCAGTGCAATGAGGTCGTAGCGGCCACTGACCGAGTACACCTCCGACACACCGGGAATCTCTGCGATCTGCTGTGCCGTGGCCTCGATGCCGCTGCGCTCCAGATTCATCAACACGATTGCAGTCACCATCGCTCGCCCTCCGCAAGGAGTGTCTCCCCAAGCATAGCCGGCCCGCCCCTCCGCGAATTACAGCGCCTCCGGATCCAGGAGGGGTGGGGAACAGTGGTGCGCCGCACAGATATAGGCAACCGCTTTCCCCAGGGGCCGGCGTGCGGCGAGCGCATCGGGCAGATCGGCGGCATCGGGGGGAAGCGGCAGCACCAGCCGGCGTGGCGCATAGCGGCGGTTCACCCTTTCCAACCAGGGCCGCAGCGCCTCTGTTTCCCCCCGAAGCACCACCGTTTCGGGCGGCTGAAGGTACTCGTCAATGGCCAGCAGCATGGCGCCGTGGGCGCTCGGGTACTCCATCACTTGCTCCCAGCCGGACCGCAGCGCCCGCTCCGCCGCCTCCAACAGCGCGGTATCGCCAATGAGGTGACCCAGGCGGGCCAGGGCCAGGGCGGCGATGCCGTTGCCGGAGGGGAGGGATTCATCCCCATAGCTCTTGGGGCGCACGATGAGGGATTCGTGATCGTCCGCCGTGAAATAGAAGCCGCCGCGAGCGGTGTCTTCGAAGTGGTTGATGAGGCTGGCGGCGAGGGTCCGGGCGAACCGCAGGTCCTCGCCTCGCCACCTCACCTGGAGCAGGTCCAGTGTCGCCTTCAGCAGGAAGGCGTGGTCATCGAGGTAGGCCGGCAGGCGCGCCACGCCATCCTTGTAGGTGGCCAACAGCCGCCCCTCCTGAACCAGGCACGTTTGCACGAAATCGAGGGCCCGTTCGGCCGCCCGGACGAATTCGGGGCGCTCGAAGACTTGCCCCGCCTTTGCCAGGGCGCTGACCAGCAGGGCATTCCAGGCGGTGAGCACCTTCTCGTCCCGCCCCGGCCGGGTCCGCCGCTCACGCGCCGCCAAGAGTGTCACGCGCGCCTGCTCCAGGCGCTCGGCGCTGTCCGGCTCCCGATGCCTCTGCAAATGCCAGCGCCCCTCGAAATTGGCTGCGCCATCCAGGCCGTAAACGGCGGAGGCCTCCCGGTAGGTGGCGTCCTCCAGCAGCGTGCGCGCCTCTTCGGGGGTCCAGAGATAGAACTTCCCCTCGCGCCCCTCGCTGTCGGCATCGAGGGTAGCGTAGAAACCGCCCTCGGCCGACTGCATCTCGCGGATGGCCCATTCGGCGGTGCGCACCGCCACCTCGCGGAACAGGGGATCCCCGCTGAGCTGCCAGCCATCCACATAGAGCGACAGCAGCGGCCCGTTGTCGTAGAGCATCTTTTCGAAATGGGGGATCTCCCACCGCTCATCCACCGAGTAGCGGAAGAAGCCGCCCCCCAGTTGATCGTAGAGTCCGCCCCGCGCCATGGCCCGCAGGGCATGCAGGGCCGCTCCCCGGGCGTCCTCATCCTCCAGCCCCAGGCGCAGCAGCAGCTCGAGGTTTTGGCTGTGGGGAAACTTTGGCGCGCCGCCGAAACCCCCATGCCGGCGATCGACGCTGCGCAGGAGCTGACTGCGTGCGGTGCGGATGGGGGCATCACTGATGAGGCCGGCCGCCTCCTCCCCGGGGCCGAGCTGGCTGAGCGCATGCAGTAGTGAACGGTTCTGTTCGGCGATCTCGGCGCGCCGGTCGCGATAGAAGTCAGCGACCCGATTGAGGATGTCTTTGAATGCCGGGAGGCCATGGCGGGGCTCCCTGGGGAAGTAGGTCCCGCCGGCGAACGGGGTCTGGTCGGGGGTGAGAAACATGGTCAGGGGCCAGCCGCCGGGCCGCCGCATCAGCAGCTGGTGGGCACCTTGGTAGATCCGATCCAGGTCCGGGCGCTCCTCCCGGTCCACTTTGATATTGATGAAGCGCGCGTTCATCACCGCCGCGGTCTCTTCATCCTCGAAGGACTCGTGGGCCATCACGTGGCACCAGTGACAGGCCGAGTAGCCGATGGAGAGGAGAATGGGTTTGTCCTCCCGGCGGGCCCGCGCCAGGGCCTCATCACCCCAGGGATACCATTCCACCGGATTTCCCGCGTGTTGCTGCAGGTAGGGACTGGTCTCGTGGGCAAGGCGGTGGGTGTGGGGGGACCCGGTGAAAGACTCAGCGGCCATAAGCTCTCGCGCTATAGTTGACGGTATTTGTCAACTATAGCAGTTTGCACGCGCCTGTACGAGGCCCGCCCTCGGGCCGAATGCCGGACGGAGGCACATTCCAGGGCGAGCGCATACTTACGTGATGGCCATGTTGTGAACGATGTAAGTCCTTGGGTGAGTAAGCGTTTACCCTGAGGCCCATTCGCGGCGAGGCACAGCTCCTACGTGAGGTCGGTGCCGCCCCTTGGGGCGGCCCATGGCGCCGGATTCTCCCGCTGTTAACCGTCGTCGCTGCCCACGGGGCACTTACCGGTACTCCGTCCCCCAAAATGCGGTCGGCTGGCCCCAGACTCAGCCGAGTGTCACCTCAGCCTCGATGTGAACCGTGACTGCGCCGTCTCCAAACAGCCAGTTGAAGGCGTCGATGAGCACGAATTCCACAGTCTCAAGCACGCAATTGAGAGAGGCGTCAAGCTCCCTCATGTCGAACCGAAGAAGCGCATCGAGGCCGGTGAGCGTGTTGCAGAGGGCGCTGCAGGTTACCTCAGTAACATCCTCTACCACTTTGAATACTCCCCGCAACAAACCACGGATCTTCAGTCCCCCTAGGAGGAGGTCACCCAGGAGATCGCTGTCGATCTCACCGTTGCGGTTGTAGTCGCAGGCGGCAAGACAGCACGGTGGGTTGGGAGAGACTTGGGCAATGGCGCGCCCGCGTACCGTTCCGAACTTCAGGCCAAAGGCATTGCCAATGTTCACCAGGGGGTAGGACACCTCCACGGCTACCGCGTGGAACCACTCACTGGTCTTGCCGGGATCCGGGTCTTGCTTGTTAACGCGAACGAACTTGCCGTGCTGGTTGATTCGCCCGAATTCGTAGGTGATATCCGTCTCCCCGATCTGCGAGGACAGCTTGCCATCTTGCGCTAACTCCTTGACGAAGTCGTCGGTGCGTTGCCAATGGGGGTCATCAGGGTCGCGGGCGAGTTGGTTCATCAGAATCGGCACGGCCAGCATCTGGGCCGCATCCCCGACCAGGTCGCGCTTGGAGTAGGCATTTCCAACATTGATGCCGACCAGCATCAGGGTGGCGAGCAGGGCGAGGGCGCCGACGTTCAGCAAGCCGATGCTCCCGGAGTCGCGCCTGCGCCGATAGGTCCGGTTCATGGCTCAGCGCTCCTGCCTGGGGGGGGCGGCCAGTTGAGGGCGCTTCTCATCGGCCTGTGACAGAAACCAGAGCCGATGCTCCCGTGTCGGGGCCTGCCGCCTGGACTCGAGCTGCTGCACGATGAGACGGTTCAACTCCTCCCCGGGGGTATATGGCCCGGCCCAGGTGCAGGGGGTCCAGAGCAGGAGTGAGAGAAAGGGCAGTTTCTTCATGGGTGCCTCCATCAGTTCGCGGCACCGAGCAGCCTGAGCTGCGCCTGGGCCTGTTCCGTGTGTCCAATCAGTTCATACGCCAGCGCTAGGTTGCTGCGCACCCGGCGATTGAGGGGGTCCAGCTCCAGGGCCTCCTGCAGGTGGTAGATGGCGCGCTCAAACTTGCCCTGCAGCAGCTCGCTGTAACCGAGGTTGTTCAGCGCGGCCACCCGCTCCCGGGAGCCGGGGGCCGCTTCGGCCAACCAGCGGCGGAAGACCGCGTCGGCGATGTCGTAGCGCTCGTTCATCAGCGCCACCCGGGCCAGCTCGGCGGCATCGGCCCGGTTGTCAGGGCGGGTGCGCTGGACCTGCTGCCAGGCCACCAGGGCCATGCCGCTCTTCCCCTCCTGCTCGTAGACGCGGGCAAGCAGCTCCAGCACCTGCGGGTTGCCGGGGTCGCTCCCACGCAGCTGTTCCAGCAGCTTGCGCGCCTCACCATGGTGCCCCGAGCTGATCAGCAGCTGGGCGTAGTCCAGCACAAACGCCTGCTGCTCCTGCTCGTTCAGCTCGGTCTTGAGTGGGGCGGAGGGGGGCGCCTCGGGGGGGCGGGGCGCGGTGGTGGCGCAACCGGCGGTCACCATGGCGAGCAGGGAAGCCAGTACGAGTCGAGGCAGGTCGATGCGCATCAGAAGCCCCTCAGTAGTTTGACGACTTGCTCCCCGACCAGCAGGAGCACGAACGGCAGGAGCATGAAGGGTGCGACCACCAAGGCCATTTTCGCCGACACCTTGCCCGCCTTCTCCTCCATGAGTTGCTCCCGTTCGGTGTAGACCCGCCGGGAGAAGTCGGCCAGGGAGGCGGAGATGGAGCTGCCCAGCCGTTCGTTTTGGATGAGCACCTGCACCAGGTGCTGAATGTCCTTGGTAGGGTTGCGCCGGGCGAGTTGTTTCAGCGCCTCGGTGCGGGGCAGCCCGGTCTGGGTCTGATCGAGCATGTAGCGGAACTCCCGGCAGATGGCGGGATGGACGTGGGCGAGCTCGTCACTGACTCGCCGCACACTCACCATCCAGCTCAGACCCGCGCTCATGCAGATATTGCAGAGGTCGATGAAGTCGGGCAGGGCCAGATTGACCTGCTGCAGACGCCGCTGGGCGAGCAGGCGCAGAGCCAGGTCCGGCAGGTAGAGAGCGATGACCGGCAGGGCGAAGGCGAGTCGCGGGTCGAGCCATCCCCGCAGCCACAGCCCCGTGTTCACCATCGCCAGCAGCAGCGCGGGGACGAGCTTCACGCAGTAGTAGATGCCCAGGTGTTCCTCATGGCGAAAGCCCGCGAGCCCCAGCCGCTCGCGGGCGGCCTGGATCTCCTGCGGTTTGCTCGGAGCCAGCATCAGCCCCAGGGTGCAGGCGAACCGCTGGCCGCTCTTGGGCTCTTCCGGGGCAAGCTCCACCTCCAGACCGGCCCGTTTCAGCAGCCGCTGGCGCGCGAGCCAACGCTCGCGGCGTTGCAGGAACAGCCGCGCCGCACTCAGCGCCAACAACCCTCCGGCCAAGGCGATTGCAACCAACAGGGAGAGGGAGTCACCGTTCATCAGAAGCGCAGCCGCATGAGTTGGTGGAGGAGCAGGACGCCGATGGTGATCAGCCCCAGGGAGAGCTTGAGCAGCGAAATCCCGGTGGGGTCTTCCAGAAAGAAGGCCACGGCGGCGCGGTCGAACAGGTACTTGTACGCCAAATAGGCGAGCGGGGCCCCCCCCACGAACAGGGCGGTGAAGCGCGACTCGGCCGTGAGCGCGCGCAGCTTGCCCTGGAACAGGGAACGCCGGCGCATTACCCGGGCCAGCTCCCCGAGAATGGCCGCCAGTTGTCCCCCGGACTCCCGCTGCACGATCACGGTGGTGGTGAAGTACTGCACCTCGGGCAGAGGCAGCCGCTCCTGGAACTCGCGCAACACATCGCGTACCGGCACCCCCAACTGCATGTGCTTGTTCATCAGCCGGAACTCATCGGCAAGGGGGGGCGGGAAGTCTTCGGCGATCGTGCGCATCGCCTGGTCCACCGTGTGGCCGGAGTAGAGCGCCCGCACCATCGCCTCCAGCGCATCGGGAAATTGGGCGGAAAAACGGCGCCGACGGAGGGAGTAGCGGTAGCCGATGTAGGCGAGCGGGGCGAGGGGCAGGGCCGCCAGCAGCAGCCCCAGCCGGGCCGAAATCGCCACTGGCGAGAGCAGGACCAGCACATCCACGACCGCTCCGGCGGCGGAGAGTGCGAGCAGCTTGCGGACCAGGCCGGGGGCGAGGCCCGTTTGGCAGAGGTTGAGCCAGCAGACATTCAGTCGCCACCATCCCCCCTTACCGCTGCGCTCGGCCTGCAACTGCTCCGGCGTGATCACCCCGACCCTCTCCAGCAGTACTGTCGCTCGCGCTGTTTCGGCCCGGCGGCGCTGCATCGCAATCCAGCCCGCGGCGAAGCCGAAGGGGAACAGCAGGGCGGCGATCACCAGGACGTCATGGAGGTTCATCACACCACCCTGCTGAAGTTGAACACCTCGGGACTCAGGTGACAGTCGGCCCGCTCCAGCTTGTCGCCGCAGCGTGGGCGCACACCGGTGGCCCGAAAAATCCCCCGCCCGGGCCCGGGGCGGGCCTTGGAGGCGGGCTCGAAGATGAACAGATCCTGAAGGACCACGTTGTCCTGCTCGATGCCCACCACCTCCGAGATGGCGACGATGCGGCGGCTGCCGTCACGCCCCCGGTCGATGTGGATGATGAGGTCGATGGCGCTGACGATCTGTCGGCGGATGGAGCGGTCCGGGAGGTTCACGCCGCTGAGATTGATCATCAGCTCCAGGCGCGAGATGCAGTCGCGGGGATTGTTGGCGTGGATGGTGGCCAGGGAGCCGTCGTGGCCGGTGTTCATGGCCTGCAGCATGTCCAGCACCTCCGCTCCGCGCACCTCCCCGAGGATGATGCGGTCCGGGCGCATCCGCAGGGCATTGCGCAGCAGTTCGCGCTGGGTGATCTCCCCGACCCCCTCGGCGTTGGCGGGGCGGGTCTCCAGGCGCACCACATGGCGCTGCTGCAGGCGCAGCTCGGCGCTGTCCTCAATGGTAACGATGCGTTCGTCCTCGGGGATAAGCGCCGAGAGCATGTTGAGGGTGGTGGTCTTGCCCGAGCCGGTACCCCCGCAGACGATCATGTTCAACCCGCTGCGCACCGCGCACTCGAGGAAGCGGTACATCTCCTCGGTGAGGGTGCCGATGGCGAACAGATCCGGCGCCCTCAGATGCTGGTCGGGGAAGCGGCGGATGGAGACCATGATGCCGTCCACCGCCAGGGGCGGAATGATGATGTTCACACGGGAGCCGTCGGGAAGGCGGGCGTCAACGAGGGGGGAGAATTCGTCCACCCGCCTTCCCGTCCCGTGCAGCATGCGCTCCACCTTGTTGCGCAAGTGCTCTTCGCTGATGAAACGGACATCGGTCTTCTGAATGCGGCCGTTGCGCTCCACGTAGACCCGGTCGTGCCCGTTGATTAGCACATCAGTGACGGTGGGGTCGGCCATGAGCGGCTCCAGCGGCCCCAGTCCGTAGATCTCGTCCATCAACTCGTTGCCGAGCTGGCGCACCTCGCTCTCGGAGAGGGGGTAGCCCACCTCCCCGGCGGTCTCGCGCACCAGCGCCTCGATGCGCGGGGTCAGCTCCGCCCGGGTCTCCTGGCTGTCGGGGCGGTAGAAGGCCTCATCCTCCGCCGCCTGGCGCTGGCAGCGGCGCTTGATCTCGCTGAATGCGCTGTTGGGCCCTGTTCCGTGGGGCAGGCGATCGCGGTCCTTGCCTGGGCGCGGGGCGGACCGCTCGCGGGTCTGGGCGATGGGGAGCGGTTGGCGCAGGCGTTCGCTCAGGTCCATGGTTCACCTCCTCACGAGGCCCGGGCCGGATGCCGCCAGCTGAACAGGCGCCGCAGCCGCGGGGCAGGCGCGGGGGGCGGCACATCGGCATCCTCCGCCGCGAAAGGGAGCCCCTGGTGCAGCATGTGAGCGACGGCGCTGATCTGCTGATCGGCACTGCAGTCGGGCTGGTGTTCGTGCAGCAGCAACCCCTCGTTCATGGCCTCCAGGAAGGTGAGATAGCTGTTCTGAATGCGCGCGGAGACCGGAAGCTCCATCTTCTCCAGCACCACCTCGATGGCCTCCTCGCCCACGGCGGTGTGCCGGTTGAGCACCAGCTTGAGCTTGCGCTCGGGGTAGCCGAGCCGCTGGGAGAGATCGTACACCGCCTGGGCGGCCCGCAAGGAGGCTAGGGAGGGCTCAGCCACCAGCACGATATTGTCGGAGTCGTCCAGGCAGGTGAGCATGACGGGGTTGAGGTCGCTGGCCCCGTCGATGACCACGTGGTCGAAGTAGAGCCGCAAGGTGTTGAGGGCGGCCCGTACCGCCGAGGGGGTGAGATTGTCCAGATCCTCGAAGTGTTTGGGCAATCCGAGCAGGTAGAGCCCGCTGCTGTGGCGGGTCAGGGAGTCGTAGATGAGCCGCTCGTCGAAGCGCTCCAGATTATGGATGAAGTCGCTGATGGAGTAGGTGCGCTCGTGGTGGACGTTGAGAAAGAAGGCCACATCGCCCAGGGGGAGGTTGAGGTCCACCACCACGGTGCGCCCCGCCGTCATGGTGTTGAGGTGGTGGGCGGCGTTCACCGCCAGGGTGGTCGTGCCCACCCCCCCTTTGAGGCTGAAGAAGGTGGAGACGATGCCCCCTTGGCCGCGGCGGCGGCGCTCCTCCATGTGCACCAGGGAGAGCACGTTGGGGATATCCGTGGGCACCTCGATGAATCCTTGCGCCCCCAGCCGGGTGGCCTTGAGGATGAAGTCCGCGTTTTTCTCCCGCAGCAGCATGAAGGGGGCGACCCCGCCCGAGATGGCCAGAGCGCGGTTGAGGTACTCCAGCGCCACGCTGCCCTCGTCCGTGGCCTCGATGAGCACCAGCTGGATGTCCTCGGGCCAGAGGCTGGGGGGGTGCGGCTCCATGGTGACCAGGTAGGCGGCGCCGAGGGCCGTGGCCAGCTCCTCGTAGAGGGCCGGATCGGTGCCGATGAACAGCGCCCGGCGGCGCACCTCCTGTTGACCGTTGTGGCGTCCGATCATTGGGGCATCTCCAGTCCCGCCTCGTCGATGGGGTAGCGGGCGGTGGCGTCAGGGCGGATCGCGGCCAGCTTGCCCAGGAGAATGGCGCTGCCCACCGAGGGCTGGGCCAGATTCTCCCCCGGCAGCACGATCTTCTCCCCCGCGGGGATGGGATTGACGATGCGGGGGGTGACCACGATGGCTAGCTCCGATTGATCGTTCTCGTAGCTGCTGGAGCGGAACAGGGCCCCGAGGATGGGGATGTCGCCCAGCAGCGGCACCTTGTTCACCACGCTGCGCATGTCATCCTGCAGCAACCCGCCGATGACGAAGCTCTCGCCGTCTCTCACCCGCACCGTGGTCTCGGCCCGGCGGGTGCGGAAACCGGGGATGATGATAGAGCCGAGCTGAATGCCGGCGGCCTCGCTGAGGCTACTCACCTCCGGGGCGATGTGCATGGCGATCATGTCGTCATCCAGCAGGGTGGGGGTGAACTCCAGAAGGACCCCGAACTCCTTGTACTCCACCGTGATGGTGCTGTCTTTCTGGGCGATGGGGATGGGCACCTCGCCGCCGGCCAGGAATTTCGCGGTCTGGCCCGACTCCACCACCAGGGTGGGCTGGGCCAAGACCCGGGCGAGATTGTGCCCCTCCATCAGGCTCAGGAGCCCGAAGGCGGAGGCCCCATCGGGGTTGATCTTCACCTGGAAGGCATCGTTGTGGGGAATGGCCAGGCTCACCAAGCCACTCAGCACGTTGTTCACGGAAAAGGGCGTCGAGGTGCCCAGGTTGCCCGGGGGGAAGAGGCCGTAGCGGTCCTTCTTGTCCAGGGCGGCGATGCCGCTGCGGATGGGGCGCCCTTTGATCACCTCGGCGACGCGGACGAAGATCTGCACCTGCTGGCTGCCCTCCACCGACATCAGGTTCAGTACCGGGTAGCCGAGTTCCTTCAGGGCGGTCTCCAGCCGCTCGCCGCGCTTGGCGTTGGGCACGCTGCCGCTCAGCACCACCCGGTCATTACGCACCTCGATGCGCGCCTTGCCCTGGGGGTCCAGCTGCTGCAGCAGCCCCGCTACGTCCGAGCGCAGACGCTCCAGGCGGGCCGGATCGGGGGTCACATCCAGGCCGATGTGCTGTTGGCGGCTGCCGTCGGAGTACCACACCACCAGTTCGGTCTTGCCGGCCTGCAGGCCGCTCACCAGCAGCTCGCGGCTGTTGAGCGCCTTGACCGAGGCCACCTCGGGGTTGGCCACCAGCACCCGCTCCATGGGGTGGTTCAGGCGCACCAAGCGGCTTTCCGACTCGGCGAAGCGGTAGCCATCCGCAGCAGCCGACACCGGCAGGAGTGCGAGTAACAGAACGGTCAGGAGGAATCTTCTGCTCATCGATTGACGACCTCTTTTTGGACGCGATCCCCGTGGAGGACCTCAATCACATGGCGCGCCGGACGGGTGGGGGCGGTGGACGGCGGGGTGCCGGCGGTCTCCAGGGTGCGGACATTCACCCCCTCCGTGCTCACCATCTCCAGGTCCATGCCCTGACGGAGCGCCAGGTGGATCTTGCCCACCTGCAGAGCAAGGGCGATCTCTTCGGCCTCGCGCATGGAGACGTCGAGGGTGACGGTGGAGTTTTCCTTGGTGGAGCCGCTCTCCTTCTTGTCGGCCGAGGGCTCTGCATGGGCGGGCAGGCTGCGCCGGCCGACCGCCAGCACGGGCACGTTCTGTACCAGGGTTCGGCCGATCATCCGCTTGCCGTCGGAGCTGGCGAACACGCCGATGAGGTCGACCCGGCTGCCGGGCTCCAGCACCCCGAGCAGCCCGCTCACCTCGTCCACCGGAACGCGCATGGCCCGCCGTCCCGGGCCCACCAGGGCCTCCAGCCCGCCGGCCTGATCAGCCGTGGAGAGTTTCCGATCCAGCAGCCATTCGCCTGCGTAGAGGGGCTGTAGCACCAGGTGCCCGATGGCCTGGCGCGGGTCGGTGATGACCCCTTTGACGGTGACACCCTCCACCGGCACCCTGAGCACCGTGAGGTCCTCCGGTTTCAGGGTCTCACCACGGAACACGTCCCGCTGTGCCACCACCACGGCACGCAGATCGGGCTCTTCGACAATGTCCACCAGACTGGCGGTGGTGCGGGCCCGCTCCTGCTCCAGCCGCTTCTCCAGATAGCCGTAGCTCATCAGGACGGCGGCGAGGGCCGAGACCCCGGTGACCAGGAACAGGACCAGGTTGCTTTGCCTGCGCTTCACATGGCGCTCCTTTCGGGCTCCCCCAGATCAGGGGATTAGTTGCATGCCGAACCCTTCGCCGCGACGCCCGTGGCGGTGATCGTGCCCAGGAAGTCGATGTGGTTGGTCAGGAACGACCAGTCGTTGCGGTAGGCGCGGTTGTAGGTGACGGTGACACTGTAGCGTTCCGGGTTGCTGCTTCCCGGGATCTGTCCGGCCTCGACCTGGAGCGGGTCCTCGGCCTCGTCGTCATCCTCCTCCTTTTCATGGAGGAAGGGGCCGAAGGTCTCCCTCACCGCGGCGTCCGCATTGCCTCCGCAGGCCAGCACCTTCGCGCCGTTGTAGGCGGCGCTGTAGGCGGCCATGCGCTCCAGGTAGAACTGGCTGAAGTCCACCGTGGCGAGAAACAGCGCCAGGAACAGGGGCAGGACGGCGGCGAACTCCAGAAGCGCGCTGCCGCGCTGGGGAAGGCCGCCCCTGCCGATGCCGATTGCTTGGCCCGTGTCGTTGCGCATTGGTATCACTCCCCCCCCTCGGGTGCTGGCGCACCCGGGGGCGTGGGGCTTAGTTGCCGATGGAGCTGACAATCGATTGGAATTTCGCGGCGATGGCCTTGGCAAACTCCCCCTCACCGGCAAACAACGCACCTGCGATGGCGGCGACGCCGGCGAGCACCAACGCGTACTCAATCATGCTGGCGCCTTTCTGCTCGCGGAAAAAACGGAAGGTCTTCATGGTCTGGCTCCCCTTGGATAGCGATTTGGCTTCTAGAACCTTTTCCCCTCCACGCTTCTACGGCGGATGCGGGGGGAAGTGTCAGAGCCCAAAGGTTACCGTTCGGTAATATTTCGTTGGTTGATCCGGATCAGGGTTTGGCATGTGGGTACGCTCATAGCCATGACAAAAATCAATAAGTGAGTCAGAAAATTTTGAACTGGGTCACGCTTGGCGGGTCCATCGATGCAGGGCGCCGCCCTTCACGCGCCTAACGATTTCTCCGATAATCCACGCCTCTTTTCGCCGACCCGGACGCAGCCCATGGAAATCAGCCCCCTTATCCTGAAGAAGTCAGAGGAGCGCCGCCTGCGTGCCGGGCACCTTTGGGTGTTCAGCAACGAGGTGGATGTCAAGCGCACCCCCTTGACCGACTTTGCGCCGGGCCAGCCGGTGCTGATCCAGGCCGGTGACGGCAAGCCCATTGGCACCGGGTATGTGAATCCGCACTCTCTCATTTGTGCCCGGCTGGTGAGCCGGGATCCCCGGCATGTGCTGGATCGCTCCCTGCTGGTGCACCGGTTGAACATTGCCCTCTCCCTGCGGGAGCGACTGTTCCCCCAGCCCTATTACCGCCTGGTCCACGGCGAGAGTGACGGACTGCCGGGGCTGGTGGTCGATCGCTATGGCGATGTGCTGGTGGTGCAGCTCAATACCGCGGGGATGGAGTTCGTCAGGGAGGAGGTGGTCGCGGCCCTGGAGAAGGTTTTGCGCCCGAGCGCCATTTTGTTGCGCAACGACAGCAGCGGCCGGGCGCTGGAGGGGCTCGAGGCCTACGTTGCGCCCGCCCTGGGCGAGGTGCCGGAGGCCGTGGAGCTGGAGGAGAACGGGGCCCGCTTCTCGGTGCCCCTCGGGACGGGGCAGAAGACCGGCTGGTTCTTCGACCACCGGGACAACCGGGCCCGGGTCCAGCGTTATGCCAGGGGCCAGCGGGTGCTGGATGTCTTCGCCTATCTGGGCGGCTGGGGAATTCAGGCCGGAACGGCGGGGGCGCGGGAGGTGGTCTGCGTCGAGGCCTCAGGTGCGGCGGCGGAGGGGATCCGCCACAACGCAGCCCTGAACGGCCTGGCGGAGCGGGTCGAGGTCATGGCCATGGATGCCTTCGAGGCCCTCAGGACCCTGCGCGCGGAGCGGGAGCGGTTCGATGTGGTGGTCCTCGACCCGCCCGCCTTCATCAAGCGCAAGAAGGATGTCAAAGAGGGGGTGCAGGCTTACCGTCGCCTCAACCAGATGGCCATGCAGGTGCTCTCGCGCGACGGGATCCTGGTGAGCGCCTCCTGCTCCTACCACCTGCAGCGTGAAGTGCTCATGGACGTGATGCTCCAGGCGGCGCGGCATGTGGATCGCGACCTGCAGATCGTGGAGCAAGGCCACCAGGCGGCAGACCACCCGGTGCACCCGGCCATCCCGGAGACCGAGTACATCAAGTGCCTCATTGGGCGGGTCACCCCGGCCCATTGAGGGGCGCGTCCGCCGCGAAGGCTTCGCCCCGGGGCGGGCCTCCTGAGCACCGAACAGATAAACCGATCATGGGTGAAGCGGAGGTCGACTGCCATGCCGCAGTTGGCAAACGTGAGCGATACGGTTCGTTCCTCACCGGCATCCTGCGTCTTGGGCGGACTTGGTAGGATGTGGTGAGCCCCGCGAACCGCATCGATCGCCTGCAAGAGTGGCTTGTACAGATGGTGAGAAATACGGGCTAAACTTTCGAGATGCTCCAATATCCCAACATCGATCCGGTTGCCGTCAGCCTCGGCCCCATTCAGATCCATTGGTATGGCCTTATGTACCTGCTGAGCATCGGCGGGGCGTGGTGGCTGGCCCGGCGCCGGGCGCGCCGCCCCGGGTCGGTCTGGACGGCCGAGCAGGTGGACGATCTCACCTTCTACGTGGCCCTGGGGGTGGTGTTGGGGGGACGGGTCGGTTATGTCCTGTTCTACAACTTCGCCCCCTTCCTTAACGACCCCTTGCTCCTGTTCCGGGTGTGGCAGGGGGGCATGTCCTTTCACGGCGGCCTGCTCGGGGTGATCTTCGCCAGCTGGCTGTTTGCGCGCCGGCACGGGTACGCCTGGTTCCAGGTGGTGGATTTCGTCGCCCCGGTGGTTCCCGTGGGTCTGGCCGCGGGGCGCTTGGGCAATTTCATCAATGGCGAGCTGTGGGGCAAGGTCTCCGACGTGCCGTGGGCGATGGTGTTCCCGGGGGCCGGGGATCTGCCGCGCCACCCCTCTCAGCTCTACGAAATGGTATTGGAGGGGTTCGTCCTCTTTGCCCTCCTGTGGTGGTTCTCCTCCCGTCCCCGCCCCACCATGGCGGTCTCGGGTCTGTTTGCCCTGGGGTACGGCACTTTCCGCTTTCTGGTGGAGTTCGTGCGGGTACCGGATGCGCACCTGGGTTATCTCGCTTTCGGCTGGCTCACCATGGGGCAGCTCCTCACCCTGCCGCTGATCGGCATCGGTCTGCTCCTGCTTGGGCTGGCCTACCGGCGCCACGGCCAACCGGCGGTGCACAAGGTCCCCGGCTGAACGTCATCACTGTCGGAGGGGGGCCGTTCCGTCAGTGAGGCCTGGTGCCTCGAGCCGCTCACAGCACGGCCTTGACGTAAGTATGCGTTTACCCTGGCGACGGACCGCGCCCATTCGAGCTCGGCACCTGCTGCGGGTATAATGCCCCGGTTTTTTCGATACGAGAGACCCATGCGCCAATATCTCGACCTCATGCAGCACGTCCTCGACCACGGGGTTCGCAAGGATGATCGCACCGGGACCGGCACACTCAGCGTCTTCGGCCACCAGATGCGGTTCGATCTGGGGCAGGGCTTCCCGCTGGTCACCACGAAGAAGCTGCACCTGCGCTCCATTATCCATGAGCTGCTGTGGTTCCTGCGGGGCGAGACCAACCTCCGCTACCTGCACGAAAACGGGGTCAGCATTTGGGACGAGTGGGCCGACGAGCATGGCGAACTGGGCCCCATCTACGGCTACCAGTGGCGCTCCTGGCCGACTCCCGGGGGTGGGCACATCGACCAGATCGCGCAGGTGGTGGAGCAGATCCGGCGCACGCCCGATTCGCGGCGCCTCATCGTCTCGGCCTGGAATGTGGCCGCTATCGACTCCATGGCGCTGCCCCCCTGCCACGCCTTCTTCCAGTTCTATGTGGCCGAAGGGCGCCTCTCCTGCCAGCTGTACCAGCGCTCGGCGGATATCTTTCTGGGGGTGCCGTTCAACATCGCCTCCTACGCACTGCTCACCATGATGATGGCTCAGGTCACCGGGCTCGCCCCTGGCGACTTCGTCCACACCCTGGGCGATGCCCACCTCTACAGCAACCATCTGGAGCAGGCGCGGGAGCAGCGGAGCCGCGTGCCCCACCCGTTGCCGCAAATGCGGCTCAACCCCTCGGTCACTTGCATCTTCGACTTCAAATTCGAGGACTTCGAGTTGATCGATTATCGGCACCACCCCCACATCAAGGCGCCCGTGGCGGTGTGAGGCAGGGACGAGGGGCTTGGAAAAAATGTCCACCGGCCCCGCCCGTACGTGCGCCGTCAGGCGCGGAGTGTCAAGTGAGCACCGAACAGATAGATTCCGATCCGCCTTGATACGTGTAGGGTGGATAAGCGCAGCGCATCCACCGTTCACGGCCGCGACCCGGTGGATGCGCTGCGCTTATCCACCCTACGCCGGTTCGCTGCCCCCCGCCCCTTGCGGGGCACTCTGGCGCGATTGTTTTGTTTATCTGTTCGGTGCTCACAGCCCGGTCAGATTCGGAAGGCAGCGATGAGGGCGTTGGGTCTGCAGGTACTGCCCGCCCCGCGACCTCACGCGGGGAACCCTGGCCCCCTTAAAGTTGAACTTTTGCGGCTCCAGCCTCGAGCCGTTCAGCAAAGAGGCCGTGAATGCAAATTTCCATCATCGTGGCCATGGCGGAGAACCGCGTCATCGGCATCGAAAACCGCCTGCCCTGGAATCTGCCGGGCGACATGCAGTGGTTCCGCCGCCATACCCTGGGCAAGCCTGTGGTCATGGGGCGCAAGACCTTCGAGTCCATCGGCAAGCCGCTGCCACAGCGGCACAACATCGTGGTGACCTCCGATCCCGGCTACCAGGCTGAGGGATGCAGCGTGGTCCATTCCATCGAAGAGGCCCTCGGCGCGGCCGCCGAGGCGGCCGAGGTGATGATCCTCGGGGGGGCCTCTTTCTATGCGCAGATGCTGCCCCGGGCCGATCGCCTGATCCTCACCCTGGTTCACGCCGCCATCGAGGGGGATGCGTGGTTTCCCGAAGTGGCATGGGAGCAGTGGCAAGAGGTAGAGCGGGAGCGGCACGAGCCCGACGAGCGAAATCCTTACCCTTACACCTTCCTGGTGTTGGAGCGGAGCGGCAAATCGCGGCCGATGTGATGCCGGTGATCGCCCCCGGAGCGCCTGCCTGCGGGCTAACGCCCCTTCCGGAGCCGTTCGAGGTTCTCCGCCACCTGGGCCGTGGGGGCATCCAGCCCCTCCAGCAGTGCCTGGGCCTCGTGTTTCTTGCCGGCGTTGTTCAGCTCCACGATGCGCTTGGCGGTTTCGTGGATGCGGCGATGGGGGTCCTCGATGGCCTTGAATTCGGGACGGTCGCCGTAGAGGCGCTTGCCCGTGTCGTAATACCACTTTCCGAACCGGCAGCCGGCATGGTCCGTGACTTCCCCGGGGCGCATGGCCGTACGCCCGAGCAGGACCTCGGTGAGGCGTTTCTTCCATAGCATGTGGTCGGACTTCGCCATCACCACGGTCTTGTGGGGGATGTTGAAGTTGTCCAGGGCGCGCAGCTGGCTGCCCACCACGGCATTCATCTTCTCGATGATGTCCACCGCATTGTAGGCGTGCTGGGTGTTGCCGGCGGACACCTTGGCAATCTCGGCGATGCTCCCGGCGATGGCCTGGGTGGCCGAGGCCTGCTGGTCGGCCCCGTCGGCGATCTGGCCAATGAGGGCGCTGACACTCCGGATGCCGTCGCTGATCACCTCGAAGGCCTCACGGGTGCGCAGGGTGGTCTCCTTGCCTCGCTCCACCCGCTCTACCCCCTTGTGCATGGTTTCGATCACCGCGCTGATCTCGGACTGGATGGTCTGAATGGTGTCGGTGATCTCGCGCGTGGCCTTGCTGGTCCGCTCGGCCAAGGTTCGCACCTCGTCCGCGACCACCGCGAACCCCCGCCCGTGCTCCCCGGCGCGGGCCGCCTCGATGGCTGCGTTGAGGGCCAGCAGGTTGGTCTGCTCGGCGATGTTGCCGATCACGCTGCTGATCTCGCCGATGCGCTTGGAGGACTCCCCCAGGGTCTCCACCTTGGTGGCCGCCTCGCCCACCGCATCGGTCAGCTGCGCCATGCTGTCGATGGTCTCCCGCACGATGATATCGCCGTCGGAGACGGCGGTGCTGGCGGTCTGGGCGGAGGTGTTGGCGTCCGCAGCATTGCGCGCAATCCCGGTAATGGAGTCGGTGATCTGCTGACTCGCCGAGGAGATATGCTGCACGTGGCGCTCTTCATCTTCCACGTTGAACACCACCTTGGCCGAGGCGCTCACCGTCTCGAAGCTGGAGGCGGCGATCTCCACCGTGTTCTCCAGGATCTGTTCGACCATCTCACGGGTGGAGGTGATGGAGTGGTTCACATCATCCAGCATGTTGCCCAGCTCGCCGCGATAGGGGTTTTCGACGCTGACCGTGAAATCCCCCTTGGCCACCTGGCGCAGCGTCGAACCGACGATGCGCAAGGGCCTGACCAGACCGCGCATGAACAGGATGAGCAGGACAGCATCCACCGCCAAGAGGACGCTGACCCAGGCCAGGGTCTCCAGTCCAATCCTGCCCGAGTAGAGCAGATAGGCCCACAGCACGATGAAAGGCACGCCGATGAGAAAAGAGAGCAGCCCGATATTGACGCTCAGCGACTGTTGACGAATCAGCATCTCTTGCAACCCCTCGCGCGATTAGGGACTCGGGCCACCGGTGCGGTTCCGCCGTTGGAAGCCGATGGCCGGTCCTTCGTTGAATTTGGCCTTACCGTATCGGCCGGAAGCGCCGAACACTTGAGCCGCTCAGCCGGGGCGGGCACCTTGCGGGCAGGCGATGGAGACCACGGTATCGCTGCTGTCGTCCAGGCGCAACGCCGTCAGCGTGCCTCCCCAGAGGCAGCCGGTGTCGATGCCCCGCACGCCGTCGTTCAAGTGCAGCCCCAGGGTCGACCAGTGGCCGAAGATGATCCGCACCTCGGCGCTGCGCCGCCCGGGCACCTGAAACCACGGCAGGTAGGGGCCCTCCTGGGAGCCGGGGCGGCCCTTGCGTTCGAAATCGAGCCGCCCCTCGGGGGTGCAAAAACGCAGCCGGGTGAAGCAGTTGACGCTGAACCGCAGCCTCTCCCACCCCTGCAGGGCCGGCGACCAGAGGTGCGGTCGGTTACCGTACATGTGCTCGAGAAACTCCACCAACAGCGGCCCCCTCAGGACCTCCTCCACTTCAGCGGCGCAGCGGCGCGCGGTGGTCAGGTCCCACTGCGGCGGCAGGCCGGCATGCACCATCACGGCATCGAGCGCCTCATCGTGGTGGAGCAGCGGAAGCTGGCGCAGCCAATCCAGCAACTCTTCCCGATCGGGGGCGGCGAGGATAGGCTGCAGGGTATCGTTGGATTTGAAGTGGCGGTGCTTGTCATGGTGCACCGCCAGCAGATGCAGGTCGTGGTTGCCGAGCACCGCAACGGCGGCGTCCCCCAGGCCACGGACGAAGCGCAGTACCTCCAGCGACTTGGGCCCGCGGTTGACCAGATCGCCAGTCAGCCACAGACGGTCTGTCGACGGTTCGAACCGCAGTTTTTCCAGCAGCCGCTGGAGTTCATCGTAACAACCCTGGAGATCTCCGATGGCGTAGACGGCCATGAACGTGCTCCCTTCCCGTCGCAAGCGTGGCCGCAAATGGTACCAGTGAAGGGTGGCGATTTCCTTTGCCTGTTGCTCCAGGACAGGGTGAACGCATACTTACCCAAGAGCGATGTAAGTCCTTGAAAGCAGGTCGTCGGCCGCATGGATTGGTGCAAGGACGCACTTATGCCGCGAGAGGG
>JAWLHA010000036.1:0-43334 GCA_041690535.1 Gammaproteobacteria bacterium | reverse complement strand
TGGATAAGCGCAGCGCATCCACCGTGTGGCGTCGAATTGGTGGATGCGCTGCGCTTATCCACCCTACATGTTGGGCGCGTCGAATTTATCTGTTCGGTGCTCTAGGGGCACCACATGCGCGCGGAAGGCGTTGGCAGACGGGCGGTGAACCGGGTGACCGTGGAGAAATCCGGGCTAGCCTTGCCAAGAGGACGGCCACCCTCGTAAAGCGGAGTGCCCGATGAACGACATCTCGTATCAGCCCCGCCTGGACGAAATGACGATCGACGAGGCGTGCATCCAGACCATTCGCACCCTGGCCATGGATGCCGTGGAGCAGGCCGCCTCCGGCCACCCCGGCACCCCCATGGCGCTGGCGCCCGCGGCCTACGTGCTGTGGAGCCGCCATCTCAGGTTCAATCCCGCCAACCCGCAGTGGTTCAACCGGGACCGCTTCGTCCTCTCGGCCGGACACGCCTCGCTGTTGCAGTACGTCCTGCTCCACCTCAGCGGGTACGACCTGCCGCTGGAGGAGATCCGGCGCTTTCGCCAGTGGCAGAGCCGAACCCCCGGCCACCCCGAGTACCCCCTCACCCCGGGGTTGGAGCTGACCACCGGCCCCTTGGGCCAGGGCCTCATGAACGCGGTGGGGATGGCCCTTGCCGAGGCCCACCTGGCGGACATCTTCAACCGCCCGGGGCACACCCTCTGCGATCACGCCACCTACGTCTTCTGCAGTGACGGGGACATGATGGAAGGGGCCTCCCACGAGGCCGCCTCCGTGGCGGGGCACCTGGGCCTCGGCAAGCTCATCGTGCTGTATGACGACAACCGCATCTCCATCGACGGGCCGACCCCCATCACCCTCAGCGACGACACGGCGCGGCGCTTCGAGGGGTACCACTGGCACGTTCAGGAGTTGGGGGAGGCGGCCAACGACCTGGAGGCGCTGAGTACCGCTTTCCAGCGGGCTCGCGATGAGCGGACCCGCCCCTCGCTCATCATTGTGCGCTCCCACATCGCCTTCGGCGCTCCCCACGCCCAGGACACCCCGGAGGCCCACGGGGCCCCCCTGGGCGAAGAGGAGGTGCGGCAGACGAAGCGGGCGTACGGCTGGCCGCAGGAGGCGCAGTTCCTGGTGCCCGATCGGGTGCGTGCCCACATGGGTCAGGCGCGGGCCCGGGGGCGGCGGCTGGAGGGTCAGTGGAATGCGGCCTTCGGCGCCTACCGCGAGGCGCATCCTGAACTGGGTCGGCAGTTCGAGCGAACCGTGGCCGGACAGCTCCCCCCGGGGTGGGACAAGGGGCTCCCGGCCTTTCCGGCAGGCCAACCGCTCGCCACCCGTAGCGCGGCCGGAACGGCGCTCAACCACTTCGCTGCGCGCCTGCCCGAGCTGGTGGGCGGCGCCGCCGACCTCGCCTCCTCCACCCAGGCCTACCTCAAGGAGGGGGGCGATATCGCCCGGGGCGCCTACCGGCACCGCAACATCCGCTGGGGGGTGCGCGAGCATGTCATGTGCGCCGCCTCCTCGGGCATGGCCCTGCACGGGGGCGTGCGGCCCTTTGCCTCCACCTTCTTCATCTTCACCGACTACGCCCGCCCGGCCCTGCGCCTGGCCGCGCTGATGCGCCTGCCGGTGATTTACCTGCTGAGCCACGACTCCATCGGCCTGGGGGAGGACGGTCCCACCCATCAGCCGGTGGAACACCTTGCCTCTTTCCGCGCCATGCCGGGCATGACGGTGATCCGGCCGGCCGACGCGAACGAGACGGTGCAGGCCCTGCGGGTGGCCCTGGCGCGCCAGGAGGGGCCCACCATGGTGCTGCTGACGCGTCAGAAGGTGCCGGTGCCGGATCGCGACCGGCTGGCGCCCGCCGAGGGGCTGGCCCGGGGGGCCTACGTGCTCTCGGAAGCGGAGGGCGGGACGCCGGAGGTGATCCTCCTCGCCAGCGGCTCGGAGGTGCAGTGCGTGCTGGAGGCGCAGGCGCGCCTCCTCGCCGATCACCAGGTCCGGGCCCGAGTGGTGAGCATGCCCAGCTGGGAGCTGTTTCGGGAGCAGCCGGCAGAGTACCGTGAAGCGGTGCTGCCGCCGGCGCTGCGACGTCGGCTGGCCGTGGAGGCGGGCGCCTCCTTCGGCTGGTGCGAATGGGTGGGCGAGGCAGGGGCGGTGATCGCCGTGGACCGCTTCGGGGCGTCGGCCCCGGGCAAGGATATCTTGCAACGCTACGGCTTCACCGCCGAACACGTGGTGGAGGAGGCCTTGAGGCTGATGGAGCGCTAAGCCCGAACCGCAGTATCGGGGGCGATTCGATTAGCCGTTTGGCGCCCGCGGGGCGCCCCATGACCAGCACAGGAGGAGCCGGATCATGTTCATCCCCAAACCACCCCCGGGATTGTCCGAGCAGGAGAAGGCCGCCCATCCGAGCTGGCGCCGCTACACCAGCAAGTACCGTCGCAAACGGCGGGTCGTGCGCGATCTGTGGCTCTACAGCGGTGTGCTGATGGTAGTGGTGCCGTTCCCCCTGCTGCTGGTGATGGCGCTCGGGACCACCCTGCTGTCGTTCGTCATCCTGGACGAGACCCCGTAGGGCAGCACACAGATCAACGCCCCGCGCGCCCGCGTCGGGGGAGTCCCGCCGCGTCGAGGAAGCTGAGGAGCCGCGCGCCATGGCGCCGGATCGCCTCCACCGAGTTGTGACCGGCGTCCGGCACCCGCAGGAGCTGAACGCCCTCGTCGCCGCCGCGGTGGACAATCTGACGCGGGAGAAAGTCCCGCAAAAGGTCATGCCGCTGAACTCGGTACCCGGGCGGTTTCGTACCAGCGGCGAGGAGGATGATGAGTATCTGAGCCCTGAGAACTTCCAACGCTATGAGCCTTACGTGCGTCTGTTGGAATCGCTGAACAGCAGCACCCTGGTGGCGCAATACGTGCGCCTTTACCCGCTCTTCCAAGAGGCCTTCGAAAAGCTGGCTACCCGGACGCCTACGTCAACGATCACCTCGTGGATGTCATCGACGACCTCCTTGCCACCCCCGAGGTGAACGGGCCCATCCGACTGGTGTGGCCACATGTCCTCTACAAGTATGCCGACCCGCGCCTGGATGCACTCTCGGCCGGACAGAAGATGTTGGTTCGCATGGGCCCGCAGAACGCCTCGCGGGTGAAGATCAAGTTGCGGGAGATCCGCCATGTGCTGGTGGGCAGCAATGCAGAGTGAGCTGAACGGCATGCGAGGAGTCCCGCACCCCCGTCTCCAAGCCCCATGGAGATTTTCCGAACAACCGTAAGTGGCCCGGAGACATGCACTGGTTACCGATCACGGAACCGGCGATGATTCTTGAGCGATTGGCGTTAACCCTGTGATCAGGGCAAGCCTCAGAGCGCAAAGGAGAGAGTGATCCCGACACCGAAATCGGCACTGGCATCGGTCAGGCCTTTGAACGCATGGCCGTGAATCCGCACCTCGCCGCCGAGGGGATAGCTGCCGAAGAGGGTGAGCTCGCGCCGCTCCTCACTGCCCGCCACGATGGCCTGCTCGCCAAACAGCTCCAGGCCGATGTCACCACCGGATCCGCCGATGTGGGTCACTGCGAGCGCACCATAGGCCACGTTCTGGAAGTCGATGGTGGGGGTGTCGCCCATCCAGCGATACCCCAGCCGCCCGCTCAGCCACCCTTTGGCCGCCTCCAGCTGCAAAGCATAATCGTTTACGCCGGTGCCGAGATTCTTGTCCGCATCGGCAGTGGCGATCTTCACCATGGCCTTTGCGCCCATCCAGGGGCGCCGGTTGCCTTCCTCCACCAGCGACAGCCCCACCCCCACATTCACGTCCCCGACTCCCGAGACCGTACGGGTCGTGGTGCCCCGCTCTGATTTCGGCCCCAATCCGTCCCCGGTCAGATCATGAATGCCCTCACCCGCCAAGTCGCTCCCACCGAGCCCCCCCAGTCCGCCTCGCAGAACGACGAAATCCGTGGGTGCGCTGACAACGAGAAAAGGGACGCTCACCGACCAGTAGACGCGATCACCCAGATATTGCAGCCCGATAGGAAACGACCAGATCTCGGAGGTCTCTCCAGTGCCGTAATCCCCACTGCTGAACTCACCGCCGGCCGTAAAGGCATACTGCCCCTGCGCGATGGCCGCGCCGGAAAGCAGCCCCGCAACCAACCCGACCGCCCCGCAAATGCCTCTCACCGTCGGACTCCCGGTACCCGTGGAATTTCGATGCGGCGCCCGCCGATCGCCCGGTCGCGGTGGTCGAGCCATTGTTGCCTCAACTGCTGCTGCCGCTCAGGCGGCTGGGAGTGAAACCACGCCATGCGTTGCCGGATCTGCTCCTGCTCGCCGCCAGGCAACTGGCGAAAACGCTCATACCGGGCACGGATCTCCGCCTGCTGTTCCGGCGACATCCTCTGCCAGCGACCGAACTGCTCCGTCGCCTGCGCGCGCTCCTGTGGCGACATGGCCGACCAGCGCTGTGCTCCCTTTCTCAGGCGCTCACGCTGCTCGGGCGAGAACTGCCCCCATTGTTCGGCATAGGGCTGGAGTATCTTCCGTTCGGCAGGCTCGAGCGCCTGCCAGTCGAGCCCATCGGCCCCAGCGGCAATGGCCGGAAGACATAACAGCAGGGCCGCAAACCGCCACTTCCACTTGCTAATCATCACTGTTCTCCTCTGCATCCGAGACCGCAGCCGCCGGCTGTGCCGGCGGTTCCAGCTGGGTCGGATCGATCCACTTGCCGTCCACCGTCTCGAAGCTCCCGAGAAACTCCAGCAGTTCGAGGGAGATCGCCTCCTCCGCCGCCAGCGCCGGGGTCAGCAACCAGCAGCCCAGAGCCGCCACTGCGCTAACCCGCACGGTCAGCTTCCTCCTCGAGCCAGAGGAAAAAATCCAGCTCCTCGAACAGCTGCAGCGAATCGGTGGCCGTGAGCAACTCAAAATCCCCCGGGGCCAGCGCGGGCCTTTGCGGGGTTTCGCCGCCCTCTCCCCACCACAGCACGATGGCCAGCGCAGAGGCCAACACCACGCCTCCGATGGGCGCCCACTGTCGGAGCGGGGCAGGGGCCGTCACGGGCGCCAACGCCCGCGCTCGAGCACGCGCCAGTCGTGAGCGGGTTATCGCATCAAGCTGCTCGATCTCCTGATCAAGCACGCGCTTGATCCTGGCCTCCAGCGAACCTCTCTCTTCACTCATCGCGGAACCCTCGCAACTTCTCCCGCATTGCCTGCTGGGCACGGGAGTAATGGGTCTTCACACTTCCTTCGGAACACCCCATCGCCTGGGCAGTGGCGGCGGTATCGAGCCCTTCCCAGGCGCGCAGGAGGAACGCCTGCTGTTGCCGCAGCGGCAGTTCCCGCACCGCCTGGGAGATGGCAAGACGCAACTGCTCTCCACCGAGCTGCTGCGGAGGCTCGCAGGCGGCATCGGCCGGCAGTCCCGTTAGCGGGTCCTCTTCGGCCTCGCCCTCCTGGCCTGAACGGCGGAACAAATACCGAAAGGCCGATCGGACCCGTTCGCGGCGGTGCCAGTCGCGGATCCGGCTCTGCAGGATCCTGTGAAACAGTGGTGGCCACTCCTCGGGGCCTCGCTGGCGATAACGCTGAACGAGGTTGAGCATCGTCTCCTGCACCACTTCCAGCGCATCGTCCCGGTTGCCGGTGGCGTACCAGGCCATGCGAAAGGCGCGCCCCTCAACACTTGCAAGAAATGAATTCAACGACGGCATAAGTCTTCAGGGACGCACCCACCATTAGCGGCCGCTGTGCTGCAGGCGCCCGGCCGGGGCACCCAGGCGGGCTCCACCGTGGCTCCCCTGGCGCATCTGGACCGTCGACCGGGTCTGGACCTGCGCCCCGGCATGGGCCTCCGTCCTCGCCTGGCCCCCAACCTGAGCCTCGGTCCCGGCCTGCTGCCGAGTCACGCTCCGCGCCGCAGTTTCCGATCCGGACTGCGCCTTGGCCTGCCCCTGCGCCTTGGCACGCGCCGCAGTCTCCAGTCCGAATTCGGCCTCCCGCTGGGCCTGGGTTTTGGCACGGGATGCCAAGTCCAGCCCGGACTGCGCCTGGGCTCGGACCTGAGCCTGGGTTTGACTCCCCGCCTCGATACCGGACTGAACCTTGGCCTGGGCCCCTTGGGTGGCTCTGCTCGCTTGCCCCTCGGCGCCGGTCTGCGCCTGCTGATCGACGTGGACATTCGCCTGCTGCCGGGTTTTCGCACCAACAGCGGTCTCAAGACCCTCCCCATTGGCTCCCGCCCGGGTGCTCGCCTGCACTTGCGCCTGAGCGTGGACTTGGGCCTGAGTCCGAGCCTGCGTCGTCTGGGGCTGGGGTTGGGGCTGAGATTGCGAAGCGTCCTCCTCGGCCTGCACGGAAAGGGAGGTGGCAAGGAACAGCATCATCAGGGTGCGGTAAGTAGTTTTCATTATATCGATCCTCAATTTTCGTTGCCTTCACTGCTAACAACGCATGAGGTTGCACCCGGTTGACATGCTTGGGACGCTATTTTGACCATTTCTACCCCTGCGTATTCACCCGGCAGCCCCCCCTGTGTCGACCGACACCGTAAGCAGGTTCCGGAACCCCTGCTCTACTACGACAATAAACGGGGCCCAAGGCAAGAGGCGTAACCAGCAAACCGCGCTTCGGGCGTGACTTGTGCCGGGAGCTATTTCGAATGCTTAAACAAAGCGTGCCTACGAGTTTCGCGGCCCCACGACCAGCCCAAAGTAAGCGAAAGGGCATGAAATGTTCAGCGGGCGTTGGTATCAAGCTTCGGCGGATTCCCGCCCACGTACGCGCCGTGCTCCGACGGGGACCGCCTACGTTATTGAGGGTGCCGCATGCGTGATCAGTTAAAACAGCAGCCGTTTTCCGTTTCCGTCTGGGCGAGGTCTTCCATCCGCGCAGTTGGTCAAGGACGGAGGGGCGGCACCGCCCGTTAGGGTCCTTGCCGAGATGCTCCAGGTAATCGGCCAACTCCTGCCAGCGCTTTTTCGCTTCGTCGCCGGTGAGCTCCATGGCAGCCGCGATGCTCTGCGCCGCAAAGCCGACGGCGCGGGCCAGCGACAAAGCAATAAGGGGTCGGTGGCTCTACAGCGGCGTGCTGATGGTAGTGGTGCCGTTCCCCCTGCTGCTGGTGATGGCGCTCGGGACCACCCTGCTGTCGTTCGTCATCCTGGACGAGACCCCGTAGGGCAGCACACAGATCAACGCCCCGCGCGCCCGCGTCGGGGGAGTCCCGCCGCGTCGAGAAAGCTGAGGAGTCGCGCGCCATGGCGGCGGATCGCCTCCACCGAGTTGTGACCGGCGTCCGCCACCCGCAGGAGCTGAACGCCCTCGTCGAGGCGGTGGGCGTGAATGAGCCCGGCATCGGCCGGGGGGACCCGGCGGTCCCGCTCGCCGTGGACCAGAAGCACCGGGCAGCGGACCCGGGCAATGGTGCTGACTGGAGCGATCTCGTCATACCTGGCGCCGATAGCCCCTTCGATGTAGCGCAGCACCCACCAACCGACGGGCACGTAGGGGATGCGGTGGGCGGCCATCATCATCTTCATCAGCTCACGAGGGTGGGCGAAGCTGGCCAGACTCACCACCGCCCCCAGCCGTGTTCGGGAGGCGGTCAGCAGGGACGCGGCCGCCCCCACCGAATGGCCCACCACCGCCACCGCCGTCGGGCCGGCGACCACGCCCCGCTCCACCAGCCAGTCGATGCCGCTCTCCAGATCCTCGGCAAACTTCACCATGGAGGAGAAGTCGTCGTCATCGCTCCGGCCGTGGTTGCGCGCATCGAGCAGCAGCACCGTGTAGCCCGCCTGATGAAAAAGGGGGGCAAGGGGCAACATGAAACCCGCGTTGCCGCCCCAGCCGTGCAGCAGTACCACGGCGGCCCCGTGGCCCTCGGGACCGGCCGGGATCACCCAGCCGAACAGCCGCTTGTGGTTCCGGGCGGGGATGGAGAGGGTCTCGAAGTCGAGCCCCCACTGCGCCGGGGTCTCGGTCGCCGGCTGGCGGGGGGCGCGAAAGGCCCGACGCACCAGCCACGGCAGGAGTCCATAGTGGGCGGCCGCCAAAGAGGCGGCGGTGGCGAAAACGAGATCGACAGTCACATCAGCCGGTGGGGGATTTCATCGGAGAGGCTAAGCATCTTGCTTACCACGCTCATCCCATCCTGAACGAACGTGTCGAGATCGCGCCAGCGATCGGAGGTGGCGATCACCTGCGAGCCCTCGGCCATGCTGACCCGCAGGGCATCCTCGCTCCCCGCCCGCTCGGCCGAGACGTAGAGCTTCGGCTCCCCCTCCCCTTCGCGGGTGACCGCCAGAATATAGCGATAGCGGGTCGCATCCCCGCTCTCGACCTCCCCGAGCACCGTCAGCACGAACTCCCCCAACTGGTAACGGCGTTTGGGGATGGCGGTCTGGATCTTGGGTGTGCTCATGGGTCGCTCCGTTCGGTTGCTCCACCTTGAAGAGTGGGGGTCCAACGGGGGGAAGGCAAGGGGGCGCCGATTGGACGCCCCGCCCGAGGCCCTTGCGTATGCCCGTCCCTGGGCCGGGGTAGCGCTCACGCCGAGGCGGCGAGCGGGTCCTCCTCCTCACCGCCGAAGGCCTCCATCACCGCCGGGATGAAGCGGGAGAGCTCGAGGGTCATCAGCGCAAACTCCGTGTCGAAGCGGGCGATGTCGTCCTCATCCACATCGGCCTGCTCCTGGATCACGTCCTCGAAGCCGAGCCGCTTCACCGCCAGATCCTCGCCGAGGACGCAGGCAATGCGCTCATTCCACCGCACCGCCAGGCGCGAGACCTGCTTGCCCGCCGCCAGGTGGGCGCGCACCTCGTCGGCCCACAGGTCCTGGCGCTTGCAGCGGACCACGCCCCCCTCCTTGGCGGGTTCGCGCAGTTCGCACTCATCGCCGATCTCGAACGCCCCGGGGGGAATTTCGCCGGTGAGCCAGTGGGTCATGACGGTGGCCGGCGCCATGCGCAACCGCGGTGGGGCCACCGGCAGGGAACCGAGGGACTGGCGCAGCAGGGAGAGGACCTCCTCCGCCTTCTTGGCGCTGCCCGCATCCACCACCACCCAGCCGCCGCGCGGGTCGATGTAGGCGTAGGTGCGGCCGGAGCGGGTGAAGGCGCGCGGCAGCAGGTCTTGAAGGACCTCGTCACGAATGGACTCCCGCTCCTTGCGCCGCACCGGACGCATCTGCGTCTCCTCGATGGCCAGGACCTTTTCGTCCACCTCCTCGCGCACCACGGCGGCGGGGAGAATTTTCTCCTCCTTGCGGGCGCACACCAGGATGAAGCCGCCGCTGAAGTGGGTCAGCTGCTCCCCCAGCCGCCCCAGGGGCGGGACCCACCCCTGCGTCGCGGTCTCCAGGCTCCCACAGGGGCGAAACGGATCGGCCGCCAGCTTCTCATGCACCTCCTCGGCGCTGAGGGTGAACGGACGGGTCAGACGATAGAGTTGCAAGTTCTTGAACCACATAGCTGTTTTCTGGGATTGAGAAGAAGAAGGAGGAGACCGCGGCGGCCGGTCCGGCGCACCCCGGGAAGGGGGGAATTATTGCCCATCCGGGCCGCCGGTGCCATTGCACCGGCCACGGTAACAGGGTAAACGCATCCGTAACGACTCACCCCATGTCGGCGGCGCTGGAGTGCGGGGGCTTGCCCCCGCTTTCCCGAGGGGCGGCTTGCCGCCGTGCGCCGTGTGGTGGGCTGGCCGGGGACGGCGGGAGCAAGCTCCCGTCCTGCAAAGCGGCGGCTAGCCGTCGCACTCCAAAGCAAAGGTGCCGTAACCCGTAGCATCGAGACGCGGCTGACATGAGGTGATAGGTACGCGCATCCTTGCCCCAGGGCGATGCAGAGCCTGCTGCACAGAGCTTGAAGATCGGCGTCAGGCCGCCTGCGGCAGCCCGCCCGACCTGCAGGCGGCGGGCTCCGCCCTCGCCTCAACTTTGGGTGAAGTACTGGGCGAGGTAGTCGTCGAAACTGAGGCGGTCGGCCGCTTCGATGCGATGCTGCTCCTCAAGGGAGTGGGCCGCCAGTTCGGCGAAGAACCCCTCGCGCTGCGGCGAGAGTGGCTGTTCGGCAAACCAGGCCCGCCACTGCTGGGAGGTGCGCCAGGCGAAGTCGAAAAACCCCTCCCCCCGCTCGCGCATCTCCGCCAGCATCCGTGCCGAGGGGGTGCGCTCGGGCTCCAGCACCGCCGCGCGTTGCTCGGCCAGGACGCGGCTGTAGGGGCGGGCGGGGTCGTCCCCATCCAGCACCTGGCACACCGGGGCCAGGCTGTTACAGATCTCCAGGGCCCAGGCCTGCAGCGTCAGCTGCTCGCCGTTGCGCCGCAGCATCAGCCCCGGCTGACGGCCGTAGTGGGCCGCCGACATCTCGTTCTTGTCGATCTCCGCCCGCTCCCACGGGCTGATGCGGGGACTGTCGTCGAGCAGGCAGAGCAGCACCAGTGCCTCGATGAATCGCAGTTGCGCCTCACTCACCCCCAAGGGTTCGAAGGCATTGACGTCGAGGGAGCGCAGCTCGATATAGCGCACCCCGCGCCGCTTCAGCGCCAGGGTCGGTTTTTCGTTGCCCTGCAGGATCTGCTTGGGCCGGACGGTGCTGTAGTACTCGTTTTCGATCTGCAGGATGTTGGCGTTGAGCTGGCGGTATTCGCCATTTACCTTGACCCCGATCTTTTCGTAGCCGGGGTAGGCGGTGCCGATGGCGAAGGTGAGGGTGTCCACGTATTCGGCCAGGCTGTCGTAGCAGGCCTTCACGCCAATCTCGTTCTCCTTGTTGTTCTGGTAGCCAATATCGCCCATGCGCAACGAGGTCGCATGGGGGCCATACCAGGTGTGGGGATCGAACTCCTCGAGATCGGTCGGCTTGTCCCCGAGGAAGGACTTGCAGATGGCGGGCGAGCAACCGAACAGGTAGGGGATCAGCCACCCCACCCGTTGCAGGTTCCGCAGCAAGCCGAAGTAGCGCTCCGAAGAGAACTCCTGCAGGGGGCGGGTGTCCCCCTCCTGCTCCTGAAGGGCACGCCAGAACGCCTCGTCGAGCGAATAGTTGAAGTGCACCCCGGCGATCACCTGCATCACCCGGCCGTAGCGATAGCCGAGGCCGCGCCGATACACCGTCTTCATCTGGCCGGCATTGGAGGTGCCGTATTGGGCGATGGGAACGCCCTCTTCGCCCGCGACCACACAGGGCATACTGGTGGCCCACAACAGCTCCTCCCCCACCCGCTCGTAGACGAACCGGTGGGTGTCGCGCAAAAACTCGAGGGCCTCGCCCGCCGAGGAGGCCGGCGGGGTGATCAACTCCAGCAGCGCCTCGGAGTAGTCGGTGGTGATGTGAGGGTGGGTCAGGGGTGAACCGAGGGCCTGCGGATGGGGCGTCTGGGCGATCTTCCCGTCGGCACCGACCCGCAGGGTCTCCTTTTCGAGGCCGATCCGGCCGGTGCGTAACAGAGCCTGCCGACCCGTGCTCACAAAGGTGGCCAGTCGTTGTTCAGCGTTGCGATACAAGGCGGTTTCAGTTCCGGGGGGCCAGGGGAGGGACACCGTCGTTACCGGAAGCGACGGCCTGCGTATCGACCCGTTATGGGGATGGGTCCGTTGGGGTTCAAGTCACGCTCAGCCGGCTGGTGTCGATCTGCGGGGGCTCGACCGCCTCCGGCTCCACCAGGATGACCCCCGGTTCGGCCAAGGTGATG
This sequence comes from Gammaproteobacteria bacterium, assembly GCA_041690535.1. Taxonomy (GTDB): domain Bacteria; phylum Pseudomonadota; class Gammaproteobacteria; order Thiohalomonadales; family Thiohalomonadaceae; genus JAWLHA01. Next base: position 31,642 of record JAWLHA010000036.1, on the reverse strand, counting down.
CCCCTCAGATCCACCTCCAGCGCCTGCACCGCTTCGGACTCCCCCAGGGTGGCCCCCGCCTCGGCCAGGCTCAGATCTCGGGTATCGATGGCCGGCGGCTCGACCCGCTCGGGCTCCACCAGGGTCACGCCGGTCTCCGCCATGGTCAGTGCGCTGACATCGATGTCAGGCGCCTCCACCCGCTCCGGCTCGATGAGCACCACCCCGGGTTCGGCCAGCGTCATGCCGGAGGGGGCCGGTGCCTGCGACGGCCCCTCCGATGCCGGGGAGGCGAGGTCCACCACCTCACAGAGGGCGCCGGCCTGCTGCAGGGCCGCCTGGTACTTGAGCGCCGTCGCCCGGTCAATGTTCTTCTTGATGTAGACCCGCTTGCCGGAAAAGAGCGGTTCCACCTTCGCCGGCTCCACCTTGAACAGACGGGCCACGCTGGCCTTGACGCGCGCCGCGTCGGCCCCGTCGGCTATGGCACCGTCAAACGCGACGGCGAACGTGTTCTCGGCCATTGCGCCTCCTCGACAGGAAATTTCACCCAAGTATCCCCGCCGCCTCCGGCAAGTTCAAGCACACCGCGCACCTGTCCATGGGGGACTTCCCGGGGGTTGACCAGGGTAAACGCATACTTGCCCAAGAGCGTGTAAGTCGCTGACAGCAGGTCGGTCGTATTCACCAGCGCACCTGCTTTCAAGGGCTTACATCGCTCACAGCACGGCCCTAACGTAAGTATGCGCTCGCCCTGCTTGCGGGCAGAGGCGGCGGACAGCCCGCGGCAGGTGCGTGGTATCATTGCCGCCTTTCCTCAGAGCCCATCCGGCAGGTACCTCGATGCATGACTCCGACGACGAACTGCGTGCCAAGCTGAACTCCGAAACCGGCAAGCTGGAGTGGAAGGAGCTGGAGCGCCATTTCGCCCGGGGTGTGGTGATCCGCGTCGCCCCCGAGCTCGATCTGGTGGACGTGGCCCTGCACATGGCCCGGGACGACAAGGCCGCCGTGGAGGGGTGGCTCGCCCAGGAGAAGATCGCCCGCGCAAGCGCCGCGGACGCCCAGGGCTGGGTCGAGCGCGATCCCGTGTTCTGGGCCGTGGTCGCGGCACCGTGGGTCCTCGTTCAGGAGATCCGCGGGCAGGCCTGAGCGACACCGGCATGGCGATCCTGTGGACAGCGGAAATTGACGGCACCCGCTACGAGGTGCGCTCGGCGGGCGCTACCCGCCGACTCTACACCGCCGGCGTGTTCCACAGTCAGTTCAACCCCAACAACCCCGTGACCGGCAGTGTCTGGGACTTGCTGCTACTGCCGCTGTTTTTCTACCCCGAGGGCCGGATCCGGCGGGTCCTGGTGCTGGGTGTCGGCGGGGGGGCGGTGATCCGCCAACTCCGCCACTTCACCACCACGGAACAGATCGTCGGGGTCGAGCTCAACTCGGTGCACCTTGAGCTCGCCGAGCGTTTCTTCGGAGTCTCGGGCAGCGAAACCGCGCTTCACCAGGCCGATGCCGCCGCCTGGGTGGAACACTACCGCGGCCCCCCGTTCGACCTGATCGTGGACGACCTCTTCGGCGAGTCCGCCGGCGAACCGGTGAGGGCCATTCCAGCCGACCCAACGTGGTTCGCGGCCCTCTCCCGGCTGCTCACCCCGGAAGGGGCGATTGTGATGAACTTCGCCTCCGAGACCGACCTGCGCCGCTGTGGCTATTTTCACGATCCGGCGACCCGCGAACGCTTCGTCTCGGCCTTCCTCTTCACCACACCGCTGTACGAAAACGCCGTGGCGGCCTTTCTGGGCATCGCCTCCGACGGCGCCACCTTGCGGAGCAATATGTCCACCCGACGGGAGCTGGACACGCGCCGCAAGAGCTGTCGCCTGCGCTATCGATTGCGGAAGCTCGGCTGAGCCTGTTCCGTTGCGGGGAGGCCGCCCACTTCCCGCTTGTCAGTTGCGCCCGACACCGGGGTCCCAGGGTGGTGTCGCAGAGGGTCTCGGGCCGGAGCGCCGCACCTGGGGCCATTCCTTCAAATCTTGTTGTGACGCGAGGTCCAGCCGGTGGACGGGAAACTGCCCCGCTCGTTCAGCTGCTCGGCGACCCGCTCGGCATGCTCGGTCACCTGCGCCAGTGATCCGGCCCGCATCCCGGTGATGCTGGTGCGTTTGCTCTTGAGCACATAGCGGTACCAGGTTTCGCTACCGCCGTTCTCCGGCGACTCCGTCTGCTCAATGGAGTCCACGGTGAAAGTGTCGCTCTTGAAGCGTCCCTGGCTCTTCTTTTCCGGTGCTGTATTCGGTCCTGCGTCGTTCTGTCCATCGTGGCCTGATGCCATACGAAATCTCCTTTCGAGCTTGCCGCGCAGGTGAGGGATGCCAAACGCCTGCCGGCACTTCTCGGTGAAGGCCGGTGCCGCCGCAGCGGGTGAGATGGCGAAGTGCATGGTACCAGTGACCCTTTTCCTGGTTACGACAGCGTTCAAGAGGGCACGCGCGGCCCGAAGTCGGACAGCGTGCGTCGGCCCTGCAATCGGGAAAACCGGTGGCCCGTTCGGCCGACCGCATTGGCGGTGGCGCTGCAGACCCGCCCAAACACGCGGTGAAACGGAGAAGTCTCGCTTCACAGGGCCGGTTGCGCTGATCGGTGACATCGCCCAAGGGTGTGGACCTTTGGGGTCATGAACGAGTTAATTAGAAAAATAGCATGGGAAATCCCGTGCAACGGCACGGCGGAGGGGCGGGGGCCTCAGCGGCCCCCCAAAGGCCTGGGGCCACCGAGCAGTCAATCCGATGCGCCAACTACTGGATGAGCGCCGCGCATCCGCCCGCCGGTTCGCTCCTCCCCGCGTGGGGGGCACTCTGGCGGTGGCGATGTTTTCCGTTTACCTGTTCGCTGCTGCCGGGCCGGTGGACCCTCCCCGGCGAGCGGAGCCCGGGCCGGCAGCCCAGTGGCGGAACGGCCCACGGGCCGTTCCTGTCCTCAGGATCAATGATCGTGGCCGTGCGGGCCGTGCACGTGCCCGTGCTCCATCTCCTCGGAGGTGGCATCGCGGACTTCCAGCACCTTCACGTCAAAGTTCAGATTCACACCGGCCAGGGGGTGATTGCCGTCGACGGTCACTTGCTCCCCCTCCACCTTCGCCACGGTCACCACGAACATCTGACCGTTCGGTGCCTCGGCGTGAAACTGCTGCCCCACCTCCGGATCGGCCCCGCCAAACATCTCCTTGGGCACCTCCTGGGTCAGGGACTCATCGCGCTGACCGTAACCGTCCTCCGGGCTCACGGCGACTTGAACCGCATCACCGGCCGCCTTCCCTTCAAGGGCCTTCTCCAGCCCAGGGATGATGTTCTGCGCACCATGGAGGTAAGCGAAGTTGCCCCCTTCGGACTTGTCGATGACATTGCCCTCGTTGTCGGTAAGGGTGTAATCGATGGTGACAACCTTGCGCTGTGCGATTTGCATTGGATTTACCTTGTTGAGAGTGGATTTGACCGCGCCGCCGACCAGACTGCGGAAGGGCTCCTGCCGTGGACTTCCTCCCGGCACGCCTCAGTCGGCAAAGCCGCCCGGCGACCATCAGGCGCGGCCTCTTGTGGGAATCCTATCACATGGCCCGCGTCGGCCAGAGACCGAACGGATAAATCCAATGCGCCAAGTACGGGTGGATAAGCGCAGCGCATCCACCGGATCGCTGTCCCCCAGTTACGGGTAATCTGGCTGCGATTGGTCACTTTTTCGGTAACTACTCCCCCCCCGTCATTCCCGCGAAGGCGGGAATCCAGAGAACAGATGCATGGCTCAAAATGGATCCCCGCCTACGCGGGGATGACGAATTTCCAAGGCATTGCGTGATCAGCTGGGGCGAGTAGTTACCTTTTTCGTTTATCTGTTCGGTGATCTTGCCGGGCTATCCGTCCGGGGCGTCACTCCGCCTCTTGCCCGACAATGGTCGATACTGTTGGCAAACCGATCTCCGAGGGACGTGGGATGCGCTCACCGCACCGGGGAAGATGGTTCGCCACACTGCTCGCGCTCGGCGCCGCATACTCCATCGCTGCCGGTGTGCTCCTCGCCCAAGACCAGTTCGAGGTGGCCCCGCCCTCGAGGCTGCCTGAAACGCCCGTCCCCCAACCGCCGCCCCCGCCTCCGGCGCTCCCCTCCCCCGGCATTCCCGGCGAGCCACAGCCCCCCCGCAGTCAGGTACCCGGCTTCGGCGGCGAACCCCTCCCACCTACGGGCATTCCCGGGGAGGAGGGCCTGCCCCGCAGTCAGGTTTCCCCCTTCAGCGGGGGAGGGTTGCCACCGCCCGGGATCCCGGGGGAACAGCAACCGCCGCGCAGCCAGGTACCCGGTTTTGGTCGCGAACCGCTCCCGCGACCCGGGATCCTGGGGGAGGATGGGCTGCCCCGCAGCCAGGTGCCCGGCTTCGGGGGAGAGCCGCTCCCGCCCCCGGGCATTCCCGGCGAGGGCACCCTGCCCCGCAGTCAAGTACCGGGCTTCGGCGGTGAGCCGCTTCCGCCCGCGGGCATTCCCGGCGAGGGGCCCCTGCCCCGCAGCCAAGTGCCGGGCTTCGGCGGTGAACCGCTCCCCCCCACCGGCATTCCCGGCGAGGAGACCCTGCCCCGCAGTCCGGTCTCCCCCTTTGACGGCAGCACGCTGCCGCCTCCGCCGCCACTTCCGCCCGCTCAGCGCGGAACACCGGCACAACCATGATCGCTCACTGAGGGCAGGGGGGCCTGGCGCCCCCCCGCCCCCGTCACACGGCAGGCCGGTTACCGGAGGCACTCGTGCGCCCTTCGATTTTACTTATCCCCCCAGAAACCATGTTGAAGTGTCTCGGGGAGGGGAGTGTGCTAACGTCCCGGAAAACAAAGCCCCGCCATGAATACAACAGAGACCAACGGCTACGGAGAACCCCAAAGGCTCTCCTTCCCTGAAGACGAGACGCGATATGCCTGGCTCCCGATGCTGTTGGAGGCCTACTACATCGCGGATCAGGGGATCCACGAAGCAGTGCGTCGCGAGGAGAAGCAGGGGCGCGCCCTCGCCTGTCGCAAGGGCTGCTCCAGCTGCTGTCGCACCCACACCACCATCCCCATCTATCCCATGGAGCTGGTGGGGCTCTACTGGTACGTGGCCGAAAAGCTGCACGGTCCCATTCGCGAGGTGCTCAAGGCGCAGCTGGCAGAAACCGGCCTAGAGAACACCTGCCCATTTCTGGTCGACGGGGCCTGCGCGGTCCACCCTGTGCGGCCCATGGCCTGCCGCCACTTCAACGTCTTCGGGGCGCCATGCAGCCAGGGAGAAGACCCCTACTACACACGTCGAGGCGACGTCCTCACGCCTATCAAGAAGTATGTGGACGAGGCCTTCTACGTCATGCTCCCGTTCTATGGCGCGAAGAGCAAGGCGGAACGGCGCAGGATCCTCAGGGAGGGAGCCCATCACACCTGGGCCAAGGTCCTCAACGAGTGGTCCTGGGCGAGCCTGCTGCAGCGGATGCAGCAGGTGGATGGCTGAGTACTGCCTTGGCAAACTCTTCCGAGGCACCGAAGACTGAACCGGCAGAGGCAACGATTGCGGCCGGCAGTAAAATCCGCGCGACTTCGCGGTGAATCACGGCCCTGCCGGCCCGCGCAGCCTCGCCAAGCGCTCCCGGGTCAGCTCCTCGATGCAGGTGGCGCTACGGCATTGCGCATTTCGTGTCCTTATGAACGCAATCTGATCGGACTTGAAGTCCGATCGGTCGGCGGCCGCTGTTTCGTTCAGTCTCTGCTGGTAAGCCTCTGCCAGCGCCACGTCCAGTACCGCCAGCTTTTCTGATGAGCAGATTTCCTTTTCCACGTAATTGGCCGCTTTGCCGCAGTCGAAACTCGGTCGGCTCACAGGTGGAAGCCTTGGTTCACCGCGCGCCACAAGCGCTGCACTACAGCCGGACTGTTTTGCCAGTTCGATGGCGGATCGACCCTTTTCGTCAATTTGGGCGGGGTCGGCCCCAAACCTGATCAGCAGCTCCGCGGCGGTGCACTGCCCCCGCGAAACCGCATCATGGAGGGGATACACCCCCTCGCGGCGCACCGGCAGTGCGCCCCGCTCCAACAGAGCGCGAAACAGCTCTCTCCACTCTTCGCCACGGTCGTAATTGCGAAGGGCAACACTGAGCGGGAGCGCCCCCTTCCCAGTGTGGGGGCTGGCACCATGTTGGAGCAGGCGCAGGGAGAGGGAGGGGTTCGTGAACGCCAATCCCAAGGCGGTCTTTCCTTCTGAATCACTGACATTCGCCTTCGCCCCGTGTTTCAACAGCAGGGCGGCCTCGCTGGCCATGCCATTTTTGATCGCCAAAGTCAGCGGGGTGTCTCTCTGCTTGCTGTCCAGGTTCGGATCGGCCCCGTGCTCCAGCAGCCGTCTCATCAAGGCGCCGTCCCGAAGCACCATCGCCCCGAGCAGCGGGGAGTAACCATCGCTGAGCGGCACGTTGAGGTCCACCCCCCGCTCCAGCAGCAGATCGATGATCGGACCATCCCGGTTCGAGACCGCCTTGCTCATCGGTGTCCGGGTGGGGGCGCCGGCCGTGCGATTGAGATCGGCCCCGCGGGCGATCAAATCCATGGCAAGGCCAATGCGCTCCTCCTTGCTCCCTTTCGGCGCAACGACCCCGCCGGTCCCCCGCCACTGGAGAGCGCGGACGAGCAGGTTGCCGGTTCCGGGGCAAGGCTCATGAATGTCCGCGCCGCGCTTCAGCAGCAAGTCATAGGCCGGGCGGTTTTTCCATCGCAACGCCCACCCCAGGACGCCATACTCGTCGCTGCCGCAGGCGCCGAGCGGCGCCCCATACTCCAATAGCCACGCCAAGTGGTCATGGCCGTCCCATTTGATTGCGTTGAACAGTGCCCTGGTCAGGCTGTGCTCGGAAGGCTTTCCACCTTTATCCACCAGGAGACTCAGCATTTCCGTCCCCTTGGCCGCGCTGAACGGCGTCTCCCCGAACTGGGTCTGCACCTCGATGCTCGCCCCTCGCGCCAACAGCCTTCCGACCAGCGGCACATCACCCTGCCGCACCGCCGAGTGGAGCGGCGTCTCCCCGTCCCAGGTGACCGTGGTGGCATCGGCGCCCGCAGCCAGTAGCAGCCCGGCCACCTCCTTGTCTCCCCTGGAGATCGCCGCGTGCAGGGCCGTCTTCCCACCGGCGGGCCGCAGATCGAGCAGCGGTTTCCTTGCCAGGATCCGCTTCACATCCTTGAGGCTCCAGTTCGAGGGGTGGTAGAGCGCCTCGCCCGCGGCGATCGACTCATAGTTGCAGAAGGGCTGCAGTGTCTTCGCCTCTTTGCTGGCATTTGCCAACAGCTTCAGCATGGGCTGTTTCTGCTTTTTGCACGCGAGAAGATAGGGCGTCAGCATGTAGTCGTCCCTGGCGTCGGGATCGGCGCCGTGGGCCAGCAACAGCTCCGCGGTGGAGGGCAGCTCCTCCACCACAGCGAACCACAGCGGCCCCTTGCGCCGCTTGTTGGTGTGGTTGACATCGGCACCATGCTTGAGCAGGAGCTCAATGGCTTTCTGCTCCCCCAAGCGGGCCGCCAGAATGAGCGGCGTCGCCTTTTCGAAATTCTCCACATCCGCCCACGCGCCCAGCGCCAGTGCGTGCTCGAGCATTTCCGGCTCCTGCCGTTCGACCAGGCCGAACAGCATGGAGTGGACCGGCGACTTGCGATCGCTGAAGTCGATGCCGGTGGCGAGCAGCGCCTTGATCACCGGTGCATACGACTCCGCCCCCGTCCATTTGCCTACGCCCGACAGCACCTCTGCGGCCACCACCCCCGGCTGGTCCATCTCCGCGGCAAGGGCACGAACGCACTGGGGTGAGCGGCTTTTTGCAGCCTCCCCAAGCACTTTCACAGGCTCCGAGCCGGCCTTGAGCGCCTTCACCAGGAGCAGGCAGGCCTCGTCGATCTTTCCCGTCGTCGTCGGCGTTCCGGGGTGCCCCGACCCGCGCTCCCCGCGCGAGGCTTTCGGGGGCCAGCTGACCTCGTCGGGCGTCACGTGCACCCGAAAATCGCGGTCGATCTGGAGCTCCAGCACGAAGCCCCAGCGCCGGTGCCTGAGGTAGAGATAGGCCTCTTTCTGCTGGTGGTTGGCGCGGTAATCGAGGATCTCGAAGGGGGCGAGGACCTTTTCGAACCTGGAGGCGATCTGCTCTCCGTTGCGCGGCAACTCGTAGCGCTCGCCGAGCTCCATCGAAAGGACGTGACTGGCATTGACCGCATCGGAGAGTGCGCTGGCGAAAAACGACTCCTTCAGTGCCCTGCGCATGTGGTGGTGTTGATCCAGCTCGCGCTGGGCGGTGGTGGTGTGTTCCAGATCGCCTTCGTTTTCGACCAGGACCTGTCGGTACAGCTGTTCGATGCGGTTCAGATGGGCGGTCAGATCGTTGGAGGTGTTCGACTTGTCCCTGATCAGCCTACTCACATCGAGGGAGAGCTGCCGCGCCTCGAACATGGGCAAGCCGTAGGCGATCTCCTGCTCGGCGAGCTTGGGGAAGTGGCCGGCATCGCCCTCCTGTCGGTTGGCGACCAGTTGGAACGCCACCATCGCGTCGAAGTAACAGCGCGCCTCTTTCAGCCTTTGTCCAACTTGGTAGATGCTCTTCACCGGCAACGCCGACAGATCCTTCGAAGAGAGCTTGGCCAGTGACTCATCCGCACACCCCTTGGCCGACGGCGAGGAGAGGGGCTTGGCCCGCGACGGCGGCTCTTTCGCAGGCAATCGGGGCGCGGGATCGGCGGCCGGGGGCGGTGCCTTTCGCGCCGCGGCCTGCTTCATTTCGTGCGCCTGCCGCTCTTTCTCACTGAGGGTCTTGGCCAGCGCCGCGAGCTTGGCGTTCATGCGCGCGGCGGCCTCACGGCCAATGTGCTCGAAGGCGTAGTAGATCCCGCCGTAATCGAGCCCCTCCAGGGAGGTGGACGCGGTTGCCACCGCGCTGGGGTTACCGGCACTGTCGAGCTGGATGGTCAGCTTGGCCACCTGTGCGGGCTCTACCAGCGTGACCTTCAAGTCGAGCCGATCGGCCTGTTCGGTACCGACAAACGACAACAGCCCGCTGCCGCTGATCCCCTCGAGTGCGGTGTCGATGGCCGCTTCGCGCATCTCTTTCTCAGAGAGGGGAAACCAATGCTTGTTATGCAGCGAGGTGGTCACACGCACCGGGAGCGTGGTCGCGCTGCCGGGCAGCGGCATGGCGCACAAACCAAGGGCGGCCACTAAGGACAGGAGAAGCCAGCGCACGCAGTAACCTCCAAAATGTCTGTTTCGCGCCTGAGATGGCGGCTCCGAACCGCAAAAGGCAGGAGCGGTCCCCCGCCCCCGGGGCGATGGGCGACTCGGATCCGCGGTGCGGCCCGGGAGCCCCCGGGCACGGTGCGTTTGGTTCCTGGCGCGGATTTCAGTCGTTGCGTGTCGAGCCACAGCGAACCACCGGGGGCGGTGCATCCTGACAGAGTGCAATCGAACTGTCTGTCGGTGATTTCCTACGCGCTGGTGGAGGGGGCCTGCCTGCCCAGTGGGTCGATCGCGAGGTGGGGGCTGATAACGCGCACAACGGCACGGGTACATCGCCGCGTGGGCGGCGAGCGCACCGCGGCGGCGATGGCCACGAATCCTCGCGTTATTTGGCTAGCTAGCGCAGGTTCGCCTGCTCTTCGGGAGAGACCAGCCACTGGACGATGTGGTAGTGGTCCTGCGCCACGCCGGGATGCCCGGGGTTGTAGCTGATCTCGGTGTGGTCCACCGTGACCGGCGGGAGGGTGACGCCAAGCGCCGTGAAACGCCTCTTCGCCTCGAGTTCCGCGGCGGGGATCATGTAGATGACGCTGACCAGCTTGCCCTGGCGGTCATAGCCGAGAAACGGCCCCTCCGGGAGGGTGGCCGGGTCGACGTACAACACCCCGAGGCCTGGTATGAACTCCGGTAGCGGGGTGATGCGGCTGACCGGCTCGAATCGCTCGGGCGGGGCGAACGCCCCCATCTCGGTGGTCTTCAGCGGCTCCCTCTGTCCCCCCAAGGCGCATCCGCTTGCCAGCCCCAGGGTGAGCAGCGCGACCCCCGCGGTTTGCCCCAGTCTGCCCCAACACATACCAGCCTCCATTCGTGCACTCTGCTCAGAGTTTAGTCACCATTTCTTGCCGCCGCGGGCTGCACAGGCGTGCCTCCGGGCCACGGCCCGACGCCTCCGCCGATTCGGCGGTACAATGGCGCGATGCACACCTCCCCCACACTGGCCCTCGTCACCTTCCACGCTGGCCACAGCCACTCCTCCCTGGCGTTGCGCTCCATTGCCGCCTATTGCCGCGACGAGCCCTTTTACCCCGGCTTGCGGCTGTTCGAACCGGGCGTCAAAGGCGGCATATCGTGGCTTGCGGCCGAGCTGGTGGGACTGCAGCCGGCCATCATCGGCTTCTCCACCTACCTGTGGAACATCGAGGCCAGCCTGCGGCTCGCCGCCATTCTCAGGAAGCTGCTGCCCGATACGATGGTGGTGTTCGGCGGACCGGAGGCCGGACCCCAGGGCGAGGCGCTGCTGGGCCGGGGCGTGGATTTCGTGGTGGATGGGGAGGGAGAACGAGCGTTCCGTGATCTCGTGCGCTGGCAGCTCTATGGGGAGGGTGGCCCCAGGGCGATCGCCGGGCTGGTGTGGCGGGACGAGCGCGGGGCAATCCACCGCAATCCGCCGGTCCCGCTCCCCCCCGAGGAGCTGCCCTCGCCCCTGGGGGCGGGGCTCATCGACACCTCCAAGCCGCTGGTCTACTGGGAGACCTCTCGGGGCTGTCCCTACCGCTGCACCTTCTGCACCAGTGCCGGCGATCGGCTGCGCACCCTCCCCCTGACGCGCATCGACGAGGAGCTGGCGTTGCTGCGCACCCTGGAGGGGAAGACGGTCAAGCTGCTCGACCGCAGCTTTCACCTGGGGGCCCGACGCACGGTGGAGCTGCTGGAGCGGTTCATCGAGACCCCCGAGTCGCTGCGCTTCCACCTGGAGCTCAACCCCGATCGCATCTCCGCCGAGGCCCTGGCCCTGTTCGCCCGGGCGCCCGCGGGCAAATTCCAGTTCGAGATCGGCCTGCAGACCCTCGATGGGCCAGTGCTGACACTCATCGAGCGGCACATGGATGTGGAGAAGGGGTTGGAGAACATCCGCCGCCTCGTGGCCCTGAAGCGGCATCCGGTGCACCTGGATCTCATCATCGGGCTGCCCGAGGAGACCGCAGCTCAGTGCAGACAATCACTGGACCGCACCTTCCTGCTGTTTGCCGATCACCTCCAGTTGGGCACGCTCAAGCTGCTGCCCGGCACCCCTCTGCGGGCACAGGCGGTACGCTTCGGCTACATCTGGGATGAGGAGCCGCCTTATGAGATCCTCGGCCATCAGCGGCTCGGTTTTCAGGAGCTGGTTCGATTCAAACTCTATGCCGAACTGCTGGAGCGCCTGTGGAACAGCGGGCTGCTGGTGAACACGCTCATGCGCCTGGTGCCGCAGCACTTCGGCGGGAGCATCAGCGCCTGCTTCGACCGCCTGCTGGCGGAGGGGGCCGAGCCGCTGGCGATGGAGCGGCAGTCGCCCGAGGCCGCCTTCGCGCAGTTCGCCGCGCTCCTGGAGCCCTACCGGGACGACGCCACCTTGATGCAACTGCTGCGGTGGGACTACTGCAGCTTCACCCTGCCCGGCCACCAGACGCCCCCGCTGCTGGCGGAGCGACTCACCTGGGCCACGGTGGGACTGGAGGGAAAACCCAAACGTCTGCCGCTCCTCATCCTGGATGCGAACGCGGCGGAGGTGGTCAACAGGCGGCGCCTGGACCCCCTTGCGCCCGGAGGGTACGCCCTTTGGCCGCAGAAGCATCGCAAACACCGCCCGCTGGAGATCATCGCTGTGCACGGTTGAGCAGGGAACCTATCGGGGCGGGAGCCCCCGCCGCAGCCCGACACGGGAGGCCGACGGGTCCCGGGACCGACGCCCCGGAGTGCCCCCGGCTAACCCCGTTCGGCCGGAGGCACTTGGAGGCGTTCGAGCGCTTCCTGCACCACACCCCCGCCGTAGCTCAGGCTCAAGGGCCGCAGCGCCACCCGCAGCGCCTCCACCACCGCCGCCCGGCCCGATAGGTGCATCAGCTGCGCCACCTCCGACCAGCCGCGCCCCTGCATCACCTTGGCCGTCAGCACCTCGGCCGCAGCCGGGGGCATGGGACGGGCCTCGGCGAGGGCCCGCCCGGCCAACTTCCAGACCGGCACCAAGCACGCCTCGTAGATGCGCCGCCCGAAGGCGAACGCCGCCACCTCCTCCCAATCCTGACGGTCGAGGGTCCACCCTTGAGCGGCTGCGCCCCCCAAACTCGCCTCGTCGGGGCCACGGCGCAGCAGCCGCATGGCCTGGGCGGGGTCGAGCTCCCGCAGGGTCGCCCCGAGCAGATGGGGCAGGTGGTCGAGGAAGCGGCCCCGGGCGGTGGCAAAGAGGGCCGCACCCGCCGCACTCAGGGGCCGCAGCACGATCACCGAGTGCGCCCCACTGGTAGCGCCCCGCTTCACGCTCACCCGCACCGGTCGGAATTCGGCACCGGCCCAGAACTCCAGCAGCTCCGAGGTTGCCCCGAAGCTGCTGCCCATGAGGTCCAGCCCCTCCCGGCGGGCAGACTCCACCACCTGTTGGAGCAGACGGGAGCCGATCCCGCGCCCCTGGGCCGCCGGATGCACGGCGATGCGCATCACCCGGGCCGAGCACAGCCGCGGCGCCTCCTCCAGCCCCAAGTGAGCCGCCAGCGACTCCGGCAGCAGGTGGCCGTGGGGACGGATGCGTCCGGCCCAGACGCCGCGGGCGGTCTCCCCGTCAAAGCCCCCCTCCCGGGCCACTAGGGCCGTGGCGACCACATGCCCCTGGGACCGGGCCACATGGACCGTGAGATTGGGGCCATCCAGCAGGTGGCGCAGGTCCAGGGGGCGGGTGCGGTAGTGGGCGAGGACCAGCAACCCAAACAATTGCGAGAGGGTGGCCTCGTCCCGGGCCAGGGCAGCACGCTCCAACCGTTCGAAGGCACACCCCGTCGGTTCCGCCGTGGCTGCCACCTCATCGGGGGCGGCGGCGGCATCGAGCAGCAGCGAGCGGAACACCAGACGCTCCAGCGGGTCCCCGGGAGCCCAGCGAATGGGGGCCTCCATGCGCACCGCCCGCCAGCCGCGGCTGCGCGCCTCCAGCACTTTGTGAAAGCGCACCGCAAACCCCCGCCCCGTCCCCTCATAGCCGTGGACGGTGGTGGCGAAGGCAATGCGCGGGTAGTGGCCAAGCAGCCGCTCCAGAATGGGGGTGGGTATGGCCGCAGCCTCATCCACCAGCACCAAGTCGGCCGCCACCGGCGCCAGAAACAGCTCGTCGGGGGGGACGAATTCCACCCGCCCCTCGCCGAGGGTCAGGTGGGCGCGGGTGACCTGGGCTGCGGGCAGGAGCCGGGCGGCGTGATCGAACACCGGCCCCACCGCCTCTAGGCGGGGGGCGGTGATGACGATGTGCCGCAACCCGCCCTGCAGCAAGCGGGCCGCGGCGATCCCGAGCGCCGCCGACTTGCCGCGGCCCCGGTCGGAGGTGAGCACCACCGGGCGGCGCCGCTGCCCCGTGATGACGTGGATCAGCGCCGCCACCGCCGCGGCCTGGTCGGCCGTGCGACAGGCGGGGTCCCCGACGGGGTCGGTCGGAGGAGCGGGCGGCGGGGGTGGCGGCAGGGGCGGCAGAGGATGGCCCTGGGCCAGCGCGAGGACCCCATCGGCCCCTGCCAGCAGGGCCGCGAAGCGGGCGAGGAACCGGCCCGAGACCTCTTCCGGGCGATAGGGGTAGACGGCAATGCGGGCATGCTCCGGGTCGGGGAAGGCCGCCCACTGAGCTTGGGGCGGGGTCAACAGGATGAACAGGCCCCCGCCCCGCACTGTGCCGCTAATGAGCCCGAACGCATCCACATCGAACCCGCTGTGGGCGTCGAACACCACCGCCTCGAGTTCGCGCCCGAGAAACCGGCCCACCTGTCCCGCGCTCACCGCCGGCTCCGCCCGAGGCTGCGCCCCCACCCACAGCACCTGCGTGAACCCCGCCCCCCGGAGCGCGCTCGCCGCTGCCTCCCGGCACCAAGAGGCCTCCCCGCTCAGCAGCAACATTCGCCGCTGGCGCGCTATCTCAGCCTGCGCGCGCAGCCCGGCCGCCAGGGTGGCCAGGGACCGGGAGGGATTGAAAAGGGTTGGGTGTGGCATGAGTTCGCTCCTGCGGGGCCGCGAAAGAGAGGGACGCGATGCGCGTTCCGAGATTCGAAAACCCCTTTTCGTATCTCGCATCCAGGGAAACGCCGTTCAAATCCGCTTTCTGCGCTCCACCCCGGCCACTTGCCCCCCCTACACTGTGATTTGTGAATGCACACTGCTCCGACATCCCCCCGGGCGGCCTGTGGTCCGCCCTCCTGCGCCGGCACGCTGCGGCGCTGGCCGCGGGGGCGTTGCGTCCCATCGATACCGAAGAGAGCCTCATTAAGCAGGAGGGGGTGCAGTTTGTCGTGCGGGTGGCGACCAGCCTCCAGCGCAAGGCGACCGACTCCAGTCTGCGTCAGCTGGAGACACAGGCTGCGCATAATAGGTCCCAGGACCCCTTTCTCCCGCCTGACCCGGCACTCACGGTGGGCGCCCTGAGCGAGACGCACCTGGCGGTCCTGAATAAATTCAACGTGGTTGACAACCACCTGCTCCTGGTGACCCGGGGGTTCGAGTCGCAGGAACAGCTGCTGACGCTCGCGGACTTCGAGGCACTGTGGCGCTGCCTGGGTGAGTACGACGGCCTGGGGTTCTACAACGGCGGGACGGTGGCAGGGGCCAGCCAGGGCCACAAGCATTTGCAGGTGGTTCCGTTGACGCAGAGGCCGTTGCCCATCGAACCGTCAATGCAGACGGCCCCCCGGGGACAACCGGGGCCGGTGCCCTCGCTCTCCTTTCGCCATTGTGCCCTTCGCCTGGGCCCCGGGCAGGCCGAGCCCCGCCGGGCGGCCCGGGTCACCCTGGAGCTCTACCAGACCATGCTCGAGAGGATCGGGGCCCCGCCCATGGAGAAGGGCGGGATCCCCTTCCAGTCCGTCCCCTACAACCTGCTGCTCACCCGCCGCTGGATGCTGCTGGTGCCCCGCCGCGCCGATTCTGCCTACGGGATCTCCATCAACGCCCTCGGCTTTGCCGGCTCCCTGTTCGTGCGCGACCGCGACCAACTGGAACAGGTGCGCCGGATCGGCCCCATGCAACTCCTCCGAGAGGTCACCTACGCTGCGCCATAGATACATAGCGCACTTGCCAAACCACTTCCGCGCTTCAGGCGGGCGCAACACCCAGAGCAGCACATGAAACGGAAGCAGGGTGGGTCCCCGCTAACCGCAGCGCGCAAGCGCTTCTACCACTCGAATCTCGCCCCTCGTCCCTCGCACCTATCTTTACGCTCGGCCGACGTTGCTGTCGTAGGGGGTGTGGTAGTACTCGCTTTCGGACGCGTAGTGCTCTATCAACTTGTGCAACTCCTGGAGGCGATCCTCCGCGGTGCTGATGGTGGAACAATCCTCGCAACGGGGATCGCCGCAGGGCTGGCGGGAGTAGAGCCAGTACTGAATGGCGCCGGCGAGGAGGCCGTCGGCGATGTCCCACAGATCGGCGTCCTGATCCTCTTCCGCGATGCGGTTGCCCAGTTCGACCGTGCGTCGCGCGGCTTCATCCAGAGGGTTGGCTTCTTCAGTCATAAAATTCAAACGATCTCCAGCCGATTTGCGGTCAATGGACGCATTGTATCCTTCAAAGGGACAGGATTTCATCGCCATTCCCCTTCTACCGGCGGCTCAAGGTGGGTTCCGGAGGCAGTGGCGAATACGACGCGAGCCCGAAATCAGAACACGATGCCCCCGGGGGGCATCAGGGTAAACGCATACTTACATCGCTCACAGCACGGCCCTAACATAGGTATGCGCTCGCCCTGTCACCCTGCGGGGGGCATGGAGCCCAGGGTGGCCCAGGCGAGTATGCTTATTAAACGCCACTCCGGCAGGACGGGAGCAGAAAATGCGCTTATCCACCCTCACATCTTGGGCGCATCGACACCTGAGGATTGATCCCAGGGATCTCTGCGGCTCGTGCCAAGCACCCGCTTCCCGGCAAAGGGCTCAGATGCGGGGGAAGATCCCCTCGTAGGTCACGCCCTGCCGTGGCTCGGCCATCCAGGGCGCCACCCTTTCGCGCCACTCCTGGTAGTGGCGGGTCTCCTTGTGGGCGGCTGCGTCAGCCGCAGAGGCGTAGGCCTCATAGAGGATAAAACGGGTCGGCTCTTCCGGGTCCTGGAGGACGTCGAAGCGTAGATTTCCCGCCTCCTGGACGGCCCCTTCGTGGTTGCGGCGAGTCGCCTCCACAAATTCCCCCACGTACTCCGGTTTGACGCGAACATGGACAAGCGTGACATGCATGTGGTCTCTCCCCTGCTGATGCGCCGCCTCGTGGCGCCCCTTTTCGGCACGGTGCCAAATCCCGCAGGCTCGACATCCATCCGGACATGCCTGAGAACCGGTCCGCAGATAGCCTATGTGCGACTCTGCTCCCCTTCAAGTCGTACCTGTAACGCCGGGGGGCATATTGGTCGTCAACCTGATCGGGATCATTTGGCCAGCACGGCCACGCCCACCATCGGTCTACCCTGGCCTCTCCCACCAGGGATGTGAAGGCAAGAGCCGATCGTCGCCCCAGTGCGGCCGACGCCCCGCTTTCAACGAACGCGCTTGGGTCAGTATGCGTTTCCCCGGGCCCCAGGGATGCGTGTATTTAAGACAAGGGGAGGCATGCGCGCTCACGGCGCGCCTGCTTTCAAGGACTTACATCGCTCTTTGGGTAAGTATGCGTTTACCCTGGCGCGCACCATCTTTTCGTCTGCGGGGGGCCGGAGCGGTGGGTATAATCGAACGTTTCGCCTGACAATCCCGGAAATCGCCAATGGAAATGCTCTATTCCGCTTTCGCCCTGCTCGTCGGGATCGGCGCTGCGGCGCTCGTCACCTACCGGGTCATGCACGCCCGCCACAAAGCGGCGCTGGACGCCATCGAGATGCGGGCTACGGCCGAGTTCACCCACCTGCAGGAGCGATTGCAGGAACGCGAGCGGACGGTTGCCGAACTCACTCGCGAAGTGGCGACGCTGCGTCCGGCGCACACGGAGTTGCAGGTGGAGCGCGCCCGCCTGGCTGAGAAGGGCCAGCAGGCCGAGACGCTGCAGCGGCAGCTCGAACAGGCGCAGGGGGAGAGCGAGACGCTGCGGGAGCGCCTCCGGGAGGAGGCGACCCTGCGGGCCCAGGCGGAGGAGAAGAATCGCCACATCCCCCGCCTGGAGGAGCGCCTGCAGCAGCGGGAGGAGGAGTTGAAGACCTCTGCGGACGAGCTGGCCCGGGCCAAGTCCGTCATCTCCACCCTGCAGACCCGGCTGGAGGAGCAGCAGGCCCACAATGCCGAGCGACTCAAGCAGTTGGAAGAGGCGAAGCAGAAGATGGCCCTGGAGTTCGAGAACCTCGCCAATCGCATCCTGGAGGAGAAGAGCCGCAAGTTCACCGACCAGAACCAGACTCAGTTGGGCGAGCTGCTGAAGCCCATGCGCGAGCAGCTGGACGGCTTTCGCAAGAAGGTGGAGGAGATCCACCTCACCGACGTGAAGGAGCGCAGCTCGCTCAGCCAGCAGCTGCACCAGTTGCGCGAGCTGAACCAGCGCATCAACGAGGAGGCGGCCAACCTGACCCGGGCGCTCAAGGGGGACAAGAAGGCCCAGGGCAACTGGGGCGAACTGGTCCTGGAGCGGGTGCTGGAGCAGTCGGGGCTGCGCAAGGGGGTGGAGTACGAGACCCAAGGGGCGTTCCGCGATGCCGACGGGCGGCTGCTCAAGCCCGATGTGATCATCCACCTGCCCGAGGGCAAGGACGTGGTGGTGGACTCCAAGGTCTCCCTCCTCGCCTACCACGACTACGTGAACGCCGAGGAGGAGGCGATTCGCGAGCAGGCGCTGAAGGAGCACGTCAAGGCGGTGCGCAACCACATCGACGGCCTCTCCGGCAAGGACTACAGCGGCCTCAAGGGGCTGCGCTCCCTCGATTTCGTGCTCATGTTCATGCCCATGGAGGCGGCGTTCGTCGCCGCCTTCCAGGCCGACGAGCGGCTCTTCTCCGACGCCTTCGAGCGACGCATCGTGGTGGTCACCCCCACCACCCTGCTTGCCACCCTGCGCACCATCGAGAACATCTGGCGCTACGAGCGACAGAACGAAAACGCCCGGGAGATCGCCGATCGGGCCGGGGCGGTCTATGACAAACTGCGGGGGTTCGTGGAAGAGATGGAGAAGCTGGGGACCCAGCTCGATACCGCCCACCGCACCTACGAAGGGGCCATGGGCAAGCTCACCCGCGGCCGCGGCAACCTCATCAGCCAATCCCAGAAATTCCTGGAATTGGGGGTGAAGGTGAAGAAGGAGCTCCCCAAGAGCATCGTCGAGCAGGCCGACGTCGACCTGCCCGAGCCCCCCGCCCTCCCCAGGGAAAACGCAGGTCAGGCTGAGGAGCTGCCTGACGACATCCTCGAGCCGGCGGAAGGGTAAACCCCAGAGCCTTCGTAGGTCAGGTGACCCCAGGCCACCTGACACCCGTCCCGCCGGCACCAAAACGGCCTTCCCTGTAGGTCAGGCTGCGAAGCTACCTGACACTCAAACGGCTCACTTTCCTCCCAGCAGGGCTGGGATTTCCTGACCGCGGCGCGTCGGCTGCGGCTCACTGTGCGCACGGCGCCGGGAGTTGTCGCCGTTGGGCCGGCGGTTACCCTGACTGGCCCCTTCCACCCGACGGTTGCCCTGGCTGGCTCCTTCCGCCCGGCGGTTGCCTTGGCTGGCCCCTTCCATTCGGCGGTTACCCTGGCTGGCCCCTTCCACCCGGCGGTTGCCCTGGCTGGCTCCTTCCACCCGGCGGTTGCCCTGGCTGGCTCCTTCCACCCGGCGGTTGCCTTGGCTGGCACCTTCCGCCCGGCGGTTGCCCTGGCTGGCCTGTTCGCCCCGATGGGGGGCGGCCCGCCGCTCGTTGGGGCCACCGGCGCTACGCCGATCGCCGCCCTCGCGCCGCGGTGCGCCCGGACGCGCGCCCCGGGACGGCGGGTTGTCGCCCCGGCCGCGACCCTGCCCCGCCGTGCGGTTTCGGCCGTTAGGAATCGGCTCGGGCTTGATGGAGGGGTCGGGCTCATAGCCCTCGATCACCACCTTGGGCAGCTCGCGCTTGATGAGCCGCTCGATGTCCCGCAGCAGCTTGTGCTCGTCCACGCACACCAGGGAGACCGCCTCCCCCTCGTTGCCGGCCCGGCCGGTGCGACCGATGCGGTGCACGTAATCCTCAGGGACGTTAGGCAGCTCGAAGTTCACCACATGGGGCAGCTGGTCGATGTCCAGGCCGCGGGCGGCGATGTCGGTGGCCACCAGCACCCGGATGGCGTTCCGCTTGAAGTCCGCCAGGGCGCGGGTGCGCGCGGCCTGGCTCTTGTTGCCGTGAATGGCCGCGGCGGTGATGCCGTCCGTCTCCAGATTCTGGGCCAGGCGGTTGGCACCATGCTTGGTGCGGGTGAACACCAACACCTGGCGCCAGTTGTTGGTGCCGATGAGGTGGGAGAGCAGCTCCCGTTTGCGCTCGCGGTCCACCGGATGGACCACCTGCTCCACCCGCTCCGAGGCGGTGTTGCGGCGGGCCACTTCGATGAGGGCGGGGCGGTCCAGCAGCCCGTCGGCCAACTGCTTGATTTCGTCCGAGAAGGTGGCCGAGAAGAGCAGGTTCTGACGCCCCTTGGGCAGCAGGGCCAGCACCTTGCGGATGTCGCGGATGAAGCCCATGTCGAGCATCCGGTCGGCCTCGTCCAGCACCAGGATCTCGACCTTGGAGAGGTCCACGGTGTGTTGGCTCACGTGGTCCAGCAGGCGCCCGGGGGTGGCCACGAGGATGTCCACTCCGCGGCGCAGCCGCTCGATCTGCGGGTTGATCTTCACCCCGCCGAAGATGACGGTGGACTTCAGGGGCAGGTATTTGCCATAGGTGTCCACGCTCTCGCCCACCTGGGCCGCCAGCTCACGGGTGGGGGTAAGGATGAGGGCGCGGATGGTGCGCCGCCCGCCCGGCTTCACCGCGGAGAGGCGCTGCAGCAGTGGCAGGGTGAAACCGGCGGTTTTGCCGGTACCGGTCTGGGCCCCGGCCATGATGTCCCGCCCCTCCAGAACCACCGGGATGGCTTGGCGCTGAATGGGGGTGGGCTCGCTGTAGCCCTGTTCGGACACGGCACGGAGGATTTCGGCCGAGAGGCCGAGGGAATCAAACGACATACGGATTTGTTGCTCCTGGTCAGGCCTACCCGAAGCGCTTGCAGGCTCGGGACGGTCTAGGCGGGATGAGATTGATGTTCTTCGAGGTTCGCCGAAGGGGTACCGCGAGAGGACGGCGCAGACCGATTGCGCCAAACGAGGTTGAGTGTAGCAGGTTCTTGAGCGCCGTGCTTGAAAAGCAGATACGAGGGGCTACGAGAGGGCGGATAAGCCAGGGCAGCCACTCCCCTGCGCCAAGTTGCGCGCTCATTGGCTCTGTTCCTGGCGAGATTTCAGATGCCAACACGGGGGTTAACGAACAGTCTCCTCCGGTTCCACCGTGAATTCGAGCGTGTCGCTCATCCCCGCCTGGTCGGTGACGGCCAACTGGTAGCGTCCGGGTTTCGGCATCGGCAGTTTGAGGGTGTCGCCCTGGCTGTCCAGCAGTTCTCCATCGAGGAACCAGTACCACTGGGGTTGTCCGCCGACAGCCCTGAAACTGAGCACCGGCTGTACCGCAGTGGTGGCGTGGCGTTTGAGGCGGGCGCGGTCGTCGAGACCGACGATTTCTACCGGCGTTTCACTGAGCAGGCCGGCGTTGCGGTCGCAACGGGGATCGAGCGGTGGAACGCGCTGGGCGGAACGCCACTTGGCCGGTAGCCAGCTCTGCAGCGGGGCGGGCCAGATCGGGATGGTTCGCTCCTCAGTGACGACGCTGCAGCCGAGGGCGGCACGCAGGCCGCTGTCGCTGGCCAGGCTCAGTTTGAGGTAGGGATTGGGGATCAGCGGGGACTGCTCGACGCTGCCCATGAAGGTGGTCGGGACCGCGCCGTCCACAACCCACGCCTGTCGCTCCTCGTCGCAGAGTTCAGGCGTCTGTTGCCCGGTGGGCCAGCAGACGCTCGTGCGGGTCACGGTTGGCGATTTCGCATGGGCCGTCTCGCCGCTGTGGGGCAGGATGGCGGCTGCGGCACGCAGGATGGGTATGGCGGTGAAGCTGCCGTAGTGGCCCGTCATCGCCCCGTTGTCGGGGCGCCCCACCCAGACGCCAAGGGTGTGGTGTTGGCCGACGCCGAGGGCCCACGCATCGCGGTAGCCATAGCTGGTGCCGGTCTTTATCGCCAGGCCCCGCTGCCACATCTCCCCGGGCCGGTGGGCGAGGATGTCACGTATGACCCAGGCGGCCCCGGGACTGAGCAGCCTGTGTCTTCGCAGTGGGTCGTTGGGCGTCAGTCGCGGCACGATGGCGTAGCCTTCGTTGGCCAGGGCGCTGTAGAGCGAAACGAGATGCTCCAGATTGGTGGCCAACCCACCAAGGGCCATGGCGAGGTTCGGGGCGGCCCCTGGGGGCAGACGCAGTCCGGCACCGGCGGTCTGCATGCGGGCGAAGAAGTGGCCGGGCTCCAGGCGCTCGAGCACCTGCACGGCGGGAATGTTGAGGGACAACCGCAGTGCCCGGCTGACGCTCACCGGGCCGGAGAAGCCGCGGGTGAAGTTCTGTGGACGATAGTCTCCAAAGGTGAGCGGGGCGTCCATTAGCAGACTTTCGCTGTGGATCAGGCCCTCGTCCATTGCCATGCCGTAGATGAAGGGTTTCAGGGTGGAGCCGGGGGAGCGCTCGGCCGTGACCATGTCGATGTAGCCGAAACGCTCCATGTCGCCCAGCTCGGCGGAGCCGAGGTAGGCGACAATCTTGCCGCTGCCGTGCTCCATGACCACCATCGCCAGCGAGGCGTGTTGCGGCAGCAGGTGCAGGCGCTCGCGGGCGAGGGCCTCCAGGCGGCGCTGGATCTCCCGATCGATGAAGGTGGGGATGAGATGGTCGTCCGGATAGCGCTCGATCAACCGCCGCGCCAGCAGCGGTGCCACCGGCTTGAGGTACGGAGGAATGGCCTCGACGTCTTCCAGTTTGGCGTCCTCGGCCTCCTCCAGGCTTATCACGCCGAACTCCACCAGCCGGTCCAGCACTTTGTCCCGCTGCGCCCGGGAGCGGTGCGGGAAGCGGTCGGGGCGGTAGCGGCTGGGGGCTTGGGGCAGCACCGCCAGAAGCGCCGCCTGCGCCCGGGTCAACCGGGCGGCGGGGTACCCGAAATAGCTGCGGCTGGCCGCCTCCACACCTTGCAGGGTGCCCCCGAACGGGGCGTGGTTGAGATAGTAGGTGAGGATCTCCTCTTTGCTGTAGTGCCACTCCAGCTGCAGAGCGCGGACGATCTGTTTGAGCTTGCCGCCGATCCCGCCATGTTCCTGGTAGCGGATACGCGCCACCTGCATGGTGAGGGTGGAACCGCCGGAGACCACGTGCCCGCTACGCAACCACTGCCAGGCGGCCCGCACCAAGGAGACGGGATTGACCCCGACGTGGTGGTAGTACCACCGGTCCTCGTAGCCGATGAGCGCCTGCAGGTAGTAGGGTGACACCTGATGGAGACCGACCTGGTATCGCCACTGGCCGTTGCGGTCGGCAAAGGCGCGCAACGGTTCGCCGCGGCTGTCGACCACCACGCGGGCGGTGCTGAGCGGTTCCAGATCGACCGGCGCAAGCCGGTCGATGAGCAGGAAGGCGGAAAAGAGAAGCAGCCCCGCGACCAACGCGGCACTGGCGGTACGCCAGACCCGTGTTGCCAGTGCGACTCCGGTGTGCACCGATTATTGCGAGATATGCAGCGTCTCTACCGTGGCGCCAACGGCGTGGTGGTAGGGACGGTACATATCCTCGACGTAGGGGGGCGGTACGCGGTAGACACCGGGGGTGACGGCGCGGGCGAGGTAGAAGAGGTCTCTTGAGCCGTACCCCTCCACCGCCAGTGCGACCACAAACCGATCCTCACGGTACTCCACGTGCGCCACATCGGCCTTGCCGCGCCAATCCGCCAATTGCTGGCCGTCGATGGCGACCTTGCTCAGGTCGACGCTGGCATTGGCCAGGTTCTGGTTTTCCAGCTCCAGTCCGGCAGGGAGCAGGTCAACCACCAGGGCATCCGGAGTGTAGTCGTCTGCCGTGACCGTCAGGCGCACCACCACCAGTTCGCCCCCCTTCAGCGACTTCAGCTCGACGCCATTGCCGTCGATGTCGAAGTAGTCGCGCCTGATGGTGAAACCGTTGCCGTGAGGTTCCGGGATCCCCGCCTGGTTGCCGATGATCTCCAGGCTGGCATAGACCGTGTTTCCCTTCCCGGTGATCGACTCGATGGAGGCGAGCTGCGCAAAATCGACAATCGACTTGAACGGCTTCTCCTGCTCGATGTCCTGCTCAAACGCCGTGGTCTTGATCCGGGCGAGCAGCTTCTCGCCGGTGGCCGTTTTCGAGGCGAGGGCCGCCTTGAACAGGGCGTTGCGCTCCTGGGTGCTGAGTCGCTGACGCTTTTTCGTCAATTCGAAGACTTTCATCAGCATGTCGGAACCGGCCTCTCCCCGCGAGGCGAGGATCGCGTAGGTGAGAGAGAGGTCTCGGAGATCGCTGTCGTAGTAGCCCACATAACGATTGGCGAACTCCATTTGCCGGGCCTTTTCATAAGCGTCTTTGGCGCGCGTGGCATCGCCCTTCCGGTCGAGGGCGTAGCCCAGCTGCGCCCAGGGAAGGGGGGAGTCCTTGAACCTCTCCTTGGCCGAATCGTAGAGTCGGCGCAGGTCGGAGAGGTTGGTGCGGTTGACCTTGGCGAGCACATAGGCCGCATAGGCCCGGGTGGCAAAAGTGTAGAGGTTGTCGTCGCTGCTCCAGCGACGGCTGATCGGCGCCCGTTCGCGCAGATATTCGTTGATGCGGTTCAGTGCCTGGTCCACTGCATCGCTGTCGACCTCCGCGCCCGCCATCTTGGCATCCGTGAGGAAATCCGTCGCGTAGACGGTCAACCAGCTCAACTCCTCTTCGTTGCCGCCCCACAACGAAAAACCGCCCGAGCTGTTCTTGCGGGGCAGTATGCGCTTGACGGCCTTTTCAATCTGTTCCTTGCGGAACGCCTCGGTGTAGTCAGTCTTGAACTCACGGCGAATGATCGGCATCAGCTCCATGCGGTGGGCGGCATCGACATCGACCAGCACCCACGGATAACCGGAACTGACGCTCTGTTCGGTACAGCCGTAGGGGTAGCGGAGCAGGTACTCGAAATGCGAGTTGACGTCGATGGGCGGTTCGCTTGAGAGGATAAGTTGCCCCTGGACACTGGCCTCGGCCAGGTCGTCGATCTCGACCTTGGGCTCCCACGCCTCCCCGGGATTGAGGATCGCCATCTCCTTGCGCGTGACCGCCGGATAGGCGTACCGCACCCCCAGCCTCCAGTTGCGTTGCAGCGCGATGGCATCCTCCCCCTGCCTGCCATTGGTGACCTGCAGTGCGATGTCGCCCTCCCCCACCTTCAGGGCGCTAAGGGGGAAGCGCAGGGTTTCCTTGCTCCCTTCGGCCAGCTCGATGGCCTTCTCCCACTCGTGTTGAGCGAGAGCGCCGGAGCTTTTCAACGTCACCGTGAGACTCTGGGTTTCGCCGCTCATGTTGCTCAGGTCGAGGGCGATCTCCGAGGTGTCCTCAACCGCAAGGAAGTGCGGTTTGGACAGTTGGGTAACCAGCTTGTCGGCAACGGTCGTGTTCGCCTCGGCACTGCCAAAGGTCTGGTCGGACCAGGCCACCGCCATCCAACGCAGTTTTCCGTTGAACTGTGGAATGTCCACTTCTATCGTGGCGGCGCCGTCCTTGCCGACGCGCACCGGCGCCGATTGCAGCGACACGATGCGCACATCGTTCTTCGGTTTGTCGCCACCACGCGACAGTTCTGCCTCGGACTGGGCAAAGTCGCCGCCGAAGCGGTACTGACTATAGCCAAAACCGGCATTCTCGATAATCTGGCCGTAGATATCGTACAGGTTGGCCTCATAGCGGCGTGCGCCGAAAAGATGCCCGACCGGATCGGGGGTCTTGAAACGTGTGATGTTGAGGACCCCCACATCGACGGCAGCGAGGGTGACATAGGTCTCGTTGGGGATGGCGCCGGTGCCGTTGTCGAGTTTCACGACGGCCGAAACCCTCCGCTCCGGGGTCATCTTCTCCGGTACGTCGATTGTGACGTTGAACTGCGCATCGCCACGGCGCAAAGGCAGGTTGATAAAACCAAACGCCCGCTTCGGCGCCACGCTGTGTTTCATGTCGCCGGGGCTGAGGATGGTGGCGGTGACATAGATGTCGTGACGCGACCACTCCTCCAGGACGGGGATATCGATCTCCGTCGCCTTCGCCTCAACGTCGCGCTGTGCCACCCACAACACCCTGTCGTTATCTTCCACCGTGATCGTCGCAAGACCGGCGGTGGCTGGCGACAGCAGCAAGTGGGCCGTGTCTCCCCCTTCGTAGCGCTCTTCGCGGAAGCCCATGTTGACCTGGTCGGGCTTCAGGGCGTTGGCCCCTGCGCTGTTACCCCACCAGTACCAGCGGGTACGGAAGCGATAGCTGCTGACGGGCTGGTTGGCACCGTCGCGGACCTCAAGACGATAATTGCCCCACTTCACCGGAATGGCAATCGACAGCGGCTTGCCCGCGTCAAAACTCAGCTTTCCGGAAAAGCTCTCGTACTCTGCCGGGTCGTAATGCCACTGCCAGCCGTCGCTGTCGCTGTAGGTCCAGTAGTAGTTGCGATCCTCGTGAATGAGCGCGTAGTGATAGTGGCCCGAGAGCAGATTCCCTCGATCGTCGGTCAGGATCAGCTTGAATCCGGCGCGGCTGTCATTCTCGGCCCGTGTGTCGAACTGAGGATCGATGCCCACCAGCTTCTTCTGTTTCATCCGCGTGGCGCTAAATCTGCGCGTAACCGGCCTGCCGCCGCTCTCATAGAGACTGGCGGTGGAGGTGAGGGCCAGCGGGGACTTCACCCCCTCCCAAGGGCTCAGATCGATCTCCCATTCGCCCGCGCCGTCGCCATCGAGCGTGGTGTTCGGCAGTGCGACCCGGGGGTTGGGTATGTTCTCATTGTCGATACCGAAGCTGTAGCTCTTCCACTGCTCAAAAGGGTGGCGGTCCAACTCGGCCAGCAAGTAGCCATCCACACGGTTTCCGGAGGCGGGTGCACCGTAGAGGTACTTGCCGCTGATCGGGATCGTCAGGGACTTTTCATCGTAGATTAGGCGGTGGCGCATCGGGTCGCCATCATAGAGGGTGATTTCCATGCGCTCGGGCATGAACTCCTCTACCGAGAAGAGGTACTCGGTCAGCACCTCTTTGTTCCCGGGGTTGCGGTAAACCAGCTTCCACTGCCCCGGCTTGGCCGCGTCCGTCAGCTGGCTGGAGAAGTGATAGCTGCCGTCCTCCTGGCGATTCAACGTGACGTTCGCCATCTGGTTGCCGGTGGCGTCGTAGAGGGTGGCGCGCACCGGTGTCTCCCGCAATGCCCGCCCGTCGTGGTCCCGAAGGATGGCGTAGGTCTCCACCAACTCACCCGGTCGATAGAGGTCGCGAGGCCCCCAGGCGAACAGTTGCATCTCCCGATGGCGTGCAGTGACGTTGCTGATGCCCGACAGGTCGAGCGGCTTGTCCAGCCTCAGCACCGTATAGTTCTCGCCCCTCCGGGCGATCAGAGCGTTTGCACCTTCAAACCAGTTGCTGAAGGAGGCGATGCCGTCCTCGCCGGAGGTCTGGCGCGCCTTCAGTTCGCTCCCCTGATACAGAGAGATCTCCACCCCCTCCATCGGTTGGCCCGAAGCGATGGCGTTGCTGAAGACATGCATGCCCTTGACCGTCCGGCGCACCTGAACCCCGATGTCACTGACGGTGAAGTAACTGGTATCGAGGTCCGGCTTGTAGTTTCCTGGAATACGCAGCACCGCCAGATAGGCGCCACTCCTCTCCAGTGCCGAGATATTGCTCAAATCGAGATTGGTCGTGGTACGCTGGTTTCGGCGGTGTTTGATGGGGAAGCGCGCGCTGTACACCAGCGGGTGAGTGTCAGAAAAGGATCTGAGACGGTAATAGTTGCTGCGTTGGCTGTTGCTGAAGTGGCTCCATGCGGGGATCTCGTCGGGGGAGATGTGGAAAAAGTCCAGTTCAACCTCGTCCACATTGAGCGTGACCACAGGCAACGCCCGCTTCATCTCGCGGCTCATCACCTGCCCGTTACCGGCAAACGAGGCACTCGGTTCACTGCGTCGACTGCGGATCGTGAATACCCGATTGCCCGAGTGGCTGCGACCATTGCTCGCCAGGAGCCCCGGCTTGACCTTGACGGTGTATTGGGTCAGGGGCTCGATGAAGGGGTAGACCGCGAGGAAACCGTCGTCGTTGATCAGCCAGTTACCGGCGGGCAGCGTCGTTCCATCCGCACTGATCTCCAGGTAACGGCGAAAGTCGGAATTGCGATCCACCGGGACATTGAAGCGAATGACGATGGAGGCCGCGTTGTCGTAGCTCTGTTCCAGAGCGGAGGTGATTTCGACGTCCTTGCCCGCATAGAGTGCCTGCTGGTACCGACGATTCAGCTCCTCGATACGTTTGCCGTAGACATCGGCAAGACACCTGTCGTCCCCGCAACGGTTGCGTAGCTTGATCCACGCCCGCTGGTCGTTCCTGACCCGCTCCGCATCCCGCTCGGGGACCGCAGCGAGCGTGTCGCTATAGAGGCGACTCACTCTGCTGTCAAGTTCGGAGAGACTGCTGTTGCTGCAAATGGCATTTTCCACTGCGGCAACAGCCTTTGTGCAATCGAATCCGGCGGCCTGGAGGGTGGGACTGGAAAGCAGAATCCAGGAGATGAGAAACAGTGTTGCCGCTTCGGCGACCAATGTGGTGCGGGCGAACGAGCCTGGCATCGCCAAATCCCTTATAAGTTGACACATGGGGACCATGATCGGAGAGCCCCCTCCTTCTTCTGTGCTGGCATACAGCCGAGGCTATCTTACCGCTATTTGGACGTCTGCTACAGCCCGAAGCACGGTATCGCGGACCCACAGGCTGCGTAATCCCATAATTGGATATAATTGTCCTTGCGCTTTAGGAATACAGAGGTGCCGAATACCGCAGGCGCATCCCTGCCCACTATTGCCGACCGCTGAGCATCGATGGCGCGCGCCGTTGGTGCGTCCGATAAATGGTATTACCTATGAATTTCAAACACGGACCCAACTTTTCTGTAACCGAGGCGCTCATAATATGCGTCTTCATCGGATAGTGCGTAAACGGTCAAATGGCTGAAATCCATTTTGACCTTGGCTATGAGCGTTCTCCCGATTGCTCTGTTCCGCCGTTCTGGCACGACGAAAAGCTCACTTATATAGAGAGCGAAGCCATCATCCAGAAGCGCCCTCAAGTACCCGCCGAACACCCCGTTTTCGTAGCAAACATACGTAATGCTTTCACATAGCCTCTGTCTGTAATTGACTATGGCCTTCTCATTGGTAAACACATCCCAGGCGCGATCTTCCTTGATTGCAGCGATCACAGCATCCTCATGCTCACGCTTGTATCTGAATATTTCCATGACAGGACTTTCAGTCTGAAGGCTTCGCACCGGGGACGGGCGGCACGCGGCACCCACGCACAGCACCGGACGTGCAGCATTTCCGCACCCGACTCCTGAGTTGTACTCGTACACGCGCTGACCGCAGATACGCCGCCAGCACTAGTAGGGTGTTCCATCCTTGCGATAAAACCGCCACTTCCCATCGATCATGATTGCCTGAAGATCATCATCCGGGTAAACCACTTCGTCTCCCGGTGTACGATCGCCAATTTCAAGGAGCACCACATCTCCTTCGGTTTCATTGACGAGATGGCATGCATTTCCAGTTCCTGCCCTGAATCCTGCGCACATGCCGGGGGACAATCGCATATCACCATCACTCGTTATCAGCGTGGGATACCCTGCCAAGACATAGATAAACTCATCTTGTTTCGAGTGGGCATGCCGCAGAGCCGACACTGCCTTGGGAGCGAGTCGCGTGCGGTTAACACCAAAATTCACCAGACCGAACAGGTCCCCAAGCGGGCGCTTATCGCGTCCAGCCATACGAGACGCAAAGGGCTCCGGATAAGTCGATGGCGTACTTCTCCCCGGCGCTTCGCTTGCGTTGATTGCAATCCGTTTTTTCATGCTTCCACATTCCCCATGACCACTGTTTCCCTCCTGTCGATTCCGGCAAACCTGGGCCATTAACGGCCATTCGGCGCAGCGCCGCGACTCTTCCCTGCGCCGGGTGTACCGCCCTCCTGCTCCTCGCCGCAGGGTGAGTTTGGAAGCCTCCCCAGAAGCAGACCTCGAAGGTGTGTCGCCTCCTCCTCCCCAAGTGAACCACTCACGAGCATTCCCGAATGAGCGCCTTGGAGAAAACCGATCCGGTTCCTCGGTTGTACTCACTTCCGCACAGACGGCGTTGCCAGCACTTCTCGGCCTCACCGAGCCGGCAGGCCCGGTGAACCGTGACGCGCGCGCCTCAACTTTGTCCGGGTTCCCCTTCCGTGCCTGAGTAGCGCGATGCGCCATAAACGGCATTCTGGAATCGCATGGCTGTAATTCTTCGACGTTCGGCCGCCTGCTACTCCAGAGCGATGACGACTCCTTCATTCTTCTCGTGTTCTTCGATCTCAACGAGCGTGCCATGCGCGTCGGGATTCTCCGACAGATTGATGATCTCATCGAGATCGATCCCCTTCTCCTGAAGGGCTCTTGCCGCCTGCTTCGGGATGAGTTTGGATGCGACTTTCAGTACGCCTCCGGGAATTGTGACTGTTGTTGCAGGCTCAATTCCACCATTCTTGAACACTCTGATCTTCAGGTCTGCCATAATCTCTCTCCTCTCTTTGGTCTGGTGTGGACCACTCTCATGATCGAGAAACGAAAAATCGAGCCGCTCACCCCATTTGCAAGGTTCTTTCCCGATTCAGCATGTGCACTTCGCCTGCTCCTAAAAATCGAGAATTCATGGTAACTACTCACCCGCATCCGTGAGTGTACGGTTGCGCGGCGGTTAGCGCGCAATCGATTAATCACCATGATAATTCAAACAGCTTAGAGGTTTTCCTTCGGAGAACTGCAGGTATCCAGCTGTAGAAGTGACCCACCCAACCAAGCCAAAAGGGGTCGACACGAGATACTGTCCGCCATCCCTTTTACACCCATCGTTTGTAGAGCGCGCCAAAACACGTAGTGCGCCCCCCTTTGGGATGCGCGCGACCTCTTCGCCACCGTCACATTCCATTTGAAAGACTCGAACCTCTGCTGAAGCAATGCACTCCATGTTCACCGAATAGAATGGCTGCCGGACTCATCCAGGGTTCCATCGCGAATGACATGTTTTCGGCGGACCTCAAAATCTTCATTTGCTCTGACCACCGAGTAAAATCCACCTGAGGACGAAATAAATAGAGTTTCGCCCCCAAGCACCGCTGGTTCCCGCAATGTTGCAGATTCCACAAGGAACCCAGGATCTTCGCTGGCGCCTCTATCGAACGACACCACAAACTCCGCTCTGTCGATTCGGAACCTGACGGAAAACCCGTCTTGGTCGGGGGAACTCTTGAACACGCTTGCGCGTGCAGACAGATCTGGTGCCAGAAACAGAAAGTTGTGGCCGAGCAAGTCAGGCGTGTCGTTGACGGCGTATGGTGTATAACTCTTGAAGCTCTCCGGCACGGAAGGGAGCAACTTCTTCGCACCAGCAGGAAACGGCTCTGGCTCGGCTGACACGGGAACCGCTGGATAGGTAACACACAGCATCGAGATCAGCAGCTTTGCGACAGCGCGCATCGATTGCCTCCTGTGTCCGGACTTCCGCTTCCGTTCCGGCGCCCGATTCCCTGCTTTGGTGGGGCGCCACACTACCCATTTAGCGATCCTCCCTCGTATGCCGTGCAAAGCAACACACGTCAATAACAGCAAGGTGCGAGCCTTACTGAAGGACAGTAGCCAGTTCATACGATGCCGAACCGGAGCTTTCACAGCGATAGGCGAGGAAGAACGCATCGCGGCCTTACTTCGGCTGGAGAGCCGGATTAAGTTGGCCAACATCCTTAACCAAGAAATGCCAATCGAACCCGCGAATGTAGTTCTCGTTCACCAGGTACACACTGTATCCAAGACGCTCGTAAAACGTAACCGCCTTTCTGTTCAAAGTATCGATAACGACTTCATGGCAATTACGATCTCTTGCGATAGCTTCCATTCGCGCCACAATTTCGCCCCCAATCCCCTGGTGTCAATGGCCACCAGAACTGATCCATTTTTGGCCAACAAAATTGACCCACCAAGCACTATGGGATTAGGTGGTTCTCTTCTGCTTCAGCCGATAGCTC
>JAWLHA010000035.1:0-45556 GCA_041690535.1 Gammaproteobacteria bacterium | reverse complement strand
TGAATACATCCGTGTACGCTCGACGGCCGCGTCCATGCGGCCGACGACCTGCTTTCAAGGACTTACATCGCTCTTGGGTAAGTATGCGTTTACCCTGCGAGATCGAGTAGGCTGGCGGTCAGGGTGGCGCCAGAATGGGGATGCGGTTTCACAGGCGTCCTGCTCCCGGGCGGTCTCCCCGGAGCTTTGGCCCTCAGTGATATGGTGATGTAGCCCGGATGAAGCGCAGCGGAGGGAGACCGTGGCACTACCCCGGATGTTGCGGCGCTCCATCCACACTCCCTGTCGGTCCCTTCCCCCTTCAGTGCCGCGTCGGCCGCACTTCGGGCTGGGGCTGTTCGGAAAAGAGCTGCTCTGCATCCACCGCATCGAAGTCGTAGCGCATGTTACAGAATTCACAGGTGACCGCCACCACGCCTTCATCGCTGATAATGGAACGCACCTCCTCCCGGCCGATGCTGCGCAAGGCGTTTGCGACGCGGTCCCGGGAGCAGGAGCAGCGAAAGCTGACCGGCTCCGACTCGAACAGCCGCACATCCTCCTCATGAAACAGCCGCCGGATCACCTCGCCCTGCTCGAGCCCCAGCAGCTCTTCGGGGGTCAGGGTTGCCGCCAGGGTGGCGATGCGGTTCCAGGCGTCCTGATCTTCGGCATCCTCGCCGGGCAACTTCTGCACCAGCAGCCCCGCGGCGATGTTGGCGTCGGCGGCAACCAGCAGGGTGGTGGGGAGCTGCTCCGAGCGCTCCAGGTAGTGTTCCAGGGCGTGGGAGAGGTGATCGCCCACCAGTTCCACAATCCCCTGGTAGCGCTCCCCCGAGTCGGGCTCAATGGTGATTACCAGGCGGGCATCACCAAAGGCGTCCCGGAGCGACCCCTCCGGCACCTCCCCCTCCCAATGGGCCACAGCGCGGATGGTGCGGGCGCTGGTGGTCTCCACCACCAGTAGCGACACCGGTCCGTTGCCCTGTACCTGGAGGATGAGCGAACCCTCGAACTTGAGGGTGGCGGCGAGGAGCACGCTGGCGGCAATGGCCTCCCCCAGCACATCGCGCACCCGGGACGGATAGGGGTGGCGCTCCAGCACCGCCTGCCAGGAGGCGTCCAGATGCACCAGCTCGCCGCGAATGGCAAGCCGTTCGAAGAGGAAGCGTTGGAGGGTGTCGTTCATGGGAGTTGCTAGTTTACTAGTGGCTAGTTGCTAGTGAGACACTGAAAAAATCGGTTGAGCCGCAGAACCGAGAGTATCTTCTCTCGCCAAGACGCCAAACGCCAAGAACTTAAGAGTTTTGGCTTGATTCCTTAGCGATCTTGGCGCCTTGGCGAGAGCATAAATCAGCGTTTCCCTAGAGCACCGAACAGGTAAACCGAAAGATCACCAATCGCAGCCAAATTGCGCCGCAGGTGGCGGGGGCAGCGAAACGAGGTAGGGTGGATAAGCGCAGCGCATCCACCGTACGACGGCGAATTGGTGGATGCGCTGCGCTTATCCACCCTACATGTTGGACGCGTCGGATTTATCTGTTCGGTGCTCTAGAGACTAAGAGTTGCGATTCGGTTCTAAACGGTTAGCCATCGCGCAGCCGGGCTCTCGAGAGGGTCGATGGGCATCGCTGCGCTCTGCCCATCCTGCGGCGGTTGCATTGGTTGCCGTGCGGCGGGCGACCTACGCCGCCGGCAAACGAACGAACAACCAACAACCAACCTCTACCCCTCCAACTTCGCCTTCAAGAGGTCATTCACCTGCGCCGGATTCGCCTTGCCCTTGGTCTCCTTCATCACCTGACCGACGAAAAAGCCGAACAGTTTGTCCTTGCCGGAGCGGTATTGGTCCACCTGCTGGGGATTGGCCGCGATGACCGCATCGATGATGCCCTCGATCGCACCGGTGTCGGTGATCTGCTTCAACCCCTTCTTTTCGATAACCGTGTCGGCATCGCCTTCGCCGCTCCACATCGCCTCGAAGACATCCTTCGCGATCTTGCCCGAGATGGTGTTGTCAACGATGCGCTTGAGCATGCCTGCCAGCATGGGGGCGCTCACCGGGGAGTCCTCGATGTCGCGGTTTTCCTTGTTCAGGAAGGCGGAGAGGTCACCCATGACCCAGTTGGCACACAGCTTCGGCTCGGCCCCCACCTCTTTGACCACCGCCTCGTAATAGTCGGCCAGCTCGCGGGTGCCGGTCAGCACGTCGGCGTCGTAGGCGGAGAGCTCGTACTCGGTCATGAAGCGCTGCTTTTTCTGGTCCGGCAGCTCCGGGAGGGTGGCACGGACCGCCTCGATGAGCTCGGCATCCACCGCCACCGGCAGCAGATCGGGGTCGGGGAAGTAGCGGTAGTCGTTGGCCTCCTCCTTGGCGCGCATGGAGCGGGTCTCGCCCTTGTCCGCGTCGTACAACCGGGTCTCCTGCACCACCTTGCCTCCGCCCTCGATGAGGGCGATCTGCCGCTCCACCTCGTAGGCGATGGCCCGCTCCACGAAGCGGAAGGAGTTGAGGTTCTTGATCTCGGCGCGGGTGCCGAACTTCTCCTGCCCCACGGGGCGCACCGAGACGTTGGCGTCGCAGCGGAAGGATCCCTCCTGCATGTTGCCGTCGCAGATCTCCAGGTAGCGGACCAGCGCGTGCAGCTTCTTCATGTAGGCCACCGCCTCTTTGGGCGAGCGCAGGTCGGGCTCGGAGACGATCTCCAGCAGCGGGGTGCCGGCGCGGTTCAAGTCAATGCCGGTCATGCCGTGGAAGTCCTCGTGCAGGGACTTGCCGGCGTCCTCTTCCAGGTGCGCTCGGGTAATGCCGACGCGCTTGACGGTGCCGTCGTCCAGCTCGATGTCCAGGTGCCCCGTCTCCACGATGGGCAGCTCGTACTGGCTGATCTGGTAGCCCTTGGGCAGGTCGGGGTAGAAGTAGTTCTTGCGGGCGAACACCGAGCGCGGCGCCACCTGCGCGCCGATGGCCAGGCCAAACTTCACGGCCATGCGCATCGCCTCCTTGTTCAGCACCGGCAACACCCCCGGCAGCCCCAGGTCCACCGCGCAGGCCTGGGTATTGGGCTCGGCGCCGTAGGCGGTGGCGGCGCCGGAGAAAATCTTGGTCTTCGTCGACAGCTGGGCGTGGATCTCAAGCCCGATAACAGTTTCCCATTCCATACAAAACCTCAGATGCGAGAGGAAAGATACGAGATACGAGTGAAAACGAGGTCCGGCGGCGAGATCCAAAAAGGGTGCGCGCAGCGCCACATCCCCTCATATCTCGCATCTCGAATCTCGTACCTGCCTTATTCAAACCCTTCAGGCGCCCGCCCATGCCAGTCGGTAACCTGCTGGAACTTGTGCGCCACGTTCAGCAGGCGCGCCTCGTCAAAGTAGTTGCCGATGATCTGCAGCCCCACCGGACGCTTGCCCACGAAACCGGCCGGCACGGACATGCCGGGCAGGCCCGCCAGGTTCACGGCGATGGTGTAGATGTCGGAGAGGTACATGGTGACCGGGTCGTCCACCTTCTCGCCCAGGTTGAAGGCCACCGACGGGGCGGTGGGCCCCATGATCACGTCCACCTGCTCAAAGGCTCGGACAAAATCGTCGCGGATGAGGTGACGCAGCTGCTGGGCCTTCAGATAGTAGGCGTCGTAGTAGCCGGCGGAGAGGGCGTAGGTGCCGATCATGATGCGCCGCTTCACCTCCGGGCCGAACCCCTCGCCGCGGGAGCGTTTGTAGAGGTCTTCCAGGTCCTTGGGGTTCTCGCAGCGGTAACCGAAGCGCACCCCGTCGAAGCGGGAGAGGTTGGAGGAGCACTCGGCCGGGGCCACGACATAATAGGTGGGCACCGCCAGAGAGGTGTTGGGCAAGCTGATCTCCACCACCTCGGCCCCGAGCGCTCTGTACTCGGCCACGGCCGCCTCGATGACCTTGGCCACCTCGGGGTCCAAGCCCTCGCCGAAGTACTCCTTCGGCAGGCCGATGCGCAGCCCCTGCAGGGAGCCGTTCAGGGTGGCCGCGTAGTCGGGCACCACCCGGTCGACACTGGTGGAGTCGTTGGGGTCAAACCCGGCCATGGCGCCCAGCATCAGGGCGCAGTCCTCGGCAGTGCGGGCCATGGGGCCGCCCTGGTCCAGGCTGGAGGCGAAGGCGATCATCCCCCAGCGGCTCACCCGGCCATAGGTGGGTTTCAGCCCGGTGATGCCGCAGAGGGCCGCGGGCTGGCGGATGGAGCCGCCGGTGTCGGTGCCGGTGGCACCGGCCGCCAGGCGCGCGGCCACCACCGCGGCCGAGCCGCCGGAGGAGCCGCCGGGGACCGCATCCAGGTCCCAGGGGTTGCGCACCGGGCCGTAGTAGCTGGTCTCGTTGGAGGAGCCCATGGCGAACTCGTCCATGTTGGTCTTGCCCAGCACCACCGCCCCGGCTTGGGCGAAGCGGTTCACCACGGTGGCGTCGTAGGGGGCGATGAAGTTGTCGAGCATCTTCGAGCCGCAGGAGGTGCGCACCCCATTGGTGCAGAAGATGTCCTTGTGGGCGATGGGCACCCCGGTGAGCGGACCGGCCTCACCCGCGGCGATGCGCGCATCGGCGGCCCTGGCCTGCGCCAGCGCCTGCTCGGCAGTCACCGTGACATAACTGTTCAGCTGCCCATCCAGGCGCTCGATGCGCTCCAGAAAGGCGCGGGTCAGCTCCTCACTGGAGAACTCGCCGGCCTTCAGGCCCGAGGAGAGTTCTGCGATTGTCTTGTTGTGCATTGGTTAATTCCAGTTACAAGTTGCAAGTGACAAGATCCAGGTGAAGGCGAGTCAGAGAGGCTGTGGTCTTACCTTGCCCCTTGTCTCCTGACTCCTGTCACTCGATAACCTTGGGCACCAAATAGAGGCCGGCTTCCACCGCCGGGGCGATCTTCTGGAAGTGCTCTCTCTGGTCGGTTTCGCTCACCACGTCCTCGCGCAGGCGCTGGGTCATTTCGAGGGGATGGGCCATGGGTTCCACGCCCTGGGTGTCCACGCTGCCCATCTGCTCGACGAACTCGAGGATCGCGGAGAGATTCTTGGCGTATTCGGAAATGTCGTCCTCGCTGATGGCCAGTCGCGCCAGGTGGGCGATGTTCTCAACGTCGCTTCGGTCCAATGCCATGGAACGCTCCGTCAGGCTTTAGTGTCAAAGGTGGAGAAACTTATCACAGATGCAACCTTGCCCAAAGACCCACCAGGTTGCTAAATTACGCGCACAAATTCTATAGACAAGAAGTAAACACACATGTTTGGACGCTTCCGGGGCATCTTCTCCTACGATATTTCCATCGATCTCGGCACGGCGAACACCCTCATCTACGTTCGCGGTGAAGGCATCATCCTCAACGAACCCTCGGTAGTGGCCATCCGACTCGAAAGCGGCCCCAACAGCTCCAAACGGATCGCCGCAGTCGGGGCCGAGGCCAAACGCATGCTCGGCCGGACCCCGGGCAACATCACCGCCATCCGGCCCATGAAGGACGGGGTGATTGCCGACTTCACCATCACGGAGAAGATGCTGCAGCACTTCATCCGCAAGGTCCACGAAAACAAGTTCAAAGTCTTCTCCCCCAGCCCCCGGGTGCTCATCTGCGTCCCCTGCGGGGCCACCCAGGTGGAGCGGCGCGCCATCAAGGAATCGGCCGCCGGGGCCGGGGCGCGCGAAGTTTACCTCATCGAGGAGCCCATGGCGGCGGCCATCGGCGCCGGAATGCCCATCTCCGAGGCCAGTGGCTCCATGGTGCTGGACATCGGCGGCGGCACCACGGAGATCGCGGTGCTCTCCCTGAACGGCATCGTCTACAGCAACTCGGTGCGCATCGGCGGCGACCGCTTCGACGAGGCGATCATCAGTTATGTGCGGCGCAACTACGGCACCCTCATCGGCGAATCCACCGCCGAACGCATCAAGCACGAAATCGGCTCGGCTTATCCTAGCGCAGAGGTACGGGAGATCGAGGTTCGGGGCCGCAATCTGGCCGAGGGCATCCCCCGCAGCTTCACCCTCAACAGCAACGAGATCCTCGAGGCGCTGCAGGAGCCGCTCTCCGGCATCGTCGGGGCCGTGAAAACCGGCCTGGAACAGACCCCGCCCGAACTGGGGGCCGACATCGCCGAGCGGGGCATGGTGCTCACCGGCGGCGGCGCCATGCTGCGTGATCTCGACCGTCTGCTGATGGAAGAGACCGGCCTGCCGGTGCTCATCGCCGAGGACCCCCTCACCTGCGTCGCCCGGGGCGGCGGCCGCGCCCTCGAGCTGATGGACGAGCACGGCGGGGACCTCTTCTCTCTCGAATAGAAAAGAAGATACGAGGGACAAGATGCGAGGTACGAGGGGATGCGCTCGGGGTGATCGGATCACGCTGCGCGCAGCGCACTCCACTGCCCGCCTCTCGAATCACGCCTCTCGTATCTGCCTCTAGAGGGGGTGTGACATAAAACTGCTCTTCATCCAAGGCCCGTCGCTGGCGTTCCGCGCGGGCCTTTTGGTGTTGACCTCCATTGCGCTCATGACGGTGGACCACCGTCAGAACCATCTGGAAGCCATCCGCGCGGGGCTTTCGGTGGTGGTCTCGCCACTGCAGTACCTGGCCAACCTGCCGGCCCAGGCAGCCAACTGGGCCAGTGAGTCCCTGGCCACGCACACCCGCCTCGTCGATGAGAACCGGACCCTGAAGCAGAAACAGCTGCTGCTCGAGGCCAAGCTGCAGAAGTTCGATGCGCTGGAGAGCGAAAACGCCCGTCTGCGCGAGTTGATGCACTCACCCAAGAAGGTGGCCGAGCGGATGCTCATCGGCGAGCTGCTGGCGGTGGACCTCGATCCGTTCAAACGCACCGTGCTCCTCAATAAGGGACGGCGCGACGGGGTCTACGAAGGGCAACCGCTGCTCGACGCCCGGGGCGTGATGGGGCAGGTGATCCACACCTCCAGCTGGACCAGCACAGCCATGCTGATCACCGATCCCAGCCACGCGATCCCGGTGCAGATCAACCGCAACGGCCTGCGGGCCATTGCCCTGGGTACCGGGGGGGCCGATGTCCTCGAGGTCCCCCACATTCCCAACAATGCCGATGTGCACGAGGGCGACCTGCTGGTCACCTCGGGTCTGGGTCAGCGCTTTCCACCGGGCTACCCCGTGGCGTGGATCAAACGGGTGGAGAAGGATCTGAGCGCCCCCTACGCCCGGATCACGGCCGAACCCACCGCAGACCTGGAGAAGATCCGGGAGGTCCTGCTGGTCTGGCTCCGCTCCGAGGAGGAGGCGCAGTGACCCGCCTGATCCACCACAACGGTGGGTGGGCCATCTGGGTCAGCTTCGGTGCGGCCCTGGTCCTGACCATGCTGCCCCTGCCCCACTGGGCGGAACTCTACCGCCCGGAGTGGGCGGCAATGGTACTCATCTACTGGTGCATGGCACTGCCGGCGCGGGTCGGCGTGGCAACCGCCTGGTCGCTGGGCTTGCTGCTCGATGTGGTGCGCGGCTCACTGCTGGGACAGTATGCCCTCGCCCTTACCCTCATTGCCTGGGTGACCTCCCAGCTCCATCAACGGCTTCGCGTCTACCCGCTGTGGCAGCAGGCCCTGGTGGTGCTCATGCTGGTCGCCATGGAGCAGATGCTGGTGCTGTGGGTGAAGGGGATCATCGGCGAGCCGCCCGAGTCGTGGCTGTACTGGATGCCGGCCCTCACCAGCATGCTGCTCTGGCCCTGGATATTCCTGGTCCTGCGTGATGTTCGCCGCAAGTTCAGGGTGAGCTGATGGCCCGAGGCATCCCCCTCAAGGACCCCCTGAAGGAGCAGCACCTTTTTCGTGTCCGGGCCATTACCGCGGGGGGGTTCACCGCCGTGCTGGTGGCGGCCCTCTTGGCGCGGCTCACCTGGCTGCAGGTGTTCAGCCATGAGCACTTCGGGACCCTCTCCCACAACAACCGCGTCGCCATCCAGCCCATCGCCCCCACCCGAGGGCTGATCTTTGACCGCAACGGCGTGATCCTGGCCGAGAACCTGCCCACCTTCTCGCTGGAAATCGTCCCTGAGCGGGTGACGGACATGAACGCGACCCTCGCGGCCATCGACGAGCTGATTGCGGTCAGCGAAAGCGATGTGGAGCGGTTCAGGGATAACCTCAAGCGCAAGCGGCGCTTCGAGGCGATCCCCCTGCGCTTTCGTCTGAGCGATGAGGAGGTGGCCCGCATCTCGGTCAACCGCCACCGCCTGCCAGGGGTGGAGATCAACTCGGTGCTGACCCGGCGTTATCCCCTGGGGGCACTCACTGCACACACCGTAGGCTATGTGGGGCACATCAGCGAGGAGGAACTCAAGGAGCTCGACGCCTCGAACTACAGTGCCACCACCCGCATCGGCAAGACCGGGGTGGAGCGCAGTC
Organism: Gammaproteobacteria bacterium; assembly: GCA_041690535.1. Taxonomy (GTDB): domain Bacteria; phylum Pseudomonadota; class Gammaproteobacteria; order Thiohalomonadales; family Thiohalomonadaceae; genus JAWLHA01. The sequence goes on along the minus strand of JAWLHA010000035.1, from coordinate 37,183 downwards.
ATGAGGCCCAGCTTCACGGAGAGGTCGGGTTTCAGCAGGTGGAGACCAATGCCCGCGGACGGGTCCTGCGGGTACTCTCCCGTACCCCCCCGGTGCCGGGGAGGAATCTCTATCTGAACATCGATGTGCGCCTGCAGCGGGCGGCCGAGGCGGCCCTCGGCGAAGAACACGGGGCGGTGGTCGCCATCGAGCCGCGGAGCGGGGCCGTACTGGCACTGGTCAGCATCCCCGCCTACGACCCCAACCTCTTCGTCGACGGGATCCCAAGAGAAGACTACAGGATCCTGAGTACCTCGCGCGATCAGCCCCTGTTCAACCGCGCCCTGAGGGGGCAGTATCCCCCCGGCTCCACCATCAAGCCCATCATCGGGCTGGCGGGGCTCGAGTCCGGCCAGATCAAGCACGATCACCGCGTCTTCTGTCCGGGCTGGTACCAGCTCCCCGGCGACGAGCGGCGCTACCGCGACTGGAAGAGGGATGGCCACGGCTGGACCGACCTGCGCAAGGCGGTGGTCGAGTCCTGCGATGTCTTCTTTTACGATTTGGCCCTGAACCTGGGCATCGATCGACTCTCCAGCTTCATGCACCAGTTCGGCTTTGGACTTCCGACCGGGATCGACATCGGGGGGGAGGCCAGCGGGCTGATGCCCTCGCGCGAGTGGAAGCGCCGGGCCAAGAATCAGCCCTGGTTCCCTGGAGAGACCCTAATCACCGGCATCGGCCAGGGCTTCACCCTCACCACCCCGGTGCAACTGGCGGCAACCACCGCCGCCCTCTCGGTGGAGGGGCGACGCTACCGCCCTCAGGTGGTGCGGGCCATCGAGGACCCCGCCGGGGGGGAGGTGGTCGTGCAAAAGCCCCTCTCGCTGCCCAGCGTGCCGGTGGTCAACCGAGGCAACTGGCAGCACATCGTGGAGGACATGGCCCAGGTGGTGCACGGGTTGCGGGGTACGGCCCGGGGGATCAGCCGCAATCTGACCTACCGCATCGCGGCGAAGACCGGTACCGCCCAGGTATTTGGAATCAAGCAGGATGAGGAATACGTGGCAGAGGAGATCGAGAAGCGGTTGCGTGATCATGCCCTGTTCGTGGGGTTCGCCCCCACCGATGCCCCTCGCATTGCCGTGGCGGTCATCGTGGAGAACGGCGGCAGCGGCGGTGCCGTGGCGGGCCCCATCGCCCGCGCGGTGTTCGATGGCTATCTGACCGGCAACACCCCTTCGGGAGAGACCGTCCATGTGGGCCACTGAACCGACCACCCGTCGCCAACCCCTCGTCGGCCTCCATCTCGACTGGCCCCTGCTGCTCGGGCTGGTACTGCTCTCGGCCTTGGGGCTGGTGATCCTCTATAGCGCGGGGGGCCAGGATCCCGCGCTCATTCAGCGCCAACTGGTGCGACTGGCGCTGGCGTTCGGGGTAATGTTCGTGTTTGCGCAGATCCCCCCCGCCACCTGGCAGCGCTGGTCCCCCTGGCTGTTTGGCGCCGGTCTGGCCCTTCTCGTTGCGGTCCTCGCCCACGGAGTCGTGGGCAAAGGGGCCCAACGCTGGCTCGATCTCGGGCTCATTCGTTTCCAGCCCTCGGAAATCATGAAGCTGGCGGTACCGATGATGGTGGCGTGGTACCTGGCGGAAAAACCGCTCCCTCCGGGGGGCAAGAGCATCCTCGTGGCGGGGGCGGCGGTACTGCTACCGACCCTGCTCATCGCCAAGCAGCCCGACCTGGGCACGGCCCTCCTGGTGGCCAGCTCCGGGGTCTTCGTGCTGCTGTTCGCCGGCCTCAGCTGGCGCCTGGTGGGCATTACCGGTCTGCTCGCCATCCCGGCGGCCGCACTGTTGTGGAAGTTCGGCATGCACGACTACCAGCGTCGCCGCGTCCTCACCTTTCTCAACCCCGAGAATGATCCCCTCGGTTCGGGCTACCACATCATCCAGTCCAAGATCGCCATCGGCTCGGGCGGGATCTACGGCAAGGGGTGGCTGAACGGCACCCAGTCCCATCTCGATTTTCTCCCGGAGCAGGATACCGACTTCATCTTCGCTGCCTTTGGCGAGGAGTTCGGGCTGATGGGCGCCCTGGTCTTGCTGAGCCTCTACCTGTTCATCATCTATCGCGGCCTCTACATCGCAGCCCAGGCGCAGGACAGCTTCACCCGGCTGCTGGCGGGGGCGCTGATCATGACGTTTCTCGTCTACCTGTTCGTGAACATCGGCATGGTCACCGGATTGCTGCCCGTGGTGGGGGTCCCCCTCCCCCTGGTGAGTTTCGGGGGGACTTCGATGGTGACCTTGCTCTCCTCTTTCGGTATCCTGATGTCCATCCATACGCACCGTAAGCTACTAAGAAGCTGAGTGCCGTGAATAACAAGATACGTTGTACCCTGCCGGCCGCTCTCCTGTTGTCCCTGGGCGTCGCCCATGCGGAGCTGGCTGAGAGACAGGAAGTCCGGGGCTTCATCAAGCGAATGGCCCAGCAGCACGGCTTTGAGGAGCGGGCGCTGGCCGAGCTGTTCGATCAGGTGGAGCTGCGTTCGGACATCGTCGCCGCCATCAGCCGACCGGCCGAGTCGAAGCCATGGCATCAATACCGGCCCATCTTCCTCACCGAGGAGCGCATTCGCGGCGGCGTAGCCTTCTGGGATCAGCATGCGGAGCTGCTCGAACGGGCGGAAAAGGAGTATCGCATCCCCGCCGCGGTGATCGTGGCCATCCTCGGCGTGGAAACCCGCTATGGGCGCTTCGCCGGTAACTACCGGGTCATGGACTCCCTCTCCACCCTCGCCTTCGATTATCCCCCCCGCTCCTCCTTCTTCGCCAGCCAGCTCGAGAGCTTCCTCATCATGGCCCGCGAGGAGCAGGTGGATCCGCTCACGTTGAAGGGCTCCTATGCAGGGGCCATGGGCCAGCCGCAGTTCATTCCCAGCAGTTTCCGCGGCTATGCCGTGGACTTCGACGGGGATGGCCGCCGCGATATCTGGGGTAATCCGGCCGATGTCATCGGCAGCGTGGCCAACTACTTCCGGCGCCACGGCTGGAGATGGGGCGAACCGGTGGCGGCGCGGGCCGAGGTGACGGTGGAGCGCGCCGCCCCCTTGCTTGAGCAGGGCTACAGGCCCAGCGTCCCCGTCTCCAAGCTGGTGGAGTACGGGGTGAAGCCCCGTCGGGCCTTCGCCCCCGATGCGATGGCCGGGCTCATCGCCCTGGAGACGAAGTCCGGGGGACCCGAACACTGGGTCGTGCTGGACAATTTCTACGTCATCACCCGTTACAACCACAGCGCCCTGTATGCCATGGCGGTGTACCAGCTGTCCGAGGCGATCCGTACGGCCCGTGCCGAGTCACTGCGGAACCAGCGCACCGACGGGGGCTGAGGGTGAACGGGGGACCGCTCACCCGCATTCTGGTGGCGGGGCTTACCGCCTTGTTGGCCGTCGGTTGTGGCAACCTCGCGACGCAGCGGGACAGCGGCCCCTCCTACTCCATGGATGCGCGCCATATCCCGGACCCGGTGCCACGGCACGAGCCGCGCACTTCCGCGGGCAACCCCAAGACCTACGTGGTGCTCGGGCGGCGCTACCATGTGATGAGCTCGAGCGAGGGCTACGTGGAGCGCGGCATCGCCTCTTGGTATGGCCGCAAGTTTCACGGCCGCAAGACCTCCAATGGCGAGACCTACGACATGTATGCCCTGACGGCCGCCCACAAGAGTCTCCCCATTCCAACCTATGCGCGCGTGACCAACCTCGAGAACGGGCGCCAGGTGGTGGTACGCATCAACGACCGCGGTCCGTTTCACGACAACCGGCTGATCGACCTCTCCTATACCGCAGCGAGCAAGCTCGGCATCGTTGAGATGGGAACGGGGCTGGTGGAGGTCCGGGCCATCACCCCGGGCGAGCCCGAGCCCCCCCTGCAGCAGGCGTCGGTAAACTCTGCCGGGCCGAATTCCTCCACGCCTCCGGTTGGGAGTGGGGCCGGTGATCCCAGGCTGTTCGTCCAGGTCGGGGCCTACATCAGCCGCATGAATGCCGAGCAGGTCCGCGCCAGACTGGAGGGGGAGGATCTCCCGCCAGCCAGCGTGGACACCACAGACGGCGGCGAGAACGCCCTCTATCGGGTGCGCATCGGCCCCATCGGTTCGGTGGAGGAGGCTGACGAGTTGGCGTTCCGCGTCATCGGGCTCGGGGTGGGCTCCCCGCGCATCGTGGTGGATTGAGGGAACATCGCTCCTCTCTCCGGGTCGGACGTAGCAACAGGCCCCCCAACCCGGCCCAAGACCGTGCGTCGGAACTGTTACGGGGTAAACGCATACTTACGTCAAGGCCGTGCTGTGAGCGATGTAAGTCCTTGAAAGCAGGTGCGCTGTAAATACGACCGACATGGACGTCGGGAGTGAAGATTATGCAGGAGCAATCATCTTCCATCCGTGTACGCTCGACGGCCGCGTCCATGCGGCCGACGACCTGCTTTCAAGGACTTACATCGCGCTTGGGTAGGTATGCGTTTACCCTGGGAACTGTTAGCGCTGCCTACTTTTCCACCCGCCAAACCTGTACACTACCAGGTCCGATTTGCCGATTTTTAACCAGAATCAGCCGGTTGACATGATTGTTCTACGACTTATCGCTCTGACTCTGCTGCTTTCCGTCACCGTGGCCACGCGCCCGGCCTTCGCCGCCACCGAAGGGTTCGTCCCCGCCCCGCCGGACATCAAGGCGAGCGGATTCATCCTCCAGGACTTCCAAAGCGGGCGGGTGCTGGCCGAGAGCAAGGCCGACGAGCGCATGGAACCGGCGAGCCTCACCAAGATGATGACCGCCTACGTGGTGTTTCAGGAGCTGAGGGGCGGTCAACTCCGGCTGGACGACATGGTTCGGGTGAGCGAAAAGGCGTGGCGCATGCCCGGGTCACGGATGTTCATCGAGGTGGACTCGCGGGTGAGCGTCCGTGAGTTGCTCAAGGGCTTGATCGTCCAGTCAGGCAACGATGCCAGTGTAGCGCTCGCCGAATCCGTGGCCGGAAGCGAGGATGCCTTTGTCCCCCTGATGAATGCCCATGCACAGAAGCTGGGCATGAGTGGGTCGAATTTCACCAACAGCACCGGGCTGCCGGGAAAAGAACACTACTCCACCCCGCGGGACATGGCGCGCCTTGCCGCGGCCCTGGTGCGCGAGTTTCCAGAGCACTATAAGTGGTACTCGCAGAAGGAGTATACCTTTAACAACATCAAGCAGCACAATCGCAACCTGCTGCTGTGGCGTGACGAGAGCGTGGACGGCATCAAGACCGGCCACACCCAGTCCGCAGGCTACTGCCTGGTCTCCTCCGCGGAACGCAACGGAATGCGGCTCATCTCCGTGGTGATGGGTGCGGGCAGCGAGAACGCCCGAGCCCAGGAGAGCCAGAAACTGCTGGACTACGGCTATCGCTTCTACGAAACCCACCGGTTGTATGCCGCCCATGAGCCGCTCAAGCAGCTGCGGATCTGGAAGGGCGAAGCCGAACAAGTCGGGCTCGGCCTGCAGAACGAGCTGTACGTCACCGTGCCCCGGGGCCGCTATGGCGCCCTCAAGGCCGCCATGACCGTAGACAAGACCATCGTGGCCCCGACCCGAAAGGGGGATCCGCTTGGGCGGGTGGAGGTGCGACTGGGCGAACAGCTGCTCGCCGAACACCCGCTGGTGGCACTCGAGGATGTGCGGGAGGGGAGCCTCTGGCGCCAGGTGGTCGATCACTTCATGCTACTGGTTCAGTAACCGCGAGGGCAGCAACGCGCCATTGAACCGAAGGGCTGCCGCCCCCATCTGGAGACAACACTGCGAGATCGGACCATGGCGTGCGAAGAGGGATACGGCGGCATCGTCTACCTGAACGGCCAGTTCCTCCCCACCCCGGAGGCGAAGGTATCGGTTCTGGACCGGGGCTTCGTCTTCGGGGATGGCGTCTATGAGGTGATTCCCGTCTACGGCGCGCGCCCGTTCCGCCTGGAAGAGCACCTGCGCCGACTGGATGCCAGCCTGGCCGGAATCCGACTGGCCAATCCCCTCACCCATGGCCAGTGGCGCGAGTGCCTGCTCCGCCTAGTGGCGGAAAACGGCGGAGGCGATCAGTCCCTCTATTTGCAGGTGACCCGCGGTGCGGCCCGGCGCGACCACGCCTTTCCCGCGTCGATCCACCCCACCGTGTTCGCCATGAGTTCCCCCTTGGAAGAGGTCCCAGGAGAGCTGCGCCGCGGGATCAGCGCCATCACGGTGGAGGATATTCGCTGGAAGCTGTGCAGCATCAAGTCCATTGCCCTGCTTCCCAATATTCTGCTGCGCCAGGAGGCCATCGATCGGGGGGCCGCCGAGGCCATCATGCTGCGGGACGGATTGGTCACCGAGGCGGTCGCCGCCAACGTGTTCGTGGTGGCACAGGGGACCGTGGCCACACCGCCCAAGAGCAACCTGCTGCTGCCGGGGACCACCCGGGACCTGATCGTGGAGCTCTGTGCCTCACACGCGATCCCCTGCGAGGAGCGGGACATCACCGCCGAGCAGCTGCGATCCGCCGACGAGATTTGGGTTACCAGCTCCACCCGGGATCTGCTCCCGGTCATCCGGCTCGATGGCCAACCCGTGGGCAGCGGGAGTCCCGGTCCCATCGGCGAGCGCGTGCTGCTGCTCTACCAGCAGTACAAGGCAGAATTCCGCGCCGGAACGCGCGACTGACACCCCATTCCACCGAGCAGAGAACTGCACGCCGGCCGGATGGCCCGGGAGACGACGTTATGAGTGAACAAGGGCCCACCCTTCTTGAGTTTCCCTGCGACTTCCCCATCAAGATCATGGGGCGGTCAGGGGAGGATTTCGATACCGAGGTGATCGCCCTCGTGCGCCGCCACGTTCCCGATCTAAGTGAGGGGGCGATTTCTCTCCGCGCAAGCCGGGGGGGCAACTACCTTTCGGTCACGGTGACGGTCCGCGCCACGAGCCAGGAGCAGCTGGATGCCATCTACCGGGACATCACCGCCTGTGACAAAGTGGTGATGGCGCTCTGAGATGCCGGAGAGTTTTTACATGCGCCGGCTGGGGCGACAGCCCTACCAGCCGGTCTGGGATGCCATGCGGCGCTTCACCGAGGCACGTGGCCCGGCCACTGCGGACGAGCTCTGGCTGGTGGAGCACCCTGGGGTGTTCACGCTGGGCCTGAACGGAAAGCCGGAGCACCTGATCGCCCCTGGCGATATTCCGGTGGTGCAAGTGGATCGCGGCGGACAGGTGACCTACCACGGTCCCGGACAGCTCATAGCCTACCTCCTTCTGGACCTGCGCCGCCGGGGTCTGGGGGTGCGCCCGACCGTGGCTGCGATGGAGCGGGCGGTGATTCGACTGCTGCAAGAGGGGGGCGTCGAGGCCTACGCCCGCCAGGATGCCCCGGGCGTCTACGTCCAAGGGGCCAAGATCGCCTCCCTCGGGCTGCGGGTGCGTCGCGGCTGCTGCTATCACGGTCTGAGCCTGAACGTGGAGATGGATCTGGAGCCGTTTCGCCGCATCAACCCCTGTGGCCATGCCGGCATGGCCGTCACCCAGCTGCGGGATTTGGGTCTGTCGGGGACAGCCGAAACCCTGGGACCGCAAATCGGCCGGCTGCTGGCCCTTGAACTGGGCTATGGGCCGCCCGCAGAGGCGGAGGGTATACTCCCCGAGCCCGAGGACAACGGAACCCGCCATGAGTGACAGCAAACCACGCAACCCCTTGAAAGGGGCCAGCAAGACCGCCCGCATTCCCATCAAGGTGGTGCCCAGGGAGCCGCTGCGCAAGCCCAAGTGGATCCGCGCCAAGGCCCCGGCCGGGCCGCAGATTGCGCGGCTCAAGGGGATCTTGCGCGAACACAAGCTGCACACGGTCTGCGAAGAGGCCGCCTGCCCCAACCTGGGGGAGTGCTTCCACAAGGGCACTGCCACCTTCATGATCATGGGCGACATCTGCACCCGGCGCTGCCCGTTCTGCGACGTGGCCCACGGCCGGCCCGCCCCCCTCGACCCCGAGGAGCCCCGCAATCTCGCCGAAACGGTCAAGGCCATGGGCCTGCGTTTCGTGGTCATCACCTCCGTGGACCGTGACGACCTGCGTGATGGCGGTGCGGCCCACTTCAGTGCCTGTATCCGGGCCTTGCGGGCGAGCGTGCCGGAGCTCTCCATCGAGATCCTGGTGCCCGACTTCCGCGGGCGGGAGGATCAAGCCTTGGAGATCCTGGTGGAGACCCCGCCGGATGTCTTCAACCACAACCTGGAAACGGTGCCGCGGCTCTACCGCCAGGCGCGCCCCGGGGCCGACTACGCCGGTTCGCTGGAGCTGATCCGCCGCTACAAGGCGATGCGCCCGGACGTGCCCACAAAATCAGGGATCATGCTGGGGCTTGGGGAGTCGCCCGAGGAGATCGTCCAGGTGCTGGAGGATTTGCGCGCCCACGGCTGCGACAACCTGACCCTCGGCCAATACCTGCAGCCCAGCCGTCACCACCTGCCGGTGGAGCGCTACGTGCCGCCCGAGGAGTTCGAGGAGTTGCGGATCATTGCCAAGCGCCTGGGCTTTGCGAAGGTGGCCAGCGGCCCCATGGTGCGCTCCTCCTATCACGCGGAGCTGCAGGCGGCCGGGGAGGAGATTTCATAGGCTGCGATCCGCCTGCACCGGCTCGGGCCGAACCCGCCGCACCGGCCTTTCCGCAGCTCAGGTGGCGAAGCTGCCTCACATCACCCGACGCCGTTCAGCGCGGCTGAAGGCGCACCCGCGAGGTGCATCCTTCGGCCGCGTGACTGCCTTTGCCGGTAGGGGGATGAGGGATCAGAGCACGCCGACCAACGACTAACGACCAACGACCAGCCCCCAGGGTCACGGCGCCCCTTCGTGCAGAATGCGCCACACGCCCGCCTCTTTCACCAGGTAGAGTTGCTTGGCCATGCGGCTGTTGAAGTTGTTGGAGCGGTAGTCCTGCCGGAACCGCACCAGGGCCAACTCCCGGCCCGTGGCGTCAGAGGGATAGGCGAAGACCGACAGCTCCTCCAGGCGCACCTGCTGAAAGCTCTTGCCCTGGAATACCGCCCGCTTGTGCCGGCTCCACCGACCCAGGTCGGAGGCCCCGCTCCAGAAATCCGTGGCGTAGTGCCCGAGGTAGCGCTCCACATCCCGCCCTTCCCAGTCGGCCCGCCAGGTCTCGACCGCCTTGAGGAGTTCGTTACGCAGCCTCAGCCACTGCTCCTGCTCCAGCCACTCCACCCCATCGGCAATCACCACCGGGGTGCCGGGTTCCAGATAGGCGCTGACGGCCCGCAAGTCGATGTTGGGCAGGACCACACAGCCCTCGCTGTCCAGGGGCGGGCGGCTGTAGTAGAGATCATCCGTGCCGTGCAGCCAGATGCCATACCCGGTCTTGCCCTGGCGGCGGTCGAGTGCATTGGGATAGTCGAGGGGAAATGCGCCGATCCCATACTTCTCCGGCAGCTTCTCACCCGGAATGTGGCCGGTAACGAAATAGACCCCCTCGGGGGTGCGCAGATCACCGCTGCTCTGTTTGTTTCCATCCAGCTTTCCGGTGCTGACGTAGAAGTCCTGCACCAGACGAGGCATGACCGCCCCCGGCTCCGTCCGATAGACGTAGAGCCGGTGCACCCTCTTGTCCACCACGATGGCCATCTCACTGCGTGCGCCCAGGGCGAGCAGCGGTCGGGGCAAACGGCCCCCGGGGATGGTGTCCAGGTAGGCCTTCAGCCGCACTTCCGCCTCGCTGCGCAACGGCATGATGCCGCCGTCGCTCAGGCCCGCCATGCGCGGCCCCGCGCCGATCCCGGTAACGGGACGCGCCTGGGCCAGAAGGAGGTCGCCATGGATCAGGTGGGCCAAGTGAAAGTTCGGGGCCCGGCGGGTGAGGCTGCGCAACTCCTCGAAGGCCTCGCGCCACTCCCCCGACTTGAACAGCACCAGGCTCTTGAGGAGGCTGGCCTCATAGTCCTCCGGGTAGTTCGCGAGGCGGGAGGCCAAGCGGGAGAGGGCCTGGGAGTAGAGGGAGCGGTCGGCGGCGGCCAGCAGAGCCAGCTCCGAAGGGGCAGCCAGCGCCGGCGCATCCACACTTTCCGCCACAGCCCCCGGCAGCGGCGTTGCACCGGCCCACACCGAAATGGCGAGCCCCAAGGCTGCCGCAATGATTCGTCTCATTGAATGCGTTGAATTTCCAGGTTCAGTTCCGCCGCGATCAACCAACGGTCGCCGTGGCGCACCAGGTCGAAGCGCTTGCGCGTCCTGTCCGCATACCCGTCGGACTCGAAGGTCTGCCAAAGATAGACTACGGCAGCACTCGCGGACTCTCGTGCCACGCGGATCTCCTCAAGGGTCACCCGAATCCAGTCGGGACGCGTGATGCGCTCGCGCCGCTCGGCCGCCCACGCCGCCCGGCTCTGTCCCCCGCGGGGCACAAAGCTTTCGGTATAGTGGGCCAAATAGGCTTCTGCATCGCGGTTGGACCAGTCCGCGGCCCACTGCTCGAGCGCGTCCGTCACCGTGTTGGACGCCCCTCCCAAAGCCCCCGCGGGGGGCGACGCTTCAGGCGCGGTTGCCGATGTGACTTCGGGGTCCGACGATGCCGCCGACTCGCGCACCACCACCTCCGGGGCCGGCGTCGTCGTGGGCGGGGCCGCCGCCACCGGGGCCGGCGTGACCCGTCCGCCCGAAGCCGCCCCCGCGGGGGCCGTGCCGGCGACGGACTCGGCTTTGGTCTCGTCGGCAGAGACGGCCGGCTTGGGCGAGAGCCGCGGCGAACCCGCCCCGCCACCTGCGGTCGGCGCTGCAGCCGTCTCCGCCAGACCGGCGCCGGAGAGCCGCAACAGCGGCTGCAGACGTGCCCCCTGCCCCTCCTGCTCCATCCGCAACGCCTTTACGTAAGAGTGCCGCGCCATTTCAAGGTAGACCGTGCGCAGGTTCTCATACACCCGCCCATAGGTCGCGTCGCTCAGCAGGGCCTCTTCGAGAAGCCCCTTGGCCCGCTCGAGATCACCGCGCGAGGCATACAACACCGCAAGGTTGTTGTAGGCCTCGGGGAGCGCCGGATGCTCATCCACCAGCTTCTCCAGCACGGCAATGGCATCGTCCCCGCGGCCACCGCCGGCGAGGGCGGAGGCCCGCATCAGGCGCACTTCCGGCGCCGACTGCTGCGCGGGGGCCAATCCCTCCAACAGCCGTAGCGCCTCTCTGTGCTCGCCCCTCGACAGGTGCCGGGCAACATCATCCAACGGCAGGGCCCTCGCCCCGACAGAGAGCAGGGCGAGGGTGATGCCGAAGATCACTCTTGTCATCTGTATGCGCACGGCCATGTTGATCCGGGTGTTACCCTGGCTTCGACGGAGGCCCATTATAGCCAGCGGTCCAAAGGAGACGAAACTCGAGGGCGCCGACCGTTTCTTATCGGCACCCGGCGACTTACAATTGAGCTCCCGTTTGACGAAGAGAAGCACAGGTATGTCGCTGCGAGACCTGGTTCAGCGCATCGAGAAGCTCACCGAGGTGGGCATCGCCCTGTCGACCGAGCACGACACCCAACGGCTTCTTGAGCAGATCCTGCTCGGCGCCAAGGCGATCACCAATGCCGATGGCGGCACGCTCTACTCCGTGCAGGAAGACGGCACCGTGCGGATGGAGATCCTTCGCACCGATTCCCTCAACTTCGCCATGGGCGGCACCACCGGTGAACCGGTGCCCTTCCCGCCGATTCCGCTCTACGCCCCCGACGGCAGCGCCAACCACCACAACGTGGTCACTCACGCCGTGCTGAACGACCGGACCATCGATATCCCCGACGCTTACGATGCGGCGGGGTTTGATTTCACCGGAACGCGGGAGTTCGACCGCAAGACCGGCTACCGCTCCACATCGTTTCTCACCGTGCCGATGAAGAACCACGAGGGGGACATCATCGGGGTGCTGCAGCTGCTCAATGCCCAGGACGAGAGCACCGGCGCCATTGTCCCATTCAGCCCCGAGTCCCGCCGCCTTGCCGAAGCGCTGGCCTCCCAGGCCGCCATCGCGCTGACCAACCGGCGCCTGCTCGAGGATCTGAAGAATCTGTTCGAATCCCTGATCCACCTCATCGCCAACGCCATCGACGAGAAATCCCCCTACACCGGCGGCCACTGCCGGCGGGTACCGGTCATCACCATGATGCTGGCGGAGGCGGCGCACCGGACCACGGAAGGGGCGCTCAAGGATTTCAAAATGACGGATCAGGATCGCTACGAGCTGGAGATTGCGGCGTGGCTGCACGACTGCGGCAAGATTGTCACCCCCGAGTACGTGGTGGACAAGGCCACCAAGCTGGAGACCATCCATGACCGCATCAACGTGGTGGATTCCCGCTTCGAGATCCTCCGCCGCGATGCGGAGCTGCGCTGGTTGCGCCGCAGGCTGGAGGCTGCGGAGCGGGGCGAGGCGGCCGATGAGGCCGCCCATGCCGAGTACCAGGCGACCCTTCGCCACCTTGCGAACGAGCAGGCCTTCCTCCATCGCGCCAACAAGGGGGGCGAGTTCATGTCAGAGGAGGATCGGGCACGGGTCGAGGCCATTGCGCTGCGCACCTGGGTCGATGGCACGGGCAAGGTGCAACCGCTCCTCACCGCCGATGAAGTACAGAACCTCAACATCCCCAAGGGCACCCTCACCCCCGAGGAGCGCGAGGTGATCAACCACCACATCGTCGCCACCATCAGAATGCTGGAGACACTCCCGTTCCCGAAACACCTCAGGAATGTGCCCGAGTATGCGGGCGGACACCACGAGAGAGTGGACGGAATGGGCTACCCGAAGGGGCTCACCCGGGATCAGATGTCGGTGCAGGCGCGCATCATGGCCATCGCCGACATCTTCGAGGCACTCACCGCCAAGGACCGCCCCTACAAACCAGGCAAGAAACTCTCGGAGTCGCTCCGCATCCTTGCGTTCATGAAGCACGAAGGGCACATCGATCCCGACCTGTTCGACATCTTCGTGGCCCAGAGGGTCTATGAGCAATACGCCAACGAGTACCTGGCTCCGGAACAAATCGACGCGGTGGAGACTGAGGCCTTGCTAAAGTAGCGGCACGCACACGCGAGGCCGGGGCCTCAGAACTCGAACAGCACCCCCAGCAGATAGCTCACCCCTCCCAACTCCACGCCCCCCTTCTCCGCGCTCGTCTGCATCGCCTCCAGGGTGAAGTAGGTGTTGTGCACCCCCATGGAGCGGGCCGCCCGCCTGGCGGCGCTCGGGTCGATGCGATCCAGCAGGAGCTGCACCCCGCCGCGCAGGTGGTAGCCGTCGGCCGCCCCCTCCGCCCGCCCCTGATTCTCGATGCTCTGGCGGTAATTCATCCGGGTCCACCCCCCACCGAGGTAGGGCACCAGCCACTGCTCCTCGGAGAAGACGCCTCGCCACAACAGGTAGGCATGCAGCGGGAACAGCTCATAGGTAACGTTCCCGGTAAGGATCCCCTGGGTCGGTGCGAGGGCCCGCCCCTCATCCTTGATGCGTTCGCCCGCCAGGCCGAGCTCCCATCGGCGATGCACCTTGTAGGCAAGCGCGACGCCGAATTGGGTGGCGTAATCCTGGCCGTAAAAACGCGACCACTCCTCAACATCGGGGTAGAACCGCCCACCCTTGAGCTCCAGGGACCAGCGGGGGGACGGCTCCACCGGTTGGGCCAGTACCAGCGCAGGGCACAGCAGGAGCAGCCACACAAACCGCCTCATGCCGCCGCCTCCCCCGCCCTGCGGTTCTCCCGCAGCGCATAACCGACCGAGCCGCCGACGCCGGCGAGCAGAAGCAGAAGGAGCAGCGGCGTGCCGCCGGTGAGCTGGGACGCCAATCCCACTGCCGGCAGCAATGCCGTTCGCGCCAGCGGTTTGAGCACCGGATGGCGGTTCAGCCAGCGGGCTCCGATCGGCCCGCGTTGGTAGTACCAGCGGACGAAGGCCTGCCCCGGCCCGCTGTGCAGGAGATGCCGGTCCCGAAGGTCACGAAGGAGCCTCACTTGTGAGACGGAATAGCTGCCAAAGGCCGCCGTGGCGACGAAACACCCCTCGTCGGGCAGGTTGGGGGTGGCGAGGAGTAACTCGGGGGTACCCAAGACGGGGGCGGACCGGGGGCCTTCGAAGATGGCGCCGAAGGGGGCCTCAACCTCGTTCACCAGGGCGCTGCCGGGGTCCACCAACACCACGGGGTCATCCTCCTGCCGCGGCTGCTCGTAGTGTGCCGCCACCGCGAAGAAGATCGCATCCCGGGCATAGGCGGAGACGCTTACCTGGTAGGTGGTCTCGTTGGTGAGCCCGCTGAGGTCCACACGGGTGGCATTCCCCACGTCACGCTGGTTTTCATCCACAGAGTCGATGCCCCAGTGCAGCAGATAGCCGGTAGCGCCGCTCACCGCGCTCCAGCGCAGACTGAGGGTCCCGTTGGAGGGGATCGGCTCGGCCGGTTGGGGCGCTTCGGAGGGGGCCGCCTGGTTCTGGGGCGTCAGTCCGGTCAGGGTGAGGGAGGTGATGGTGTCGTCCAGTACCCCGATGGGCGAGGCGCCCTCGCCCGCGTCCGTCCCCTCGTACGGTCCGCCCCGGGTGCGTCCGTAGTGGACCTTGTAGCCCCCCACCCGGTAGCCGAGGTTCTCACTCCAGGAGAGGGTGATGGCGTTGTCCTCGGCGGTGGTGCTCCCCAGCCCGGAGACCGGGAAGGGGAAAGCGTCGGCGTTGGGACCGCCGTAGGCCCCCAGATCGGCCACCGTGGCGTCGATGACGTCGGTGCCGGTCCCGGAGTTGATGGCCACGGAGCCGGGACGCAGGTGGAAGTCGCGCGCTACGGGGTTGACGAAACCGGCACTGCTTCCGGTCACAGGGACGTTGCCGGTGGCACCCTCGTTGTCGTTGTCGAAAAAGCCATTGGTGATGATCTGCGCGGTCTGGTCCGCGGGGGTGTCGATGGCGGTGACGTTCCCGGAGAAGATGTTGTTCTGAACGGTGATTTGCGTGTTCAGCCGCCGAACGCCGGTGCCCAACTGGAAGAAGACGTTGTTGGCGACCGTCGCCCCCGCTCCGGTGGCTGCATCGGCGACCCGCACGCCGGTGGCGCTCCCCCCCAGGTCAAAGACGTTATTGGCGATCTCCAGGCCACTACCGGCCCCTTGGATGAGAACCCCCGTATCCGCGTCGATGAAGGTAAGATTGCGAACCCTCGCGCCCGACACGCCATCGGCGGTGACCAGCGCCCCGGAACCGCCCCCCGAGAGGAAGGTGCGCGCGGTCTCCCGCCCGCGAAGGGTGATGTTGTCAATGAGGGTCACGCGTTCGGTATAGGTGCCCGGCTCGATGACGATGTCATGGTCGAGCTCCGTCCCGGCCTCGATGGCCCGGATGGCCTCTCCAATGGTTGCGTAATCGTCGGGAATGACCACCTGAGCGCTGGCGACCGGGCCTAACACGCCCAGCAGCATACCTGCCCCCCAAACGGTCACAGCATGCTTCCTGTTCATTCTTCTGGCGTCCAATTCAAAAAGCTCCCGTACCATAGCAATTTCCCTCCTCCACTTCGAGGTGGGAGAGACCAGGTAAACGCACGGTTACCCAAGAGCGATGTAAGTCCTTGACAGCCGGTCGTCGGCCGCAAGGATGGGTGCAAGGACGCACTGACGCCGCGGGAGGGAGGGATGCCCGCCGGCAAACCGTGCGTCACGCCCCACGGGAGGCGCCGGCCGTCTCCCCGAAACAGCGGAAGGCGTTCTTGCCCGCGTTCTTCGCCTCGTACATGGCCACATCCGCGCTCTTCAGCAGCGCTTCGGCGGTGCGGCCGTCGCGGGGGAACACAGCGGCCCCGACGGAGCCCGAAATGGTGACGGTCTTCGCCCTGAGCGGGAACGGCTCGGCGAGGCTCCGTACCACGTTGCCGGCGACCACGTGCACCCCCTCGGGATCGCGCAGCACCGGCAGAATGATGGCGAATTCATCGCCGCCGAGCCGGGCCACCGTGTCGCTCTCGCGGGTGCAGGCGCTCAGGCGCCGAGCCACCTGCTTGAGCAGCTCATCGCCGGCGTCATGGCCGAGGGTGTCATTGACCCCCTTGAAGCCGTCCAGATCCACGAACAGCAGCGCCAGGGCGTACTCCCTCGCCGCCGCCTTGGCGATCCCCTGCTCCAGGCGATCGCGAAACAGCACCCGGTTGGCCAACCCGGTCAGGTTGTCGTAGTGGGCCCGGTGCAGGATCTCGCTCTGCAGCCGCTTGCGTTCGGTGATGTCCTCCTTCACCGCCACGTAGTGGGTGATCGTCCCATCGGGGGTGGCGATGGGCGAGATGGAGGCCTCTTCCCAGAACAGTTCGCCATTTTTCTTGCGGTTGAGGAACTCCCCATGCCACTCCCGCCCGGCGGTGATCTCCCCAAACAGTCTGATGTACGTCTCCATGGGGGTCTCGCCGGATTTGAGCAGCCGCGGGTTTCGGCCCAACACCTCCTCGGGGGCGTAGCCGGTGGCCTCGGTGAACTTCCGGTTCACGTACTCGATGCGCGCATGGGCATCGGTGATGATGACCGAGGCGGGGCTGTGCTCCACCGCCAGGGAGAGCTTCTTCAGCTCGGCCTCGTGCTGCTTGCGTTCGGTGATGTCGCTGAAGGTGACCACCGCCCCGGTCAACCGCCCCTCCACGTACAGCGGATGGGACTGAAAGCCCACGGAGAAGCTGCGGCCGTCGGCCCGCCAGAACACCTGGTTCTCCCCGTGCGCCACCCTGCCGTTCCGATAGGTGGCGGCCAGAGGGCACTCCGCCTGGGCGAACGGGGCGCCGTCGGGATGGCTGTGATGGATGAGTTCGTGGATGTTCCTGCCGAGCACCTGGGAGGCATTCCGATAACCGAGCATCCGCAGCGCCGCGGGGTTGATCATGGTGCAGCGCCCCTCCACGTCGGTGCCGTAGATCCCCTCGCCCGAGGACTCGATGAACAGGCGCAGCTGCTCCTCCGCCTGCTCCCGCTCCCGCACCTCCGAGACCAGCTCGGCAGTGCGCAACTCCACCAGAGCATCCTGCTCCGCCTTGGCGTTCTGCAGACGCAACAACTGCCGCCTGAAGTTGGTGAGGGCAAACAGCGACAGACCCATCAGCAACAGCCATACCACCAGGTGAAACACCACCACCTTGCGCGTCTGCACCGCCTCGGCGGCCAGGAACGGCGCGAACGAAAAAGAGACCGAAATGCCGCCACGCACATCGCCGAGGCGGTATGCCTGCTGGCGGTGGCAGGCGAGGCACGCCTCCTTGGTGATCAAGGGCGCCAGGTAGCGAAACTGGGGGATATCGGCCTCCCCCACCACGCCGAACACCTCCGCCTCCCCCTTCTCCAGGCGGGAGAGGCCCGCAGCCTCCCAAGGGTCGGCGCCATTTTTCGGGTTCAATGGTTTGAGGCTGGTGATGTGGACTCGCAGATCGCTCTGTTCACGAATGAGCGTCGCCAACTGGCGTGTCATGTAGGCGGGGTTGACCTTGGTGAGGGCCACCCCTGCGGGGGTCCGCAAGTCGCGTTCGGGCACCTGGAGGTAGGGGTTCGGGGGCGTCTCTTCATTGGAGGGCACATAGACGCCGCCATGGCGGGCGTTCCACAGCCGGAAGGTCTCCATCATGCCAAAGATGAACCGCCCCTGCTCAACGGCCGACTCGCGGGCGTGACGTTCATTCTCGCTGACGTTCCAGGCAAGAGAGGCCGCCACCACCGCCGTCCAGACGATGAGGGGAAGGGCCCACAGGCGACGGCGTAGAATGATCCGACTCATGAATTAGACACTCTCACGCCCTCTGGCATAGGAACTTGCCGATAGCAGGTTGACGGTTGGTCCCATGGAGCGCGGCCCGGATTGAATCCGAATACCCTGGCCAACATCCCTGCCATACGGGTGGCGATTAGTGGACCATCCTACCCCGAAGGGCGTTCTTCTGTCATGAACGGGCGGCCCTAAAGCAGGGTAAACGCATACTTACCCAAGAGCGATGTAAGTCCTTGAAAGCAGGTCGTCGGCCGCAGGGACGCGGCCGTCGAGCGTACAGGGATGTATTCACAGCGTACCTGCTTTCAAGGACTTACATCGTTCACAGCACGGCCGCGACGTGAGCATGCGTTCACCCTGGGCCTAAAGCGGGTAAACGCGGCTGCGGCCGTCGGGCGTGCATGGATGGAAGATGATTGCTCCTGCATGATCCTCGTTTTTGATATCCATGTCGGCCGTGTTCACAGCCGCTAACTGCTTTCAAGGACTCACATCGCTCACAGCACGGCCGTGACGCGAGTATGCGCTCGCCCTAGGCCGTAAAGGTGTAGACTTGGCCGCCATGCACCTCCTCGTGATCGAAGACAACCCGGACCTCGTAGCCAATCTGTGCGACTTCATGGAGGCCAAGGGCCACACGGTGGACGCCTCCTATAACGGCCATGCGGGTCTCTATGCAGCGCTGGAGGGAATACATGACGCCATCATTCTGGATCTCACACTACCGGGACTCGATGGGCTGACGGTTTGCCAGCGACTGCGGGAGATGGGCAAGGAGACCCCGCTGCTTATGCTCACGGCCCGCGATACGCTCGACGACAAACTGGTCGGATTCTCCCGCGGGGCCGACGACTACCTGGTGAAGCCGTTTGCCCTGCAGGAGCTGGAGGCGCGCCTCACGGCGCTGGTGCGCCGCGCCAAGGGCGAGCACACCCGGCGCCGGTTTCAGGTGGCCAACCTCACCTTCGACCCCGACACCCTGTCGGTGCAGCGTGCGGGAACGCCCATCACCCTGCCGCGGACCCCACTCAAGATCCTCGCGCTACTCATCCGCAGTTCCCCTCGGGTCGTCACCCGCCAGGAAATCGAACAGGAGATCTGGGGCGAATCACCACCGGATAGTGACGCCCTGCGGGCGCACATGCACACACTCCGGGCGGCCGTCGACAAGCCTTTTGACAAGCCGCTCCTGGAGACCATCCACGGCATCGGTTACCGCCTGGCCGACCCCGATGCCCGTTCGAAATAGCCGGTACTTCTCACCACCGGGCGCCATGGGGGCTTCGAGGCCCGGACACGGCACCGGGCGGGGCTGAGCGATGCGGCCCCACCTCCAATACCGGGTGACGCTGGCATTCGCCCTCTTTGGCGCCCTGTTGAGCATCCTGCTCAGCGTGGGTCTTTACTTGGCGACCCGGGACGTGGAGGAGCGTCTTATCGATGAGACGCTCACCGCGGAGATGCAGGACTACATCAGCCGACGCACCCGAAACCCCCACTCCCCGCCGCCTGCCACCACAATCATTCGCGGCTACGTGCGGCCCAGCGCGCGCTTCGAGGCCGACATTCCCCCTCACGTGCGCGAGCTGCCTGCCGGGCACCACCCGATCCAGCTGAACGGTCGGCCTTTCCGTGCCGCGGTGGTGCAACAGGGCGAGAGCTGGTTCTATCTGCTTTATGATGAGTCCCAGGTAGAGCAGCGCAAGGAGTACGTGTTCGCGTTTCTCGCAGCGGGCGTCTTGCTGATGACGCTGATCTCGGCCGCCCTCGGCCGCTGGCTGGCGTGCCGGGTGGTGGCCCCGGTGGGGCAACTGGCGCGGCGTGTGACCCACCTGCGTCCGGAAGAGAGCCCTCCGCCCCTGGCAGCCGACTACCCTGCCGACGAGGTGGGCGAGCTGGCACGGGCATTCGACACCTACCTCGCCCGGCTCGAAGGCTTCATCGAGCGAGAACGGGCCTTCACCGCCGAGGTGAGCCATGAGCTCCGCACCCCTCTGGCGGTGATCCAGGGGGCCGCCGAGGTATTGCTCGGCGATCCCAACCTGGAGAAATCGCAACGCCGCCGGGTAAGTCGCATTTCGAGAGCGGCTTTGGAGATGACCGAAGTCACCCAGGCGCTGCTCGCCCTCGCCCGCGAGGATGCGGGCAGCGGCGGCCGGCGCGCCACCTCCGTGGAGGAGGTGCTGCGGCAGGTCTTGGAGGCGCATCAACCCCTGCTTCGCGACCGTCCGGTGGCGCTGGAGGTGGCGATCCATGACACGTTCGAGGTGTGGGCAGAGGCGCCGCTGGTACGCATCCTCATCTCCAACCTGGTGCGCAATGCCTTCACTTACACCCACCAGGGGCACATCAAGGTGGTGTTGGAGGCGACCCGGCTCACCATCGAGGACACCGGCGTCGGGATCGAGGAGGAGGACCTGGACCAGGTGTTCCAGCGCTACTACTCCCGGCAACCCCAGGGCACCGGCCTCGGACTCTCCCTGGTACGGCGGATCTGCGATCGCTACGGCTGGTCCATCACCCTCCAGGGCCTGGAGCCGCAGGGGACCACCACTCGCCTGACCTTCGCCGACAGATCATCACTCCCCGCTTGACGAAAATTTAACTTCCCTTTGACACCCCGTTGATCCCTGCCCCGCTAAGGTGGGTCCTCCCTGGATTTCCTTCGCGGGTATTCACATGGCCTCAGTGCTCTCCAGCATCGAACGGGACTGCTTTCCCGCACACATGCCACTCAAAGCGCGGGTCCACCGATACGGGTGGGCACAGCTCCTCGCCTCCTGCAGCTGTCTCACCCCTTGGGTGGCCAAGTCCCTCTCGGGAGCCTGGCCTGCCGTGGGGATCTTGCTGGCCCTGCTGGTCGGCATTGCCAGCAAACAAACCTGGCTGGAAAGGCCGGGAACGCCCTTGACCGAAGCCCGCGGGTGAAGCCCCGGCGCCCGCAAGCCCACCACCGACACGACAAGCACAGGAGCCCCGATGCACGCCACCCACCCTGCCGCGTTGAGCTGCCCCCTTTGGTTGGTGAGACTGTTTCCCTTCCTGCGCTGGTGGGGGCTGGTCAACCGCAACACCCTGCGGGCGGACCTCAGCGCCGGGTTGACCGGTGCCGTGGTGGTGCTGCCCCAGGGGGTGGCCTTTGCCACCATCGCGGGGATGCCTCCGGAATACGGCCTCTACGCCGGGATGATCCCGGCGGTGATCGCCGCCCTCTTCGGCTCCTCCATGCACCTGGTCTCCGGCCCCACCACAGCGGCCTCGGTGGTCCTCTTCTCCTCCCTCTCGGCTCTGGCCGAGCCGGGCTCGGCGGACTACGTCGCCCTGGCCTTGACGCTGACCTTCATGGTGGGGATCATCCAGCTCACCCTTGGGGCACTGCGCCTGGGCACGCTGGTGAACTTCATCTCCCACGCGGTGATCGTGGGGTTCACCGCGGGCGCGGCCGTGTTGATCGCCACCAAGCAGCTGAAGAACTTCTTCGGCGTGGAGCTGCCGCGGGGCGGCCACTTCCATGACACCCTCTACGCCTTCGCCCAGAACATCTCCGAGGTGAACGGCTACGTCACCTTGGTGGCGGCGGTCACCCTGCTCTCGGGCATCCTGCTGAAGCGGCTGTTTCCCCGGCTGCCATACATGATCGTTGCCATGCTGCTCGGCAGCGCCGTGGCCGCCGCCCTGGACCACTGGTTCGGTAGCGCGACCACCCAGATCCGCACCGTGGGCGCGCTCCCCTCCAGCCTGCCGCCCCTCTCGGCCCCCGCGCTGACCCTGGAGAACATCCAGCGCCTCGCCCCCACCGCGGTGGCGGTGACCCTCTTCGCCCTCACCGAAGCGGTCTCCATCGGCCGCTCCCTCGCCATGCGCAGCGGCCAGCACATCAACGGTAGCCAGGAGTTCATCGGCCAGGGCCTCTCCAATCTGGCGGGCAGCTTCTTCTCTGGCTACGTGGCCACCGGCTCCTTCAACCGCAGCGCTCTCAACTTCCAGGCGGGGGCGAAGACCCCGCTGGGAGCTGTGTTCGCCGGCAGCCTGCTGATGGTCATCGTGGTGGCGGTCGCCCCCATGGCCGCCTACCTGCCCAACGCCGCGATGGCCGGCATCCTGTTCCTGGTGGCGTGGGGACTCATCGACTTTCACCACATCAAGTACATCATCCGCAGCAGCCGCTCCGACACGGCGGTGATGGCCACCACCTTCTTTGGCGCCCTCTTCCTCGAGCTGGAGTTTGCCATCTTCCTCGGGGTGATGCTCTCCCTGGTGCTCTACCTCAACCGCACCTCCCGCCCCAAGGTGCTCCCCCGCGTGCCGGACCCGGCCGACCCGAAGCGCAAGCTGGTCACCACCGGCAATCTCCCGGAGTGTCCCCAGCTGAAGATCGCCCGGGTGGACGGCTCCCTCTTCTTCGGCTCCATCGCCCACGTGCAGGAGTCGCTGCGCAGCTTTGAGGAGCGCCGGCCGGGACAAAGACACCTGTTGCTCAATGCCGAAGGGATCAACTTTGTGGATTTGGCGGGCGCGGAGATGCTCGGCCAGACCGCGCAGAAGCGGCGCCAGGCCGGAGGCGGGCTGTACCTCTGCAATGTCAAAGGCGCCGTCCGCCAGGTGTTGGACGAGAGCGGCATGGCGGAGGCGATCGGCCGCGACCACCTGTTCACCTCCAAGTCCATCGCCATTGCACAGGTGAAGCAGCACCTGGATCCGCAGATTTGCCAGGCGTGTCACGCCCGCATCTTCAAGGAATGCGGCAACGCCTGACCGTTCTCCTTTTGTCGTTAAATCCCCCGCCTTGACGCGGGTCTGTCCGTGGCTTAGTCGTTATTAGCGTGTCCTTTCCGCCCCGCAACGAGAGGAGACACCATGCAAGAGCAACCGCTGGGATGTGCCCGGGTGTCCGGTTCGGTGGCCGGTGAGCAGCCGTCGGAAGCCCCTGCATCCTCCGAACCCACGGCCCGAGAGGAGGCGACCAGGATGAGTGCACGCGTCGGGCAAAAAGCCCCTGACTTCACCGCGCCGGCCTATTACAAGGGCGGCTTCACCAACGTGACGCTGTCGGACTTCGCCGGCAAATGGGTGATGCTCTGCTTCTACCCCGGTGATTTCACCTTCGTCTGAGCAACGGAAGTGTCGGCGGTCGCCGCGAAGTACAAAACGTTGCAGGACCTGGGTGTGGAAGTCATCTCGGTCAGTGTGGACAGCCACTTTGTCCACAAGATGTGGAACGACGATGAGTTGAGCAAGATGGTGGCTGGCGGCGTGCCATACCATATGGCTTCCGACCAGGCAGGCAATGTCGGTCGGGCGTACGGGGTATGGGACGAGAATCAGGGGATTGAGATGCGGGGGCGCTTCATCATCGACCCCGATGGCGTGATCCAGGCCATGGAAGTGCTCACCCCGCCGGTCGGGCGCAAGATCGCCGAAACGATCCGGCAGATCCAGGCCTACCAGCACGTACGCGCCAGTGGAGGTACCGAGGCAACGCCCGCGGGCTGGGAGCCGGGCATGCCGACCCTCAAACCCGGGCCGGATCTGGTCGGGAAGGTGTGGGAGGTCTGGAAGCCCACGGAATAGCCGATTAGCTCTTGCCGACCATTGCAGACCCCGCCCCCTGGCGGGGTTTTTGTTGGATGGAGAGGGGGTGTGGCGTCCATTGGCACCAAAGAGGAAGCCGCAGGCCCGACGGTTTTGTCGACAACCTGCCCTGCGCCCGCGTGCAGCTAAACTGTGGCAGGGCGTCGCGCAGGGTGAACGCATACCTACCTCACGGCCGTGCTGTGAGCGATGGAAGTCCTTGGGAAAGGATGCGTTCACCTTAGGGGCGTCGCGGGCCTCGTGGATAAACGGCGGGAGCCAACGATATGAATCAGCTCTCCAAGCTGCCCTCCGTCAGCCGCCTGCTTGCTGACGCGGAGGTCGCAGCCCTGGTGGACAGCCATGGCCATGCCGTTGTCACCCGGCTCGTCCGCACCACACTGGCGGATGTTCGCGAGGCGGCCCGAGCCGGCGCGCCGATCCCCGACACCGAGAGCCTGATCGAAAAGGTCACCGCCGACGCGAAGGCCCTCGCCCTGCCCAGACTCCGCCCG
The DNA here is from genome assembly GCA_041690535.1 of Gammaproteobacteria bacterium. Taxonomy (GTDB): domain Bacteria; phylum Pseudomonadota; class Gammaproteobacteria; order Thiohalomonadales; family Thiohalomonadaceae; genus JAWLHA01. The sequence goes on along the minus strand of JAWLHA010000035.1, from coordinate 13,305 downwards.
GTCTTCAATCTCACCGGCACGGTGCTGCACACCAATCTGGGCCGTGCGCCGCTGCCCGAAGAGGCCGTCCAGGCACTGGTCACCGCCGCCCGCCACCCGTGTGCCCTTGAATACGACATCGAAAGCGGCGGGCGCGGCGACCGCGACGACATCGTCCATGAATTGCTGTGCGAGCTCACCGGGGCCGAGGCCGCCACCGTGGTGAACAACAACGCCGCCGCGGTCTTGCTGCTGCTCGACACCTTGGCGCGAAAGAGGAAGGTCGTGGTCTCCCGCGGCGAGCTGATTGAGATCGGCGGCGCCTTCCGCGTGCCCGACATCATGAAGCGTGCCGGGGCCAGGCTGGTGGAGGTCGGCACCACCAACCGCACCCACCTGAAGGACTTCAGCGAGGCGATCACGCCGCGCACGGCCCTGCTGATGAAGATCCACACCAGCAACTATGCCGTCCAGGGCTTCACCTGCGCCGTGCCCGAAAGGGGGCTGGCCGAGCTGGCCCATGCCCACGGCCTGCCCTTCGTGGTCGATCTCGGTTCCGGCACCCTAACCAACCTGGAGCGCTGGGGGCTGCCGCACGAGCCGACGCCGCGCGAGAGCCTCGCCGCCGGTGCCGACCTGGTCACCTTTTCCGGTGACAAGCTGCTCGGCGGTCCCCAGGCCGGTCTGCTGGTCGGTCGCCGGGATCTCATTGCGGAGCTCAAGAAAAATCCGCTCAAGCGCGCGCTGCGCGTCGGCAAGATCACCCTGGCCGCCCTCGAAGCGGTGCTGCGCCTCTACCGGGACCCGGATCGCCTGCAGGAGCGCCTGACCGCGCTGGCGCAACTGACCCGTCCCGAATCGGAGATCCGTGCCGCGGCGCAACACCTGCTCCCCCCCCTGCAGCGGGCGTTGGCCCCACTGCCGGTGACGGTGGAGATGGTCCCGCTCAACTCCCAGATCGGCTCCGGCTCCTTGCCCGTGGACCGTCTGCCCTCAGCCGGCCTTGCCATCCGCCCGCAAGGGAAAAGGGGCTGCGTACTCCATCGCATCGAGGCGGCACTGCGCGGGTTAAAGCGGCCGGTCATCGGGCGCATCGATGGCGGGGTTCTGCTGCTGGACCTGCGCTGCCTCGCACCCGCCGAGGAGCGCGAATTCGCTGCGCAGCTCTCTGCCTTGAGCGTCGGTACGGCCTTGATTGGCGGTCGCAGGCAGACCTGAAGGAAAACAAATGATTCTCGCCAAGAAAATACTCTTGCTTGGCGATCTTGGCGTCTTGGCGAGATCAATGCAGTTTCCTGTCGCCTTAAAGGCGTTCCGTTGGCCCCAAGGGATGCACGCGCCATGCTGATTGGCACCGCCGGACACATCGACCACGGCAAGACCACGCTGGTGAAGGCGCTCACCGGGGTCGATGCCGACCGCCTGCCGCAGGAGAAGGCGCGCGGCATCACCCTCGATCTCGGCTACGCCTACGCCCCCCTGGGAGATGGGTCGGTGCTTGGCTTCGTCGACGTGCCAGGGCACGAACGGCTGATCCACAACATGCTCGCCGGTGCGACCGCCATCGACTTCGTCCTGCTGGTCATTGCCGCCGATGACGGGCCGATGCCGCAGACGCGGGAACACCTGGAGCTGCTGGAGCTGCTTTGCCTGACCCAGGGGGCGGTGGCCCTCACCAAGATCGATGCCGTCTCGCCCGAGCGACTCGAGGAGGCCCGCCGGGAAGTGGCAGAACTCCTGGCCGGCACCGGGCTCTCAGGCAGCCCGGTTTTTCCGGTGTCGAGCCGGACGGGAGAGGGGGTGGCCGCATTGCACAACCACCTGGAGACCACGGCGGTCACCTTCAGCCGTCCCCCCTCAGAGGGGCGGTTCCGCCTCGCCATCGACCGCTGTTTCTCGCTTACGGGGGTGGGCACGGTGGTGACCGGCACGGCCCACGCCGGCACCATCGGCGTTGGGGAGACGGTCACCCTCGCCCCGGGGGGGCTGAAGGCGCGCGTGCGCGGTCTGCACGTTCAGGACCATCCCGCCGAAAGAGGCCAGGCGGGCGAGCGGTGTGCACTGGCGCTCAAGGGCGACTTCGAGAAGAAGGACGTTGCGCGCGGCATGTGGTTGGTCGATCCGGCCCTCGCCATGCCCCTCTCTCGTTTTCAGGGGGAGCTGCGCGTCCCTGCCGGCCAGCAGCCATTGACGCACATGCAGAGCGTGCACGTGCATCTGGGGACCGAGGACCTCCTCGGCCGGGTGGCCCTGCTCGACTGCAAGGAGGTCCGCCCCGGCGGCACGGCGCTGGCGGAGGTGCTGCTGGAGCGCCAAACCCTGGCCCTGCGGGGCGACCGCTTCATCCTGCGGGATGCGGGGGCCCAGCGCACCGTGGCGGGGGGCCGGGTGCTGGATAGCTTCCCGCCCACCCGCTACAAGCGCACGCCCCAGCGGCTCGCGCTGCTGGAGCGGATGCGCGGCGACGACGCGGCGGTTGTCCTGGAGTGGCTGGCGACCCAGGCCGCGGTGGGCATCGACCTCCAACGCTTCTCCCTGAACTGGAATCTCAGTGAGGCCGAGGCCGAGCAATTGTGGCGGCGAGCCGGCCTGCGGGTGATTGGGGACGGTGACGACGCGATCGGCATCGCAGAGGCGGCCTGGGAGGCACTCCGGGCCAGAGTGCCCGAGCTCCTGGCGCGGGAACACGAATGCGCCCCGGACATGATCGGCGTCGAATCCGAACGGCTGCGCCGCATGGTCGCTGCCAACCTGCCCCGCCCCGCCTTCGAGACCCTCAGCACTGAACTGCGGGCCTCGGGGCTGATCGCCCGGACCCGGGCCTGGCTGCACCTGCCCGACCACCGCCCCCGCCTCACCGAAGGCGACCGCCGCCGTTTTGCCGAGCTGAAGCCGCTGCTGGATGCCAGCCCCTACAACCCGCCGCGGGTGCGCGATGTGCACCAGGCAACGGGCACGCCGGAGCATGAGGTGCGGCGACTGTTCAAGCGGATCGCCCGGGCCGGCGAGCTCTATCCCGTCGCCCACGATCACTATTTCACCGCCGCGGCGGTGGCGGAACTGGCCGACATCGTTCGCCGACTCCACGAGGAGCAGGGGGCGGCGCGGGCCGCTGCGTTTCGCGACCTCCTGTTTGCCGATGGCGGTGGGGGGCGCAAGGTGGCCATTCGCATTCTCGAGTTCTTCGATCGCGTTGGCTACACTCGGCGTATCCGGGATGACCACGTGTTACGCCACGAAGGCGCAGCGCACCAGTGGACGGTGCGATGAACCATGGAAGAGATCGTTCCCCGGTGGGGCGCCCGGTCTTCAAAACCGGGAGGGGCGGCCACGCGGTCCCTGGCAGGTTCGACTCCTGCTCTCTTCCGCCAATCTCCTTCCAGCCTCAGTGGCCCCTTGCTGAACAGGATGCGGTGATGGAAAACCCGGAACAGACTCCCCGAAGCACCATCCGCATGACCGAGTACAGCCACGGCTCCGGATGCGGCTGCAAGATCTCGCCGGCACTGCTGGACGAGATCCTCAAAAGCCACTCCCCCGCCCCTTCCGATCCCAGGCTGCTGGTGGGTAACAGTTCCAAGGATGATGCCGCCGTCTACGACCTTGGCAATGGCACATCGGTTGTCTCCACCACGGACTTCTTCATGCCCATCGTGGACGATCCCGTCGAATTCGGTCAGATCGCCGCAACCAATGCCCTCAGCGACATCTATGCCATGGGGGCCCGCCCCCTCATGGCCATCGCCATCTTCGGCTGGCCCATCGCCAAACTGGGGCCCGATACTGCCCGGTTGGTGATCGACGGTGGCCGCAAGGCCTGTCAGCAGGCCGGAATACAGCTGGCGGGCGGGCACTCCATCGATGCGCCGGAGCCCATCTTTGGGCTGGCGGTCACAGGCACACTGCAAAACGAGTTTCTTGTCCGCAACAACACGGCGGATCCCGGCTGTCGGCTCTATCTCACCAAGCCGCTGGGGATCGGCATCCTGACCACGGCCCAGAAACAGAAAAAACTTCGGCCGGAGCACCAAAGAGTGGCCACCCAGACCATGTGCCAACTCAACAGCATAGGCGCCGAGCTTGGGAAGATCGCGGGCGTCAAGGCCATGACCGACGTCACCGGCTTCGGTCTACTGGGGCACCTGCTGGAGATGTGCGAGGGCAGTGGCCTGTTCGCCCGGCTCCACTACGATGCCGTGCCAAAGCTCCCTCACGTGGAGCTGTATCTGGAGAAGGGGTGTTCACCGGGCGGCACACAACGCAATTTCGACAGCTACGGCCACAAGATCGCCTGGCTGCCCGAGCAGAGGCGGAAGATCCTTTGTGACCCCCAAACCTCCGGTGGCCTGCTGGTGGCCGTCGCACCGGGCTCGGAACAGGATTTCACCGCCGTGAGCAGGGCGTTCGGACTCGATCTCCACCCCATTGGCACATTGGCGCAGAGGCAGGATGGTCCCTTCGTCGAGGTAGTCTAGCCCTGATTTTTCACCAGGTACCTGCCGCGGACGCCGATTGGGCTCCCTGAAGGCGCGGGGTAGCGAACCAGCAAGGGGATGGAGAAGCGCAGCGCACCCGCCGCGTCCCGGGCGTCAATGGTGAGGTCAGGGGTTCTGCCATCACGCACCGATGCCCAACCGTTCGGCCAGGATTGCGGCCGCCTCCCCCACGCCTGACGGCGGGATGGCCGTTCGGGCTGGGGCGGCGAGCAGGCGGTCGAGCCCCTCGCCGAGACGACCGGCCTCCAGCTCCGCCCGCGGCACCTCGGCACAGCGCCCGTGGGCCTTGAGCCACTCCACCAGGCACGGCTCTTCGGGCCAGTCGTCGCGGGAGACGTAGAGCACTGGAACCGCTGCGGCGGCAGCCTCGGCGAAACTGCCGTAGCCCGGCTTGGTCAACAGGGCATCGCAGGAGGCGAGGACGTCCGGGTACGGCATCTGCAGCGCCTCGAGAGTGATGACGTCGCTGCGCTGCACCTGCCAGTCGGCCTGCACCACCCAGCGAACGCCCGGGGTCTGGGGCCAGTTTTCCATGGGCAGGCGCATGGCGATGCCGCCCATGGCAATCCACACCAGCCGTTCATGCGGTTCTAGACCAAAGCGCCGATCGATTTCAGCCCGGCGGCTGCGGCCTTGAGAGCAGACCGGCCCGATGGCGCGGGTATTGTCCAGCCCCCCCATGGGCATGCTCGGGGCGGGGCGCAGAAATTGTGCGGCAGAGCGATAGGCGGCCATCATCTCGGAGTGAACGCGGGGCGCCTCGGGAAGGTCGCGGCAGTAGTGCCAGTAGATGTCGCCCCAGTGGAGGGAGCACATGGCGACCGCGGGGATCCCCGCCTTGGCTGAGGCGGCCAGGGTGAGGTAGGGCACGTCGGCGAAGAGCAGGTCGGGGGCGGCGGCCGCCAGCTCGGAGCCCACCTGGGCGACCCGCTTCTCCCAATCGGTATGCCACGTCCGGTAGCGGGCGGCGCTCGCCTCGACATCCACGTCGAGGGCACTGGTGTTGACCACGCCGAAATCGTCAGACACCGGCTGGAGGCCGAACGGAGCGGCCAGGCGGCTCTCCAGCTTCCAGCGCGGCAGGCCACTGCGGATCGTGAGCCGGATCTCGGGATGAAGGCGCCGCAACTCGTTCAGCACTGGCGCGGCCTGCGCGAAGTGGCCGAAACCGTGGGCCGAAATGGCCGCCAGCAGATGTGGCCCATCCCCTCGTTCAGTCATACCCCACCCTCCAAACCGCCAGTATTGACACCCTCACGAACCCGCTCCGCCACCAATGACACACTCACACCAAAAAGCAGAAGCTGCACTGCGGGGGGGCGCAAAAGTAACCAGCTGAAAAAACTAAGCTTTTTTTGCATCCAACCTAACATACACCAGTTGGCACGGAGCTTGCGAAGTAACTGGCGATACACCCCCAAGAGTCTTCCCCGCATCGGACTTGCGTGGGAACCTCCCCCCCCTTGCATGCCCACGATGGGCACTGTGAATTTGGCGGGCCACGCCAGTGGCCCGCCTATCTTTTTGGCCGCACGGCTCAGCGATTCCGACCCCACCGCCCCTGCGTCCGCGCTCCGCTCATCCGGACTGCATCCGGCGATCACTCCGGTGCTACGGCGCTGCCGTCCGACTCCCGCAAATCGTGGAGCTTCCGGTAGAGGGTGCGCTCACTCACCCCGAGCCGCCGGGCCAGGTCGCGCTTGTCACCGGGGAAGCGGGCCCGCACCCAGTTGAGGTAACGCCGCTCCATCTCCTCCAGGGTGACGATTTCGAAAGGCACCGGCCCGATGGTTCCGATGCACTCCTCGCCGAGCAACCCATCCTCGGGGAAGTGCTCGGGGAGGATCAGATCGCCGTCGCACAAAAGGGCGGCACGCTCCAGGAGATTGCGCAACTCGCGGATGTTTCCGGGGAAATCGTAGTTGATCAAGGTCACCAGCGCCGACTTCGACAACCGCAGGTCCCGAGCGCCGCTGACGCGCCGCAGCAACGCCTCGGCCAGCAGGGGCAGATCCTCCATGCGCTCACGCAGACTGGGCAGGAGGATGGGGAAGGTGTTGATGCGGTAGTAGAGGTCCTGACGGAAGCGCCCCTCCTTCACCATGCTTTTCAGGTCACGGTGAGTGGCACAGATCAGCCGGAAGTCGGCCTTGATCGGTTCGATCCCGCCGACCCGACGGTAGGTGCCTGTCTCCAGCAGACGCAACAGCTTCACCTGCTGACTCAATGGCACGTCACCCAACTCATCGAGGAACAGGGTCCCACCGGCGGCCGCCTCCACCAGACCGATCTTGCGACTCTGGGCTCCAGTGAAGGCCCCCTTTTCGTGGCCGAAAAGCTCGCTTTCAAACAGGGTTTCGGTGAGGCCCGAGCATTCGACCGGCACAAACGGGCCGTCAGCCCGACCGCTGGCCTTGTGAATGGCACTGGCCACCAACTCCTTGCCGGTGCCCGACTCCCCCAGCAGCAATACCGCCGCCTCACTGGGGGCGACCCGCTGAATGAGCTCCAGTACCCGATTGAACCGGGGGGCCCGGCCCACCAGTCCGCCGGCCTGAGGGTCGACACTCGCCAGCCGGCTGCTGCGCATGACTTCGAGGAAATAACTCAGCTCCCCCTCCGCATTGCGGACCGGGAAGATCTCCACGTCCACATGCTCTTCCCCCCGGGGGGTGTGGTGAACGTGAAGCACACGCTGGGGCTGTCCGGTCTTGGCCGAAGCGATCAAGGGACAGGTCTCGCCCGCCTGATCGCAAGGGACCACGTAGTGGTGGGAGACCTCGTAGCAGCGCCGCCCCTTCACGTGCTCCATTCCGAACAGGCGCTGATAGGCCTGATTGGCCGCGAGGATGCGGAAGTCATTGGAGAGGAGAACCGCCGGCTCCGAGTAGCTGTCCAACAGAGAAGCTACTTCGGCGCTGATGTGACTTCGCTGCGAGGCATTCGCTATGTCAGTTGCTGCAACCACTCTTCGTCGTTCCCCCGGTTCGCAGGGCGGCGATGCGCTCTGCCAAAGCACGACCAGCCGCCATCCACGTCATGATGTTCCTCATGATACGCCAAACGTGACAGCCGTCACAACCAATATCCCTAACAAATCACTGGATTTTTGTCGCCATCGGCAGCCGCAAACCCTTGCACCCAAGCCATTCACCGCACTCTGTTTGCCCGGATGATTCTTGTGGCATATCCGTTGCAGACGCTCTCATTGGTCCTACTGCAGTACCCCTCCGCAGTGCTCCGTGGCCGCGGCCGTTGGGCGCGGGGGAAAACGCGACCGCAGGGGGTATTCCAAACCAGAGGTGTAAGCATGTTCAGGTATGCGTTGGTGAGAGAGTGGCCATCATCCTTACGCCCCGGGTGGCAACCATCCACGGGCGATGGTTTGCCTTTTTCAACCAGTTCAACCAACAACCCCTCCCTTGCCCCGCCCGGGCGGCAATCGCCCGGTACACCTGAGTCCAATCACCTTTCCACAAGCCATCAGAAGTAGAGGAAAATCGACATGATCCCAGAAGATGTCGTCGATCTCTCGCGGTTACAGTTCGCGCTGACCGCGATGTATCACTTCTTGTTCGTCCCGTTAACGTTGGGGCTCTCCTTCATCCTTGTGATCATGGAGTCGGTCTATGTAATGACTGGCAAGCAGATTTACAAGGACATGACCAAGTTCTGGGGTAAGTTGTTTGGTATCAACTTCGCCCTCGGGGTCACCACCGGCATCACCATGGAGTTCCAGTTCGGTACGAACTGGGCCTACTACTCCCACTACGTGGGCGACATCTTTGGTGCGCCGCTGGCCATCGAGGGTCTGATGGCATTCTTCCTGGAGTCCACCTTCATCGGCCTCTTCTTCTTCGGCTGGGAACGGCTGAGCAAGGGCAAGCATTTGATGGTGACCTACCTCACCGCCTTCGCCTCCAACATGTCGGCGCTGTGGATCCTGGTGGCCAACGGCTGGATGCAGAATCCGGTGGGGTCGGACTTCAGCTTCGAGACCATGCGCATGGAGATGACGAGCTTCGCCGAAGTGCTGTTCAACCCCGTCGCCCAGGTGAAGTTCGTCCACACCGCGTCAGCCGGCTACGTCACCGGCGCCATGTTCGTGCTGGGGATCAGCGCCTACTACATGCTGAAGGGGCGTGACCTAGAGTTTGCCCGTCGCTCCTTTGCCATTGGTGCCGCCTTCGGCCTCGCCTCCTCCCTCTCCGTGATCGTCCTTGGCGACGAGAGCGGTTACGAGCTGGGCGACGTGCAGAAGACCAAGCTGGCGGCCATCGAGGCGGAGTGGGAGACCCACGAGGCCCCCGCCTCCTTCACGCTCATCGGCTTCCCCGATCAGGAGAACGAAGTCACCCACGGCGCCATCAAGATCCCCTGGGCCCTCGGCCTCATCGCCACCCGCTCCACCGATGAAGAGGTGAAGGGCATCAAGGATCTGAAGAAGGAGCATGAAGAGCGCATCCGCAACGGCATGGTCGCCTACGGCCTGCTGCAGCAGCTGCGCAACGGTGACACCTCCGAGGCGACCAAGGCCGCCTTCGAAGAGACGAAGAAAGACCTCGGTTACGGCCTGCTGCTGAAGAAGTACACCGAGAACGTGGTCGATGCCACCGAAGAGCAGATCATGAAGGCGGTGGACGACACCATTCCCGCAGTCGCTCCGCTGTTCTGGACCTTCCGCCTCATGGTGGCCCTGGGCTTCTGGTTCCTGCTCCTCTTCGGGGCTGCGTTCTGGTTCTGCTCCAAGCGTACCGCGGGCAAGAAACCCTGGCTGCTCAAGGCCGCGCTCTACAGCATCCCCCTCCCCTGGATCGCCTGTGAACTGGGCTGGTTCGTGGCCGAGTACGGCCGTCAGCCCTGGTCCATCGGTGAGGTGCTGCCGGTCGGGCTCTCCACCTCCACCCTGACCGCCGGCGATCTCTACTTCTCCATGGCCGGCTTCCTCGGCTTCTACACCATGCTGCTGGTGGTGGAGATGTACCTGATGTTCAAGTTCGCCCGTCTCGGCCCCTCGAGCCTGCACACCGGTCGCTACCATTTCGAACAGGGTGGCCATGCCGCAGGTGGCGTGGGGACGCTGGCGACTCAGCCTCAGGCGAAGATGGACTAATCCAAGGGGAGGCGCGGGGAGAGCGGCGATGCCGCCTCTCTCCGCGGTTCACAGACAGAGGTAAATGCAATGATTCTGGACTACGAAACACTCAAACTGGTGTGGTGGTTGCTGGTCGGCGTGCTGCTCGTCGGCTTCGTCATTACCGACGGCTTCGACATGGGGGCCGGTGCACTGCTGCCCTTCCTCGGCAAGAACGACGAGGAGCGGCGGGTCATCATCAACGTCCTGGGTCCCCACTGGGACGGCAACCAGGTGTGGTTCATCACCGCCGGCGGCGCCATCTTCGCCGCATGGCCGGCCGTCTATGCCGCCGCCTTCTCGGGCTTCTACATCGCCATGATGCTGGTGCTGTTCGCCCTCTTCTTCCGGCCGGTGGGCTTCGACTACCGGAGCAAGGTGGCCGACCCGCGCTGGCGTAACGCCTGGGACTGGGGCCTGTTCGTCGGCGGTGCCGTGCCCGCCCTGCTGTTCGGCGTGGCCTTCGGCAACCTGATCCTCGGTGTACCCTTCCAGTATGACGAGTTCCTCCGCCCCACCTACACCGGCTCCTTCTTCGGCCTGCTGCGGCCCTTCGCCCTGCTCGCCGGGGTGGTCAGCCTCTCCATGCTCGTCATGCACGGTGCCACCTGGCTGCAGCTGCGGGCCGCCGACCCCATCGAATCCCGCGCCCGCAAGGTAGTGATGGGGGCCGGGGCCGTGGTGATCGTCTCCTTCGCCCTGGGTGGTCTGTGGCTGGCTGCCGGCATCCCGGGTTACGAGATCATCTCCATGCCGCCCACCGACGCCCTGCCGAACCCGCTGGCCAAAGAGGTGGCCATGGCCGAAGGGGCCTGGCTGGCCAACTACAGCAAGTATCCCTGGATGATGGTGGCGCCGGTGTTGGGCTTCGTGGGTGCACTGGGTGCGATCCTCATGGCGAAGGCCCGCCGTCCCGGCTTGGCCTTCACCAGCAGCTCGCTCTCCATGACCGGCATCATCTTCACCGCGGGCTTCTCCATGTTCCCGTTCATCATGCCCTCCAACACGATGCTCAAGGCCTCCCTGACCCTGTGGGATGCCCCCTCCAGTCCCCTCACCCTGACGGTGATGTTCTGGGCGGCGGTGATCTTCGTGCCCATCATCCTGGCCTACACCGTGTGGTGCTACCGCGCGCTGTGGGGCAAGACGGACGTGAAGTTCATCCGCGAGCACACCTACGACGCGTATTGAGCTGAAGAGACAGGAGACAAGAGACAAGTGGCAATCAGGGAAGGGACTCCCGCCTCTGTTTTCACTTGTATCTTGCATCTTTCAACTTGTATCTGAGGATTTTTCATATGTGGTATTTCGCCTGGATTCTCGGTGTTCATCTGGCCCTCGCCTTCGGTGCCATCAACGTGATGTGGCTTGAAGCCGAACTGACCGGCAAGAACCAAAGCTGATGACCGCACCGACGGCCAATGGGGGGCGCGGCGAAAGCCGCGTCCCCTACCCCACCCAGGGCTGGGCCAGGGCCCTCTCGTTCCTCCTGGCGGTGGCCTTGAGCACGCTGGTCCTGCTCTATCCCCGTGTGCTTGCCGATCTCGACAGTTCAGTACGCCCCGCGCTGCTGGCGGCGCTGATGTGGGGTACGGCGGGTGGATTCGTGCACGGCGTGGGCTTCGTGCCCCGCCATGCGATTGGGCGGATCGTGTTCCATCCGGCCCTGGCGTGGCCGATCATGATCGCCAACGTCTTGATGCTCGTGCTGAATCGCTGAAGCGCGGAAAGGGGCTCCGCTCTCCGGGGGCAGGCCGATCCCGCCCTTCCCGCCACCTCAACGAAGAATTTTTCGTTTTTCTGTCCCCTGTGTCGTCACCATGGCACCTGTGTGCGGGCCGCTTCGGCGGCCCGCTTTTTTTGTGTAGCGGACAGTTGAGACCATGAGGGACGCGGTACAGGCTGCGGAGCAAGGAGTGACAGCCCGGGCGGGAGGATGGCCCCCCGAGCGCTGCCGCCTTGAGAACGCCATGGCAGGGCCGCCGCGCGGGAATGCAGCTTCAGCGGCGGTAGAGTGGTCCGGGCAAACGCCACCGCCCGCGATCCATGCTGAAGACCATCACCTACCCGGCCCGATCCTCCAGGATGGCGTAGGTCCCGGTGGCATAGGCCACCAGCTTGTCATCGCTCAGCACTTCCACCTTCACGAACGCCTGGGTGCGGCCTTTGCGGATGACCTCCCCCACACACTTCAGGTGGGTGCCGGTGGCCGGCTTCAGGTAGTTGATCTTGATCTCGATGGTGACACTGGTATGCCCCTCGGGCAGGCAGCTCATGACGGCATACCAGCCGGTGTTGTCGGAGAGGGTCGAGATCACCCCCCCGTGCACGAACCCAAGGTGTTGGAGATGCACATCCTTCACCTCCAGGCCGACCACCGCGCGACCGTCTTCATGCTCCAACAGGCGGGCACCAAGATAATCCAAGAAAGGTAGCGATATTTTTTCCATACGAGCCAGTCAGGACAAACGGGTCAATACGCTTGCAAAACCGTGCAAGCCACTTACGCCCATGAGGCTGTAGACGAGCGCCGCCGACAACGTTTGACGTTTCCGCTCTCGGCACCTTGGCGCGTGCATCAGCACGCCGGAGGTCAGCCTGACCTGCGGCAGGCCGAGAGAAGAGAGGCTGCCGCAGGCTACTTGGCGGAAAGAGCGTTTCCGCTGGCCGATGTCAGTCCGCAGCGACCCGGAAGAGCTCTTTGGGATCGCAGCTGAAGCCGGCCGGACCGGACTGGCGAATCAGGCCGTTCCGCTTGAACTCGGCAATGAGGCGGCTGGCGGTCTCGGTGGTGATACCGAGCATGGCGGCCATGTCCTTGCGGTTGAACAGCGCACAGCTGCTCGTGCCGTCGCTGTCGGCCATGCGCAGCAGCAACCGCGCGACACGCTGCCGGGCGGTGCCGGTGGAAAACTCGGTCAGCCAGGTGTCCGCCGCGCTCAGGGCCTGGTGCCAGCGGCGCATGAGCTCCTGATGAAGGGAGGGGTTCTGCGCGCCGAGCTTGTTGACCAGATCGATGGGGATGCGGCACAGCGTCGCCGCTTGCAGGGCCACGGCATCGTGCTGATAGGGCTGTCCGAGCAGCGCCTCGAGGCCGGTCAGGTCCGCCGGGCGGAGCAGACGGACAATGCGGCGGCTGCCGTCCGGCAGGTATTGCACCAGCTTGAGCAGGCCGCTGCGCAGGGTGTAGACCGCCTTGCCTGCATCTCCCACGCGGTACAGCTCTTGGTCGGGGCCGAGCTGGATGTCCTGGATGGCATCGTGAAGCAAGGAGAACTGCTCATCGGCCAACCCGGCGAACAGGGCTGCCGCACGGAGCGAGCAGTTCTGGCAGTCGGTGCCACTCTCCCACAGTTCTGAGGAACAGGCGTTCATGATTCAAGCACTCGAATAGCTAGGGTTTTCGAAGGGCAGCGTTTCATTGTAACGCTGCCATGACCGCGCCTCACGCGATTTTGACACCCATCAAATGGGGTCTCTCCCTCCGAACCTCAAGGGAGGCGAAAACGAAGGCCTCTCGCAATGATATAGATCCAGGGTAAACGCATACTTACGTCAAGGCCGTGCTGTGAGCGATGTAAGTCCTTGAAAGCAGGTACGCTGTGAATACGACCGACATGGATGTCGGGAGTGAAGATTATGCAGGAGCAATCATCTTCCGACCGACATGGATGTCGGGAGTGAAGATTATGCAGG
>JAWLHA010000034.1:0-46175 GCA_041690535.1 Gammaproteobacteria bacterium | reverse complement strand
AAACGCGGGGAGCAGCATGTGGTGGATACGCTGCCTGTCACCTGTGGCGAGCGCCTCCTGCAAATCCGGGATTTCCGCGAGAAGCTTTGCGGCGGTGACTGCCAGCTGTCCCTGGTCGCGTATGCTGGCCTGCATGGTTTCGTAGAGCTTGGTGAGTTCACGGCTTTCGGCATCGCTCACCACTTTTTCTATCTTGTTGAGTACGGTAGGCGTGATGACCGCAATCGCGGCAATAAGAATGGCCGAGGTCCCCAGGCCGATGCGGGTGCCAATCCGAAAGTTTCTCAGCATATCCCTCTCCTCCTTCTCCTGCAGGGTGAAGGCACAATTACACTAACAAAGACGCAATTGGCAATCGGAAGTTCACCGGAATACGGGCGTGTGGAGGAAAGTTCCGATGCCGGGGCAGCTTATCGGCTGCCCGGCCCGTGAACTTTAGGGAAGCAGTGCACAATTGGGGATCTGCCTGCAGGTCCGCCTTCCAGAGGGAGGTTTTTGAGGCCTTGCGCCGGGCGGACCTGCGGGCGTACTGAGATCTCAGCGGTGAATGGTGATCTTGGCGCTGCTCTTCAGCTGCTGAATGTACTCACCAACGCGGCGCTGCTGCACCAATTTGCCAATGTCCGCCTTCACCGCCTCGAACGGCGGGGGCTCGGCATGGCGCACGTCCTCCAGCAGGATGACATGCCAGCCGAAGCGGGTCTGCACCGGCGTTTTGCTGTAGGTTCCCTTCTCCATCTCCTCGACGGCCGCGGTAAAGGGGCCGACCATCTGGCCGGAACCGAACCAGCCGAGATCGCCGCCATTCTTGCCGGCCGGGTCGGTGGATTTCTCCTTGGCCAGCGTAGCGAAATCGGCCCCTTTGTCCAGTTGGGCGATGATCGCCTTCGCCTCCTCCTCCTTGTCCAGGAGGATATGGCTGGCCTTGAACTCCCTGGCGCTGAACTGCGCGACGCGGGCGTCGTACTCCTTCCTGAGCTCTTCGTCGCTCACCGGCTTGGCCGCCATGGCATCCTGAATGGCCGTACGAAGCAGTACCTGGGTGCGCAACTCCTCCAGCTCACGCTTGATTTCGGGGCGCTCACCCACCTTCCTGGCCAAGGCATCCTGGTACACCAGCTCCTTGGCAATGAGCTCTTCCATCACGCGGCTGCGGTCCTGCTCGTCCACATTCACCGCGGAGTTGCCTTCCACGTAGCGGTCGTAATCCGCCTGGTAGATCGGCTTGCCGTTGACCGTGGCCAACACGTTCTCTTCTGCCCCGCAGGTGGCGGCTGCGGCGAGGGCGACGCAGGCCGCCGTAATCAGGGGTTTGAATTGCATGTGACTCTCCTTGGGTCAGTGGGTCTCTTCCGGCGTTTGAGCCTTGATGCTCAACGCGTGAACTTCGGTGTCCATCAGTTCGCCCATGGCCGCATAGATCATGCGGTGGCGCTGCACCAGCGACTTGCCTGCGAATGCCGGCGAGACGATGTGAACGGCGAAATGGCCGGCGCCCCCGGCACTGGCATGGCCGGCGTGCGCCTCGCTCTGATCCACAAGTTCAAGCTTTTCGGGGGCAAAGGCCTCGGTCAGCCGTGCGGTGATCATCTGGACGCGGGACTGGGTCATGGCAGCACCTTCCTGAAGGGTTTGACAGCCACATGGGCATAAACGCCCGCGGCCACATAGGGATCGGCCTGGGCCCACGCCTCGGCCTCTGCCAAGGAGGGAAACTCCGCTACCACCAGGCTCCCGGAAAAGCCGGCCGGGCCGGGGTCGTCGGCATCGACGGACGGGTGGGGACCGGCCAGAAGCAGCCGCCCCTCCTTCTTGAGCGCGTGCAGTCGCTCCAGGTGGGCCGGACGCGCCCCCAGGCGACGCTCCAGGCTGTCGTCGACATCCTGGGAAATGATGGCGTACAGCATTACTGCTCCCCTCCGCTGTGCTGTTCTTCAGGTTTGACATGCCGAGCCAGATAGAAGCTCTGGGCGACCACGAAGCCGAGGGTCAGCCCCATCATGCCGAAGAGCTTGAAATTAACCCAGGTATCGGTGTCAAAATTGTAAACGACGTACAGATTGACCCCGCCGAGGGCGAAGAAGAAGAGAACCCAGCTCATATTCAGCCGTCGCCAGATGGCCGCTGGAAGCTCCAGCGCCTGCCCCATCATCCGCTCCACCACGGGCTTGGCACCGATGTACTGGCTCCCGAGGAAAACGGCGCCGAACAGCCAGTTCACGACCGTGGGCTTCCATTTGATGAACTCCTCGTCCTGCAGCCAGAGGGTCGCACCACCCAGGACCACCACCAGCCCCAGGGTGATGAGGTGCATGTTTTCAAAGCGGCGGTGCTTGAGCCAGAAACCGGCCACCTGAACCACCGATGCGGCGATGGCCACGGCCGTCGCCGCGTAGATGTCGTACATCTTATAGATGACGAAAAACAGCAAAATAGGAAAGAAATCGTATAGAAATTTCATTGTAAACAGCCACTTCCTAACAAATGGCACCTGAGTGCCGCGCTCATGTATGCGGTGAATCTAGCACATCGGCAAAACAAAGGCAGCGCGGCACTCGGAAATCGATTGGAGTACAATGCGCCGCCATGTCTTTGACCTTTGACCTTCACAGCCATACAACGGCTTCCGACGGGACGCTGTCGCCCGCCCAATTGGTGGCGCGCGCCCATGCCGCAGGCGTCGGCGTCCTAGCCATTACCGATCACGACGAGACGGGCGGGGTGGGCGAGGCCCGCGCAGCGGCGGGGCCCCTCGGGCTGCACGTGGTTGCAGGGGCGGAGATCTCCGTCACCTGGAACGGGGGAACCGTGCATGTCGTGGCGTTGAACATCGACCCGGAGGCTCCTGCCCTGGCCCAGGGGCTGGCCGAGGTGCGGGAGTTTCGGCAGTGGCGCGCCGAAGAGATGGGGCGGCGTCTGGAACAGCGGGGGATCGCGGGTGCCTACGAGGGAGCGCGTGCCCTGGCCAACGGGCGCATCATCAGCCGCACCCACTTCGCTCACTTCCTGGTGCAAACCGGGCGATCGCCGGATGTGCGCAGTGTGTTCAAGCACTATCTCAAGCGCAACAAGCCCGGACATGTGCCGGGGCGGTGGGCGCCCCTCGAGGCGGCGGTTGGCTGGGTGCTGGAGGCCGGGGGGCAGGCGGTGATCGCGCATCCCGCCCGCTATGACATGACCGCGGCCCGGTTGCGCCGACTGGTGGGTGAATTCAAGGAGTGCGGCGGCAGCGGCATCGAGGTGGTCTCGGGCAGCCACACCCCGGAGGATGTGCGGCTCATGGCCCGCCTGGCCAACAATTTCGGCCTGTCCGCCTCCGCCGGCTCCGATTTTCACGGGCCGGAAAACCCCTATGTGGAGCTGGGCAGGCTCCCGGAATTGCCGCCGGAATGCACCCCCATCTGGAGCGACTGGTCCCTGAACAAGGCTGGCCACTCCTGTGGTCCCGATCCCCTGCGTAGAGAACAGGAATGAGTCAATTCTTCCAGATCCATCCCGAGAACCCCCAGCCAAGGCTGGTCAAACAGGCCGTGGAGATTATCCGCGAGGGTGGGGTTATCGTCTATCCGACCGATTCCGGCTATGCCCTGGGTTGCCAAATCGGGGAGAAGAAGCCGCTGGAGCGCATTCGCCAGATCCGGCGGCTCGATGAGCGCCACAACTTTACCCTGGTGTGCCGCGATCTCTCAGAACTCGGGACCTATGCCAAGGTCGACAACACCGTGTACCGGTTGCTCAAGGCAGTCACCCCGGGCCCCTACACCTTCATCTTGCCGGCCACCCGGGAGGTGCCGCGCCGGCTTCAGCATCCCAAGAGGAAGACCATCGGGCTGCGGGTGCCGGACAATGCCATCACCCAGGCGCTCCTTGAGGGGCTGGGGGAGCCGTTGCTGAGCACGACGTTAATCATGCCGGGGGAGAGCGTGCCGGAGTGTGATCCTTACGAAATCCGTCGGATCCTCGAGCACCAGGTGGATCTGATCATCGATGGGGGGTACGGCAGTCTGGAGGTGACCACGGTGGTGGACCTGGTGGAGGATGTTCCCGTGATCGTCCGGCAAGGGCTCGGCGATCCGGCGCCATTCACCGGTTAGGGTCTTGCAAGAGTACTAGAGCACCGAACAGGTAAACGGAAAGATCGCCAATCGCAGCCAAGTTGCGCCGCCGGTGGCGGGGGCAGCGAACCGAGGTAGGGTGGATAAGCGCAGCGCATCCACCAATTCGAACGCCGCACGGTGGATGCGCTGCGCTTATCCACCCTACATGTTGGGCGCGTCGGATTTATCTGTTCGGTGCTCTAGTGCTCGGCCCGGCAGAGGATGAGCGCCCCTTGTGCAAATGCACGGTCGGCAGCCCTCTTTATGAAAATAAGGGGGCTTGCCGCTCGAAAGTGAGCCTGCTTCGCCTCATTTCTTAGTGATGTCGCGGTGGGGAAGCTGAAAGGTATGATTTTCTGATGGAAGAACTGAGCTTTTTGCAGCGTATCGTCGTCTGGATTGTCCCCATACTGTTCGCCATCACCGTGCATGAGACGGCCCACGGCTGGATGGCGATGCGTCTGGGCGACCCCACCGCGCGGATGCTCGGGCGGCTGACCCTCAACCCCATCAAGCACATCGATCCGCTGGGGACCGTTCTGGTGCCAGGGTTGCTCCTGCTGTTTGGAGGGTTCATTTTCGGTTGGGCCAAACCGGTGCCGGTCACCTGGCAGAACCTGAAGAACCCCAGACGGGACATGGCGCTTGTGGCCTTGGCCGGTCCCCTGGCCAACCTCGGCATGGCGCTTGTGTGGGGCATGCTGATCCAGGTGGGACTGGCGCTGAACGGCGCCGCCTCGGCCTACCTGGTCTATTCGGGGGTGGCGGGTGTCTTTATCAATACCCTCCTGATGGTGTTAAATTTGTTGCCGCTGCCGCCTCTGGATGGGGGGCGGGTGGCCTCCGGACTGCTGCGCGGAAAGCTGGCGTGGCACTTCGATCGGCTGGAACCCTATGGATTCCCGATATTGGTGATCCTGCTGGTGACCGGCTTGCTGGGGGAGATCCTGTGGCCGGTGGTCTCGGTCATGCTGAGCGGTCTCTCGGCGGTGGCGGGGCTTTCCTCGGATAGCTTCCAGCTACTGCTCTACGCACTTGTTGGTTAAACGTTAGGAGTCGTCTTGAACACCCACACTCAGCGCGTATTGTCGGGCATGCGGCCCACGGGAAAACTGCACCTCGGTCACTACCACGGGGTGCTGAAGAACTGGGTCAAGCTGCAGCACGAGTACGAGTGCTTCTTCTTCGTGGCCGACTGGCATGCGCTGACGACCGAATACGAGACCAGCGGCGGGATCGCCGCGAGCGCCTTCGATATGGTGGTCGACTGGCTGGCCGCGGGGGTGAACCCCAACTCGGCCAGGATTTTCGTTCAGTCCCTGGTGCCGGAGCATGCGGAGCTGCACCTGCTGCTCTCCATGATCACCCCGCTGGGGTGGCTGGAGCGGGTGCCCACCTACAAGGACCAGCAGGAGAAGCTCAAGGAGAAGGACCTCTCCACCTACGGTTTCCTCGGCTATCCGCTGCTGCAGAGCGCCGACATTCTGGTCTACAAGGCCAGCATGGTCCCCGTGGGGGAGGACCAGGTGGCCCACGTGGAGCTCACCCGCGAGGTGGCACGGCGCTTCAACCACATCTACGGTCGCGAGCCGGGCTTCGAGGAGAAGGCCGAGGCCGCGGCCAGGAAGATGGGCAAGAAGAACGCCAAGCTCTATCACGACCTTCGCAAGCGTTACCAGGAGCAGGGAAATCACGATGCCCTGGAGACGGCCCGTGAACTGCTGAAGCAGCAGCAGAACATCACCCTGGGGGATCGCGAGCGGCTGTTCGGCTATCTGGAGGGCAGCGGCCGGATCATCTTCCCCGAACCCCGGGCGCTGCTGACCCCCGCCTCCAAAATGCCGGGGCTGGATGGGCAGAAGATGTCCAAGTCCTACGGCAACACCATCCCCCTGCGGGAGGAGCCGGCCGAGGTGCAGCGCAAGCTGCGCACCATGCCCACCGACCCGGCGCGGGTACGCCGCACCGACCCGGGCGACCCCGACAAGTGCCCGGTGATGCAGTTCCACGAGGTCTACTCCAACGAGGAGACCAAGGCGTGGGTGCGCCAGGGCTGCTCCACCGCCGGGATCGGCTGTCTGGATTGCAAACAGCCGGTGATCGAGGCGGTGCTCGCGGAATTGGAGCCGATCCAGGCGCGGGCGCAGGAGTTCATCGAAACGCCCGATCTGGTGCGCAACATCATGAAGGAAGGCAGTGAGCAGGCGCGGGACGTGGCCCGTGCCACCCTCGAGGAGGTGCGTCAGGTGATCGGGTTGCACTACCGATGAGCGGCACCGTCCCGCAATGAGCGAAGAGGCGACCGGACAGCCCCCCCGGCAGGAGGAGATGCCCTTTGCCGTGGTGCAGGGGGCCCCGCTCACCGAGCTGCCGAAGGATCTCTACATCCCCCCGGACGCCCTCGAGGTCTTCCTGGAGGCCTTCGAGGGGCCGCTCGATCTGCTGCTCTATCTCATCAAGCGGCAGAATTTGGACGTGCTCGACATCCCCATTGCCGAGATCACCCGCCAGTACATGGAGTACGTGGAGCTCATGAAGGAGCTGCGTCTGGAGCTGGCGGCCGAATACCTGGTGATGGCCGCGATGCTGGCGGAGATCAAGTCCCGCATGCTGTTGCCGCGCCACTCCGAAGCGGAGGAGGATGAGGAGGACCCGCGCGCCGAGCTCATCCGCCGGCTGCAGGAGTACGAGCGTTTCAAACAGGCGGCGGAGGACTTGGACGCCCTGCCTAGGCTTGGGCGCGATGTCTTCCTGGCCCATGCCGCCGCGCCCGAACACCATGCGGAACGTCCCCAGGCCCAGGTGGATTTGAAGGACCTGCTGCAATCGCTGGTGGATGTGCTGAAGCGCTCCGATATGTTCGCCCATCACCACATCCGCCGCGAGCAGCTGTCGGTGCGCGAGCGCATGGGTCAGGTACTGAGCCTGCTCAGCAGCGAACGTTTCACCGAGTTCACCACTCTGTTTACGGTGGAGGAGGGGCGACGGGGCGTGGTGGTCACCTTCATGGCCGTCCTTGAATTGATCAAACAATCGCTCATTGAGCTCATCCAGACCGAGCCGTTCGGACCCGTGCACGTGAAGGCCGTCTCCGGCACGCAACGGCCCGGCTCCCCTGAGGAGGATGAGTTGGAAACGGGAGATGATGTGGAGTCCGATGGAGTCTCAGCAGCTTAAGAACATCGTTGAAGCGGCCCTGCTCGCGGCCGGCGAACCGCTCTCCATCGACCGCCTGCAATCCCTCTTCGAGGAGGCGGGGCGTCCCGACAGGAAGCAGTTTCTGGAGGTGCTCGCGCTCCTGCAGCAGGAGTGTGAGGGGCGCGGCGTGGAGCTGCGGGAGGTGAGCAGCGGCTTTCGCTATCAGGCCCGCCGGGAGGTGGGGCCGTGGGTCTCCAGACTGTGGGAAGAGCGCGCTCCCCGCTATTCCCGTGCGCTGCTGGAGACCCTGGCGCTCATTGCCTACCGCCAGCCGATCACCCGTGCCGAGATCGAGGACATCCGCGGCGTGGCGGTGAGCACCAACATCATGAAGACCCTGCAGGAGCGGGGTTGGACCCGTATCGTCGGGCACCGCGACGTGCCGGGTCGGCCGGCCATGTATGCCACCACGCGGGTGTTCCTCGACTACTTCAATCTGCAGAGTCTGGATGACCTGCCGACCCTGGCGGAACTCAAGGACCTGGACAAGCTCAATGCGGAGCTCGACCTGCGCCTGCCCGGGGAGAGCCCCGCGGAGCGGGGGGATGCTGCGGGGCCGCCGCTGTCCATCACCATTGCGGCTGATTTTGAGCCACCTATCTACGACTGAGTTGATTGCCTCCCCATGAGTGAAAAACTGCAAAAAGTGCTGGCTCGCGCCGGCTGTGGCTCGCGCCGCGAAATGGAGGCCAAAATCCAGGAGGGACGCGTTTCGGTCAATGGCAAGGTTGCCCAGCTGGGGGATCGGGTGAGCGAGACGGATGTGCTCCGGGTGGATGGAAAACCGGTCAGCCGCCGTGCCATGACCATCCAGCGGCGGGTCATTGCCTACCACAAGCCGGTGGGTGAGATGGTTACCCGTTCGGACCCGGAGGGTCGGCCCACCGTGTTCGACAATCTCCCCCGGCTGACCGGAAGCCGCTGGATCGCCGTGGGCCGGCTCGACCTCAACACCTCGGGGCTGATGCTCTTCACCACCGACGGGGAGCTGGCCAACCGCTTGATGCACCCCCGCCACAGCATCGAGCGCGAGTACGCCGTGCGGGTGCTGGGGGAGGTGGACCCCGCCGTGCTGGAGCGCCTGCGCACCGGCATCGAGCTGGAAGACGGACCGGCACGCTTCAACACCCTCGTGGAGGCCGGCGGGGAGGGGGCCAACCACTGGTACCACGTGACCCTCACCGAGGGGCGCAACCGCGAGGTGCGGCGCATGTGGGAATCCCAGGGGTGCACCGTGAGCCGGCTGATTCGGGTGCGCTTCGGGCCCGTGACCCTGCCCCGTTTCCTGCGGCTGGGGAAGTCGGTGGATCTGCAGCCTGGGCTGGTGGATCAGTTGCTGCTGACGGTCGGGATGAAAAAGGCCGACGAGCCACGGGCTGTCCGCAAGCCCGCGGGCCGCGGGACCCCCGGCAAGGGACGGCGGAGGGCCTCGCGCAGGCGGTGAAGGGTGTCGTGACCTTCCGCACCGTATTCGACGCCCTCCATCGCGTGCACGGGCCCCAGCAGTGGTGGCCCGGCGACACGCCCTTCGAGATCATGGTGGGGGCGGTGCTCACCCAGAACACCGCCTGGGGCAACGTCGAGAAGGCCATCACCAACCTCAAAACCCGCGATGCCCTCGACCCCGCGGCCATCGTCGCTGCCCCCGAGGCCGTGCTGGCCGGCTGGCTGCGTCCCTCCGGCTACTTCAACGTCAAGGCGCAGCGGCTCAGAAACTTCTGCATCTGGTACCTGGCGGAGGGCGGCTACGCGGCGCTGTCGCGGCGCGCCACCGAATCGCTGCGCAAGGGTCTGCTCGGTGTGAACGGCATCGGCCCCGAAACCGCCGATGACATTCTCCTCTACGCCTTTCACCGCCCGGTGTTCGTCATCGATGCCTATACCCGGCGGATCTTCAGCCGCCTGGGACTCGTCGTTGGCGATGAGCCCTACGAGGCAATGCGCGCCCGGCTGGAAGGGGCTCTGGCCGGCGAGGCCGAGGCGGTGGCGCTCTTCAACGAATACCACGCCCTGATCGTGGCCCACGGCAAGGACATCTGCCGTCCTAAACCTCGTTGCACCGACTGCGCGCTGGCCGGGCATTGCCCCAGCCGCAGCAACGGGGAATAATCCTCGGTCGCTTGGTGGTGATAACTTTCCAGTTGAGCAAGTGTCGATCCTGCCCGGCCGCCCAGGTGCAATCCGGTGGGGAGCAGGGTAAACGCATACTTACCCAAGAGCGATGTAAGTCCTTGAAAGCAGGTCGTCGAGCGTACAGGGATGTATTCACAGCGTACCTGCTTTCAAGGACTTGCCTCGCTCACCGCACGGCCGTAATGTGAGTATGCGCTCACCCTGCGGTGGGGAGAGTAGTGGGTGCGGGCTGAGTGCGGCTTTGGTTACACTGGGGCCGTCCTGATTTCAACGGGGAGGGAAGCATGGTGGGGGAAGAGCGGTTCATGACGGAGGCCATTCGGCTGGCCACCGAAGGGATGCGCCGTGGCGATGGTGGCCCATTCGGCGCCGTGGTGGTCATGAATGGCGAAGTGATCGGCCGCGGCTGCAACGAAGTGATCAAACTGAACGATCCCACCGCCCACGCCGAAATCCAGGCGATTCGCGATGCCTGTCGCACGGTGGGTGATTTCGACCTGGCTGGGGCGGAACTCTACGTCAATTGCGAGCCCTGCCCGATGTGCCTCTCGGCCGCTTACTGGGCGCACCTGGAGCGCATTTACTACGCGGCCGATGCGACGGATGCGGCGAGGATCGGTTTCGATGATCTCTTCATTGCCGAGGAGTTGAAGCGCCCGCTTTCCGAACGGAGACTCCCGATGGTGCAGCTGTCGCGCGAAGAGGCGCTCCAGGCGTTTGCGGAGTGGGAGGCCAAGCCGGACCGGGTTCCCTATTGAGCGGCGCCTCGCCTTACTGGCTCTGCAACTCCACACAATTGCGCCCGTGGGCCTTGGCCCGGTAGAGCGCCGCGTCGGCCCGCTCGAACAGTGCCTCTTTCTCCTCTTGTGCCCGCAGTTGCGCAACGCCGATGCTGACGGTGAGGTGAAGCTCGAGTCCGGGGAGGGCGATGGGCTGGGTGCCCACGTTGCGGAGGATCCGCTCGGCAACGCACCGCCCCCCTTCCAGATCGGTGTGTGACAGCAGGAGCACGAATTCCTCGCCGCCGTAGCGGTAGAGGAGGTCGCTGGTTCGCGCACTCTGCCGGATGCGTGCCGCCACGCTCTTGAGCACGGCATCGCCGGTGGAGTGGCCGTGCAGGTCGTTGACCCGCTTGAAGTGGTCCAGGTCGATGGCCACGAGGGTCAGGGGGTGTTCCGAACGGCGTGCCAGTTCAATCTCCCGGTTGAGGCTCTGCTCCAGCGCCGCCCGGTTGCCGGCCCCCGTGAGCGGGTCTTCGAGGGCGGCCCGCTGCGCCTTGCGGTAGGTGAGGGCGTTTCGCATGGGGTAGAGCAGGGTGCAGAGGAAGTACTCGAGTCTGGCGAGGTCCTGCTCGGCGAATGGCCGGCTACGGCTGACGCGCAGTTCGCCCAGCGCAGTCCCGTCAAGGTCCAGGGTGTAGTGGGTCGAGTTGCGCGCAGAGGTTCCCAGCTGGAGTGCGACCCCCTCCCCGTCATGGCGGTAGGCCAGTCCGTCGTGGGGAACGGTCGGGGCGACCCAACGGGAGAAGATGGCAAGCAGCTCCCCGGCATCCAGCGTGGTTTGCAGTGCCATGGTGAGCCCGACGGTATCGGGGGGCGTCATCTTTTCGGCAATGCTGGTGATGCTGGCGGGGGTGCGACGGGGTTCCGCTGGCGAGTTCACTTGCAAAGGCATCGTTCTGTTCCCTGCTGGGTTCTTGTTACACGAATCCAAGCGAAAAACGTGCCAGCGCAAGATAGTTTCGATATTTCAGATGCTTACTAGGGTGTTGTGTATTTTTCTGTGAACTCCGTCAAAGGTTTGACGAGGAGTGTCGACCCGTGCAGGGGCTTGCGCCCATTGGCGCTCCGCTGTTGTGGGCGAGGGGATGCGGTTCTTGCGGGAGCTTACAGGCGGGTTCCCTGAGGGGGACGATGGGTTGAGCGCGGCGGGGGCCTTGCCGGCCAGGGCCCCGCCGCGCCGCAAACGATTATTGCGCGTTGAGGCACTGCCCGGTGACACCCTTGCTGTCGGGGCCCATCAGATAGAGGTAGGCGTCCATGATCGCCGAGGGCAATGGCAGTGTGTTCGGGTCCTCACCCGGATATGCCTTCGCCCGCATGGTGGTGCGAACCGCCCCCGGATCGAGGCTGTTCACCCGGATCCGCGTGTTGGTCTCCAGCTCGTCGGCCCAGATCTCCATCATGTTTTCGACCGCGGCATTGGAGATGCCGTAAGCCCCCCAATAGGCCCGTCCCCGGCGCCCCACCTCGGAACTGGTAAAGATGACCGAGGCATCTTCGGACTGCTTCAGCAGGTCCAGTGTCGAGCGTGTCAGCATGTAGCGGGCATTGAGGTTCACCTGCATCACCCGCTGCCACATCTCCATGCCGTACTGCCCAAGGGGGGTCAGCACACCCATGTTGGCGGCGTTGTGCAGAATGCCATCCAGCCGACCGAACTCTTTTTCGACGGTGTCGGCCAGGTCGCCATAATCCTTCAGGGCCGCCCCCTCCAGATTCATGGGGTAGATGGCCGCCTGCGGGTGTCCGGCCTGCTCGATGGCGTCGTAGACCGCCTCCAGCTTCCGGATCCCCCGCCCCAGCAGGATGACTGTGGCGCCGTGCGCCGCGTAGGTCCTGGCCGCCTCCGCGCCGATGCCGCTGCCCGCCCCGGTTACCAGCACAACCCGCCCGGCCAGGAGGTCCGGTGCCGGCTTGTAGTTCTTGATGTCGGTCGTGGTCATAGTCTGTCCGTCACTGGCTGCGGCTCCATTCGGAGGTGCCGACAGCACGTTTTCACAAAAGGAGGGCTATTGTAACAGCGGCAGGAAAGGCCAGCCATGCGCGCACGGGCAGGTGCAGGGTAAACGCATACTTACCAGAGAGTGATGTAAGTCCTTGAAAGCAGGTCGTCGGCCGCATGGATTAGTGCAAGGACGCACTTATGCCACGGGAGGGCAGGATGCCCGAAGCGGCCGCGGCCGTCGAGCGTACATGGATGTATTCACAGCGACCTGCTTTCAAGGACTTACATCGCTCACAGCACGGCCGCGACGTTAGTATGCGTTTACCCTGCGGGCAGGTGACAGGAGCCGCTCAAGCGCCGGCCTCCAGCACCCGGCGTGCCGCCTCGACACCGCTGCGCACGGCCCCCTCGAGCGTCGCGGGGTAGCCCGTATCGGTATAGTCCCCGGCCAGCCACAGGCCGGGGACGGCGATGTCGTTGCCGGGGCGGCGGGCATCCACATCCACGTCGCAATGGAAGGTGGCGCGTTTGTCGCGGATGGCCAGCCCGTCGCTGGGGGCGGGCCAGTGGGGGAAGCGGTCGGCCAGCTCAGCCGTGACCCGGGCGACCAGCTCCTCCTGGGTCAGGGCCATGTGTTCACCATGGCCGCTGATCACCGCCGCGATCACGCCTGGTTGGCCGCAGAAGCTGCGGTCGAAGATCCACTGGGCCAGCATGCCATCGGCGCCGAGCATCTCCGCCCGCAGTGAGACGGCCTGCGGGTACTGCAGATAGACGGTGGTGATCGGCGCATCGGTGAGACCGGCCAGGGTTTCGGCCGCCGAGCGGGTCGCACCGTGGCTCTCCAGCAGGCGGCGGGTGGCGGACACCGGGGTGGCGAGGATCACGTGTTTGGCCCGAAGGGGCTCATCGGTGGCGACCACGCCCGTGACCCGGCCGTGGGCCATGGTGAGGCGGTTGACCCGCTGCGCCACCCGCACCATGCCCCGGTGCCGCTCAATGTAGTCCATGGCGGGCAGGGGAAAGAGCCGCCCCAGGTTGACCCGGGGCAGCAGCAGATCGCCGGCGGCCGCCCCAGTGGCAAAGGCATCCCGGAACACCCGCAGAAAGGCGCGGGCGGAGGCCTCGGATGCCGGGGTGTTGAGGGCGGCGAGACAGAGCGGCTCCCACAGCAGGGCGCGAATGCGGGGGCCTTGGCCGTGGCGCTGCAGCAGGGCCGAGACGCTCATGTCCTCGCGCAGGCTGAAGTGGGACAGGCGCAGGGAGATCCCCATCTTCAGCGCTCCAAGCCGCTCACGCCAGCCCAGTCCCTTGGCGCCCAGCAGGGCCCAGAGCTGGGGGGCGGGCCAGGCCCCGGTGGGGGCACGCAACTCGAGCGCATCTGTGCCGGTTTCGACCCGCAGATGGAGAGGCATGCGTTTCAGCACCTCCCCTTCGGCCAGGCCCATGACCCCCAGCAGCCGCAGAAATTCGGAGTACGCACCAATGAGCAGGTGCTGCCCATTGTCCACCGGGCGGCCCCTGAAGGGGGCACAGCGCGCCCGGCCGCCCAACTGGCGTGCGGACTCCAGCACCGCCACCGGGACGCCCTGCGAGGTCAGCTCGACTGCGGCGGCGAGCCCCGCCCAGCCGCCACCGACGATCACCACAGGGTAGGCACCGCTCATTGGTCGCCCCGCCCGCGTCTCGTGACGCGGTGGGCCCGTCGGGCCTCCTTGCGCGCCGTGCGCCAGGCGATCCAGAGTTTGTGCCAGGGAGAGAGACGCACGCGCCGTTCCAGCACCGGGAAATTCTGCACCTCCATGGTATCGAGCAGCTTCAGGTAAATGGCCGCCATGATGAGGCCGCTGCGTTGACTCGCCCGATCCTGCTCAGGGAGGCGGGCGAAGGCGGATTCATAGTACAGGCGGGCGCGGACGGCCTGGTGGCGCAGCAGCGCTTGCATGCCGGGGGAAGCCTTGCCTTGCAGGAGGTCAGCGCGGCTCACCCCGTAGTGATCCATCTCCTCCCCGGGAATGTAGATACGGCCCCGCCTGGTATCCTCGCCCACGTCGCGCAGGATGTTGGTGAGCTGAAAGGCCATGCCGAGATCGTGGGCGTACTTGAGGGTATGGCGATCGGTGTAGCCGAAGATTTCGGCCGAGAGCAGCCCCACCACGCTGGCCACCCGGTAGCAGTACAGCGACAGCTCCTGAAAGGTGGAGTAACTCTGCTGATCCAGGTCCATCTCCATGCCGTCGATGATCTCATGGAGGTGTTCCCGGGGAAGATCGTGGCGTTCAAGGGCGTGATGCAGGGCGCGGGTCACCGGATGCTGGGGCGAACCGTCGTAAAGATGCTCCACCTCCTCGCGCCACCAGGCCAGCCTGGCGCGCGCGACGGTCGCGTCGGTGGCCTCGTCCACCACGTCATCCACCTCCCGGCAGAAGGCGTAGAGGGCCGTGATGGCCTGCCGTCGCTCCGGGGGGAGAAACAGGAAACTGTAGTAGAAGCTGGAGCCGCTTCGGGCGGTCTTGTCCTGACAGTACTCGTCGGGGGTCATGGGCCTCCGGCGCCTTCTTGGTTCGGGTGAATTGTCGGCTAAGGTTACTGCATCTCGGCCGTCGTTTGGGCAGCTCCTCGGGGGAGGGCATGGACTCAGCGGGCGCCCCCGTTCCAAAAAACCTGCTCCACCGACAGCCCGGTCGCGGCCCTATCTTAACCGAACGAGGACCTCGATGAGCACCGAAAAAAGGCATGTTGTCTGGCATCAGCCGACCATTACCCGCGAGCTGCGCGGGCATCTCAATGGACATAAGAGTGCCATCCTCTGGTTCACGGGGCTCTCGGGCGCCGGAAAATCGACGCTCGCCCATGCAGTGGAAGAGCGCCTGCACTCAATGGCTTGCCGGACCTTTGTGTTGGACGGCGACAACGTCCGTCACGGGCTCTGCAATGAACTGGGATTCTCCATTGAGGACCGGACCGAGAACATCCGGCGGGTAGGGGAGGTGGCGAAGCTCTTCGTCGAGGCGGGGGTGATCTGTCTGACCGCTTTCATTTCGCCGTTGCGTAGCGATCGGCAGCGGGTGAGGGAGTTGGTCGCTCCGGGTGACTTCATCGAGATCTACTGCCGCTGCGCCCTCGACGTGTGCGAGTCACGGGATGTGAAGGGGCTGTATCGAAAGGCCCGGGCAGGGGAGATCGCCGAATTCACCGGCATTACCTCCCCCTACGAGGAGCCGGCGCAGCCCGAGATCTCCATCGACACGGGCGCGTTGACCCTGGAGGAGAGTGTGGAGCGGGTCATCCGGCAGTTGGAGGCGCGGGAGGTCCTGTCGGTGGAAAAGCGCCGGGCCACCGGGGGCGGGTAGGGACTGAATCCCCGGCGGGCTTGCAGGAGCGCAAGTCCGCCGGCGAGTGAGTGGTCTGGTGGTTTACGCGAACACCCCTCAGTAGGTGGATAAGCGCAGCGCACCCACCGTGCGGTTCGCCCGCTCGCCATCGGGCCCCACTGCGATGGAATAGAGCCGCACTTGTAACTACTCTTCCCCCCGACTGCCTCCCGCTTATGGAATTAGGATGCGGTCGCAGGTTCACCGCACTCGATCCTCGCTGTTTGTACTGTTCGTCATTCCCGCGAAGGCGGGAATCCATAAGGCATCCAGTCCAATACCCTTGGCCCTCTGAAGTCCAGCACTGGATTTCCGCCTTCGCGGGAATGACGAAGGCGGGTGAGTAGTTACCCGCACTTAACGAAAAAGTACGAAGGTGAGTGGCGGATCATGAGCAGCGGCGCGCGCATGCTTCCAACGCGCCTTGGTTGATTAGGTCTTTGCTCGATTTCGCGCACTCCCCTATCGCAGTCGTGCTCATGTCTTCTTTACGAATTTCTTAATTAGCATTCTCTAATTTTTTTGCCGAAAGTCGCGGCCGGTAATTTCTCTGTCTATGCTTAGAAGTTGCGCTCGCCAATTGCCTGTTTTTTCATTGAAAATCAGCGTTTTTTCAATGAAGAAAAAACTTTCTTCATCTTGACCTTAATCAAGGCTGTTGAGTCCTCCATACAACAATGTCTCCCCCGAGGCTGTCTCAACCAAACCCAAGGGGGGTACACGATGAAAGGACAACTCAAACTATCCGGCCTGGCCATCGCTATCGCGTCGGTCTTCGCGGGGGGAACAGTTCCTGCCTTTGCGGCAAACGGACCGAGTCTTTCGGAGGCGGATTTCGAGAAGGGCAAAACACTCTACTTTCAGCATTGTGCCGGCTGTCATGGCGTGCTGCGAAAGGGCGCCACGGGCAAGAGCCTTTTGCCGAAAGAAACCCGTGAAAAAGGCCAGCAGCGCTTGGAGCGGATTATCGGCTTCGGCACCGAAGGGGGGATGAACAACTTCGACAACATCCTCTCTCCCCAAGAGATCAAATTGCTCGCCACCTACATCCAGATCGAACCGCCGAAACCGCCTGAAATGTCATTGGCGATGATGAGGGAGCACACCAAGGTTTACGTCCAGCCCAAGGATTACCCGAAAAAGCCGCTGCACAATCGCAACTGGAAAAACTTCTTCGTGGTGATCGAGCGGGACGTCGGCAAAGTGGCCGTGATTGACGGTGACACGAAAGAGGTGCTGACGCACATTACCACAGGCTACGCGGTTCACGTCATCAAGGCGCTGGAACATTCCAATGTCGCGAAGGCGGACAACCCCGGGCGATTCTGGTACACCATGGGTCGCGACGGAAAGATGACGAAAATCGATCTCTGGCAGAAGCCGGACAAGATGCTCGTTGCCGAAACCAAGATCGCCTATGACGCTCGCGATGTCGCCGTTTCGGGCGACGGAAAATACGTGATCGGTGGGGGGTACTGGCCGCCGCACTTCGTGATCGTCGATGCGGTGACCATGGATCCGCTCAAGGTCGTCTCCTCCCGCGGCGTGAACATCGACGGGGATTATGTGGAGGAGTCCCGTGTCGCCGCACTCTACGATACGCCCAACGAGATGTCGTGGCTTGTTTCGATGAAGGAGCTGGGCCAGATGTGGCAGGTGGACTACAGCGACATCGACAACCTGCGCATCGAAAAAATCGACACCGCCAAGTTCCTGCACGACGGCTTCTTCGACCCGACCGGGCGTTACTTCCAGATCGCAGCCAATGCCTCCAACAAAATGGTGGTGGTCGATACCAAGGAGCGCAAGCTCGAAGCTCTGATCGACGTCGACAAGCTGCCCCATCCAGGCCCCGGCGCCAACTGGAACGACCCCAAGTGTGGTCCGGTTGCGGGTACGACCCATCTCGGTGTAGGCAAGGTGACCGTGTGGGGCAATGACCCCGCCGGGCGTCCCGACAAGGCCTGGAAGATCTGCTACGAGGTGGCCACCGACGGACCGGGCCTGTTCGTGCGCACCCACCCGAAGAGCAAGTACGTGTGGGCCGACCAGACCAAGCATCCGGAACCGGAGGTGCAGCAGTCGCTCAAGGTCATCGACAAGGCGACCGGCAAGGTGGTGAAGACCATCCGGCTGACGGACAAGGAAGGCCAGGCAGCGGTTCATATGGAATTCAACGCAGACGGCACCGAGGTTTGGGCCTCCGTGTGGAATCTCAAGGACAGCAAACAGCCAAATGGCGAGATCGTCGTCTTCGACGCCAATACCCTGAAGGAGAAGACCCGCATCAAGGGGCTGTACGCCCCGACCGGAAAGTTCAACGTCAAGAATCGTATCGACCACGTCACCTGATGGCGTACTGACGAGGGTAGCGGGGCGCGTCAGCCCCGCTCTCTCCCCTCAGCGATAACGCAGCCATTAACCGGAGGTCGGTCCCATGCCTTTGCCAACAGTCAAACGAAACTTCTTGTCGCGCAAGACCCTTCTGGGCGCAACTGTCGGCGCTGCCCTGTTTTTCATGGGAGCCGGCATCATCTTCTGGGGTGGCTTCAATACCGCGATGGAGGCCACCAACACCCTCGACTTCTGCATCTCATGCCACGAGATGGAGCAGAACGTCTATCAGGAGTACAAGCAGACGGTTCATTTCAGCAATCGCAGTGGCGTGCGGGCCACCTGCTCCGATTGTCACGTGCCCGACCCGTGGGTCCACAAGATGGTCCGCAAGGTCAAGGCAAGCAATGAGCTGTTCCACAAGGCCATGGGGACGGTGGATACCCCCGAGAAATTCGATGAGCATCGACTGCAGATGGCCCGGCGGGTGTGGGATGCGATGAAGTCCACCGACTCGCGCGAATGCCGCAATTGTCACGACTTCGACTCCATGAATCCCGAACAGCAGAAGCTGCGTTCCCGCAAGCAGCACATTTTTGCCATGGAACAGGGCCAGACCTGCATCGACTGTCACAAGGGCATTGCCCACAAAAAAGTCCATCAACTTCTCGAAGAGGAGGAGGTCATGGCGCTCGAACAGCCCAATCCGGCCTACAAGCGCCCCTTGCCGACCCAGTGGGCGGCGTTCCTGGCCAAGGAGGCGCAAGAGGCGCAGACCACGCAGCGCCCCGCTGCGGAACAGGCCCGGGTGATGGCGGTCAGCGCACGGGCGGAGGCGCCGACACCGGCAGCTGCCGCCCAGAGCGTTGCGGCGGCGGCCGTCGCGGCCGCACCGACTGGCGGACTGGACTGGAGCGCCGTGCCCGGGCGCGAGGTGGTGCTGTTCTATCCAGGGCAGACCTCGATGGAGTGGATTCTCACCGGTAGCGAACATAGCGGGGCCCGCGTTTATCGGAAGGCAGGCGACCGCTGCTTCACCTGCCACGAGGGGGAGCAGGAGGCGATGGGTCGCAAGATGGTCAACGGGGAGAAGGCCGAAACCGTGCCCCTTCCGGGCAAACGCCCCGGCATACGGATGCAGGTCCAGGCCGCCTATGACGACCAGTACCTGCACATGCGCTTCGCATGGCCCGATACGCCGCACGTGCCCGTGTCGTTCGTCGAGGGTGGCAAGATGGACTCGCAGAATCCCACCAAGCTGGCGGTGATGCTCTCTACCGATGAGGTTCAGGAAGCCGCGCAGGCCGGCTGCTGGGGGACGTGCCACCACGACGCCAACGGCATGCCCGATGCGCCGGGCGATCATGACGTACGCAAGTACATCGCCGAGAGCCGGGCGGAGATCGACGTTCGCGGCTCGTCGGGAAAACGGGGGGGCTGGGACAAGCTCAAGGAGGCAGCGGCTATCGAGGCGGAATTCGACGCCAACCGCCTGATGGAGCTGTTGCGCTTCAAGGCGGGCACCGGCGAGTCGGAGGACGGCTACGTGCTGGCTGAGCGCGTAATGGACGGTGGTCAGGGGGTGGCGTTCGAGGGGCGTCTGGAAGGGGACACCTGGGTGGTGACCATGAAGCGCAAACTCACCTCCGAGGTGCGGGGTGACCTCAGCCTGGCGGCCGGGCAGATCTACAACATCGGCTTCGCCATCCATGACGACCACACCAACGGCCGTTTTCATCACGTCTCGCTGGGCTATCGACTCGGCTTCGACGACCCGAGTGCCGAGATCAACGCCGTTCGCCGCTGAGCTCGGCGGCCGTCCTCCACCCGGAGTGTGGGGGACGGCCGGGACTGACCGCCATCAAGAGCGGCCATCGACCGTTCGGAACCGAACATCGCAATGGATGACAAGGGGGAAGTTCGCATGAAGACCACAGAGAACACATCGGCCGCAGGCCTCTGTGTCACGGGGCGGGCCAACACCGGGTCAACGCAGGAATGAACCGGCGCAATTCGATCCGCGCCCTTGGGGCGATGGCCCTCGCACTCCTCCCGCTGCTGGCCCATGGAGAGCCCGACGGGGTGCGCCAGAGGGAACTCCTTCACCTGGTGCGCCACGACTGCGGCTCATGCCACGGCATGACCCTGAAGGGCGGGTTGGGCCCGCCGCTGCTGCCCGAATACCTGGCCGGCAAACCGGTGGCGTTTCTGCGTGCCACCATTCTTGCCGGCCGGGTCGGTACCCCCATGCCGCCATGGCAGGGGCTGATCAGCGAGGAGGAGGCGGATTGGCTGGTGACACGTTTGCAAGAGGGGAAGCTCAATGATTGATTCGCAACACAGTCAGCATCACTGCAGGGTTTCGAGGCAGTCAGTGGCCCGCGGAACACGCCGCCGGTGGTGGGTGAGCGCCTTCGCGCTTGGTGCGCTTGTGGTGGGGTGCGCGCCCATGCCGCGTGCCACCGGTGACCTCGGACTGGTGGTGGAGCGTGCGTCCGGCCGGGTGCAACTGGTGGAGACCACTGCGCGCTCGCGGCTCGTCAGCATCGAAGGGCTGGGTGATCTCTCCCACGCCTCGGTGGTGTTCTCCCGTGATGAGCGTTACGGCTACGTGTTCGGGCGTGACGGCGGGCTGACCAAGGTGGATTTGCTGAGCGGTCGGATCGCCGCCCGCACCGTTCAGTCGGGCAACAGCATCGGCGGGGCCATCTCCCAGGACGGCAGACTGGTCGCGGTCTCCAATTACGAACCGGGCGGTGTCAAGGTGTTCGATGCCGAGACACTGGCGCTGCTGGCCGACATCCCCGCCGAGTACGACGGGGGGCGCTCGAAGGTGGTCGGGTTGGTGGATGCCCCGGACCAGCGGTTCGTGTTCAGCCTCTACGATGCCAATCAGATCTGGATCGCCGACTTCACCGAGCCGCGCCAACCGTCGATCACCAAGTTCACCGACGTGGGGCGGGCCCCTTACGACGCCCTCATCACCAAGGAGGGACGCTACTACATCGCCGGTTTGTTCGGGGAGGACGGGCTCGCGCTGGTCGACCTCTGGTACCCGGAGCGCGGAGCGAAACGGATCCTCAATCACTACGGCCGGGGCGAGCAGAAGTTGCCGGTCTACAAGATGCCCCATCTGGAGGGGTGGGCGGTCGCCGGCAATTACGCCTTCATCCCTGCCGTGGGCCGGCATGAGGTGCTGGTCGTGGAGATGGAAAGCTGGCGTGAGGTCACGCGCATTCCCGTCCACGGGCAACCGGTGTTTGCCATGGGCCGGCCCGATGGCCGTCAGGTGTGGGTCAACTTTGCCGTACCGAACAACGACACCGTGCAGATCATCGACACCGCCGCCCTGCAGATCGCACACACCCTTCAGCCCGGCAAGGGGGTGTTGCACATGGAGTTTTCGCCCCGCGGCGAACAGGTGTGGCTGTCGGTGCGCGATGAGGACAAGGTCAGGGTCTATGACACCCGGACGCTCACGGCCATTGCCGAACTCCCGGCCGACAAACCGAGCGGGATCTTTTTCACCGCCCGTGCCCACCGCATCGGTCTGTAGGCGCGCGGTCGCGGTCGCAATCACACGAGAGTCAATCCGAGAACAACAACAGAAGGGGGATCACCATGGGACAGGTGGATGTAGCCGAGCCTGCCGAATGCACCACACTCGGCGCACTGGAGAAGAGTCTCCTGAATGCATTTCAGCATGACTTTCCGCTCGTGCCGAAGCCTTTTGCGACCGTCGCCGCTCGGATCGGCGCGAGGGAGAGCGAAGTGCTGGCCACCCTCAGGCGGCTTCAGGCGCAGGGGACGGTCAGCCGCGTGGGGCCGGTATTCCGGCCGCACCGGGTGGGCACCAGTACGCTGGCGGCGATGGCGGTGCCGCCGGAGCAGTTGTCAGGGGTGGCAACACTGGTGAATGCCTATCCCGAAGTCAACCACAACTACGAGCGTGAGCACCACTTCAACCTCTGGTTCGTGGTGACCGCCGCGGACGAGGCCCAGTTGAACGCGGTGCTGGTGGACATCGGCGAGCGGGCCGGATTGCCGGTGATGTCGCTGCCCATGCTGGAGGCCTATCACCTCGACCTCGGCTTTCGGCTCGACCCGCCCGGTGGGGACGAGGGGGCGGCCGTCACCCGTGCCATCCCCTCGTCGCCCCAGATCGAGCCGGTGCGCCGTCCCCTCTCCATTCGTGATGAGGCCGACCGCAGGTTGGTCGGCGCCGTGCAGGGCGGCCTCGCACTGACGGAACGCCCCTATGCGGCTGTCGCCCACGCGGCCCAGTTGGCCGAGAAGCAGGTGCTCCGCCGTCTTGGTGAGTGGCTGCAGGACGGAACCATCGGACGCCACGGGATCGTCGTGCGCCACCGGGAGCTCGGCTATCGCGCCAACGCGATGGTGGTGTGGGACATCCCCGACGAGGAGGTGCGCGAGGTGGGCAACCGTTTCCGCCAGTTCGATTTCGTGACCCTCTGTTATCGCCGCCCGCGCCGGCTCCCCCACTGGCCGTACAACCTGTTCTGCATGATCCATGGGCAGGATCGCGCTGCGGTTGAGCAGCGGGTGCAGTTGCTGGCGACCGAATGCGGACTCAGCCATGTCGAACGTGCCGTGCTGTTCAGCTTGCGCCGGTTCAAGCAGCGCGGCGCCCGCTACGTCAATGCGGTGGAGCGCGAGGTGGAGTTTGTCGTTGCAGGGGGCGGCCATGGATGAGTTGGATCGGGACATCCTCAACGAGCTGCAACGGGGAATGCCCATCTGCGAGCGCCCCTTTCAAGTTGTTGCCGAGCAGCTCGGTACCGACGAGGCGGAGCTGCTGCGGCGCCTGGAGGCGATGCAGGAGGAGGGGCTGCTCACCCGCTTCGGCCCCTTGTTCAACGCGCAGCGCATGGGAGGGGCGCTGACCCTTGCGGCCATGGCCGTTCCGAAGGAGCGGTTCGATGAGGCGACAGCCATCGTCAACGCCTTCCCCGAGGTGGCCCATAACTATGCCCGCGAACACTGGTTGAACATGTGGTTTGTCCTCGCCACCGAACTCCCCGAGCGTATCGATGGGGTGATCGCCGACATCGAAGAGGCGACCGGACTGAAGGTGTACAACTTTCCGAAACGGGAGGAATTCTATGTCGGTCTCCACTTCCGTGCGTGAGCCTGCGCCTGCAATCGATACGCTCGATGCGCTGGATCGGGCCATCGTCCTGGCGACCCAGGCCGGCCTGCCGTTGGTCCCGCAGCCTTTTCACGCCATCGCCGCCAAGGTGTGTGCCAGGCCCGAAGAGGTGATGGCGCGCTTCGAGCGGATGCAGGCCAACGGACTCATCCGACGGATCGGGGCTGTGCCCAATCACTATCGGCTCGGTTACCGCGCCAATGGCATGAGTGTATGGAATGTGCCCGACCACCGCATCGGCGCGATCGGCCCGCGCATTGGCGCGCTGCCCTTCGTTAGCCACTGCTACCACCGCCCGCGTCACCCCCCCGACTGGCCCTATAACCTCTTTGCAATGGTGCACGGCCAGGATCGCGCCGAGGTGGGGCGTCAGGTGGCTGCCATCGCCGAACTGCTCGGCAGCGATGACCAGGGCCATGAGGTGCTCTACAGCAACCAAATCCTCAAGAAGACAGGCATGAGATTCGGCGTTTGAACGACGGAACGCGCCGGTTGAAACGATTCATTCCGCTGCCGGGACCATCGCGACCATCTCCCGCGGCATTTCCAGGAGGAAGACCCGTCATGCTCCGCATCACCCCCTACATGCAGCTTCTGACCGGGGAGTCCCCGCCAAGCGGCACCCCGACACGCGGCATACCGCCGGTCGCTGCCGGAACCGCGCCGGTGGTGATTTGGAATCTGGTGCGCCGCTGCAATCTTACCTGCAAGCACTGCTACTCCACCTCGGCGGACAAGGCCTTTCCCGGTGAACTCTCCGGCACGGAGATCGACGCAGTGATGGATGACCTCCGTGGTTTCGGGGTACGGGTGTTGATCCTCTCCGGCGGTGAACCGCTGCTGCGCCCCGACATCTTTGACATCTCCCGCCGTGCCAAGGCGCGGGGGTTTTACATCGGCCTCTCCTCCAACGGCACCCTCATCGACGGGGAGCGGGCCGACGCCATCGCCGAGGTCGGTTACGACTACGTCGGCATCAGTCTGGACGGGCTGCAGGCCACCCACGACCGGTTCCGCCGCTGTGAGGGGGCGTTCGATGCGGCACTGGCCGGCATGCGCCGCTGTCGCGAGCGAGGCATCAAGGTGGGATTGCGCTTCACCCTCACGGCCGAAAATGCCGGGGACCTTCCGGGACTGCTGCAGCTCATGGAGGAGGAGGAGGGGGAGAAATTCTATCTTTCGCACCTCAACTACGCCGGCCGCGGCAACAAGAACCGTCGCGACGATGCCCACCACCGCCTCACCCGCGGGGCGATGGATCTGCTCTTCGACAGCTGCCTGGCGCAGATCGAGCGCGGCACGCCCCGGGAGTACGTCACCGGCAATAACGATGCCGATGCCGTCTACCTGCTGCACTGGGCGAAGCGCCGCTTCCCCCGGCGTCACGGACTGCTGGCCCGCCGTCTCGCCGCCTGGGGCGGCAACAGCTCCGGGGTCGGCATCGCCAATATCGACAACCTGGGCAATGTGCACCCCGACACCATGTGGTGGCACTACAGCCTCGGCAACGTGCGCGAGCGGCCCTTCTCCGAGATCTGGGCCGACCTCTCCGACCCGGTGATGGCCGGGCTCAAGCGCCGTCCCCGCCCGGTGCAGGGCCGCTGCAGCTGTTGCGCCTACCTCTCCCTGTGCAACGGCAACACCCGCATTCGTGCGTTCCAACTCACGGGCGACTACTGGTCCGAAGACCCCGGCTGTTACCTCACCGATCCCGAAATCGGTCTCGCCCCCCGTCCCCTTGCCGAGGTGCTCCCATCATGAAACACCTGACCCGGTTGCTACTGCTGCTTCTCGCCCCCGCCACAGCGCTGTCGGTGGGCGAACCACCGACTCCCCGGCCTCTCTACCTGGAGCACTGCAGCGCCTGCCACGGTCAGGACCGCCTGGGCGGGACGGGCCCGGCGCTGCTTCCTGAGAACCTCACCCGACTGCGCCGGGACGCCGCGCTGGAGGTGGTGAGGCACGGCCGTGCGGCCACCCAGATGCCCGGGTTCAGCGACAAGCTTACGGCCGCCGACATCCAGGTGCTCATCGAGTATGTCTACACCCCCCTCGACCACGTCCCTGAGTGGGGGCTGGCGCAGATCCAGGCCAGCCACGTCCAGTATCCTCAGGTCGAGGCCCTCTCGGACAAGCCGGTGTTCAGCGCCGACCCGCTCAACCTGTTCATCGTGGTGGAGACCGGCGATCACCATGCGACACTGCTTGACGGTGACCGTTTCGAACCGATCCACCGCTTTCAGACCCGCCCCGCCCTGCACGGCGGTCCCAAATACAGCAGTGATGGACGCTTCGTCTACTTCGCCTCGCGGGATGGCTGGATCAGCAAGTTCGACATCTACAACCTCAAGGTGGTGGCCGAGATCCGGGCGGGGATCAACACCCGCAATCTCGCCGTCTCCGGCGATGACCGCCACGTCATGGTGGCCAACTACCTGCCCCATACCCTGGTGGCCCTCGATGCCCGCGACCTCACCCCGGTGAAGGTGATCCCGGCGGCAGGGAAGGACGGCACCACCTCACGGGTCAGCGCCGTGTACACCGCGCGTCCGCGCGGCAGCTTCGTCGCCGCCCTCAAGGACATTCCGGAGGCGTGGGAGATCAGCTATCTGGAGGAGCCGCCCCCCGGGTTTTCCGGCTGGGAGCACAATTACCGCCAGGGTGATGGTGAGCTGCGCACCAAGGAATTTCTCCCTATTCGCCGCATTCGTGTGGACGACTATCTGGACGACTTCGGATTCGACCAGGCGTACAACTTCGTGATTGGCGCCTCGCGCAAGGGGGTGGGACAGGTGGTCGATCTCGACCTCGGGCGGGTAGTCCACAAGCTCGACGTGCCCGGCATGCCCCACCTGGGCTCCGGCATCACCTGGGAGCATCAGGGGCGGACCGTCATGGCTACCCCCAACCTGAAGGAGCCGCTGGTCAGCGTGGTGGACATGGAGAGTTGGGAGACCATCAAGAAGATCCCCACCCTGGGTTCCGGCTTCTTCATGCGCAGCCATGAAAACAGCCGGCACGCCTGGGTCGATGTCTTCTTCGGCAAGGACAAGGACGCGGTCCATGTCATCGACAAGCAGACCCTGGAAGTGGTCAAGACCCTGCGCCCGGCCCCCGGCAAGACCGCCGCCCACGTGGAGTTCACGAGGGACGGCCGCTACGCCCTGCTCAGCATCTGGGACATGGACGGAGCCCTCGTCGTCTACGACGCTGATACCCTGGAGGAGGTCAAGCGCATTGCCATGGTCAAGCCCTCCGGCAAGTACAACGTGTGGAACAAAACGCGACTGTCGGAGGGAACCAGCCATTGAAAGATACGAGGTGAAAGGTACGAGATGCGAGGGGTGGGGGCGCTAGCGCAGTGGGATTGATCATGAGCCTCCCGCTCACTCCTCGTAAGCTGGCGGTGAGTGTTGATCCCGGCACCGTTCAGCAAAGTTATTCGCACCTGGAGCACCGAACAGGGAACAATCGCCAATCGCAGCCAGATTGCCCCGCAAGTGGCGGGGTCAGCGAACCGCATCCACCGCACCGCGGCCGTGAATGGTGGATGCGCTGCGCTTATCCACCCTACATTTTTGGCATATCGGATTATCTGTTCGGTGCCCCTGCTGTGGTGATGGGGCGGCACGCCCCGGCAAGCAGGCGCAGTGCTGCCCAACGGCTCAGGCGCGGGCGGTCGAAGACATTCTCCCGGGCGGTCAGTCGGTCGAGGACGGCCAGCCCCCCTCGCACGATCAGTCGCAACTCCCACCGGAACCGGCCCCTGAGCCGCTCCGGTAGGGGGGCGCCCGCGAGCATCATCGCGCGGGCGCGCGCCAGCTGAAAATCCATGAGCTGGCGCATCGCCTCGTCGCTCTGTCGTCCCTCCAGATGCGCCTCGCTCACCCCGAACCGCGCCATCTCATCCTGCGGCAGGTAGTTTCGGCCGTTTTCCACCCAATCCTGCTCCAGGTCCTGAAGGAAGTTGATGAGCTGCAAGGCACTGCAGATCCGGTCTGAAAGGTGCAGGTTTTCCGGCGTGGCGGCCCCGTGCAGGTGCAGAAGCAGCCGCCCGACGGGGTTGGCGGAGCGCCGACAATAATCCAACAGCTCCTCGAAGGTGGTGTAGCGCTTTTTCGTCACATCCTGGCGAAACGCCGACAGCAGGTCGTGGAACGGCTGCAGAGGCAATCCGAAGCGCGCGATCACATCCCCCAGGGCGATGAACACCGGGTCCGGGTCTGGTTTGCCCTGCTCCAGGGCCTGCAGTTGGGCGGCCATGGCGTCCAGGGCCGCAAGCCGCTCGGCAGGGGCGGCATCCCCTTCATCGGCGAGATCATCGGCTTGGCGGGCAAAGGTGTAGATCACGGCCGTGGCGACCCGCAACCGGGCAGGCAGCAGCCGGGAGGCCACCGGGAAGTTTTCGTAATGGTTCCGGGCCACTTCCAGGCAGTGGGCGTAGGCCGCCGCGACAGTGTGCGCTTGGGCACGGGCTGTGGTAGTTTCCATGGCCGATCGAGGAGAGAGGTCTGTCATGAAGAAGCTGTTCGTTCTTGTGGGCGCGATCCTGTTGACCGGCGTCTGGTTGGGTATCAATCTCGCCAAGGATCAGCCGCTGTTCAGCAACCCCTTTGCCGAGCGCGATATCCGCGACAAGGCTCAGCGCATGGCCGAAGAGCTCTACAAGGACTCCAAGGAAGCGCTCATCCAGAAGCTCAAAGACGAGTGAGGCAGATACGAGGCGCGAGGGGGTGGGGCGCTGCGCGCGGCCATCAGGTCAGTCGTCGCGAAGCGACACTTTCCCTTGGATCCCGCCTCTCCTCGCACCTCGTAGCTCCCGCCCAGTGGTTGAACTCCCCCCGCCTTCCCCGGCGGCGATCCGCTCAAGCAGCGGCAGCAACTCCATCGGGTGGTCGATGAAACCCTCGGCGCCCCATTCGGTCGGCCGGTCGTCCTCGCCGATGTAGCCGTAATTCACCACGAAAGCTGGCATGCCTGCGCGCCGGGCCGCTTCCATATCCCGCTCGGCATCGCCAAGATAAATGCACTCGCCCGGCAGGGAGCCGGCCTGCTCGCAGGCGAGCAGGAGCGGGGCCGGGTGGGGCTTGCGTTCGGGGAGGGTATCCCCGCTCACCACCGCCACGGCCCGGTTCAGCACCCCCAACGCCTCGAGCAGCGGCTCTGTCAGCCAGGCCGGTTTGTTGGTGACCACCCCCCAGCTCATCCCCATGGCCTCCAACGCCTCGAGAAGCGTGTCGGTTCCGGGAAAGAGCGTGGTGCCGCGGGCGATGTTGGCCCGGTAGATTTCCAGCAGGCGCTGGCGCAACGGCTCGAACTGCGGGGCGTCAGGCGACAGGCCAAAGCCGAGGCGGATCAGCGCCATGCCGCCATGGGAGACCACCGGCCGGATCTGTTCGAAGGGCAGCGGCGCCCTGTTCTGCTCCTCCAGCACCCGGTTGAGGGCGAAGGCGAGGTCGGGGGCCGTGTCGGCCAGGGTCCCGTCCAGGTCGAACAGGACGGTGCGCACGCTCTGGCGAACGGGTGTCACCGACGCCTAACCCTCTCTGGTGCAGTAGGCCAGGTAGTTCACGTCCAGATCGCGCCCCAGGCTGTAGCGCTGGGTGAGGGGGTTGTAGCTCATCCCCGTCAGCTCCTTCAGCTCCAGCCCGCCGTGGCGGACCCATTCGCCCAGCTCGGAAGGGCGAATGAACTTGGCATAGTTGTGGGTCCCCTTGGGCAGCAGCCGCAGCAGGTACTCCGCACCGATGATCGCGAACAGGTACGACTTGGGATTGCGGTTGAGGGTGGAGAAGAAGATCTTCCCGCCGGGCTTGACCAGGCGCGCGCAGGCGGCGATCACCGAGCCCGGGTCGGGCACGTGCTCCAG
Organism: Gammaproteobacteria bacterium; assembly: GCA_041690535.1. Lineage (GTDB taxonomy): Bacteria > Pseudomonadota > Gammaproteobacteria > Thiohalomonadales > Thiohalomonadaceae > JAWLHA01. The sequence continues at coordinate 17,273 of JAWLHA010000034.1, read as the reverse complement.
CATCTCCATGCAGGTGACCACGTCGAAGCTCTCCGGCATCTCCTCGGCGAGCTGCTCCGCGGTGATGCGTCGGTAATCCACCTCAACCCCGGATTCCAGCTGGTGCAGCCTGGCCACGGAGAGGGGGGCCTCCCCCATGTCGATACCGGTCACCTCGGCCCCTTTGAACGCCATCCCTTCGGAGAGGATGCCGCCGCCGCAGCCTACGTCCAGCACCCGCTTCCCCGCCAGCCCACAGCGCGCATCCACATAGTCGAGGCGCAGGGGGTTGATGTCGTGCAGCGGTTTGAATTCGCTCTTGGGGTCCCACCAGCGGGAGGCGAGCTCCTCAAATTTGCTGATCTCCAGTGGATCGACGTTGTGCACCGATGCGCTCATGCCTGCTCCTTCATCTCATCGAAGCCCTGGATCTTAGCCTGCCACGCACGTGTGCGCACCCGAATCGACTCCTCATCGAGGGTGGTCAGCCGGCGGTTGTTGAGCAAACGCTTGCCCGCGACCCACACATCGGTCACCTTGTCGCGTCCGGTGGCGTAGACCAGTTGGGAGACGGGATTGTTGAGCGGCTGGGTCTCTACATCGTCCAGCCGGATCGCGGCCAGATCGGCCATCTTGCCCGGCACCAGGGAGCCGGTCACCTCTTCCAGTCCGAGCGCTTTGGCCCCGTTGAGGGTGGCCATGCGCAGTGCCAGCGCGGCCGGTACCGCACAGGCGTCGCCCGAGACCCCCTTGGCCAGCAGGGCGGCGGTACGCATCTCCCCGAACATGTCCAGATCGTTGTTGCTTGCGGCCCCGTCCGTGCCGAGGGCGACGTTTACACCGGCGGTGGAGAGTTCGTGGACCGGGCAGAAACCGCTGGCAAGCTTCAAATTGGACTCGGGACAGTGCACGACGTGGGCGCCGGCGGCGGCGTGGGTGGCGATCTCCGCTTCCGTAAGCTGGGTCATATGCACCGCAATCAGTCGCGGGGTGAGCAGACCCAAATCGGCCAGCCGCTCCAGCGGACGGTGGCCACCGGCCTCGAGCGCCTGGGAGACCTCATGGGCGGTTTCATGGATGTGCATGTGAATGGGGAGGTCCAGCTCCTCGGCATACATCACCACCTTTTCCAACGGGGCGTCGGAGACGGTGTAAGGTGCGTGGGGGGCGAACGCAGTGGTGACCAGCGGGCTGTGGCGCAGGGCATCGTGAACGGCCAGCCCCTTGTGCAGGTACTCCTCCGCGTTCTGGGCCCAGGCGGTGGGAAAGTCGAGCACAATCAGACCCACCACTGCACGCATGCCCGCCTGTTCGGCCAGTCGGGCCACCTCGTCGGGGAAGAAGTACATGTCCGAGAAGCAGGTGGTGCCGCCCCGGAGCATTTCGGCCATGGCCAGCTGCGTCCCGTCACGAACGAATTCGGGACTCACATGACGCCCCTCCGCCGGCCAGATGTGCTCGTTGAGCCAGGTCATGAGCGGCAGGTCGTCCGCCAGGCCGCGCATCAGCGCCATGGCCGCGTGGGTATGGGCGTTGATGAGGCCCGGGATCAAGGCGTGGTGTTCGAGGGTGACGGTTTGCGTCGCCGCGAAGCTGGCGCTTGCCTCGGCTGTGGGGAGGAGGGCGACGATGCGGCCGTCGCGGATCGCCAGGCTGTGATGCTCCAGCACACGGTCATCCGGCTCGACCGGGATCACCCAACGGGCATGGATCAAGGTATCTACGGGTTTCATGGCGCAGAAGATACAGACCATTTCTGGCCTGTACAAGTTCGGGGCACGGGGGCAGGGCGAGAGCATGTGCGCCGTTCAATCATGCCGAAACCGATGTAGCAGCGCATCCACCGAATTGCCGTGAATGGTGGATGCGCTGCGCTTATCCACCCTACGCGGGGACCGTTGCCACCGGCCACTCACACCAGCTGCGATCGGCGACATTCGTTCTGTTCGGTGCTCTAGCCGGGGGCAGGCCGAAAGGAAGGGCGCCCGGCTGGGCGCCCCTCAAAAGCACACACTAGGGATCACGGTGGTATACCGGGAAAGGGAAGCTCCTTTTCCCCAGCTGGCACGGGTTAGAAATTGTAAACGTAGCCGGCCACCAGGGCGGTGCCGTCGCCGTTCAGCTTGCCCTTGTTGGCCAGCCCGCCATCGGTGCCGCTGGCGTAGAGGGCGTAGACGCTGGCCTTCTTGTCCAGCTTGCGATCGAACCCGAGGGCGAACATGTTCTGGGCATCGGGATCGGTGTCGCGGGTGCCGTAGGCGGCCTTGATGGTGTTCAGGTCATCCAGCTTGTATTGAACGCTGGCATAGACCTCGGCGATGTCGTCGGCATCCTTTCTCTGCACGCTCTCGTACACCAGACCGAGGGCGACCGGGCCCGCCTTGTAGCCGAGGCCCAGTTTGGGGGCGCTCTCCACCCCGCCGGCGGCCACGTCGTTGTAGTTTTCGATGGCGGCCGTCAGGTACAGGGGGCCATCGGCGTAGTTCACCATGACGCTGGTCACATCGCCCTCGTTTTCGGCGGTCACGCTGTCATCGCCGGCGCTGTAGGCGAGGGCCACGCCCACCGAGCCGAACTTGTTGAGATAGGCGAGGACGTTGGAGGCACGCACGTCCCGGGTGATGATGTTGTTGTAATCGGCGTAGGTGTCGGAGAAGGGGTCCAGCTTGGCGGTGGAGATCTTGTGGGGGGTGTCGTGGATGCCGACGCGGACCTCGCCGAATCCGCCCTTCAGGCCGACGAAGGTGTTGCGGGCCTTCAGCAGGTTGTCCTTGCTTCCGGTCACATCACCGGCTGCGTCGATTTCGAATTCCGCCTGGACGGTGCCGGTCAGACCACCGGCGAACTGATCGGTGGACTTGATGCCGAAGCGCGAGGCGTGGCTGGTGACGGCCGTGGAGCTGGTGTCGCTGCCGGCGGCGTCCTGGGAGATCTGGCCGGCGGAGAGGTGCAGCTTGCCGTAGACGGTGGTCTCGGCCGTGGCGGCAGTGGAGAATGCCGCCGCGACGGCGGAGAGAAGAGTCAAGCGAACCGAGTTGCGCATACACGCTCCTGTTTGTAGTTAGTGACAGATTGGAAGCGAGGCGCAGTATGGCCGGCGTATATGTCAGGCGCTTGAAGGTTTTGTGACGCGGGGATTACGGCAGAGGGAGAAAAAAATAAACCGCCACCGTTTCGGGTCGGAGACCCTGGCGGGGCGGCGGGAGAGGCATAGGTGACGTCTTGTTGTTATTGTTAGTTAAAGCGTAGTACAAGCACCGCGAATGTCCAGTCCAAAAAGGCGCTGGACACGAGATAAAAGATTCGAGGTAACTACTCGCTCCCCGACTGCTTCCCGCTTATGGAATTAGGATGCGGTCGCAGGTTCACCGCACTCAATCCTCGCTACTTGTACTGTTCGTCATTCCCGCGAAGGCGGGAATCCATAAGGCACCCAGCCCAATACCCTTGGCCCGCTGAAGTCCAGCACTGGATTCCCGCCTTCGCGGGAATGACGGATGCGGGTGAGTAGTTACGATTCGAGGTAACTACTCACTCCCCCGTCGTTCCCGCGTAGGCGGGAATCCAATGAACAGAAGCACGCTCCAATGGATCCCCGCCTTCGCGAGGATGACGGATATTCGGATCCCCGCCTTCGCGAGGATGACGGATTTTCGGTACCGTTCGTGATTACTGGGTGAGCAGTTACGATTCGAGCTACGAGGGGATGAGTGTGCTTCGCGCACGGCTGATGCGGATCGAAATGCCGCGAGCGCAGCGAGCACATCCCCTCGAATCTCTTACCTCGCCTCTCGTATCCGACATCTGAACGGGGCTTTGCCCCGTTCAGATGTCCTCCTGCATGACGATGAAGCCGCTCGGGCACTCGTTGGCACAGAGCCCGCATCCCTTGCAGTAGTCGTAGTCGAACACATAGTTGGAGCCGTCGCTGGCCAGCTCGGCCGTCTTCAGCACCGCGGTGTCGGGACAGAAGGTCCAGCAGTTGTCGCAGGCGAAGCAGTTGCCGCAGGAGAGGCAGCGTTGCGCCTCGCCCATGGCTTGGGGCTCCTCCAGACCCAGTTCGATCTCCTTGCTGCCCCTGCGGTTCGCCACCGGGAGGACCGGCTCCACCGGACGGGGAGCGTGCTCGGCATAGTGGAGATTGAGCCGTTCGATGCCAATGGGCTCGCCGGTGCGTTCCCGCTCCGGCTGGGGCTCGCCCCGCAGGTAGCGGTCGATGGCCGCCGCCGCGCGGCGCCCGTCACCCACCGCGCCGCTCACCATGCCGGTGCTGGCCTGGCGAGCGTCGCCCCCGGCGAAGACGCCCGGTAGTTTGGTCTCGCCCCAGAGGTTGGTGGCGAACAGCCCGTTGGGTTCGAGCAGGGTATCCAGTCCGATGGGATCCACCTCCTGGCCGATGGCGGGGATCACCATCTCCACGTGTAAAACGGTCTCGGTCCCTTCGAAGGCGACCCGCTCCAGCTTGCCGTTGCCGCGGTCCATCTTCTTCATGCGCACCATCTCAACGCCCACCACCCGCTCGCCGCGGAGGATCAGGCGCCGAATGCCGCGGTTGGGGTGGACCTTCACCCCCTCCTCGATGGCTTGGGCCACCTCCCGCTCGATGGCGCTCATGGCGTCGGGGTCGCTGCCGGGCAGCGACTGGTGGGTGATGATATGTATCTCTTCGGCACCGGCCCGCAGCAGCACCCGGGAGAGGTCCACGGCGGTGTTGCCGCCGCCGACGATGGCCACGCTGCGGGCCGCGGGGACATCGCCCATGGTGATCCACTCGCGCAGCATCTCCAGCCCGCAGTGCAAATCCCGCGGGACCACGCCGTCGACGCTCCACTCACGCCCCTTCTGCATGCCAGGGGCGAGGAAGACGGCCTTGAACCGGGCACGTAGCTCCTCGAGGGTGATGTCGCGTCCCACCTTGGTGTGACCGCGGAACTCCACCCCCAGGGCGAGGATGCGCTCCACCTCGGCATCGAGCACCTCCCGCGGCAGGCGGTAGGCGGGCAGGGCGGTACGCAGCGTGCCGCCGGCCACCGGCAGCTCGTCAAAGAGCACCACCCGGTAGCCGCGGCGGACCAGATGATAGGCGGCGGTGAGGCCGCCGGGACCCGCTCCGACCACCGCCACCTGCGGCGCGCCCGCTGCCGCTTTGGGCACGTTGAACTGCCAGCCGTGGCGGATCGCCTCGTCACCGAGGAAGCGCTCCACATTGTGGATGGCGATGGGCTCATCGTACTTGCCGCGGTTGCAGGCCGACTCGCAGGGGTGATGGCACACCCGGCCCGTGGTGGCGGGTAGGGGGTTGACGGCGGTGAGGGTCTCCCACGCCTCGCGCACCTTGCCCTCTTCCAGTTTGGCAAGCCAGGCCTGGGCATCCTCGCCGGCGGGGCAGACCGCATGGCAGGGGGCTGCAGTGTGAAGGTGGACGGGTTTTTGGACCCGCCAGCTGCCGGTCTTGTAGCTTACCGAGGTGCCCGGCCGGGCGAAGGCGCCGCGAGTGAGGATTGTCATAGTTCCCAACTCCAGATTCGTCTGTTTCCCTGTTAGCCCCAACGAACACCCTGACGGCGCACGGTGTCGGCCGCCTCGGTGTCGTGTTCCCCCTCACCGAGGAGTTCATACACCTCGATGTTGTGGTTGGCGATGGCCTGCAGGTGTTCCAGCTCCTCCTTCGCCCGGATGTCATTGGCGAAGAGGTGACGGAAACGCTGTTGGGCCTTCAGGTATTCGGTCACCGGCTTCTGGCGGCGAATGGGCATCGCGCCGGTGAGCTGGCCCCGCTCCAGTTCGATGAGTGGATAGAGGCCGGTCTGCACCGCCAGTCGGGCGATTTCGATGGACTTGTTCCCCTCATGGCCCCAGCCGAGCGGGCAGGGCACATGGATCTGCAGGAACGTCGGTCCCTCCACCGCGAGGGCACGGCGCACCTTCTTGCGCAGATCGGAGGGGTAGGCCACCGAGGCGGTCGCCGCGTAGGGAATGTGGTGGGAGGCCACGATGTTGATCACATCCTTCTTGAGGTGGCGTTTGCCCATGCGCTCCCGCCCGGGCGGTGAGGTGTTGGTCATCGCCGCGTGGGGGGTGGAGCCGGAGCGCTGCACGCCGGTGTTCATGTAGGCCTCGTTGTCGTAGCAGACATAGAGGACGTTGTGGTCCCGCTCCAGCATCCCGGAGAGGGCCTGGAAGCCGATGTCGAAGGTCCCCCCGTCACCGCCCATGGCCACCACCTTGGTGGTTTTGCCCTGGGCCTTGAGGGCCGCCTCGATGCCGGAGGCCACTGCGCCGGTGTTCTCGAACAGGGAGTGGATCCACGGTACCCGCCAGGAGGACTCGGGCCAGGGGGTGGTGAAGATCTCCAGGCATCCGGTGGCGTTGGCCACCACGATGTCGGGGCCGGTGGCTTCACTCACCAGCCGCACGGCCAGTGCCTGACCGCAGCCGAGGCAGGCCCGGTGGCCCGGGGTGATGGCCTGATAGCGGGGCTGCTTTTTGCGCAGCTCCTCCACTGAAACTCTCTTTTCCGTCATCACAGAATCTCCTTACCGATCCTCTTCGGGCAGACGGTCCAGTTCCGCGTCGAACACCGCGAAGCGGGTCGGGTTGGGGGTGTCCACCGAGGCCAGCAGCCGCGGGTAGAGCTCCAGCGGAATGTCGCGGCCACCGAGCCCCACGGCATAGTTGTGGACGCGCGGCGGGCGCTCCATTTCCGACAGGGCCGCCCGCACTTCTGGGCCGATGATGCCGCCGCCGCCCGGGGAGAGGGCGCGCTCGAGCACGATGAGTTCATCCAGCCCGTCCACAGCCCTTTTCAGGGCATCCACCGGGAAGGGGCGGAAGGCGCGCAGCTTGATGAGTTTTGCGGCCGGGGCATCGGTGAAGATCTCCATCGCCTCGCGGAAGGTGCCAAGCACCGCGCCGATGGTGAGGATGCCGATGCGCGCCTCGGCCGGTCCGATCACCTCCAGCAGCCCGCCGGACCGCCGACCGGTGGCCGCATGCCAATCCTCATCGGCGGCGATGATCTCCTCTTGGGCATTGAGCAGGGCCTGATGGTGGGAGTGGCGCGCTTCAGGATAGAAGTCGGGGGAGAGCAGCGTCCCCATGCTGATGGGGTTGGCCGCATCGAGGGCCCGCGCAAACTTGAAGGGTGGCAGGTAGGCGTCCACCGTGTCCTGGTCGGGCACATCGATGGCCTCCAGGGTGTGGGTGAGGGTGAAGCCGTCCACGCACACCATCACCGGCAGCTCGGTGCGCTCGGCGATGCGGTAGGCCTGCACGGTGGTGTCCACCGCCTCTTGATTGTCGGCGCAGTAGAGCTGGATCCAGCCGGCATCGCGGGCCGCCATGGAGTCCTGCTGGTCGTTCCAGATGGAGAGCGGGGCGGAGACGGCGCGGTTGGCGCAGGTCATCACCACCGGGATGCGCATCCCGGCGATGTTGTAGAGCACCTCGACCATCAGCAGCAGCCCTTGCGAGGCGGTGGCGGTGTAGGCGCGTGAGCCGGCCGCGGCGGCACCGAGCACCACCGAGGCGGCGGAAAACTCGCTCTCCACGCTGACGAATTCGCAGCGCAGCTTGCCGTCGGCCACCAGCTTGGAGATGTTCTCCACGATGTGGGTTTGGGGCGTGATGGGGTAGGCCGCCACCACCTGGGGACGGCACAGGGCAACGACCTGGGCCAGGGCCTGGGAACCTTCAAGCGCTTGCCGCATGCTTCACCTCCTTCCATTGCGCGGCAGGAACCCGCCCCGCGGCCTCGCGGATCAAGCGGGCGTTCGATTCCAGCACCTCGCCCTTGAACTTGTGGCTGAGCACGTCGATCAATGCCTCGGTCGGGAACAGTTCGGTCAAGGCCAGGAAGCCGGCCAGCAAGGCGGTATTCGGGACGGGGCGTCCCAGGAATTCCTTGGCCAGGCCGGAGGCGGGCAGTGTTACCGTTTGGATGTCGTCCCGCAGGTGGAGTTCCTGAGGCGAACGGACGGAATTGATGAGAATCCCGCCGCCGGGAACGAGGCCATCGGTGACGCCCGGCACGTGCAGCAAGGCTTCATCCTGCACGATGAGGAAGGCCGGGGTGCGCACCTGGTTGCGCCGCAGGATCGGCTGGTCGGCGATGCGCACGAAGGCCACCACCGGGGCGCCGCGGCGCTCGGCACCGAAGTTGGGGAACGCCTGACTGTGGCGTCCGGTTGCAAAGGCGGCCATGGCGAGCAGATTGGCGGCAACGACATTGCCCTGGCCGCCGCGGCCATGGATCCGGATCTCAATCAAGGGCATGTGGACCTCCGTTTGCCCGCTGACGCACCATGCCGCCGCACCCGTTGCACGCTCAGGCGCGCCGAAGCCCTCGGCGGATGGCATCGCTGACCCATAGGAATATCAAAGTGTTTGACAGGAAAATCGGTGGATAACGCCTTTCGCTTGGAATTTTTCTGATGTGTATCCATACATGCGGCGCCTTGTTGAGGTGCGAGCGGGTTGTCCGCTGCGCGGAGAGAACGCCCGTCTACCTTCTCGCTGCTCGACCTCCACTGTCAAGTGTCGGGTGGTATCTGCACTGAAATCCGCCTCCGGGTGGGGGGAGGGGCATATTCACGGCGCGGATGGCCCTCGCGTATTCTCTCCTGGAGCACTGCAGTCGGAGAACTCGCGTGGTGTTTGCACCACAGCGACGGGGCTGCGAAAGGGGGGAGAGGAGGCCCTCAGGGCTGAACGAACGGCACCATCGGGCGGCCTTGTGGTTAACGATCCACTCTTGTCTCCCGCACGCAACAGGGTGTCGCAGGGGCACCAATTCACCACATTTCCTAACCATTGAACAATGAACTTTTTCGGCTGAAAAGGTGGAGTGTTCACACTTTCGTAGTTGGCTGCAAATTAGCTCGGCACATCCAAAAATAGCCGTCTATCTTTAACCGTACGGCTGCCGCAGTGGCTCGAGATAACCACCAAAGTCCCTGTTTCAAATCACTTTATTAGTGATTTCGAAGATGCGACAGAGGTGCGGTCGAAGCGGCACCACACCACAGTGCCAGGGCCGGAACAGGCTCAAGCAATACCGCTGAAAACTCCAGAATAATTCAGACTACAGAGGGCTATATGGCAAGCGCGACCGTTAGACGACTCGTTCGCCACCAGCAATCGGATCGTCACGCTGGTGAGAAGAATCCGGCTCGCATTCGCCGCATTCAGGCATCCAGGGGAGAGGAGCCTTGTTGCGGAACCGAGGTGCGGTATTTCTGCCAGAATCGGACCTGTCAGTGGCGCAGCCCTTGCCATAAGCTTCGGGCCGACTGGCGCCAGTGACCGCGGCGCCTCAGGGGGAGGCCGTAGCCTCCCTCCGCCGTGAACTCCTCGCGTTGAACCACCTGTTTGGGGGGACGCTGTCTGGCCTCCCTCCCGCTCTGATTCCCTCGCCCGCCGCACAGTTTCGACTGACACGCGCAGCGCCTAGCCACTCACCTGTGCTTGCGGAACACGGTTCTGCCCACCGGCTGAAAGCGCTCCGACACCTGATACAGACTCTCTGCATGTCCCAGGAACAGGTGACCGTCCTGATCGAGGTGGTCGGCAAACCGCTCGATAATGTCTCGCTGAGTGGACTTGTCGAAGTAGATCACCACGTTGCGGCAGAAAATCACCTGAAAGCGCGGAACGGCGGACCACTCCTCCAGCAGGTTCATGGGGCGAAAGGTGATCATATCCTGCAACTCGGAGGAGACGGTGAACCGTCCTCTGGCCCCCTCGCCGGAGCGGAACCAGCGTTGTAGCCGCTCGGGAACGATCGCGCGCAGCCGATCCACATCGTAGATACCCTGCTCCGCCTGCCGCAGGAGGGCAGGGTCCAGGTCAGTCGCCAGAATGCTGACCTCCCAGCCGCGCAAATGCTGAATCCTTTCGGCCGCGACCATGGCAATGGCGTAGGCCTCTTCCCCGGTGGCACACCCGGCAGACCAGATCCGCAGACACCGCGGGCCCCGGCTGTTGCCCAGAATGGCAGGGAGCAGTTGCCGGCCGAGGTACTCGAACTGATCATTTTCGCGGAAGAAGTTGGTGGGGTTGGTGGTGATCGCGTCGATCAGCCGGGTGAACTCACCACCGGGGCGCTCCATCAGCACCTGGCGGTACTGATCGAAACTGGTGAACCCCAAGGCCCGCAGGCGCCCGGCCAGCCGAGAGCAGAACAGCTGCCGCTTGGCCGGATTGACCTCGATGCCCGTACGCCTTCTGACCAGTGTGGCCAGGCAGGCGAACTCCTCGTCGCTGAGCCGCAATCGGGTGTCGGTGGTTGTGGGCTTCCACATCTTTGCGCTCTTCCCCCGTCTCCCAGGGAGGCCGTTGGTGCCGGTCGGCCCATCTGGATCGGGGCCTTGGCACCCCCGTCCTGAAACTTGCTCTTCCACAGCGACGCCTGGGCGGCGCTGCATCCGCTCATGAGAGCGGAGGCCCGGCGAGTGCCTGTTGGCTCGGCTCGTTAGACGCCCACGGGAGGGAAAATGATTGCCGCGCCGGGCATCAGGCGCCGAATTTCTTCAGCCGCCCCGCATGGGCGAGGAGCAGGCCCATCAGGTGCGTGGCCGGGCGAAGCCCCAGTGAGCCGTGAACGCAGGCATCTTCGGAAAAGCGCCGGACCTCGTCCACTCGGGCAAAACGGGAGCGAATGAGAGCGGGCACCGGGTGCCACGAGTGCCCCTGCATGACCGCGGGCGTGGAGTGGTCGGCGGCGACGGCGAAGACCTCCGCATTGAGGTTCGAAACCAGCGGAAGGTACTTGTCCACCTCCTCGATGGTGGCCACTTTGGCGTCGAAGTCGCCATCCTCGCCGGCGCTGTCGGTGCCCTTGATGTGGACGAAAAAGAAGTCATGGCCGTCGTCGATGCGATCCACGAGGCACTCCATGGTGCCTTGGACCTTCAACGGCGGGGGTTCTGCCACATCCATGCCCAGCAGGCGCGATACGCCCCGGTACATGGGGTACTGCGCAATGCAGAGACCGTTGAGCTTGAAGCGCTGGGCCAATGTGGGAAATGCTTTGTAACGCTCGAACCCCCGCAGCAGAAGGGTGTTGGCCGGGGTCTCCCCCGCCAGTGCCCCATGCGCCTTCTCCACGAACTGGCGTACCACTGCGGCGCTTTTCTCCGAGTCGGGGGCGGTGGGCTGCGCCTGAAGGGGCGGCACGCCCGTCTTCTGGGGATCGGTGTCGCCGATGTTCCCGCCCAGCCCCGGGCCGCGCAGGATCAGCACGGCACGGTGCTGACTCTCGGTGAACAGGAAGTATTCCCCCTCGAACTCCAGTTTCACCTGCTCGCGAATGCTGCGGCAGAGCCTCTCGTTCACTTCATTGGGAATGCGTCCGGCGCGGCGATCGGTGATGCGGCCGGCCCTATCGCGGGTGGCGAAGTTGATGCGTGCCGCCACATCCCCCTCCTGCAGCCCGAATCCCACCCCCAGCGCAGAGAGCACACCGCGGCCCAGTTGATGCGACAGCGGCTCGTATCCAAACAGGGCAAGGTGCCCCGGGCCGCTGCCGGGGGTGATCCCCGGCCCCACCATCTCCAGCATGCCGCAGCTGGCGGAGGCGGCAAGTGCATCCAGATTGGGGGTCCTGGCCGCCTCGAGCGCGCTCTTGTTTACGCCGGGGAAGGGGAGGCCGCCGGCACCGTCCAGGACCAGGAGCACGATCTTGCCGCCAGGCTGCGCCAACTGCTCCCACACGGACGAATAGTCGGGTACGGACATGAAAACCTCTCCGGAGGAGGGCGGTATCGATAGTGTAGACGGCGGCGACCGGCACGGGTTCAGCGATTCCGCAGGTGGCAGGGTAAACGCATACTAACGTCACGGCCGTGCTGTGAGCGATGTAAGTCCTTGAAAGCAGGTGCGCTGTCGATACGTCCATGTACGCTCGACGGCCGCGTCCATGCGGCCGACGACCTGCTTTCAAGGACTTACATCGCTCTTGGGTAAGTATGCGTTCACCCTGCCGAGTGTGGGTGGCGAGCGCAGCGAAAACCATCAAGGTGCCGGCAGGCGTCGCGCGGCTCCGGACTAAGCTCATGGATGATGCTGCGGGACAGGGAACAGGGGAGGGCGAGGTGAGAATGTGGAGGCTCCCGAATGCCCAACCGCGACGGCTCGCCCTGCTGGTGTTGCTCGCCGTCGTGGGCTGCAACGGGCAGGAGGGGCCGCAGGATCGGGTGGTTCTCGCCGGTACCATCGAGGCGCGGGAGAGCGATCTCTCCTTTCGCGTCAGTGGCCGCATCGCCAGCGTGGAGGTCGATGAAGGCAGCGGCGTCGCCTCGGGCCAGACGGTGGCGCTGTTGGATGATGAGGACTACCGCCTGGCGGTGGAACGGGCCGAGGCGGAGGCGGCCGCCGCGCGGGCGGCGCTGGAGGCCCTCCAGGCCGGCAGCCGCGTCCAGGAGGTGCGCGCCGCCCAGGCGGCCCTCGCCCGCGCCGAGGCCGAACGCACCTTTGCCCGCGCCGAGGTGAGACGGCTCGAAACCCTGGTGGCGCGCCATCTCGCCTCTGAAGAACAGTTGGAACAGGCCCAGCTGCGACGTGACGTGGCAGAGGCGGGAGTGGAGCAGGCGCGCCAGAATTTGGCGCTGCTGCGCGAAGGGCCCCGGGCGGAGGAGATCCGCCGGGCCGAAGCGGAGTTTCAGGCCCGCCAGTCCGGCCTGGCCATTGCGCGGCGGCAACTGGCCTATACGCGCCTCATCACTCCTCTGGCCGGTGTGGTCTCGGTGCGCATGGCCGAGCCGGGGGAAGTGGTCGCCTCCGGCCAGCCGGTGCTGAGGGTGGCCGCGCTGGAAAAAACTTGGGTGCGGGCCTATCTCAACGAGACGGACCTGGCCCGGGTTCGGCTCGGCCAAGCCGCTCAGGTGGAGGTGGACGGTATCGACCGGAGTTTCGAGGGGCGGCTCAGCTTCATCTCTCCCGAAGCGGAGTTCACCCCCAAGACCGTGGAGACTCGCCAGCTGCGGGTGGGGTTGGTCTATCGCATCAAGGTGCAGGTGGACAACCCGGAAAGGGTCCTCAAGATCGGCATGCCCGCCGACGTCACCATCCCCATCTCGCCGCCATGAACGGCGCTGCCATCCAGCTGAGCGGGGTGAACTTTGCCTACGGGCCGCGCCGGGTGCTGCAGGGGATCGACCTGGCGGTGGGGACCGGCGAGATCGTGGGGTTGGTGGGCGCCGACGGCGCGGGCAAGAGCACCCTGCTGCGTATCGCCCTGGGGCAGCTGGAGCCCCAGGCCGGTGAGGTGCGGGTGTTGGGGCGCGCCCCCCACGAGCCGGGGTTGCGCGCTGCCATTGCCTACATGCCCCAAGGCTTCGGGCTCTATCAGGACCTCTCGGTGGCGGAGAATCTGATCTTTTTCGCTGACCTGCACGGGCTGGCCCCCACTGCCGCAGCGGCGCGGATCGGCGGGCTACTGCAACGCACCGGCCTGACCGGCTTCGAGGGGCGCCGGGCCGGGCAGCTCTCGGGCGGCATGATGCAGAAGCTGGCCCTGGCCTGCGCCCTGGTCACCGAACCGCGGGTGATGTTTCTGGACGAGCCCACCACCGGGGTTGACCCGGTCTCCCGCCGGGCCTTCTGGCGGCTGCTCGACGGGGTACGCGCAGAGGGCATGGCCATCCTGTACGCCACCGCCAACATGGACGAGGCGGAGCGGTGTGACCGGGTCGCCATCCTGGAGGCGGGGGCCATTCGCCGCAGCGGCGCCCCGGAGACGCTCGTCGACCGGGCGGGGCTGGCGCTGGTGGCCATCCACGGTCCGCAGGTGCGCCGTCACCGTGGCGCCCTGCGCCGGGCGCCTGAGGTGAAGCTCCTCTTTCCGGTGGGACCCCGGCTCAACGTGTGGGTGGAGGAGGGAGACGAGGGGGCGCTGGCCGAACGCCTCGCCGCCCAGTTTTCGGGGCTGCGCTGTGAACCGTTGCAGCCCACCCTGCACGATGCGGCCCTGCGTGACCTGGCCCTGGCCCTGGCCGAGGTCGGCGGTGGCTGAGGCGGTGATCGACGCCTCGGGGCTGACCCGGAGGTTCGGCGACTTCACCGCCGTGGACCACATCGAGCTTCGCGTGATGCGGGGCGAAGTCTTCGGCTTGCTGGGGGCCAACGGGGCGGGGAAGACCACCGCCATCCGCATGCTGTGCGGCACCCTGCCACCCAGTGAAGGCACCATTCGGGTTGCCGGGATCGACATAGCGCAAGGCGCCCGTCGCGCCCGGGGACGGCTCGGCTACGTGACCCAGCGCTTCACGCTCTACGGCGATCTCACCACCCTCGAAAATCTGCGGTTGCAGGCGGGTCTGTATGGGCTGACCGGAACCCGCCTGGAACGGAGGATCCCGTGGGCGCTGGAGCGGCTGGGGCTTTCGGCGGTGGCCACCGCCCCGGCCGGAGAGCTGCCCCTGGGGTTTCAGCGCCGCCTTGCCCTCGCCGCGGCGCTGCTCCACGAGCCCGAAGTGCTGTTTCTGGACGAACCCACCTCGGGGGTGGACCCGCTGGCCCGTCAGGACTTTTGGGAGCTCATCTATGAGCTCGCCGAGGGGGGCATGGGGATCCTGGTGACCACCCACTACATGGATGAGGCCCTGTTCTGTGACCGTCTCGCCCTGATGCACGCCGGGCGCGTGGTGGAGCGGGGCAGCCCCGATGAGCTGCTGGCCCGTCCCCTCGCCACACCCCTGTTGGCGTTGCACACGCGCGGCTGCCCGGGCTGTGCGGCAACCCTTGCGCAGTGGGAAGCGGTGCAGGAGGTGATCCCCCACGCGGGATTGCTGAGGATCCGCCTGCGTCCCGGGGTAGATCCTCACCCGATCATGGAAGCGCTCCGCGCCTTTGCGGCACAGGAGGGCATCGCCATCACCCGCCTTGGCCCGGCGGCTCCGGCCCTGGAGGACATCTTCGTCGCTGTATTGGAGCAGGCTGAAGCCGAGGGGGCAGGGTGAGACTGCAGCACGTGCGGGCCATGGCTCGCAAGGAGTGGCGCCACCTGCTGCGCGATCCCCGCAGCCTCGCCCTCATTCTGCTGATGCCGACCATGCTGCTCTTTCTCTTCGGCTACGCCATTCGGCTGGACATCACCGAGGCGCCCATCGGGGTGCTGCAGGAGGTCCGTGACGGCACCTCCAACGCGGTGGTGGCCCACTTCGACGCCAGTGCGGCCTTTCGCGTTACCCTCCATTTCAACTCCCGGGCGGAGGTGGCCGCGGCCATCCAGGAGGGGCGGGTCTGGGCCGCCCTGGTGGTGCCCGCCGGCTTCACGGCGGATCTCCAGCGTGGCCGCGCACAGCTGCAGCTCATTGCCGATGGCGTGGACGCCAACAGCGCGCGGCTGGTGCGCAATTACGCCCAGGCCATCGTCAACGACTTTCTCCTTGAACAACAGAACGGCCGTCCGGCGATCCGCATCGAGGATCGGCTGTGGTTCAACGAGGCGCGCGAGAGCCGCATGGCCATCGTGCCGGGGGTCATCGCCATCGTCATGGCGGTGATCGGTGCCCTGATGACCTCGCTCACCATCGCCCGGGAGATGGAGTCGGGCAATCTGGTGATGTTGCGTACCACCTCACTCACCCGCGGTGAGTTTCTGTTGGGCAAGCTGGGGCCGTACTTCGTCATTGGCCTGGCCGACCTGGCGGTCGCGGTGCTCGCTGCGGTCTTCATCTTCGACGTCCCGCTCCGCGGTTCGGCCGTGGCGCTGGTGCTCGTCTCGGCGTTGTTCCTTCTGGTGGTGATGCTTCAGGGGGCACTCATCTCCATCGTTGCGGGCAACCAGATCCTGGCCAGCCAGATCGCCATGGTGAGTACGTTCTTGCCGGCGTTTCTGTTGTCGGGATTCATTTTCGCCATCGAAAACATGCCCCAACTGCTCCAGTACCTCACCCTGCTCGTCCCGGCGCGCTACTACGTTACGCTCTCAAAGGCGATCTTTCTGAAGGGGATTTCCCCCTTATTGCTGTGGGGGGAGGTGGCCGCCCTTGCGGTGATCCTGTTGATCCTCGCGGCACTGACCCATTGGCGTGCCCGCACTCTGGGACTGCTGCCGTGAGCGCCTTTGGTCTAAGCCTCCATCGATTGCGGGCGTTGCTGGCCAAGGAGTTCCGGCAGCTGCTGCGCGACCCGAAGATGCGCTTCTTCGTAGTGGTGCCGCCGGTGGTGCAGCTGGTGGTCTTCGGCTATGCAGCCACTTTCGATGTGCGTCACGCGGCGGTCGCGGTGGTGGACCATGCCAATTCTCCCGCCAGCCGGGCGCTGCTGGCGGATGTGGAGGCCACGGGCAACTTCTCCCTCACCCGCTTCCCGGACATGGCCCGGGCCAGTCATGCCATGGACCGCAATGCGGTGCGGGTCGTGATGCGTTTTCCGGCGGACTTCGAGCGGCGTCGGGTGGTGCAACTGGTGGCGGACGGATCCGATGCCAACAGCGCTCTGCTGGTGGTGGGGCAGCTCAGCGGCGCGCTGCGGCAAAGTGCGCTTCAAGCGCAGGGGAGCGCGCCTCCGCTGGTGATTGAGGATCGGGCCTGGTTCAATCCCAACCTCGATGACCGCCCCTACATCGTCCCGGGGATCATCGCCAACGTGGTACTCATCGCGACCATGATCCTCACCGCCATGACCGTGGTGCGCGAGCGGGAACTGGGGACCCTGGAGCGGCTGATGGTCACCCCCGTTGCAGACATGGAGTTCGTGCTGGGGAAGATGATCCCCGTGGCCTGTGTGGGGCTGTTCGACATGGCCCTCGTCTCCACCGTGGCGGTGGGGTGGTTCGAGGTGCCTTTCCGCGGCAGTGCCCTGGGACTGTTGCTCGGTACCATGCTCTACCTTATGAGCACCCTGGGACTTGGGCTGCTGATCTCCACTTACTCACGCACCCAGCAGCAGGCGATGCTGTCGGCCATCTTCGTCATCATGCCCATGATCACCCTCTCCGGTTTCGCCTTCCCCATCCGCAACATGCCCGAGGGGGTGCAACTGCTCACCTGGCTCAACCCGCTGCGCTACTACCTGGTGATCATCCGCGACCTGTTCCTCAAGGGCGGCGGCATCGGCGACCACCTCTTTGAATATGGCGTCATGGCCCTCCTCGGCACCGCCGCCCTCGGCCTCAGCATGTTGCGCCTGAGGGGCTCGTCCTAGAGCGCCGAACAGGTAAACCGAAAGATCGCCAATCGCAGCCAAGTTGCGCCGCAGGTGGCGGGGGCAGCGAACCGAGATAGGGTGGATAAGCGCAGCGCATCCACCAATTCGACGCCGCACGGTGGATGCGCTGCGCTTATCCACCC
>JAWLHA010000033.1:0-46414 GCA_041690535.1 Gammaproteobacteria bacterium | reverse complement strand
TTCGACGGCCGCGTCCATGCGGCCGTCGACCTGCTTTCAAGGACTTACGTCGCTCTTGGGTGAGTATGCGTTCACCCTGGGGTTATCACCCCTTGAGACCCTGTTCGGGTGGAGGAGTGCTGTGAAGGCAATGGTACGTAGCGGATTTTCGGCCCTGCTGGGCTTCATGTTGTTGTTCGGTGCGGCCGGTCCGCTGGGCGCCCAGGGGGTGACGGTGCACGCAGTGACCGACCTGAGCCGGGAGGGGGCGCTCGCCAGGGAGCGGAAGGTGCCCATTCTCCTGATGTTTTCGGCGGAATACTGCGGGTACTGCATGCGGGTGGAGGAGGAGTTTCTCAAGCCGATGCTTATCAGCGGGGACTACACCGACCGGGTGATCATTCGCCAACTGAAGGTGGACAGCCTTGGGGAGGTGCGCGATTTTGACGGGCGCCCGATTGGCGTCGAAGCGTTGGTGAACCGCTACGGGGCCTTTGTGACCCCCACCATCGTGTTTCTGGACGCCGAGGGACGACAAATGAGTCAAAAGATGGTGGGCCTGACCACCCCCGACTTCTTCGGCGGCTATCTGGATGAGCGTATCGAGACGGCGTTGTCCCGGGTGCGGGCGGCGCCGGTGATGCAGTGCCAGGATGCGCCCCGCTACAACACCGCCTGCTGAGTCACCGCCTTCAGCA
Organism: Gammaproteobacteria bacterium; assembly: GCA_041690535.1. Taxonomy (GTDB): domain Bacteria; phylum Pseudomonadota; class Gammaproteobacteria; order Thiohalomonadales; family Thiohalomonadaceae; genus JAWLHA01. The sequence continues at coordinate 45,737 of JAWLHA010000033.1, read as the reverse complement.
GGTTGCGGATCGCCGAGACGTGACGGCGGCTGATCTCGGGGCGGTCGGACAGGCCCCGCAGGCGGGCATGCCACGTCCCCTCCGCCCCCCGCTCGATGCCGATCAGTGCGGCGCGGGCCACCAGGGCGTTGCGGTGAATGCGTATGAACAGGTCGCCGAATTCCTCTTCCAGGGCTTTGAGACTCTCCTCCAGCAACGCCTCGCCGCCGGTGGTGTGGGCGGTGACGTACTTGTCCGCGGCACGCAGGTAGAGGATCTCGGCCACCGGCACCAGGCGCACACTGCCGCCGTGCTGTGTGCCAAGGTGAGTGCGCCGGCCGGCCGGTAGGGCCGCCCGCTGCACCGGGGTGAGGCGCCGGACCTTCTCCAGGGCCCGCTCCAGGCGTTCCCTGCGAACGGGTTTCAGCAGATAGTCCACCGCCTCCGCCTCGAAGGCGGCCAGGGCGTGCTCCCCATAGGCGGTGGTGAAAATGACGCTTGGCGGCTCCCGCAGCGTGGCGAGGTGGCTCGCCGCTTCCAGTCCGTCCATGCCGGGCATGCGGATATCGAGCAGCACAACTTCCGCGCCGGTGGCCTCCGCCAGCTGCAGCGCCCGGCGCCCCTCCTCGGCCTCGCCGACCACCTCGACCCCCTCAATCTCCCCCAGCAGGCGGCGCAGGCGCTCCCTGGCGGGGGCTTCATCATCGACGATCAGCACCCTCATGACATGTCCCTCGTCGGCAAGCTCAGCTGTACCCGGAACCGACCCTCCGCCAGGGTGGTTTGCAATCCCGCGCTGTCGCCAAAGTGCGCTGCCAGGCGTTGTTTCACATTCTCCAGGGCGATGCGGTTCCCTCCGGAGTGGGAGGGGCCTCCGGGTGGAGCCACCGGATTGGTGAGCTCGATGGCCACCGTCCCCCCCGCCTTTTGCACGCGGATGGTGACGCAACCGCCCCCGGGCTGCGGTTCGATCCCGTGGTAAATGGCGTTCTCCGCCAAGGGCTGCAGGGTGAGGGGGGGGATCTGAACTTCCTCGGCGGCCGGGTCGACGGACCACTCCACCGCCAGGCGCTCGCCAAGGCGCAGTTTCTCCATGTGCAGATAGCGGCGGGTGAGGAACAGCTCCTCGGCCAGGGGGATCAGCTGCCGTCCATCGCCGAGGCTGGCGCGAAACAGGTCCGCCATGTCCTCCACCGCCTCCTCCGCCGCCAGGGGATCACTGCGGGTGAGGCTGGCGATGGTGTTCATGCTGTTGAACAGGAAGTGGGGACGGATCCGTGCCTGCAGTGCCTGGAGGCGGGCCTCGGACTCGGCCTTGAGGCGGCGCTTCCATTGGTGCTGCACATAGAAGTACCGCAGCGCCAGGGCAATGACGATGGCGCCGATGGCCAGGTTGCGCAGCAGCAGCTCCCCCTGGTCGAGTCCGGAGCCGCGCGCCACATCCCCGAGCAGCAGGAACGCCCCTTCGCTGAGGGCGGCCACCAGCGCGAGCAGGAGCAGGTAGCTGGCGGTGGGGGCGTAGACCCCCAGCCGGGCCAGGGCATTGCGGGTGACGCACAGCAGCGCGGCGCTGCACAGGCCGGCCCACTGCATGAAGAGCGAGGTCAGCGCCAGGCTGCCCCAGGGATCGGCGCGCGAAGCGCTGTCGGCCAACACCAGCACAAAGGCAAACAGCTCGGAGAGAACCACCACGGCAAAGACGGCCCGCAGACCGCAGAAATCGGGCAGGAAGAAGCCGGCATCGTTGTCTTGTTGTTCGCGGGGCACGGCCGCATGATACCGGGCCCCTGTGCCGGGGTGAAGGCCGGGACCTCGCCGAAGGCGCGCCCCCATGCTGCGGGGGGGCAGGCGGATCGCTTATACTGCGCCCCCATCGCCAGCTCCGACCTGAAAGAGTCCCCATGAGCAACCAGAAGACCGTTGAAAAGCCCTGGACCGGGCGCTTTACCGAGCCCACCAACGCCTTTGTGGAGGCTTTCACCGCCTCGGTGGGCTTTGATCAGCGCCTCTACCGCCACGACATCCGCGGCTCCATCGCGCACGCCAACATGCTCGCCCAGGTGGGCGTGCTTACGGCCGAGGAGCGGGACGCCATCGTCGCCGGCCTCACCGAGGTGCTCGGGGAGTGCGAGCGGGGGGAGTTCCCCTGGTCCATCGCCCTCGAAGATGTGCACATGAATATCGAAAAGCGCCTGACCGACCGCATCGGCGGGGCGGGCAAGAAGCTGCACACCGGGCGCTCGCGCAACGATCAGGTGGCCACCGACGTGCGCCTCTACCTGCGCGATGAGATCGACGTGATCGCCGGGGAGCTGACGCGGCTGCAGCGCGCGCTCATCGACCTGGCCGAGCGGGAGGCCGACACCATCATGCCCGGCTTCACCCACCTGCAGACCGCCCAGCCGGTCACCTTCGGCCACCACATGCTGGCCTGGAACGAGATGCTGCAGCGCGATGGGGAACGGCTGGCCGACTGCCGCAAGCGGGTCAACGCCATGCCGCTGGGGGCCGCCGCCCTGGCCGGCACCAGCTACCCCATCGACCGGAGCCTCACCGCCGCCGAGCTCGGCTTCGAGCGCATCTGCGAGAACTCCCTCGACGCGGTCTCCGATCGCGACTTCGCCATCGAATTCACCAGCTGGGCGGCCATCCTCATGACCCACCTCTCCCGCTTCTCCGAGGAGCTGGTGCTGTGGACCTCCTCCCAGTTCAATTTCGTGGACATCGGCGACGCCTTCTGCACCGGCTCCTCCATCATGCCGCAGAAGAAGAACCCCGACGTGCCGGAGCTGGTGCGGGGCAAGAGCGGGCGGGTCAACGGCCATCTCATGGCGCTGCTGACCCTGATGAAGGGGCAGCCGCTGGCCTACAACAAGGACAACCAGGAAGACAAGGAGCCGCTGTTCGATACCATCGACACGGTGCGTGGCTCCCTCAAGGTCTACGCCGACATGATGGGGGCGATCAGCGTGAAGCGGGAGTCGATGCGGGAGGCGGCGCGGCGGGGCTTCTCCACGGCCACCGACCTGGCCGACTACCTGGTGCGCAAGGGGGTACCCTTCCGCGATGCCCACGAGATTGTGGGCAAGGCGGTCCGTCTTGGCGTGGACAGCGGACGCGACCTGTCGGAGATGTCCCTGGAGGAGCTGCGCGGCTTCTCCAAGGCCATCGGCGAGGATGTGTTCGACGTGCTCACCCTGGAGGGTTCGGTGCGCGCACGCAACCATCTGGGCGGAACCGCTCCGGAACAGGTGCAGGCCGCTGTGGGGCGGGCCCGGGCGCGGCTCCAGGGCTGATCGCTGCGACCCCTTCCTCTGCCCGCCCCGCCCTGGGGCAGCAGGGGAAGGTCTGCGGCGCGAAAGCCTCCCATCACTGCCGCTAAGGTCTCGTGCGCCTCCGTCATGAGGGCAGGCTGAGTGCGTGCGGCCCGGCGCGTCAGTTCAGGGTTCGGGGGCAGACCGCCCTCGGGGGAGGAAGAGATCACTCGCACGGCCCCCCTCTCTGGATCACGAAGTCCTGGTGGGGCAGTTCCGCCACCGGAAGCGAACCCTCTTCTTCCTCCACTGGGACAAGGTCCGGGTGGGTGCCCACCGCGGCGGTGTAGCGGCGCACCGCCGGGCAGAGCTCATCGTGGGAGTGGAAACCGACCACGCCGAGGTTGCCATACCACTGGCGTGCCACGTAGCAGTGGAAGACGGGCGGTCGGGTTGCCTCGGCCGGCCACACGCAGTGGCCGGTCGCGGAGGTCAGGGGGCGCACCCCGGTCAGGTCGACCCGGGTGTGCACCCCCGCGGCGAGGGTGATGGTCCCCTTGAGCCGCACCAGACCGTCAGGCACCTTGAGCACCACACGGCCGTCGCCGTCCAGCAGTTCCACCTCTCCCGAGGTGGGATTGGTGGCGACCCAGGTGCCGTCGCCATTGTCGTGCGCATCCCAGCGGCCCTCCGATAGCGTCTTGTCGCCTTGCATGCCGCCGCCCGCGGGCTCGGGGATGAGCGGTCCCGCGGGGGGCTCGGTTGCCGCAGCCGCCAGGACCGGGTCCTGCCACGCCAGGGTGCTGCTCAGGGCCATTCGGTGCGTCGGCCGCCCGGCGCTGCCCCAGGTGACCGCGACGGCGATCTCCTTGCGCGGCGGGTCGGCGCGGGGGGTGACCGTCCACGTGCGCTCGAAGGTGGTGCTTCCGACCGTCACTGACTCCGGGGCATCGCTCGTCGCCAGCGCCCCATATTGCGCCGGTTCGGACTGTGTGCGCAGTTCGGCCAGTTTGTCTCCCGCGAGGTGCAGTGCTGCGGCGCGAGCCCGCAACTCCCACCCCCTGCGCAGCAGCTCCAGCTGCAGATGGGCGATCGCAGCGAAGCTGATCGAAAAGACGGCCAGCGCGACAAGTGCTTCGATCAGCGTCGATCCCCTCTGTGCCCCTCCCATTTACCAGTCCCTCCATGTCCCTGTGAGCGCCGCAGGGAGGGGCGAGAACGCCTCGGGGGCGACGAGGGTGGGCTCGAAGACCACCTCCAGGTTACCGCTGCCCCCTACACTGCCCGCGACAATGACCGCACCCTGGATTGAGAAGTTGCCCTGCACCTCCCAATCGCCCGTGATGAAGACCACCCCGTAGATATCCACCGTGCCGGAGGCGGTCAGGTTGCCATCGACCACGAGAATCACCGGATCTGCGGCGGCGACCAGGCACGGTTCCGGCGGCGCCAGGCTGCAGCCGAGGCGGCTGTTCGCGCTGAGTTCGAGATCGCCATTCACCCAGAGCAGCTTGTCGGTCTGCCCTTGCAGCTCGGCGGTGGCGGTGGCCTCAAGGGGCGCCCGGGTGCGAACCACCTCCTTGTCGGCGCCAAAGTAGTGTCGGAAGAGCATCTCGCCACTGGCGGTCGCCAGATGCGGATCGCCAGCGACCACATCGACTCCGAGGCGGCCTCGCCCACTGCTCGGAAGCAGTCCGCCCTCACCGCTGGCGATGCGGGTCCCGCCGGAGCCGCCCAGGCTGGCCGCCCCGCCGCAGCGGATGGTGCCGATCGTGTGCCCGTTGGTGATGGTGCCGTTGCCGCCAAGGTCAACATCACCCTTGGCGAGAAGCGGCTGTCGGGGGGCGCGTTGCAAGGGCCGGAGCAGTCGGACTTTGCTGAGCATCGTGCGGCGGACCCCCGCATCGAGGCTGGCTCCCTCGGTGGAGAGCGTGATCTCCTCCCCCTCCTGGTCCAGGTTCACCTCGAAGGTGGTGCCGTCGTCCTGCCTTCCCCGGAGCTGGTCGGGCTCACCATCGGCGCCGGCGGAGCCGCTTGCGTTGTCCACCTGATCCGGGCCGCCGCTGCGCAGGTACGCGAGCCCGTATTGCAGCCCTGCTTCCGCCGCCTCCAGGGCCTGCATGGAACGGTAGTGATCCCGCGCCATCTGCTGCTGAGTCACCACGCTGCGGGCGGTGAACAGGGTGACCAGACTCGCCGCCGCGAGCAGCACAACGGTGGTGAGCAAGGTGGCGGCACCCCCTTGGCGGCGGTTGAGCGGACGACGGCTTGCGGGGCCTTCCATGGCCTCTCCTCGGTGTGGCCCGGGCGCAGTGGAGGCGGCCCGGGGCTTCGGGTTGAGCGGTGCCGCCGCACCCCGGGCAGGCCTCCAGGCGCCGATGCGGGGCAAGCGGCCGTCGTCCTGACGGCCTTGGCAAAAAGCGGCCCTAGATGCACCGACCAGATAAATCCGACGCGCCCAACATGTAGGGTGGATAAGCGCAGCGCATCCACCGTGCGGCGTCCAATTGGTGGATGCGCTGCGCTTATCCACCCTACCTGGTTCGCTGCCCCCGCCACCTGCGGCGCAACTTGGCTGCGATTGGCATCTTTCGGTTTACCTGTTCGGTGCTCTAGGGGCTGGACAGGACCCTGTCGTTTCGAATCTTCACCGAGGTCGCGACGCTTTGGCTGATGGCGGAGGTGGCGGCAAGCCGGCCTGTGGCGGCGATGTGGACGTGGCGCACCTCCACCAGCCGATCCCCCGCGTTCGGGGGCCCGTAGCCGGGGTGCGCCTCGTCCGCGCAGCCCGAGCTCCAGCGCTCTCCGGTATCGGCGTTGACGCACTTGGCGCGAAGGGTGAATTCGAGCGAGGTGATCTGCACATCCGCCGGGTCCGTCAGCCGCTCCCAGTTGCCCCCATTGCAGGTGCCCATATCCGTCCCGCTGGATCGCATCCAGATGGCGCGCTGTTTCAGCCGGAACCCGAAGCGGTCACCCTCCTCCACGCTGCGGGTGGTCGCGGCATCGCCGTCCACGTCATAGCTGTAGAGGATGCACCCCGCCGAGGGCGTGGCGATGGCGGTGAAGTCCGCCTCCGCGGGTGACGCGGAGTAGCCGGCCCGGCGCAGATCGTTTGCCATGATGGTCACTGTCTCCCGTAGCGCCTGGTTGAGGCGCAGGCCCTGAAGTACATCCAAATTGCCCTGGAACGTGGTCAGGTAGGTGGTCCCGACGGCTGAGAGGAGAATCACCCCTACGCTCATCCCCACCATGAGCTCCATGAGGGTGAACCCGCCCATTGCCCGCAACGCGTTCATGAGCACACCGGGTAGTACCTGAGCCCCGTGGCGCAGGGGCGCACGCGTCCAAGGTTCGCGACGATCAGGGACACTGAATAGGGGCCGTGGCTCAGCACGGCGGTGCCGTTGTCCACCGCCATGGCGCGGGGGCGGGAGAACCCGGTCGCATGGCCGCCGAAATTGGTGATCAGGCTGACCTCGGGGTAAGCGGCGCCATGGGCGGTACGGGTGATCCCGCCTACGGTGCAGTCATCGGGGGTGTGGCAGTTACAGGAGGACTTGTCCGTCACCCCCACGCACCAGGAGGTGCCGGCCTCCGGATCGGCGGGGATGAAGCCGACGTAAATGTCCCGGTTGTGCACGAGGGCACTGCTTCGGGCGTATTGGAGCTGGTTGAGCACCGCTTCCGCGGCACCGGCCAGGCGGTGTTTCGCCAGCAGGCCATGCAACGACGGCCCCGCAGCCGATAACAGAATGGCGATGATGGCCACGGTCGCCAGCAATTCGGGGAGGGTGAAGCCCCGGGCCGTTGGGGTGGTCATGTGGTGATACCTCCACGTTCCGTGTGGAAACGCGAAAGTACCTCATCAGGCGAACGATGCCAACCCCCCAGGGTAAACGCATACTCACCCAATAGCGATGTAAGTCCTTGAGGCAGGTGTCGGCCGCATGGATTGGTGCAAGGACGCACTTATGCCGCGGGAGGGCAGGATGCCCGAAGCGGCCGCGGCCGTCGAGCGTACAGGAATGTATTCACAGCGTACCTGCTTTCAAGGACTTACGTCGCTCACAGCACGGCCATAACGTTAGTATGCGTTCACCCTGTCGAGCGTACATGGATGGAAGATGATTGCTCCTGCATAATCTTCACTCCCGACATCCATGTCGGGCTTTCAAGGACTTACATCGCTCACAGCACGGCCGTGACGTTAGTATGCGTTTACCCTGGCCAACCCCCCCGGATCGGCAGGGCGCACGCATACTTACGTCACGCCGTCACGGCCGTGTTGTGGCCCCTCGACGGCCGCCCTTCGGGCCTCAGTGTGTCCTGGCACCAATCCATGCGGCCGACACCTGCCTCAAGGACTTACATCGCTATTGGGTGAGTATGCGTTTATCCTGCCCCCCGATTCTGCGATGTCCTTTGCTGCGCCGCCCATCCTGGGCGGGCGAGTGTCCATCAATCGGCTTCGCTCTCGTACTCCCCGGCGCGGCGCGCGTCCCCGCGCACCTTGTCGGCCGGATAGCGCTGTTCGTTGATGGCAATCTTGTCGTAGGCGGCATGCAGCAGATCGATCTCGAGCCGTTCAGCCAGGCGCACCAGATAGATGAAGATATCGGCAAGCTCCAGCCGCACCTCTTCCCGTTTCTGCGGCGCCAGACTGCGACTCTGTTCCTCGGTGAGCCACTGGAAATGCTCCACCAGCTCAGCAGCCTCGGCGATCAGGGCCATGGAGAGGTTCTTGGGTGAATGGAACTGATCCCACTCCCGCGCCGTCGCGAACTCTGCGATGCGTTTGCTCAGGGCTTCCAGGTCATTCATCGGTGCATCCTTCTCTTCCTGCATTGCCGCATGGTGGGCCACCCCCCTTCCCGCGGTCAAGGGGCCAAGGTAAACGCCTACTTACATCACGGCCGTGCTGTCAGCAATGCAAGTCCTTGGGTAAGTAGGCGTTTACCTGAGTCGTCTTGGTTTTGGCCCCTGGGATCGCTATCCTACGTCCGAGAGTCGAGCCGAGGGTCGAGCCATGAGCGAACGCATTCGAGCCGCCCAGGTGGGCGCGCCTGATCCGGAGACCAGGAATTCGCCCATCATCGAGGAGACCGACGAGGAGTTCGAGGTGGCCAGTCAGGAGTTTGGCGAGCTGCCGGTCTGCTACTTCAACGGGTTGGTCCATCCCCATGGCGAGTATGTGTGCAGTGGTGACGAACTCTTGCGCTGTGTGCAGGGAAGCTGGGTGCGCGTGGGCTCCTGCGACCCTGACAACCCCTGAATCGTGATCCCTTGATGGTCGAAGACGCAACGCTTGTTCAGGACGATGTTGATTTCAGAGCGATCCACAGGCGCTTTCTTGAACTCAATCAGGCACGGCTTGAAAGGACACGCGAGGCCCTGACCGAGCGGCAGCGCGGCTTTCTCGCGCTCCTGCCGCTGTTGTTCGAGGTGAACCACCCCCTTCTCCCCGGGTTTGTCTCCAAGTATGCCCCCGCGGGGGTGGCCGCCTACCAACCCGATCGGACGACCCTGCATCTGGCGCGGCGTCTGGCCAAGAGCTTTCAGTACCAGAGCCGCACCCGCAAGTTCGACCCCATCCTCGCCATTTACCTCATGGGCAGTCCCGGGAGCGTCGCGTTCTCCTCCCGCAGCGACCTGGACATCTGGGTCTGCCATGATCCCTCGCTCACCCAGAGCGAGCTGGAGATGCTGCAACGCAAGGCCGTGGGCGTGGAGGCGTTTGCCGCCGCGCTCGAGCTGGAGGCGCACATCTTTCTCGTCGACAGCGAACGGTTTCGCCGGGGCGAGCTGCAGGACTTGAGCAGCGAGAGCAGCGGCAGTGCCCAGCACTACCTGCTGCTGGAAGAGTTCTATCGCACCGGCATTTTGGTGGCCGGCTACTTCCCCCTTTGGTGGCTGGTGCCGCCGGAGCGGGAGGCGGACTATGAGCGTTTCGTGGAGGAGGTGAAGCGCCGGCGTTTCGTCCACGCGCGCGACTACATCGATTTCGGCAGCCTGACCCAACTGCCGGCGGAGGAGTTCTTTGGTGCGGCCCTGTGGCAGCTGTCCAAGGGCATCGACTCCCCCTACAAGTCGGTCCTGAAGCTGCTGCTCATCGAGGCCTACGCCTCCGAGTACCCGGCCATCGACCTGCTGAGCCTCACTTTCAAAAAGGCGGTCTACGCCGGCACGGCGGATCTGGCCAAGCTGGACCCCTACGTGATGATGCTGGAGAAGGTGGATGCCTACCTCTCCAGCCGCCAGGAGCCCCTGCGCCTGGAGCTGGCCCGTCGCTGCTTCTACTTCAAGATCGATGAACGCCTCAGCCGTTTCCCGCCTGACGCGGAGCTGGACTGGCGCCGGGAACTGCTGCGTGACCTGAGCCGAAGCTGGGGCTGGAGCCGGGCCGACCTGATGTTGATGGATGTCCGCGATTCCTGGAAGGTCCATCGGGTGGCCGAGGAGCGGCGGGTGCTGTTCGAGGCCCTCTCCGCCAGCTACCGCTTCCTCTCCGACTTCGCCCGCCAGCACGCCGGGCTGGCCATGATCAGCCAACGGGATCTGACGGTGCTCGGACGCAAGCTCTATGCCGCCTTCGAGCGAAAACCGGGCAAGCTGGAGTTGCTCAATCAAGGCATCACCGGGGACCTGCTGGAGACCCATCTGACCCTGCACGAGGTCATCGACGAGGACTTCCACAGTACCTGGTCGCTCTATCTGGGGGTCGTGACCCCGGAAAACACCGTGGTCGAAACCCCCGTGCGGCGGGCGCGCAGTGTGCTGGAGATCCTCGCCTGGTGCTATTTCAACCGGATTCTGGACAGACGGACGGCCTTGGCCGTCTACTCTCGCGGCAATTGGTTGACCACCCTCGATATCAAGGCGGTGGTCGATCGCCTGCACTCCCGCTTCCCCACCGCCGAGCTGCAGCATGGCGACCTCAGCGACTTTGCGGGGCCGGCCCGCCTGACCCAGAGCGAGCTGTACGTCAATGTCGGCGTCCAGGCCCTGGATGCCTTCGGGCTGCCGAAAGGCCGCGTGGTGGCCGGCCGGGCCGACCCCCTCAGCTATGGCGTCTCCGCCCGCAACATGGTGCTCTCCCTGGATCTGCTGCTGGTCACCAGCTGGCATGAGGTGATGACCCACCGCTACTCGGGGGGACGTGGTCTGATGGAGTGTCTGTGCACCTACCTCAAATGGAGTCCCCCCTCGGGTGGACAACGCCCGCCCGAGTTGACCGCGTTCGGGCTGAGCGCCTACCGAGGCAACACCGTCGCGAACCGGGTGGCGGAGCTGCTCCGCGACATCGTCGACTGTTTCTATGATGGAAAGCGGCATGCGGAGCACCGCTACCTCATCGCCATGGAGCGCGGTTACTTCATCCTCTACTTCGAGGGGGATGCGGTGCGGTACCGGGAACTGGAGAACCTCAACACACTGTTCCGCTATCTGGCCGCGCCCCAGCCGCGCTATACGTCGGTGGTGTTCGACCGGCACGCCCTGCGCGAGACGGTCCTGCCGCTCATTTACGAGTACAACCAGCCCGGCATCGTGCAGTTTTTCTACCGGACCATTCGCGATGAGGCGGAGGTCTACGTGCTCGATGAACGGGGGGCCCTGTTCCACCAGCGCCTGCCGTTCCACGACGCCGATACCCTGTTGAGCCACTACAGCCTGTTCTTTGAGTCCGTCCTCAACCGTATCAACTTCCTCATGCAGGAGGGGGAGACGGTCAGGGCCGCTGAGGGGCTGGAGTTCCACGCCTTGCGCAGGGACGGGGCCGGACACTGGCGGGTCGACCGCCGTGCCGGGGCGTTTCAGCGCACGGGGCGCCAGTACTTCCACTTGCAGGTGTTGGTGGACGTCGACGAGCAGCAGGCGACCGTCTTCACCCTCTACTGCAATGGCCGCGAGTTCTCCACCCTGGAGTTCGGCAATCAACTGTTCGAGGCCGTGGCCAAGCACGTGATCGCCCTGCGCAAGAGCGGCCAGGCCTACCCCATCTACATCACCGACATCAGCCTCTCGCGTGCGGTCCTTGGCCGCGGCGGGGTCGAGAACAAAGTCCAGACCGTCCACTTCCTCAACTACAAGCGCCGCATCGAGGAGCTCCTCAACCGCGCGCTGCAACAGCACGGCTGAAAGCCCCAGGGTGGCTGCACACTTACGTCACGGCCGTGCTGTGAGCGATGTAAGTCCTTGAAAGCAGGTACGCTGTCAATACGACCGACTTGGATGTCGGGAGTGAAGACTATGCAGGAGGCATCATCTTCCATCCCGGTACGCTCGCCGTTCCGTTTGCCTGTTCGGTGCTCTAGAATCCCTCCGCCCCGCGCAGGTCGTCCATGATGGCCTCGATGTCGGTTCGCCAACGGTGGAACAGCGCCTCCACCTCGGGATCGGGGGCGAGCTCCACCATTTTGGTGGGATCGGCGGTGACTACCAGGGTGTCGTCGGCCTCGGCAAAGATGGTCATCTTCAGGGGCAGAAAGGGGATGAGCTGGGGATAGCGCCGGGTGAGCTGACGCTGCTCCTCGGGCTTGGCGAAGAAGACGATGCGGTACTTGTCGGTCTTGTAGCCGCTGCTGGTCAGGCCGATGTCCACGCGCTGTACCCGCGCCAGGGTATAGCCGTGATGCTTGATGGCATCCTGCAACGCCAGCATCGCCTCGGGAAAGGTCTGCGGGGAGCGGACCATCAGCAGATGCTCGGCCGCGGCAGGGCGAACGAGGGCCAGCGCCGCCAGCAAAAACATCACCCGATGCCGGTATTTCATAGCGTTGCCTCCTCAAGGATACCCGCGTAGATGTCGTACATCCGCTCACACGCCTCGTCCAGCTCGGCGTTGTTGAACAACCGACTCAGGTATTTCGGGTTGATGGTCATCAGCTTGACCGCGCCCTCGTGTTCCACCACGGTGATGCGGCAGGGCATGAACAGCCCGACCCGCGGGTCGAGGGCCAGGGCCTCATTGACGAAGCTGAAGTTGCAGAAGTAGATGATCACCTGGTTGGGGTCGGCCTCTTCATCCGGGAACAGGCCCTCCTCCAGCTTCTGAATGCGGATGAGGCGGAAGTTCTTGCCCACCACGGCCCGCTTGATGTTCTCGACGGTCGTCTCGAGGTCGTAGTCCGACTCCGCCTCCAGGTAGGGTTCCTGATCATCGGCCGGCTCCCACGCCGTTGTGGTCTGCTCCAATGAACGGATGAAGCTCACCATATCGTCCAGGTCCGCCTCGCTCAGCCCCAACTCCCGGAACGAGGGCATGGGGGTGCCTTCACGCCCTTTGGCCAGGGCCTCCTTGATCATCTGATCGCTGGCGGCCTTGAGGAACCCCGGATTGCTCAATGAGGGGGGGACGATCGGCAGGTCGCGCGGGCGGGAGAATGTCACTCCCGTGCCGTGGCCACCCTCTCCATTGGCGCCGTGGCAGGAGGCGCAGTGTTGGCTGTAAAGCGCTTTGCCCCGCTGTGGATTCCCCTTGACCGGGGCGGTGGCGGCAAGCGTCGGCTGGCTCTCGGTACTCCAGTTGCGGACATGCTGCACGATGGCCTGGACTTCGGCATCGCTCAGCCCCACGAAGGCCGGCATGACTCGGCCGGGCCGACCATTGCGAATTGTCTTGAACAGGAAATCGTCATCCGCGCCGGCGAGAAAGCTGGGTAGCGCCAGCGGCACCCCTACTCCCCCTTGGCCGGTGACTCCGTGGCAGGCCGAGCAGTGTCGCTCGTACAGGTGTGCGCCGTTCGGTGTTGCCGAGGCGTGCGAAGCGATTAGCCACAGGGCCAACCCCACGCCCATGCGTTTGAGGCAATCCATGTTTCCCCTCTCCCCAAAAAAATGCAATCTATTAGAAAATTATGATGTGCTACATTGATATTGATCACTTTTCATCGGGATATTCCCAATTCGGAGGGGCGGTGTAAAGCGCATGGGTTCAAAACCATTCTCGGAGTCTTGTGAACAGAACAAAGCGCCCATCCTCGCGGTGCTCAAGCGGGTGTTCGACAACGCCACTGCCGTGTTGGAAGTGGGGAGCGGCACCGGTCAGCATGCGGTGCACTTCGCCCGCCACCTGCCCCATCTGATGTGGCAGACCAGCGATGTGGCCGCGAACCATGAAGGGATCGCCGCCTGGTTGGCTGACGCGCAGTTGCCCAACGTGGGGGCCCCGCTGCTCCTGGAGGTGTGCGCCGACCCTTGGCCGGCAGGCCCTTACGACGCGGTGTTCAGTGCCAACACCTCCCACATCATGTCGATGCGCTGTGTGGCATGCCTGTTCGCCGGGGTGGGTCGGGTGCTACGTCCGGGCGGAGTGTTCGCTCTTTACGGCCCCTTCAATTACGGGGGCCAATTCACCAGTGACAGCAATCTCCGCTTCGACGCGTGGCTGAAGGCCCGCGACCCCGAGAGCGGCCTGCGCGATGTGGAGGCCCTGAATGCCCTGGCCGGGCAGGCGGGCATGGTCCTGGAAGAGGATTGCCCGATGCCGGTGAACAACCGGACGCTGGTGTGGCGAAAAGGCGTGGCTGAATAACGGCTGTTGTTCCTGCTCAATCGCCCCGACCAGCCCGCATCTCTTCCCCATGGGTTGCATGGGATGGCGCCGAGCTGCCGCAGAGCGGCGTCCCCGCCAGGCGGCGGTTGCCTCCGCCGTGGCCATTGCCAGTGCCGTTAGAGCTGCGGGCCAGCCGCTCGCAGCCCAAACTGTCCATAAGGCTCACTCCGCAGAGAGGGCCACCGACTCTCCCGCCTGGTCGCTGGCGAGGGCGCTGAGGATCTCGAAGAGAGGGGCTCGATCGCGGTCACGGATCCAGCTCCCTTCCGTGGTCTCGAAGTCGAAGTGGTGCCCTCCGCTCTTTGCAGCGACCCAGAGTTGGCGGGCGGGGGTTTGGCGGTTGATGATGATTTGGGACCCGTCCTCGAAGGTAAGCGTGAGGATCCCGCTGACATTCTCGTAATCGATCTCGGCCCCGCTCTCGTCGATGGCCTCCTCGATCTTCAGGAGGGTCTCATCGATGTGTCGGTTGAATTCGGACTCGCTGATCATGTCTCACAGGTATCCTCGGGAATGGTCCAGAGCGAAAAGATAGTGCCAGCCAAGCCCCGGCCGCAAGCTTTCCCTTGGGCACCGAACGGATCACCCATGGGCCACCGTTCGCGACCAACGACCAACGACCAATTGTCCTTTATACTGTCGCATTTTAAGCCGCTTTGCCGCGGAGGAGACGATGCGCTTTTGTTGGGCCAATTACCTGCTGTGGGCCGTCATTGCCGTGCTGGGGTTCGGCGCCATGGTGTCGGGGTGCGGCGCCAAAGGCCCGTTGTATCTGCCGGAAGAGCCGACCCCACAGGAACAGCAGAAAAGGCAGTAACCGCCCATGGACCATTTCCAGTACCAGAACGGCCGTCTGTGTGCCGAAGAGGTCGACCTCGCCGAGGTGGCGGAGGTCTACGGCACCCCCGTCTACGTCTATTCCCGCGCCACCATCGAGCGTCATTGGCAAGCCTTCGAGGCGGCCCTGGCCGGGGTGGAACATCTGATCTGCTATGCGGTCAAGGCGAACTCCAACCTTGCCGTGCTCAACCTCCTGGCCCGCCTCGGTTCGGGATTCGATATCGTCTCCGGGGGGGAACTGGAGCGGGTGCTGGCCGCGGGCGGCGACCCGGCCAAGGTGGTCTTTTCGGGGGTCGGCAAGCGCGAAGAGGAGATGCGCCGCGCCCTGGAGGTGGGGATCCACTGCTTCAACGTGGAGTCCGAGCCCGAACTCGAACGGCTCAACCGGGTAGCCGGTGAGTTGGGGGTCCGGGCGCCGGTCTCGCTGCGGGTCAACCCCGATGTGGACGCCAAGACCCACCCCTACATCTCCACCGGACTGAAGGAGAACAAGTTCGGTATTGCCATTGAGCGGTCCCCGGCCGTCTACGCCCGCGCCGCCGGCCTGCCGCATCTGGAGGTGATAGGGATCGACTGCCACATCGGCTCCCAGATCACCGACACGACCCCCTTCGCCGACGCGCTCGACCGGGTGATCCGTCTGGTCGACGAACTCTGCGTCCGCGGCATCGCCATCCGTCACATCGATTTGGGCGGCGGTCTCGGCATCACCTACCGCAACGAGACCCCACCCCTGCCGGGGGACTTCATGGCGCCGCTGCTGGAGCGGCTCGCCGACCACGACCTCAAACTCATTATCGAGCCCGGTCGGGCCATTGTCGGCAACGGAGGGGTGTTGCTGACCCGCGTGGAGTACCTCAAGCACACCGATCACAAGGACTTCGCGGTGGTGGATGCCGCCATGAACGACCTCATGCGTCCGGCCCTCTACAACGCCTGGCAGACCATCGTCCCGGTCCGCCCGCGTCCCGACCTGCCGGCACGGAGCTACGATGTGGTTGGCCCGGTGTGCGAAACCGGTGACTTCCTCGGCAAGGGACGCGAGTTGGCCCTCCTCGAGGGGGATCTGCTGGCGGTGCGCTCGGCGGGGGCCTACGGCTTTGCCATGAGCTCCAACTATAACACCCGCCCCCGCGCCGCCGAGGTGATGGTGGACGGCAGCCGGGCGCATCTGGTGCGGGCCCGGGAGAGCGTGACGGAGCTCTTCGCCCTGGAGAGCGTGCTGCCGGAGTAGTCCAGGGGATCGCGCGATGCGGCCGGCGAGCCCGAAGTGCGGCAGCACGCTTGGTATCACTCCCTGCTGGCCGCCTATCGGCCCCAGGAGGTGCGGGAGCCGCCGGCGGCCGCAGGGCTCTTACTTTCAGGTGACGGCCGTGAGCGCCCGCCACTTCATCGTTCACGGTTACATGGAGGCGTGATGGCGTTCCAAAATCCCCCCGAGGCGGAGATTCGCGCCTTGCTGGCGCGGGTGAAGCACATTGCGGTGGTGGGGCTCTCTCCCAAGGCCGACCGGCCCAGCCACCAGGTGGCCCACGCGTTGCAGCAGTTCGGCTACCGGATCACCCCGGTGCGACCGGCGGTGGAGACGATTCTCGGCGAGCGGGCCGTGGCCGATCTGCACCAGCTCCCTGGCCCGGTGGATCTGGTGGATGTATTCCGTGCCCCGGAGCACGTCGAGCCCATCGTGGACGCCTGCATCGCCATGGGGATTCCGGCCCTCTGGCTCCAGGACGGCGTGGTGAACGAAGCGGCTGCCCTGCGGGCCCGGGCGGCCGGGATCACGGTCGTGATGGACCGCTGCATTTACCGCGATCTTGTCCATTTCGGCCCGCTCTGCGGCGCCCCCGGGGAGGCTGCCTCCTGAAGCGCGCGGACAATGCGGCTGGTCGATGCAGGCACCCTCGCAGGGTGCAGCGCAGCGGGACCCATCCGCGGCGGCCGGCTTCCAAAGCCTGCGATGGATCTCGGGTGATTTCCCCTCGGGCCCAGCGAGCACGCCGCGAGGCCGGCAGAGCGGGGCTGCAGGGGCGGCTTTCAATCTTCTCGTGCGGTGGGTAACCTACTGAACATGCGTTTGAATTTCACCAAGATGCAGGGCCTGGGCAACGACTTCGTGGTGTTCGATGCGATTCGCCAGACGGTGAATCTCGGCCCGGAGCAGGTGCGTTTTCTTGCGGATCGGCGCTTCGGCATCGGTTGCGACCAGTTACTCCTGGTGGAGCGGCCCACGGCGCCCGGCGTCGACTTCCGCTACCGCATCTTCAATGCCGACGGGGGCGAGGTGGCCCAGTGCGGCAACGGGGCCCGCTGTTTCGCCCGTTTCGTGCGGGAGCAGGGGCTCACGGAGAAGGACGAAATCGTGGTGGAGACCGCCTCCGGCATCATCACCCTCTATCTGGAGGCGGATGGTCTGGTGCGGGTGAACATGGGCGCGCCGCGCTTCGCCCCCGAGGCCCTCCCCTTCCGCGCCGATGCGGAGGCGCCGCACTACAGCGTGCGTGCCGGGGCGCAGGAGGTGGAGATAGGCGCAGTCTCCATGGGCAACCCCCATGCCGTGCTGCTGGTGCCTGACCTGGAGCGGGCCCCGGTGACCACCCTGGGATCTGTCCTGGAGTCCCACCCCCGTTTCCCTGAACGGGTCAATGTGGGGTTCATGCAGGTGATGGGGCCCGATCATATTCGCTTGCGTGTGTACGAACGGGGGGCGGGCGAGACGCTGGCGTGCGGGACCGGGGCCTGCGCCGCCGTGGCCGTGGGACGGCGGTGGGGCGTGCTCGGACCGTGTGTGGATGTGGACCTGCCGGGGGGGCGCCTGACCATCCGCTGGGAGGGAGAGCCCGCCCCCTTGTGGATGAGCGGGCCGGCAACCCGGGTGTTCGAGGGCAGTATTGAACTATGAGTGAGAAGACGCAGCCAGGCGGCAAGGAGGGGGGGATCGACGAGGCGAGCGTCGTCGCTTACCTGCTGCAGCATCAATCCTTTTTCTCGCGCCACCCCTACCTGTTGGACGAATTGGACATCCCCCACGTGGGGATCGAGGGGGCCGCTTCCCTGCTCGAGCGGCAGGTGGCGCAATTGCGCGAACAGAACAGGGAGCTCGCACGCAAGTTTCAATTCATGGCGCAGAATGCCCGCGCCAATGAACAGCTCCTGGAGCGCTTGCAGGGGCTCGTCCTGGACCTCATCGACAGCGACGACCTCGGTGAGGCCATGGCGCGCCTCCGTGCCGCCCTGGAAGAGAAATTCAACGCCGACGCCGTGGCGCTGAAGTTGTTTGGTCCCGATGTGTCGGAGGCCTCTGCCCGGAAGTTGTTCGGCGCGGCCCTGGAGCGGCACACGCCCCTGTGCGGCTACCTCACCCCCGAGCAGCTTGCCTACGTGTTCGGGCCGGCGGGCAGCGGCATCGGCTCTTCGGTATTGCTTCCCTTGTGGGATGAACTTCACGACCGATGCGTCGGCTTGCTGGCCGTCGGCTCGGCCGATCCGAGGCGGTTCCACGCCGAGATGGGCACCGCCTTTGTCGCTCACCTGGGCGCGGTGGTGGCGCGGGTGCTGTGCAACCACCTGCGGGCCGAGAGCGGTGTCTGACGCCGCAGAGTGGCTGCGGCGGTTCGAGGAACACCTGCGCACGGAGCGGCGCCTCTCCCCCCACACCTTGAGCGCCTACGGGCGGGACCTTTCCCACCTGCTCACCTTTTGCCGCCAACGGGCCATCACCCAGTGGGACCGGCTTACCGTCCAGGACGTCCGCACCTATGTAGCCTGGCGCCATCGCCTCGGTCTCGACGGGCGTAGCCTGCAGCGGGAACTCTCGGCCATTCGGGGGCTGTTCGCCTTCTTGTTGCGCGAGGGGGTGGTGCTCAACAACCCTGCGGTCCACGTGCCCGCCCCCAAGGCACGGCGGCGCCTGCCCAAGGCGCTGGATGTGGATGAGGCGGCGCGGCTGATGGAGGTGGCGACCGATTCGGTGCTCGCCTGCCGCGACAAGGCCCTCATGGAGTTGATGTATTCCTCCGGCCTGCGCCTGGCGGAGCTGGCGGGGCTCGATTTACGCGATGTGGACCGCCAGGACGGGAGCGTGCGGGTGACGGGCAAAGGGGCCAAGACCCGGGTGGTGCCGGTGGGACGCCACGCCCTCGCGGCGCTGGAGGTCTGGCTCGCCCAGCGCACTCATCTGGCCGTTGGGGAAGAGCGGGCCCTTTTCGTCAGTCGCCAAGGCCGGCGGTTGTCGCGCCGCGCCATCCAGGCGCGCATGCGGCAGTGGGGCATCAAGCAGGGGATTGCCCCCCATGTGCACCCTCACATGCTGCGTCACTCCTTCGCCAGCCACCTGCTGGAATCCAGCGGCGATCTGCGGGCCGTGCAGGAGTTGCTCGGCCACGCCGACATCGCCACCACTCAGGTCTACACTCATCTCGATTTCCAACACTTGGCCAAGGTGTATGACCAGGCGCACCCCCGCGCCCGACGGCGGAAGGAGTAGCGCGGCCGGGCGCGGCCCGGGCTGTTGCGTGGGTTGGCTCTGGTCGGTTGCCGGTTTGAGCCGCTTCACGTCTGAAACGCACCATCGGTAGGCGCGCGCCCCCTCGCCAGAGGCCCCATCGCGCGGGGCGCAGAGTGCAAATCAGCCCCTTGGCGGGCCGCTCGGGTAGGCCGTGGCGCCCCAAGGGTAAACGCATACGTAACTACTCACCCCATGTCAGCCGCGTCTCGATGCTACGGGTTACGGCACCTTTGTTTTGGAGTGCGACGGCTTGCCGCCGCTTTGCAGGACGGGAGCTTGCTCCCGCGTCCCCGGCCTGCCCACAACACGGCGCACGGCGGCAAGCCGCCCCTCGGGAAAGCGGGGGCAAGCCCCCGCACTCCAGAGCCGCCGACTGGGGTGAGTAGTTACACGCATACTTAGTTACGGCCGTGCTGTGAGCGATGTAAGTCCTTGAAAGCAGGTCGCTGTCAATACGTCCATGTACGCTCGACGGCCGCGTCCTTGCGGCCGACGACCTGCTTTCAAGGACTTACATCCCTCTTGGATAAGTGTGCGTTCACCCTGCGTTGCGCCCGGAAGGGGGTGAAGGCGGGTGCCCTTCATGGCATCATGGCCGCCGATCTCTTGAATGGACTTGCCGATATGCTAAAGCGTTTGCTCTGCATCGCGCTGTTGGCGTCAGGGGCGATGCCGCTCCACGCCTCAGGCCAAGCGGCGGCCTCCGGCGCGGCCATCTATCACGCGCTGGAACCGGCCTTTGTGGTCAATCTGCAGGAGGGTCGGCGCCTGCGGTTCATGCAGGTGAAGGTGCAGGTGATGACGCGGGACAAAAAGGTGGTCGACGCGCTCCTGGAGCACGGCCCGGCGGTGCGGGACGCCATGATCATGTTGCTGGCCCATCAATCGGCCGAAGCGATGCGCAGCACCTCGGGTCGGGAGGCGCTGCGGGGAGAGGCACTGAGCGCCCTGCAGGAGGTCCTCGCGCGCCAGGCCCACCGCGAGGGGGGCATCGAGGCGGTCTACTTCACCGACTACGTCATTCAGTAACCGCCCGCGGGCGGTGACCACACGCATTACTTAAGGAAGAATCGATGAAGCAATATGACGTTTTCAACGGAGATGCCGACGGCATCTGCGCACTGCACCAGTTGCGCCTCGAGCAGCCGACCGAGGGTGAGCTGGTGACGGGGGTGAAGCGGGATATCAGCCTGCTCGCCAGGGTGAAGCCCGCGCCGGGCGATCGGGTCACCGTGCTCGACATCTCCCTCGACAAGAATCGCGGCGCACTGGAGCAGGTGCTGGCCGACGGGGCCCGGGTGGAGTACTTCGATCACCACTTCGCCGGTGAGATTCCCGACCACCCCGCCCTCGACGCGCACATCGACACCA
Source organism: Gammaproteobacteria bacterium (assembly GCA_041690535.1). GTDB lineage: Bacteria > Pseudomonadota > Gammaproteobacteria > Thiohalomonadales > Thiohalomonadaceae > JAWLHA01. The sequence continues at coordinate 25,234 of JAWLHA010000033.1, read as the reverse complement.
CCCCGGATGTCTGCACCAGCCTGCTGGTGGACCGCGCGCTGGGCGGGCGCCAACGGGCGTGGGCGGTGGTCGGGGCCTTTGGCGATAACCTCTACGATCGCGCCCGCGAGGCCGCCGAGCCCCTCGGGCTGGAGGCCGCCCAGCTCGATGCGCTGTGCGAACTCGGCACCTGCCTCAATTACAACGGCTATGGCGTCGCCCTGGAAGACCTCTTCTTCCATCCCGCCGAACTCTACCGCCTGATCAGCCGCTATGCCGACCCCTTCGCCTTCATGGCCGAGGAGCCGGGTTACCAGCGTCTGAAGGCGGGCTACGACGGCGACATGGCTCAGGCTGCCGCGCTGCAGCCGGAGATCGTCGGGGCGCACCACGCCTTGTTCATCCTGCCGGATGAGCCCTGGGCCCGTCGCGTGAGCGGCGTGTTCGGCAACGACCTGGCCCGCCAGTACCCGGAGCGGGCCCACGCCCTGCTGACGCGCCTGCCCGGGGAGGTCTACCGGGTCAGCGTGCGCGCCCCGCTCACCAACAGGACCGGCGCGGACGAGCTCTGTCGCGCCTTTCCCACCGGCGGTGGACGCCAGGCCGCGGCCGGCATCAACGAGTTGCCCGAGGCGCAGTTCGCAGCCTTCGTGGAGCAGCTCCGCGCCACGTACGGTTGATCCGGGCGCGGCAGTTCCTGCAGCCAGGGCCGACGGGAGCAGGCCCGGGCCGTAGCGGTCCAAAACCGAGTACCTCCGAGTGCCACCACCGGTGGCGGCGCCTACCAGAGGATCCAGCATGATCCAGCGGGTGCGGAACGTGTTCGTCCTTCTCTGCCTGGCCCTCGTGGCCGGGAGCGGCCTTGGCTGGTCCGGGGCGGGCTTTGCCCAGCCCCCAGCCGGCGAGGCCGTGGCCGAGGATGCGTTGGCAGGGCGGCGCCGGGCCCTTGAGGAGGAGGCGGCCATGCTGTTCCAGGTCAAGGGCGATCTGGAGGCGCGCCGACGGGAGCTGCAGCAGCAGCGCCGGGCCCTGACGGAGGTGGCCACGGTGCAGGCCAACCTGGAGGAGGCGCGCCTCGCGGTGGAGGCGGCCCGGGTCCAGGTGGAGGCGGCAACACTGGATCGTTTGGCGGCGGAGAGGGAGGTCTCGGCCATTCAGGCCGAAATCCGCCAGCAGGAGGAACGGCTCAAGGCGATGCTGGCGGGCACCCGGGAACCGGCCCGTTCCGGGGGCGCCAAACCGGCCATTGCCGAGGCCGAGGCGCGGCTGGAGAGCAAAAAGGCGCAGCTTGCCATCGAGCAGCAGCATGTGACCAACGTGGTGCGCCACCGTGAGTTGATGGAGGAGCAGCTGCGGCTGGCCGAGGAGTGGCTCGGCGCCTTGCGGGAGCGCCACCGTCTCCAGCAGGAGGCCACCCGCCGGGAGGCGCTGGAGGACTTTTCCAAACGCAAGCAGAAGGAGCAGGAGGAGGCGATGGGCCGCGCCGCCGACCTGCGAGAACAGCTCCGGCAACTCTCCGCGGAAGCGGCCGAGGGCGGGCGACGCCACCTCCTGCAGACCCGGCTCACGGAGGCGGAGGAGTCCGCCTACCTGGCCCAGCTGGAGATCAAGACCGCCCGGGCCCGCCATGAGCTGGCGCGGTGGGAGGAGCAGGCGGCCGAGGGCGGTGAGGGGCAGTTGCGCACCGCCCTGGAAGGGCTCCATCAGTTGGGGCTCGATCTGCTCTCCGCGCACACCATCACGGCCCGCAAGCTCTCGGTCCTGGAGCAGCAGCTTCAGGTGATGGACAAACGGCGCGAGCTCGAGCCGGAGAGCCGCAAGCAGGTGGCTGCCGAGCAGCGCGTCCTCAACGAACTCATCAGCCGCTTTCAGGCTCAGTTGAAGACCATCGAGCCGGTGCTCGCCACCATCGATTCCAGCCGCATTCAAACCGAAGAGGCCTACAAATCCACCGTGCGGCGGGGGCTCACCGTGCGTCACGTGCTCCCCGCCGAGGCGCCGGCGTGGAGCGGTCTGGCGGAGGAGATCGGGCGTCTGCCCGCCACCGCCGCCAGCGCCGTGGCGGACACCTTCCGAGGCCTTTCGGCGGCCCTGCAGCGGGCGGACTCGGGCCAGTGGCTGATGCTGGTCATTGCCGAAGTGTTCTGGGTCGCGATTTGCTTCCTGTTCTTGCGGGTGGCGGAACGCCACGGCGCCCGGGCCGAGCCTGCGGGGTCGTTCGCGGCTAAGGCCAAACTGGTCACGGCCGATCTTCTCTTGGCCAACCGCTTCGCCATCCCCCTGTTCGGGATCCTGCTCTGGGCCGCCTGGATCACGGAGGTGACAGCCCCCGGCCTGGCGGTGTTCGCGGCGACTGCCGGCCTGTGGGTCGGCACGCGCCTCCTGGTGGGCCTGGCCCGCTGGCTGCTCAATTCCCCCCTGGTTCCCCTCGAAAGACGCCGCCCCGGACTCTACCGGCTGGTGGTCGCCGCGGGGATCGGGGGCGCCGGTTTCAGCGCCGTGCTGCTCCTGGGGCACCTGGGCTTGCTCACACCGGCGCTGCGCGACCTCCTGGATCGGGTCTTCATGCTGTACTTGCTCTTCCCCGCCTATGTGGGGCTGCACGTGCACCCGCTCCTCATGGAGGTGGCCGAAGAGCGCCTGCAGGGGCGGCATTGGCTGCAGCTGGTGCGACTGGTGGATTTCGCCATCCCCGCCTCGATGCTTGTCGCGGCCATCCTCGGACTTGCGGGCTACATCAATCTCGCCTGGGTGATGGCGCAGTATCTGGCCATGTTCATGGCGGTCGCGGTGGTCTGGCTGGTGCTGCGGGCGCTGCTGCGCGATTTCGCCAACCGGGTAAAGGACAAGATCAACCTCCACTCCGCCCAAGGGCTGTTGTGGGCCCAGGGCATCGTTGAGCCGATCCACAGGGTGATGCGCCTGGGGCTGTTCATCACCGCCCTGTTCGCCCTGTTCCAGCTCTACGGTTGGGATGCCAAATCGGACGTGGTGGCCTTTCTCACTCTGTGGCTCAGCCACCCGCTGCTCACGGTGGGGCAGTCGACCATCAACACCGCCCACCTGCTTGGGACGCTCAGCATTGTGGTCCTTACCGTCTGGCTCGGGCGCTGGATCCGGCAGTTTACCTATCGTTGGCTGTATGCGGACGTGGCCGATCTGGGGGTGCGCAACAGCCTCTCCGTCTTCTCCCAGTACGCCTTTGTGCTGCTGGGACTGCTGGTCGCCCTCAACACGCTGGGCCTTGACCTCACGAGCCTCGCGATCTTTGCCGGGGCGTTGGGGGTCGGGATTGGGTTTGGCCTGCAGACCATCGCCAACAACTTCGTCAGTGGCATCATCCTGCTGGCGGAGCGGCCGCTACGGGCGGGGGACTGGGTGACCATCGGGGACAAGGAGGGGGAGGTGAGCCGCATCGGCATCCGGTCGGTGACCGTGACCACCTGGGACAATCAGGACGTCATCATCCCGAACGCCGATATCGTCTCGGGCTCCTTTACCAACTGGACCCACAGCGACAACGTGGTACGGACGGTGCTCAACATCCGCATCAGCTATCAGGATGACCCCCATCGCGCCGCGGATGTCCTTCTGGAGGCGGTGTACTCCCACCCCGACGTGATGGATACGCCGCGGCCGCAGGTGTGGCTCAGCGGGTTCGGCGACTCATCCGTGGACTTCTGGGTGCAATACTTCACGGATGTGCGCAAGGCGCGCCGCCTGCAGGTGAAGTCGGACGTCCTGTTCGCCGTGTGGGATCGCCTCAAGGCGGCGGGAATCACCATCCCCTATCCGCAGCGCGACATTTACGTCAGAGAGTGGCCTGCCATGGGACAGCACCCGCCGCAGGCGGAGCCGGTCCCGGCCGGGGGCGACCCCGAAACCGGCAGGATGGGTTAGGCCCGTTTGTCCCGGCGGCCCGGCCCGGGACCGGGCGGCCCTTCACCCCTCTTCTGCACGGTCCCCTTGGCCCGGATGGAACGATGTGGAAACCGGGGCTGCGGCACGGCCATCCCGGATTCCGCTTCGTTCCATTCGGGCGACCAAGGTGGAGATCACTCTCTCGCCGCCACCTTTTCGCTGTTTGCCGGAGTCTCGGCATCGGCCATGCAGTGGCTCAGCACCAACTGCGGCGGGTCGACCGAAAAGATGAACGGAGAGGCCTTCGCCAGGGCACTGAGCCCCAGGATGAAGCGGGTTTTGCCCGGAAAGACTGCCGCCTCCACATTTTCGATGGCGCATTTGCCGCCGAGCTCCAACCGACCGATGGCGTACACCGGGACCACCACCTCGGTACCGTTGGCCAGAATCCCCGTCAGTTTCTTCACATAACGGGCCTGACCGTTGGTCTGGAGGGCTTTAAGGGTCACCTCATTAATGGCGAGGTAACCCGAACCGGTGTCCACCATGAACTCCACATCCCCCAATCCCTGGATCTGGCCCGGCACATAGTAGGTGGCTGCCCCCCGATCGTGCATGGGAATGGTTGCGTCGAATTCGCCGGCGCCTGCCGTGATGCTGGCGCACAGCCCCAGAGTGATTGCGATGGATTTGGTTAGCGTCTTCATAGTGGGCCCCACTCTACGCGCGGTCCCTCCCGAAGAACGGCCCTCCATCACGCTCGGCGGTCAACCCCGTCACAGTTCCGGGAACGGCCCTCCGAACACCTCTCATCGCTCAGGAAACGCTGATTGATTCATCATGCTCTGGGCTCCCTCCTTCGCGGGAGCGACGAAAGTGGATTTGATCGGCGTTTTTCTCACAACACGGCCGTGACGCCGGCATGCGTTCACCCTGCCTCTCATCGAATAAAGTTGAACGGGATCGCAAAAAACCTTACAAGGAACTTTGACTTTGCTCAGAGGACAGCACGTTGCGACGACTGTAGAATGGGCGAGTCCCACCATCGGGGAAGTTCCTAAAAAAAATTATGCGAGGATGAGCAGAATGAAGCGCCCCTTATTGACCCTGGCCCTCGTGGTGCCCACCGCTACCGTCACCGCCGCACCCGTTTTTCACCAGCCCGGGCCTAACCTGACCTACGGGCCCATCAGCAATGGTCAGACCCTCATGTCCAGCATTGCCAACCCCGCAGCAGGTGCGGTCGCCCTGGAGTCCGGAGAGAACCAGTACCGTTTCGGGCTGCTGGGCTCCGTGGGAGCCGGTTACGAGGTGGGTCCCGTCGACTCCATGGTGGACGATCTGGATCGCCTGACGGCCGAACTGGATCGCAACGATCTCACCAAGGAGGATGCGGAGCGCATCATCACCGAGTTCGATGATTTGCTGAAGCAGATGGGCGAGGATGGCTACGTGCGCTTCGGCGGAAGTGCCCAGATCCCCCTGATGCCGTTGGTCATCACCCACCGTGGGCTCAAGGGTAGTCTGGTGCTCGACGCCAGCGTTTCGGTGCAGGGGCAGATGACCGTGCTGGACGGTGAGCTCACCTACAACACGCAGAAGCAGGACATCGACACCAACACCGCCCTCTACGTCAAGGGCGGGATGCAAAAGGAAGTCTCGCTGGGCTACAGCTTCCCCCTGCTGAAAGGCGATGGCGGTAATCTCTATGCCGGGACGCGCCTCAAATACATGAACCTCGGTTTGCGCAAGACCTTGCTGGGGCTGAAAGCCATGGAAGATGACGATGTCAGCGAGGCGGTGCGGGACGAATACGACCGCGACTTCGTCTACAGCAGTGCCGTCGGCCTCGATGCCGGTCTGTTGTGGGTCAGCGACCACTACCGTGTCGGCGCCACGCTGCTGAACGCCAACTCGCCCGCGTTCAATTACGAGTCCATCGGCCAGAACTGTGCGTCGCTGCCGGCCGGCTCGGAGCAGGATGCGTGCTTTCTGGCCCAGTCTTACGCCGATCGCATCGACCTGACGGAGACGCACACCATGGATCCCCAGGTCAAACTGGAGGCGGCACTCTACTCCAAGAGTCGTAACTGGCTCATCGGCGGCTCGTACGACACCTCTGTGGTCCGCGATCTGCTCGGCAATGAAATCCAGCACGCCAGCATCAGCGCGGCCTACGCGACCGACAGCTGGCTCATCCCCGGGCTCCGCCTCGGCTACCGCCAGAACATGGCAGGCACTCAGCTCAGCGAGGCCATGGTGGGATTGACACTTTTCAAGGTGATGAACCTCGACGTCGCCTACGGGCTGGAGTCCACCGAGATTGACGGGGAGACGATGCCCCGCTCCTTGGCGGCAAATTTAGGCCTCGAAGTGACCTTCTAAAGCGCAGGCGGGAATCAAGGAGAAGAAAACGATGAAAATGAACAAACTGGCACAGGCGGTGGCGCTCGTCGGCGCTGGGGTGGGACTTGCGGCGTGCGGTTCCTCTTCGCAGGACTCCGGCGGCACCGATCCCAACATCCTGGCGGCGGCCAAACTGAGCGGCACCGTGGTGGACGGCTACGTGGCCCGCGCATTGGTCTATGTGGACACCAATCGCGACGGCGTGCTCGACAGCTGGGAGCCGCGGGCGATGACGGACAATGACGGTAATATCGGGGTGGGGGCGGACGGCACCAACTACTGTGCCGATACCGCCACCGCCGAGCAGCAGGACTTCTGCCTCAGGGCCACCAACCTGGAGAAGGGCAGCAAGATCCTGGTACGGACCGAAGGGGGCTATGATGTGCTCACCGGCGAGCCGTTCAGCGGCAGCATGGGCATGGAGACCACGGTCGACGGTGAGGTGATTGCATTCATCAGCACCCCTCTCACCACGCTGTTGGCCTATCTGGCCGAGGACGAGGTGCAGCACCTCATCGATGCCATCGAAGCGGGCCGTGAGCTGGGCCTGACCGAGATGGATCTGCGTTCCGACTTCTTCAAGGACATCGGCACCAACCTTGACGATGCTCGGCGCGAGCTGATTCGCACGGCGCTCCAGGTGCATAAGGTGGTCGATGCGGTGGCCGTCAACCTGCGTGCCCGCTACCAGCAGATGAATGCAGAAGTCCCCGCCGACCTGACGCCCCGTGTCTACCAGCAGTTCGCGCAGGAGTGGCGGGCCTCCGGTTATCCCACCTTCGATGCCGACGGGTTCTTCTCCGCGGACAACCGGCCCATCACCGCCATTATCGGTGCGCTGAATGCTGCCTTGGCCACGGAGTACGGCACGGCCCTGGCCGACATGACGGGTGTGGACACCAACGCCGGCGAGATGGCCCGCGCGGTTGACTTCGCCGATGCGGCCGACGAGGCCGAACTCAAGAAGCGGGCCCGTGCCGTCGAGGTGGTCGCCATGAAGGTGCGCAAGAACAAGCCGGCCGAGGAGGTGGTTAACGCCGTGGCCCTGTCGCGCAGTCAGGGTTATCGCGACAAGCTCAACGACCATTCCGACCTCTCCGAAGTGGAATCGACCGTGGCTGCCGGTACCACCGAAGGCGACATCCCGAACTATGATGCCAACCGGGCATTGCCCTCCCTGGCGGGCAAGATGCTCTCCGTTCGCACTCAGAACGAGGACAAGGCAGATCTCTATTTCGGTCAGGACGGGGCCCTCACCCTCTGCGTCGACTACCAGGGAGACAGCGTGTCCCGCGAATCCATGCGGTTCGAAGGCAGCTGGTCGCGCCTGGGTGATTACCGTGTGCTGATGAACGCCACCATCGTCAACAGCCGCCAGGCTCTGATGCTGAAGAGTTTGGAGAAGACCGACACCAGCTGGCGGTTCGGTTACGACTACGGCGATGAGGGCATGGAGGAGTGGAGCACGACCCCTGATGCCTTCCAGGAGGCCACAACCGTCCCCGCCACCTCCTCGGCCTGCTTCCAGTAAGCGGAAACAGACGCCTCGGCCGGCCCCCTGGAGGGGGCCGGCCCCTTTCCCGAGCGACGCTGGCTGAGGGCAACAGCCCCGGACGGATTCAACATGCATTTCGGCGCCAAAAACTTGGAGATCCCCCTGAAATCGTGTAGAAAGAGATCCACTACCGCACGTTAGTCGTCTCCCATGTTCAAGCGCTCCATTCTCTTCCCGATCCTCGTGATCATCTCCCTCCTCGTCGGCGCGTTCGTCGCGACCTACTACTGGGAGCATGAGCAGACCGATCGGCGGGACATGCAGCGGCGACTCGGCTCGGTGCAGGACCTCTACAGCCTGGGGGTGCAGCAGGAGGTGCATCTGCTGCAAGGGATTGCCACGGTGATCAGCCGCGACGGGCCGCTGCGGCAGGCCTATCTGTCGCGGGACCGTGAGCGCCTGCTCGAGGAGTCCGCCCCCCTCTTTGACCAACTGCGCCAGCACAATCCCATCACCCACTTCTACTTCATCGAGCCGGACGGGCGGGTGTTCCTGCGCGTTCACAAACCCGACCTCTCGGGGGACCTCATCGATCGCTGGACCCTGCGACAGGCGCTGGAGAGCGGCCGTGGCGCCGCAGGGATCGAGTTCGGACCACTGGGCACACTCACCCTGCGGGTGGTGACCCCCTGGGTGGTCGACGGCGAGCTGCTCGGCTACCTGGAGCTGGGGCAGGAAACCGAGCGTCTGCTCGATCGGGTGCGCGATACCTTGGGGATCGAACTTCTGCTGTTTGCGGACGAACACGCCCTCCCGGCCCCGCAGAAATCCCCGGCCGTCCGGGTGGGGCCGATGGCGCTGGTGCACTCCACGCTGGCGGAGGGCGAGGTGGCCGCGGTCGCCGAGACGATACTGCAGGATTCGCCCCGGCAGGTGGATCACGAACTTCACGTCGGTTCGCGAAGCATGCGCGCGGGCGCCATGTCCCTCGCAGGCCCCGACGGTCTGCCGGTGGGGCGCCTGGTCATCCTGGAGGATGTCACGGCCCGCCACGAGCACACCGGGCAGATGCTGTTCATCATCGTCATCACTGCCCTGGCGGTGGTGATCGGGCTGTTTCTCCTCTTCAGCCGGATCATCGGAAAGGTGGAGCGGCAGGTTGCCGTGACTCAGGAAGAGCTGGAGCAGAAGGTGGCCCAGCGCACCGAGGAGCTGGTGCAAGAGGTCGAGGAGCGCAGGCGCATCGAAGCCCGCCTTACTCTGCTGTTCCGCGCCGTGGAGCAGAGCCCTGCCTCGGTGGTCATCACCGACGTCAGGGGCAACATCGAGTACGTCAATCCGAAATTCACCAAGCTCACCGGCTATACCGCCGAGGAGGTGATTGGGCGCAACCCCCGCTTCCTCAAGTCGGGCACCAAGGAGACGGACGAGTACCGCAAGCTGTGGCAAACCATCCGTGGCGGCAATGACTGGCGCGGGGAGTTCCGGAACCTGCGCAAGGACGGCACCCCCTTTTGCGAGTCTGCCTCCATCTCGCCCGTTCGGGCCCAAAATGGGGAGATCAGCCACTTCATCGCGGTGAAGGAAGACATCACCCAGCGCAAACAGGCCGAGGCCCAGGCGAGTCGCCTTCAGGAAGAGCTTGCCCACATGGACCGCCTGAGTCTCCTGGGCGAGATGGCCGCCACCCTGGCCCACGAGGTCAACCAACCCCTTGCGACCATCGTCAACTTTGCCGGAGGCTGCATCCAGCGCATCAAGGCCGGCAACACCGATCCGGAGCCGCTGCTGTTCGCCCTGGACAAGATCTCCAGCCAGGGAAAACTGGCCGGGGAGATCATCCGCAAAATGCGCAGTTTCGTCTCCAAGGGCAAACCCTCCACCGCGGCGGTCGACCTGAGCGAGCTGGCGCGCCAAGCCCTCGAACTGCTCAGCGTCCAGGCCCAGCGCGAACAGGTGGAGGTGGTGTTCGAGGCGGAGCCCCATCTCCCCCGGGTACCGGCCGATGCCATCCAGATCCAGCAGGTACTGCTCAACCTCATGCTCAATGCCGTGCAGGCGATGACCGACACCGCGCCGGAGGAGAAGCGGCTCGACGTGCGCATCGAACGTGACCCGGCGGGCGGCGTGGCCGTGGTGGTGAGCGATCGCGGGCCGGGGGTGCAACAGGCCGAACTGGAGAAGCTGTTCCGCCCCTTCTACACCACCAAGTCGGACGGTATGGGAATGGGGCTGGCCATCTGCCGCACCATCATCGAGGCCCACGGCGGCGACATCGGGGTCGGTCCAAGCCCGCAAGGGGGACTCTCCTTCCGCTTTGTTCTCCCCGAAGATGCGGAGGTCGATCAGGATGCCGCTTAAACCGACGGTCATCATCGTCGATGACAACAGCGAGCTGCGGGAGTCGCTGCGCTGGCTGCTGGAGTCGGTCGGTCACCGGGTGGAGACCTACGCCACCGCCCATGAGTTTCTGGAGCACTACGACGCCCGCAAGCCGGGCTGTCTCGTCCTGGACGTGCGCATGCCGGGCATGAGCGGGACCGAGCTGCAGAATTGCCTCAAGGAGCTGGGTGCCGAGCTCCACATTCTGTTTCTCACCGGACACGCCAGCGTCAGCCTGGCGGTGCAGGTGATGCGGGAAGGCGCGGTGGATCTGTTTGAAAAGCCGGTGGACGAGCAGCTTTTCCTCGATCGCATTCAGCAGCTTCTGGACGAAATCCGCGCCAAGCTGGCCGAGCGGGCCAAGAGCGAGGTGGTGGAGGCGCGCCTGGCGTTGCTCACCCCGCGTGAGAGGGAGGTCATGGAGTTGGTGGTGGCCGGCAAACGGACCAAGAACATCGCAGCGGACCTGAACCTCTCCCCCAAGACGGTCGATGCCCACCGCGCCAACATCATGGAGAAGATGCGCACCCGCTCGGTCGCGGAGTTGGTCTCAGTGGTGATGGGACACCAGCCCGTTAGGTAGAAACACCTATTCCGCGTTTTTCGAATCTGGCCTATGTTTCTTTCCAACCTTTCCAACGGGTGCAACTCAAGCACCACCGACATGGCCCTGAAACCGACCGTATTTATCATCGAGGACAACGACGACCTGCGCCTATCGCTGCACTGGCTGCTGGAGGGCGCCGGATATCACGCGCGCAGCTACGGCTCCGCGGAGGAGTTCCTGGCTTCTCCGGACCGTCCCCAGGAGGGGTGTCTCGTGCTCGATGTCTGTTTGCCGGGCATCAGTGGGATCGAACTGCTACGGATGCTAAATGCCAGTGCCTTGAAGACCATCGTCATGACCGCCCACGGCGATGCCTCCACCGAAGAGCGCGCGCTGCAGAGCGGTGCCTGGGCCTACATCCAGAAGCCGTTCGACCACGACATCCTGCTCCAGCAGCTCCAAGCGGCTGCCCGCTGAAGCGGCCCACGGCGTGTCCGGCGCCCTGGCGAGCGACGGCTCCTGCCGCGCGTTGCTCGCAGGTGCCTCCTCCCCCCTCTCAATCGTTAGGTGAAAACACCTAATGCAAATCGGATTACTCCCGATTGGCTACCCCCCGGGACCGTCGTAAGCTAGCCCCCAACCCGATGCGGAAGAACATCGGCCCGCAGCGACCTTGCGCAAGAGGGAGAAATGGCCTTGGAAACCCTGCAGGAACAAGCCGCCAGGCTCGGCATCATCAGTGGCGACATGTCACCCACCGCCCTCATTCGCAGAATTCAGGTCCGCATGGGCGAAGAGCCGTGCTGCGGAACCGATCGGCGCTACCTCTGCCGTCGCACCGACTGCCAGTGGCGTGCCGAGTGCCAGAAGCTGGTGGCCGCCTGGCAGCGCTGAGCCCCGGTTCAGCCTGACCCACAGGTCATCGCCCTGCCGCCCTGGCACTCTTCATGTCTGTTGTCGATGCCAAGAGATCGGGGTCGCGAACGATAGCATGCGACCGTGCGAGAACTGCCCCCAGCACGTCTGCCGGGGCACGGCGCCGAGCGTATCGTCCTTACCATATCGAAGACCCGCGCCCCGCTCGCCTCCTCCCGGGTCAGCTCGGCCATGCTCGTCGCGCTGGCGATGCGCATGAGCGTCGGTCGGCCATAGGCCGATTGGAGCCAGTGCTCCAGGGCATTGGCCGCTTGCCCTGCCACATCGCCGGCGGGATCGAGCATCGTCGCACCCGCGTGGGTGGGGTGAGTCGCGTTGATGTACAGGCACCGCGGTCCCCCAGCTCCGACCCGGCGATCATGGGTGATCCTGTAGCGGCAACCCCGGGCATCGACAAACATCACGTACAGCGTGCCCCCATCGCGGAAGATGTCCGCCTCCTCCAGGGTGACGGGCATGGTGGGGGGCTGCCTCCAACAGGCGGGGGAAGCGGAAACGACCGCAGGGGAGCTTACGGCCAGAGCGAAAAGCGAAACGAGCAGCCAGTGTCGCATTGCGTTTCTCCTCAAGGGCAAGACGCCAAAGGGGTATCCGGGCGAGGTGCCCTTGGTCTTGCCTCGCCGATGCGGCCTCTCACTCCGTCCTGAATGACTTCTTCCTGGCCAGAGTAGTAACTAAGCCTGGCCGCGAGGACGAACCGGCCGGGGGCACGCGATCAGCTCCAACCCCGAACTGCGGCATCGGCGAGGACCTCCCCAAGCCCTAACCCCCAGCAACTGCCATGATCTGCCGGCTGTAGTCATTGCTTGCCGAGGTGGTCATCAGCAGGCACTGCTGGGCGCGGGTCATGCCCACGTACAGCAGCCGCGCATCCTGCTCGCGCCGATCTTCATCATCCTTCAACTGTCCGATCCCCAGCATGATCACGCGGGGGAACTCCAGCCCCTTACTGCTGTGGATGGTCAATATCGTGACCTTCTCCTCGCCGGGGGTGTACGCGCTCTTGTACGCCTTGGCACCGAGCCACACATGGGGGATGTCGTGTTTGCGCAGCTGCTTCGCGGCGAGATAGCCCTGGTTTGCCTCCGCATGGAGGATGGCCATGTCGCCCCAGGGGACTCCCTGTTGGTGCCAGGCCTTGAGACAGGCCACCGCATAGGCCACCTCCTCCTGCACGCTGTCGAACTGACGCACGGCGGGCAGCGGACCGCTGAGCCCTGCGGCTTCAGGCTCCACAATGGCGGCGGCATCGGGGCCCCCCTTGTGCGGGTCGAGGTAGTGCCGCACGAAGGCGTAGGCAAAGCCGAGGATCTCGCGGGTGTTGCGGTAGTTGAGCCGTAGTATGGTCGTGCGCCCCTGCGCCTGGATCCCCACGCTCGCGAGGGTGAAGCCGAGCCCCGACGGCTTTTTGTAGATGGATTGGACATCGTCGTAGAGAAGAAGCAAGGCGTTGGTCTCCGGGTCCACCATCTGCACCACCAGCTTGAGCCACTCCGCCTCGAAATCGTGCCCCTCGTCAATCAATACCGCCCCATACTGCGCCCGCGGGATGTACCCCTTCTCGACCCCGTCGATGACAGCCTCGACCTCCCGCTCCCAGTAGGGTTTGTCCGACTTCAGCACATCGACGTGGTAGGTCCTGAGCTGCTGACCGCACCAGTCGTGGAAGTGGTAGACCTGAACCTGGCCGCCAATGCCATTCGCGGAGATGAAGGCGCGTAATCGCGCGGCGAGGGTGATGTTGAAGCAGAGAACCAGAATGGGTTTGTTGGTCACCTGGGACAGGTACAAGCAGCGATACCCCAGAATCATGGTTTTGCCCGAGCCGGCCACGCCGTGGATTACCCGGTGTCCCTCGCCCATGCTGCGTGCCAGTTGCTCTTGCTGGATGTCCATGATCCTTATGATGTCCGGCAAGGTTTGCTCGAGGGGCTGCGCCTCGGGCCCGTCCGGCGCAAACAGCTCCCCCTGTGGCGCCGTGTCGATGCGGACCTCCGGGAAGAGGTGCCAACGGATGCGGTCGATCTGCGGGAGCGTCAGGGTCGTGCCAAAGCGGTAATGGAACATGTTCCACAGCCGCTCCTGGAATTTCTCCGGATCTGCGCTCTCGGTGATCTCGTCCTTGTAGAGCATCAGGTGGTCCGGCAGGAGCCGTTCGCGAGCCTCCTCCGGCATGGCTTTTTCTATCTGGGCCCGCGTGATGTTCGTGAACACCACACCCCATCCGTAGGGCATGCACAGCTTGCCGGCATAGGGGCCCGAGGCGTGGCGAAGTTGGGGGTCACGCGACAGCATGGCCGTGACCGCATAGGTGTATTGTCGCGCCTGCTCAAGGGGGTGCGGCGTGGTGACGAGTCCGGTGTCGGCCAGCAGCATCACCTCAGAGGGTTTGATCTTCCTGAGGGTGTCCAGCTTCCAATCCTTCACCTCCACAAACAGAAGCCCCCTGGAGGGATGGAGGACGATGAAATCCGGATAGCGACGTTGCCTGCCTACAGGAATGTCATACCACACCAGATAACTGTCATCCAGGAACGCCTCCAGCCGCCGCGCCACCCGCTTCTCGCCGGAGGTCATGCGCCCAAGCGTGTGTTTGTTGAGAGACGGAATGATTTCAGCCATTTCACTTCCCTATTCCCACTACCGCCCCACGGTACAGCGGTCTCTTGCGCCAATAGTCCACAAGGGCGCTGAAGCTGCCCAAAATACCATCGACAAGGCCACCGCCGAACGAACGAGATCGATAGAACTATTCCATGACCATGCCGCGTCAACGCAACAGCGGCACCTCCCCCTGCCAGTGGTAAGGCAAACTCACCTCCTCCCCTGCCTCGGGCAGCTTCAGTTGACCGCTAAACGCGATCGGCAACGAACGGCCCTGTAACGCCCGGGCAAGTTCAGCCACCTGACGAAAATCGACCGCAAGCCGTACCTGCACAATCCCCGCCTGGTTTGCTTGCACCGATAAGGGATTCGCGCTCTCCCCTTGCAGCACCGATGCCTCACCCAGGTTCAACCGGTAATCGAAACCACTGAAACGGACAGAGAAGCCGTTGGCGTTATTCACCTTCAACCCGAGCGCCAACTGCGCACCGGTGGCGGTCAGTCTCTCCACCCGCAAACTCTGTACCGAGACCTCCGGTAGGCGGGGCAGCGGGAGTGTGCCGGCCTTGGCGTAGGGAATGGCGAACAGCCCGAAGTCCGCCTTGCCGCTGAGCCGGTAATCGATCGCCTCGTTCCGGCCCAGCGCCGCCAACGAGCCGAGCACCTCGGCGTAGCGCAACGTAAAAGGAAGGGTTACCCGCGAACGCCCCCCGGCCCCGATCCGCAGCCGATCGCCCAGCTCGCCGCTTAACAGGGACTTGTCTTCCAGCTGCAGCTCGTAGCTCAACCCCTGCAGCAAGAGACTGAGCGGATTTGGGTTGTACACCTCCAGATCGAACGCAAGCTGCGCGTCGGCCAGAGATGCAGCGACCACCCGCACGTCGTTCAGCTTCACCTGGGGCTGCTCAACCCGCTTTTCCAAGGCCGCGCAGCCACTGAGAAGCGCCGCCGCCAACACACCCATCCATCGCAACCGCATTGTCTGCCCTGCCATCACGCGCTCCGCCTGTGCAGTGCCCCGATTATGGCAGGGGTGCAGGGTGAACGCATGCTTACCCAGGTTCAAACAGGAGCACCTGGAAGAGGTCGCTGCCCTCACGACCCACGAAGGTCTGCCGCTCCACATCGAGGTGCTGATTACCCGGGGCGCACGTGCGGGTTGAGATTAAGTGCCACCGCCAAATCGAATCGCGTGCCTCAGCAGGGGGAGAGCCAAGACCCTGTATTCTGCATTCAGAAGCTCCTCGCTCGTTCGCTGGACCCGTGCCAGACCGAGAAAGTGGGCAAAGCCCCCCAGCGCGCGAACCAGGTACGCGCTGCGGATCCTCTTCTCGGCAGAGAGGTGGGGGCGCGACGCCACCTGCTCAAGCAGCATGGGAAATGCATCGAGGAAGGCGTCCTCGTAAAACTCGCGGGGGCGTTCCGTCTCCCCATAGCGCTGCAACAGATAGAGCGTAAAGGCGAAGGATTGCTGGATGAAGGGGATCTCCCCGTAACCGTCGCCATAGCCCCAGTTGTACTCCTGCACATAGGCCCTGAACAGGCGCGGATACACGCCCGCCATCCCCGAGTTCTTCAACAGACTGCGACACTCCCGGGTCAGCACAAAGCGCCCCTTGTACTTGCGGATGAGCCCCGCCATCTCGGCCACCAGCCGGGTCACATGCAGCTCGTGAACGTCGGGCTCGCTGTTGATGCCGCCAAACTTCGTGTGTTCGGCGTAGCCTTCCTCCCCCATGTAGCGCAGGGCTGCCTCACGGCAGAAATTGCGCGGCAGATTGCCCGTGGCGGTCGGCTTGAGGCCGCTCTCACCGATCGCCTCCACCAGCAACCCGAAGAGCGTCACGATGGGCGCGTCGGGGTCCACATCCAGCGGATCGGGAAAAGCAATGAGCTGCGGCGAAGACCACGGCGCGTACAGCAACTGATGCATCTCGTTCGGGGAGAGACCCTGCAGCTCGTCCACGGGCGCCGCATTGCGCTGCTGCATCAATTCATCCACGAAGGCCTGCATCTCGGCCAGGGAGCCGAAATCGTGCCCCTCCATGGCCTGCTCGATCTCCCGGCCAATCCCCTGAATGTCCCCGGTGCCGCGCTCGTCCTGGCCAAGACAACACTTCTTGTACTTCTTGCCGCTTCCGCAGGGGCAAAGGTCATTGCGCCCCACCTTCTCGTCATTCATATCTGTCACCGTATTGCGCCATCCAGTCCGTCAGCCCCGCTTTCATAATGCTGACGTGATCTCGTGATAACCTCGTCATGCCATCTGATGTCGATAGCGCTTGAAGTTTTCCGCCTGTTCAAAGATCTCCTTGTAGACCTCGTCCCGATTGATGGGGGGATAGCCATGCTCGGCTAGCACGAGGATGAGATCCACCTTCAGTTCGGCCTTGATATCGTCGCGCCGGTTCCAGTCGGTATATTTCACCTTATCGTCGACCACGCCCTTCACCGCCTTCGCAAGGACCAGAAGTTTTGCTTCGGGGTAGGTGAAGTCGTACTTCACGGCGAGGCCCTTGAGGATGTCGTAAAAGGCCTTCTCTTCCAGATCGATTCCCAAGTCGGTGCATGATTCGCGCTCTTTCTTGAGGGCATGAATCAGGTCGACGATCTCGTCGGAAAAGTCCTCCAGTACATTACTGACCAGCACGTCTTCTTCCTTGCGTTCGTTGTACCTCTCCACCAACGCCTTGAAGCGCTTGGAGAAGTTCAGGCCCTTGGTCTTGTTGATCTTCTTGAAGTCATCGATGGCCCTGGCGAGGAGTTGCTGCAGGAGCTTCAGCTTGGTGTTGGGTAGCTTGATCTTCTCGATCTTGGCCAGATAGTCGTCATCGAAGATATCGACCGGGCCGGCCTTGTCCTCGCCCAGTTTGAAGATCTCCTCCACGCCGTCACTCTTCAGGGCCTCCTTGATCATTTCGCGCACCTTCGCGTTCATCTGCGCGGTATCGGGCGCATTGCCCTTGGTGAGTTTGAAGACGATGGAGCGCACGGCAAGGTAGAAGTGGATCTGGTCACGCTCGTGGTGGCTGAGCTCGTCTGAACCGCTGCAGATGTCGTAGGCGGCCTTGAGGCGCTTGACCAGGTGCATAAAGCGCTTTTCGATCTTGTCCGTGATCTGGGCGTACTCAGCAGCCCTGTTGAGGCAGTTGAGCTGTTCCAGCGGGCTCCCCTTGTAGTAGGGAGTGGTATCGAACGTGTGGAATATCTTGTTCAGCAGGTCGAGGTGATCCTTGACCACGATGATGGACTGCGCGATCTCCTCGATGTTTTGTTTGTCAGCCTTGTTGTAGTGGGCCAGAGCGAGGTTCATCTGCTTCTTGATGCCGACATAGTCGACCACCAGCCCCTTTTCCTTGCCCTCGAACTTGCGGTTGACTCGTGAAATGGTCTGAATGAGGTTATGGCGCTGGATCGGCTTGTCGATGTAGATGGTGTCGAGGAAGGGCACATCGAAGCCGGTCAGCCACATATCGACCACGATGGCAATCTTGAAGTTTGACTTGGCGTTCTTGAACTGGCGGTCCAGCTCCTTCCGGTACTCCTGAGTACCGAGCATTTCATACAGCGTCTTGGGGTCCTCCTTGCCGCGGGTCATAACCAGTTTAACCCGCTCCATCGGCTTGATGTCCTTGCGCTCGCGTTCGCTCAATTCCGAATCCGGCTCGGAGGCCAACACCTCGTTCCACTCCGGGCGAAGATCGACGATCTCCTGCCACAAGGCGTAGGCGATTTCGCGGTTGCTGCTGACGAACATCGCCTTGCCCCTGAGAGTCGAACCTTCCCCCACCCGCCGCTCGTAATGCTGGACGAAGTCGGCCGCCAAGGCCTTGATGCGGTCCGGATCGCCCAAAATGGCGTTCATCTGCGCATTGGCCTTCTTGCTCTCCTCGATCTGGTACTCGCTGGTCCCCTCGTCGGCACAGCGGGCGTAATAGGCCTCGATCTCCTCCAGCTTCTTGTTATCGAGGATCACCTTGGCGGCGCGCCCCTCGTAGACAATGCGCACCGTGATTTCGTCCTTCACCGACTCGGTCATGGTGTAGGCGTCGACCACCGGGCCGAACACATCCAGGGTGGCGTCGATGGGGGTGCCGGTGAAGCCCACATAGGTGGCGTTGGGCAGCGAGTCATGCAGGTACTTGGCGAAGCCGTAGGTGCGCTTCACGCCTTTTTCGGTGAGGCGCACCTTCTGGTCGAGGTTGACCTGGCTGCGGTGGGCCTCGTCGGAGATGCAGATCACGTTGCTGCGCTCGGTCAACAGCTCCGTATCCTCGGTGAACTTGTGCACGGTGGTGAGGAACACCCCCCCGCTGTTGCGCCCCTTGAGCAGTTCGCGCAGCTGGGTGCGGCTCTCGATGCTGATCACCGTCTGGTCGCCGATGTATCCCTTGGCGTTGGTGAATTGTGCCGAGAGCTGGTCGTCCAGGTCGGTGCGGTCGGTGATGAGGACGATGGTGGGGCTCTCGAAATCCACGCTCTTCATCAGCAGGCGGGTGAGGAAGAGCATGGTGAAGCTCTTGCCGCAGCCGGTGGCGCCGAAGTAGGTGCCGCCCTTGCCGTCTCCTTCCGGCTTGCGGTGGCGCCTGACGTTCTCGTAGAGCTTGGTGGCCGCGTAGTACTGCGGGTAGCGGCAGACGACCTTCACCTCGTTCTTGGACACATCGGGGAAGTAGATGAAGTGACGGATCACCTCGCGCAGACGCGCCTTGTCGAACAGCCCCTGAATCATCGTGTGCAGGGCGTTGATGCCGTCCTGCTCAATGGACTCGTTCCCGGTGACCTTGCGCCAGGTGTAAAAGAACTCGTAGGGGGCGAACAGCGCGCCCATGCGGGAGTTCACGCCATCCGAGATCACGCAGAGGGCGTTGTACTTCATCAGCTCCGGGATATCGCGGGCGTAGCGGGTGGTGAGCTGCAGGTAGGCGTCATGGATGGTCGCCTCTTCACGGATGGCGCTCTTGAACTCGAACACCACCAGCGGCAGGCCGTTGATGTAAAGGATGGCGTCGGGAATCCGTTTTTCGCTCCCCTCGATCGCCAGTTGGTTGACCACCCGGTAGATATTCCGCTCCGCGCCGTAGCCGGGAGCCTGGTCCGCCACCACGGTGTCCACTTCGCCCGGGCGTGGTTCGCGCTGTTCCGGCAGGCCGGTGTAGTCGATGAGCTGAATGTAGAGGTCCTTCTGGCGGCGGTCCTCGCGCTTGAGCAGGAAACCGTCGGAGACCAGCTTGCCGATCTGCCGGTTGGAATCGTAGAGGTCCAACGCCGGCAGCCGCTCCAGGCGCTTGATGATGGCCTCGATCTCGCCCCCGGTAATCCCCGCATCCGCATAGCGGCTCGCCAGGTAGTCGCGCAGGTCGTCCTTCAGCAGGACTTCGCCGGGCGGACGGTCAAGGGCATCGCCCCGGCAGTGCGGGTAGCCCTGTTCCTCCAGCAGGCCGATGATCGCCTGCTCCAGCCTCTCCTCATTGAACTTCATTTGCCGTCCTTTTGCGGGGTGTTTTCTCCTTCACCCGCAGTAACCCTATGGGTATAGGCATTTTGCGCAACTGTCCGGAAATTTCGGATCGTTGCCCTGATGCAAGTCACTGTTATTCCGAAGCATTCGACTCCAGCCTGTCGGGAGGCGTCGAAATCGGCCCGATCAGTACGTCGGTTCACACGGCCGCGTGACCAAAAGCATTTGGAATGCAGTGGAAACGGATCACTTCGAGGCCTTCGTATACGCCTGCCGTGGGTCGTTGGGTGTCCTCGGAAATGCAATCTCCACCAGACCGCTCCTTACCATCTCAGTGAGATATTGTCCGCGCAGGGTCTCGACCTCCCGCTGAACAAGCCCTGCCAGACACCCGAGCGTAACATATTGTTTTTCCATTATTTGCAACAAAACCTGCTGCATCGACTGGCCTGATACCCTCTTCTTCCTGCGCGGCTCCTGCGCGAGTTTTTCCAGCATTTCCAGAAATTCAGGTGTCAATTGAGTCAGGTCATCCACAAAGGGGAGGTGATGCGTTGGCGAGATAAGTCGCCCCCGTTCATCCCGACCTGATTGCTGGGAGCCTGGATTCAAATTCGGGGAGCTCTGAGTCAAATTCGGGGAGCTCTGAGTCAAATTCGGGGAGCTCTCCTCCAAATTCGGGGAGTCGAAGACATCCTCAGGCCCGGGTATCCGCGTGCCGGCAAGGTGATATACCGCCCCCCTGGAGCTGCCGGTCTGCTCCAGAAATTCCAGACTGACGAGCTGATGCAGGCATTGACTGGCATCGGAAGGATGCATCGGTAACAGCGCCATCAGGCGTTGATGGGTCACCGTATTCTCGACAGCGGCGATCGCCAGCGCGGCCTGCTGTTCATTGGACAATCGTTCATAGGCAGTCCCAAACTGTTTCCGCAACTGGTCCACAAGATCCTGCGGAAACAGATCGATCATGCGCATTCGCATGATGGTCTGGTCGTAGGGCTCCCGTGTATCCACCAGCTCCGGGGCACGCCAGTGGTACTTGTGCCAGCTGTCGAGGATCTTCGGAATACCCGAGCCGGCCTGATCGCCGATCCCCACATAGCGGAACATCTGGTGCAGCAACCGGTTACGGCAGTCAGGGTGACCGCCCTGGAGGGCCACCTCGACCGGAATACGCATCGTCCCCGGATTACGGAACCCGAACATGTCCGGCCGTTTGACCACCAACACCGAGGCGCGGTCGGAGTAATCGGCATGCACCAACACATTGCACAGCGCCTCGCGGAGGGCGACATGGATCGGTGACTCGTCCACCCGCTGATCACCGGCCAACTCAAAGGGCACCTTTACCCCCTGAGTGAGTTTGGGGTAGACCTTGCGATAGAAGTCATAGAGGTTTCCGGACCAGCTTCCATCCAGAGTCAAGCGATCGATCCAGCGCTTCTCCGTCTTCGCCTCTGGCCGCTCCTGATAGTCGAGCATGTAGTAGGGAAAGGCCTCCTGGATGGCGGTGTGATAGCCAAACATCAGCAACCCTGCCCCCGTAAGCCCGCCCTCGCCCGTTTCCCGATCCATCCGCCAGGCCCCGATGCTCTGCAGAAAGGGGCGTGTCTCCAATTCGTTCCATGGGTGGTTGGGTTGGCGGTTGGCAAACACCTGCCGATAGACTTTGAGGCTCTCGGGACTGAGGTCATTCATGCCGAAGCCTTTGAGGATGCGTGCATCACGGCTCTCCTCGGTCTGCTCGGCCAACATGCGTTTTACCGCCTCATCCATCAGGCGCTGATCGCCTTCGTGCCGCCGCACAAAGGTATTGCCCATCGGGTTACCGTTCAGGTACACCGGCCGCTCCTCGCGTGCGGCGCGGCGGATGGTCACCTGGATAATGGCCTGCCCCTCGATGGTACGGCTCTGGACGTCGGCGTTGGTCAGCAGGTTGACACTGACCTTGCTCGGGTTGTTGGCGGTATCGAAGAGAGCCTTCTTGACGTTTTCGACCAATTCAATCCCGTTAAGCTCGAACCGATCGCCCTTTTGGCGGATCCCCAGCAGCACCGTACCGCCGTCGGTGTTGGCCATGGCGGAGTAGGTCTCCCAGAAGTCACGCGGCAGTTCGCCCCTGCCGTCGCGCCCCGCCGCCTTTTTGCATTCCAGGTCGGAGGACTCGGCGAGCAAGGCGATATCTTCAAGGGTGCGGATCTCCATCATGGCCAACAGACCTGGGTAGGGATAAATTCGCCGGCAGGGGCAGTAGCGTTCATACCAAGACTCCTTGACCACTCGGGCGGCTCGCCGACCAAGATCTTGAACAGCGCGTCAATGGGCCAGAGGCCGCCCTTGGCCCCTTTCACGGTGCGGGGCGTCTGAGCGAGCCAGACGCTGGTGCGGTAGGGGGAGAGATCCTGCACCGCGAGATGGTCATACGCGAGCAGGTGTTCCAGCTCCTGCCCCATCTGGTTCAGGGTGCCCTGCACCGAGCGGTCGGTGGCGCGGTCACAGACCAGCGGCGCCAATATGCCGTGGGCGCGCGCCATCACCGTCTCATCGGCCCCCAGTTCCAGGAGGGTGTTCATGAAGCCGTCGGTGAACCAGAAATCCAGTTCGGCGAAGTCGTCCATTTTCAGGGCCGGCACGAAGACGGGAAAGCGGGTGGCGTCGTGAACAAAAAGTACGCACTGGCGGCGTTGCAGCAGAATCAGGTTCGCGTGCCAGCCGCTGAGCCGGGATTCGCCGGCACCGTTGGCGGCCCCATTGGTGGCATGGCGCAGGGCGCGTTTGCTCTTCAACCGCCCGCCCGCATCGAGCGGCAGCTTGGCGAAGAGCTTTTGCGTGGCGTGCAGGCGGATCACACGGCCGCTCCGGCGCGTTCGGTTACCGCCGCGACCGCGGGAATGCGGAGTTTGCCGGAGGAGAGCCATGTAGGGTGCGGTGACGCAGGAACCGCACCGGGGCCGTGACGACCGCCGCGGTGTTTGGCGCTCTCCGGTGCGGTTCGTTCCTCACCGCACCCTACGGTTGCCGTGAAGCTGGTCATATCGCCTCGGCTAGCCGCTTTTCGGCATCGGGGATGCGCAGTTGGCCGGAGAGGAGTTTGGGGAGCAAGGAATCACGCAGGCTTGCCAATGCCTCGCTCTGTTCAGAAACCATCAACAATCTTGCGTAAATCGCTTCGGCCTGTTTATTGAAGAACTCTACGGCGTTATCGTCCGGTACGACGAACGGAATGGGTCGAAAGTTCTTCTTGCTGATTTCGAGAAAAGTGCTTCCATTTGCTCGGTCAGTAATTTGAGTCATGTTGAAACGCGCCCAACACAGCAAATAGAGCGGCCCGAATTTTTCATTCGGCAGCATCGCTATGATGCCTTGATTGATCGATACCGGAATATCGGCGATAGCGAGATACCCTATTGGAGCACGAGAGGACATCAAAACCGTACCAGGCGGGAGCACTCCCGAGGAAATCTTGGCCACGCCAGCATCGGTTAGGTGGCGTTCAGTATCCATTAGCACAATCGAGCCAAGTAAGGACATATCCTTCGGGGTGCAGAAGGAATGCGTCCCACCGGCCCAGAACTCCGATTCCTGAGTGCTTGGTGTTCCACCCCCCGTCGTCTCGACTTCATCGCCGATGGTGCTTATACGCCACCCCTCCGGCACCCACCCCATCTCCTCGGTGAAGACGAAGCGGCTGGGGAACTGCTGCTGAATCGCTGGGGGGAGGGGCTTGCGCTGATCGCCCAGGGCCGCTCGGGCCTCGGCGCGGGCGTGCAGGGGTTCGGGGATGGGGTTGCCCGCCGCCAGGGCGTTGTCGATGACCGGGTCGAAATCGACAAACCAGCTCTTGAACAGCGCCTGCCCCATCGCCTCCAACGTGGCGTTCATCTGGCGGTTGAGTTCGATTTTGTCGTCGAGGGTGCCGAGGATGTGGGCAATGGCTTTTTGTTCGTGATGAGGCGGTATGAATACTTCAAAATTCGGAACATCAGCACATTTCAGGCTATCGAATACGGCCCCTGCATTTAGGAACTTGCCAACCTGATCCCACCATTGAGGCCCTTTTGTTAACCATCTGAGAAATGGCGGCCAAACTTTGGTTGAGTCCGAACGTAGCAAAACCAAATTTTGGCCTAAGGCAAACTTTACCCCTGGCGGCACATGCGCGGTTTCCCCTGGATTGCAGCGCCTTGAGAGCACCACATCGTTCTCGATCGGGTATGCCTTCTTTGTCCATTCAATAAAGTCACTTTCCGTGATCAGTCGGGGACTGGCATTAAAGTCGATCCGCCCTTCCTTCATCTGAGGAATCGCGATATAGGGGTAACCCTGTCCGGCCTCGGGCGGTGTCTTGTGGACGCAGTCGATTAATGAAACCCCCGCTTCCTTGAGAGTCATCAGCTCCCAGTTACTCCCCATAACCCAACGCCTCCAGATTCTTCCGAATCTCCGCATCGAGTCGTTCCGACTCTGACATCTGCTTAAAGAGGGTCCGGCTCAGCTCCGTCATCTTTTCTTCAAAGGAAACGCCGTCGTCCTCGATCTCGGCGGCGCCCACATAGCGCCCCGGCGTGAGCACGTAGTCGTTGGCCTTGACCTCCCCCAGCGTGGCCGCCTTGCAGAAGCCGGGCTTGTCCTCGTAGCTGCCATCCTTCGCCTCACCACGCCAGGCGTGGTAGGTGCGGGCGATCTCGCCGATGTCGTCCTCGGTCAGCTCCTTGTGGGTGCGGTCGATCATGGTGCCCAGGTTACGGGCGTCGATGAACAGGGTCTCGCCGCGGCGGTCGCGGTGGTTGCTCTCGCTGTGGCCCTCGATGCGTTGCGCCCCCTTGTCCTTGGTGAGGAACCAGAGGCAGACCGGGATCTGGGTGGTGTAGAAGAGCTGGCCCGGCAGGGCGATCATGCAGTCGATGAGGTCGTTCTCGATCAGTTTCTTGCGGATCAGCCCCTCGCCGCTGGTGTTGGTGGACATGGAGCCGTTGGCCATGACGAAGCCGGCGGTGCCGTGCTCCGACAGTTTGGAGACCATGTGCAGGATCCAGGCGTAGTTGGCGTTGCCGGTGGGGGGTACTTCGTAGCCGGACCAGCGCGGGTCGTCAGTCAGCTCGTCGGTGGCGCGCCACTCCTTCAGGTTGAAGGGGGGATTGGCCATGATGAAGTCGGCCTTGAGGTCGGGGTGCTGGTCCTTGAAGAAGGTGTCGGCGGGCACCTCGCCCAGGTTGGCGGAGATGCCGCGGATGGCCAGGTTCATCTTGGAGAGCTTGTAGGTGGTGGCGGTCTGCTCCTGGCCGTAGATGGAGATGTCCTTCTTGTTGCCCTGGTGACTCTCCACGAACTTGACCGACTGCACGAACATGCCACCCGAGCCGCAGCAGGGGTCGTAGATCTTGCCCCGGTAGGGCTCGATCATCTCGGCGATGAGGTTGACCACGCACTTGGGGGTATAGAACTCGCCGCCGCCCTTGCCTTCGGTGGCGGCGAACTTGCCGAGGAAGTATTCGTAGACCCGGCCGACCACGTCCTCTTCCCGGTCCTCCACCGTGTCGATGTTGTTGATGGAGTCGAT
>JAWLHA010000032.1:0-46893 GCA_041690535.1 Gammaproteobacteria bacterium | reverse complement strand
CCTCCCGCGGCATAAGTGCGTCCTTGCACCAATCCATGCGGCCGACGACCTGCTTTCAAGGACTTACATCGCTCTTGGGTAAGTATGCGTTTACCCTGCATGGTGGCCTCCATTCCGAAACACGCTGCGTCTCCTCTTTTATAGTGGAGCTTTTGCGATGTGCTACGGGCCCTGCGACCCGTAATCCCCAAGAGTCTGCTCCACATAGAGCATCCTGATCAGGACCAGGGCAACAGCCATCAATGGTGTCGCCAGAACCCCCCCGAGGACGCCAGCCATCGAGAACAGGAGGATCTGGGCAAGAATGGTCAACACCGGCGGCAGGTAGGTGGTCTGCTGGTACACCACAGGGGAGATGATAAGGCTTTCCACCTGCTGTATTACGAAATAGAGGAAAGCGACGTACAGCGCCAACTCGGGGCCGGTGCCAAAGGCCACCAGGACGGCGGGCACCGCCGCGATGATCGGCCCAAAATAGGGCACGAACTCCAACAGCCCGGCAAGGGTCGCGAGGATCAGCGCCAGGGGAACGTCCAGCGACCACAGGCCCACAAAAACCAGCCCTCCCACCGCGAGCATGCGGATGAGCGTTCCGAACAGCCAGGAGCGCAGCGTCCGCCCGAGGGCATTCATCACCTCCACTGCACGGGGGCGATGGGAAAGCGGAATCAGGTGTAGCAGGCCGTTAATGTAGAGGCGCGGGTTGATGGCCAGATAGAGGGTGGCGAACAAGACGATGAACACCCCCAAAAACGCGTTCACCGCGGTGTAGGCGATCCCGGTGGCCCTGCCCAACAAATCTCCGAAGCCCAGCATCCCGTTCTCCCCGTCAGCGGGAGCGATCTCCGGCAGCCACTGGCTCCAGGGCTGCTGCTCAACCCACTGTTGGAAGGCCGAGACCGCACCGGGAAGCTGCCGGCGCAACTGCGCCGCCTGCTCGCCAATGAGCGGCGCACTGGCAACGATCAGCGCCGTGCACAGCAGCAGCCCCCCTGTGATCACGACCGCCAGGGCCCACGCCTCGCTGAGCGGTGTATGCTCCACCAGCCAGTCCGAGAGCGAACGCAGCACGATGGCCAGCAGCAACGCGGCAAAGGTGAGCAGCAACGCCTCCACCGCGCGCCCGAGGACCCATACCAGCAGCACCAGCCCAATCAGGAGCGCCCCACCCAGGGCCACCCGATGTGCGAACGTCGCCAACGGCTGAGGGGAGGGAGTCGGCCTCACGATTGAATCCTCCAGGGAAGCATAAGTCTGGAGCACCGAACAGATAAACTGGTACTACATGCCGGGCGAGTGTAAGTCACTGATATGGGTCGTCGGCCGCAGGGACTCGGCCGTCGAGCCTACAGGGATGTATTAACGGCATACCCGATATCAATGATTTACACCTCGCCACCCCATAATCCGTCAGGTCCACCCAATGTCACTCATTGCAGGGCGAGATGAACAGCAGCGGCAGGGCTGTCCAGACGGACGCTATCAGTGACACCGCCACCAGCAACAGGCCAAGCCCGGCGGCGAACCGCTGAGTGACCTCTCCCCCCGTCCAAATGCGGTAACCGGCGACGCCCAACAGGCCTGCCGTGGCCACGCTGGCAACGGCGAGAATCCCCTTGCCGACATCCCCATGCAGGCGCTCCGCGCACATCAGCGCCGAGACCGCATAGACAAGGAGGAAATAACCCGACCAGACCACCGGGCTCAGCAAGGCCACCCTTTCCCAGTTGCGCGCAGACAAATGGCCGCCCTCCTCTGCTCAATGAAAGCACACAAAGGAGCATGTGCTTAACTTCCGGAAACTGGGGATGTATCGGCTCAGGTGGCCGTTTCACCTTTAATGGTGCAGCCGAAACCAGACGCATTGAGCGCCCCGGGACCCGCTCATGCCGTGAAGCCACGCCTTGAATCTTGGACGCACTTATCGCCCCCCCTCGGCGCGCGGACGGGCTTTGACGGGGCGGATGGCAGGGGCGTACCGCCCCCGCGCCACAGCCGGAGCCACTGTCACTGGAGGAAGGATGAAGCGCCGTGTCCCTGCACTCCTGCCACTTCTCGCCACCGGCTGTGGTGGGGTGCAGTCCACCCTGGAGCCCCACGGCCCGGGGGCCGAGAGCATCGCCGTAATGTGGTGGGTAATGCTGGTTGGCAGTGCCATCGTCCTGGGGCTGGTGATGGTACTGGCCTGGATGGGCGTCGACCGACGCAGAAGGCCCGCGCTCGGTACCACGCACCTCATTGCCGCCGGTGGCCTGCTCCTGCCTGCCGTGACTCTCACGGTACTGCTCTTCTACGGCCTTGGCCCCGGCGCGGCTCCCCACCTCTCCGGCCAAGACGGGGAACCCCTGCGGGTGGAGGTGATCGGCCACCGCTGGTTCTGGGAGGTGCGTTACCCGGGGGCCAATGGGCTGGCGGTCACCGCCAACGAGATCCACATTCCTGTGGGCCGCCCCGTGGAGTTCCAGTTGCACACCGCCGATGTGATTCACAGCTTCTGGGTGCCGAACCTCGGCGGCAAGATGGACATGATCCCCGGCCGTACCAACCGCCTGATCCTGCGTGCCGACCGCCCTGGCCGCTACCGCGGTCAGTGCGCCGAATTCTGTGGCGCCCAGCACGCCCGCATGGCCTTCTGGGTCGTGGCCCAGCCGCAGGAGGAGTTCGCCCGCTGGCTGGCGCTGCAACGCACGCCGGCGCGTCCGGCCGAGGACGCCGCCGCCCGTCGCGGCTGGAACCGGTTCGTGGAGCTCGGGTGCATCGAGTGCCACACGATACGGGGTACTCAGGCCGACGGCAGGATTGGACCCGATCTCACCCATGTGGCAAGCCGCAGCCACATCGCCGCCGGCACGCTTCCTACCAGCCGGGAGAGCTTTGCACGATGGATCACCGACAATCAGCGTGTCAAACCCGGCAACCGGATGGAGGATTTCAGCCATATCCCTCCTGAGGTGGTCCGGGAGCTGGTGGCCTTTCTGGTGACCCTGCAGTGACCGCCCCCGACCGCCGCGAACAACTTCTGGCGGTATGGGGCAACCCACCGGGCCTCGGTGCGCTCACTGCAGTCAACCACACGTCCATCGGACGGCGCTTCATCATCACCGGCTTCCTCTTCTTTCTCGTAGGCGGACTGCTGGCGATGCTCATGCGCGGACAGCTCGCCTGGGCCGGGGGCCAGGACCTCGATTTCGAGCTCTATAACCAACTGGTCACCATGCACGGGACGACCATGATGTTTCTGTTTGCCGTCCCGGCCGTGGAGGGGTTCGCGGTCTACCTCATTCCCAAGATGATCGGGGCCCGCGATCTCCCCTTTCCCCGCCTCAGTGCCTATGGCTACTGGTGTTATCTGCTGGGCGGGCTGCTGCTGTACTCCAGCTTCCTGGTGGGGCAGGCCCCCAACGGGGGGTGGTTCATGTATGTCCCCCTGAACGCCAAGGAGTACACCCCCGGGCTCAATGCCGATTTCTGGCTGCTGGGGATCACCTTCGTGGAGATCTCCGCTGTGAGCGCGGCGGTGGAGATCGCCGTGGCCGTGCTGCGTACCCGTGCGCCAGGGATGACCCTGTCGCGCATGCCGCTGTTTGCCTGGTACATGCTGGTGACCGCCTTCATGATCATCTTCGGTTTTCCGCCGCTGATCCTGGCCAGCGTCCTGCTGGAGATCGAGCGGACAACGGGCTGGGTCTTTTTCGACGCGGCCGCGGGCGGCGATCCGCTGCTGTGGCAGCACCTGTTCTGGCTATTCGGCCACCCAGAGGTCTACATCATCTTCCTCCCCGCCGCTGGGGTGGTGACCATGGTCGTGGAGGCCTTCACGCACCGCGGGGTCGTTGGGTATACTTGGGTGGTTGCGGCCGTGGTCAGCATGGGGTTTCTGAGCTTCGGCCTGTGGGTACACCACATGTACACGGTGGGGCTCCCCCCCCTCTCCATGGCGTTCTTCTCCGCCGCCAGCATGGCGGTGGCCATCCCGAGCGGCATCCAGGTGTTTGCCTGGCTGGCAACCCTGTTCGCCGGACGGCCCCGCCTGCGGCTGCCGCTCATCTATGTACTCGGTTTCCTGTTCATCTTCGTGCTCGGTGGGCTGACCGGGGTGATGGTGGCGCTGGTCCCCTTCGACAGCCAGGTCCACGACACCCACTTCGTGGTGGCGCACTTCCACTATGTCCTCTTCGGCGGCATGGTCTTTCCCCTCGTTGCGGGGCTCTACTACTGGCTCCCCCTGGAATCGGGCCGACGCACCTCCGAGGCGCTGGGACGCCTGGGGTTCTGGGCACTCTTCGTGGGATTCAATCTGACCTTTCTGCCCATGCACCTGACCGGCCTGCTCGGCATGCCCCGGCGGGTCTACACCTACCCGGAAGGGCTCGGCTGGGAGTGGCTGAACGCCATCTCCACCATCGGAAGTTATCTGCTTGCGGCCGGAGTCGCAGCGGTGCTGGTGGACCTGGTCGTGCACTTTCGCGGCGGTGAGCCGCGGGGCCGCAATCTTTGGCGGGCCGGGACGCTGGAGTGGCTCATCGAGGCGCCTGTGCCTCCCTACAACTTCGTCAGTATCCCCAAGGTGAATGAGCGCATGCCCCTGTGGAAGGAGAAACAACTGGCGAAGCAGACCCATGAGGGGGAGGGCTACCTCGCCAGTGCGCAAAGCGGTCGGCGCGAGACCTTCGGAACCAGCACCTCACAAGGGAAGCCCGAACAGGTGGTGATCCTTCCCGCCTCCACCTGGATACCACTGCTTGCCGCCGTGGCGACGCTGGCCGTGTTCGTCGGCCTGCTCATCAGCGAATACCTCCTGAGCCTCTTGGGTGTGGGGGCCACCGTCGCCCTGCTGCTGTGGTGGGCCTGGCGGGCCCCCTACGACGGCCATCCGCTTACCATCGATGCGGGCCACGGCCTGTTGTTGCCCCACCAGGGGGCGACTGTCCAGGGGCCGGGCCGCTGGGGGCTGGCTTTCACCCTGTTGGCGGACGCCACCGCGTTTGGCTCGCTCGTTTTCGCCTACCTCTTCCTCTGGACCGTCGCGCCCGCCGCCAGCTGGCCGCCCGGGGAGTCCCTCTTCACAGCGAGTCTGTGGGCGGCACTGACGGGCTTCGCGGCCCTGCTTGGGGCCACCGGAGTGGCTGAGTGGGGATATCGCGGCCTGCGCCGGGGGCTGGCGCGGCGGTTCCGAATCGCGAACGATGTGGCGCTCGCCCTGATTCTGCTGTTCATCACGCTGCAAGGCTACTGGGTGGTCGAGGCGCTGCCGAACGCCTCCGAGCATGCCTATTTCTCGGTCGTGAAGGCCATCTGGAGCTTTGCGCTCGTCCACGCCGCTATCGCGCTGTTACTGGGAGCCTTCGTGGCGGCCCGCGTACTGAAAGGCAACTGCGGCCCGGAGCGCCCCCTGGAGGCGGCAGTAGCGCGGGACTTCTGGCTGTTCAGCGGCGGACTCGGGATGCTGGCTTACGTCACCACCCTGGGGGCGCCCTTCCTGCTATGAGTTGCCGAAGAAGCACTCATGGCTGTGAGGGAGGTGCCTCCTCGGGCACAGGGTCCCGCCCGAAGGACCCACAGGAGCTCAAGGGCGGCCTTTTTGCGTCAACCGCATCGGGCCTGGTGGACGGGAGATCGCCCCCGTCCAGGTGCGCGGGAAACAGCGTCGGGGTGACTGCGACGGAGGGATGATGGAGAAGGAGAAACACCGCGAAATCCGGATCCCAAGCACGGCGGCCATCTACAGCCATCCCATCCACCCGATGACCGTCACCTTTCCCATCGCATTTCTCATCGGGGTGCTGATCACCGACGTTGTGTTCCTCTGGACCGGTGACGCCTTCTGGGCACGCGCCTCTTTCTGGCTGCTGGTCGGCGGGGTGGGCGGCGGGGGACTTGCGGCAGTGGCCGGGGTCACCGACTTCGTCACCCTTCCCGAGGTACGGGACAAGGTACGAAGCTGGAGTCATTTTCTCGCCGCGGTGACGGTGATCGCACTGGCAACGGCCAATTTGGCACTGCGCCTGCAAGTCCATCAGGAGTACATCTATCCCTGGGGGTTGCTGCTTTCCATCGACACGGTGGTGATCCTCGCGTTCGCCGGCTTTCTCGGTGGGAAACTGGTCTTCCATCACCTGGTGGGAAGCTATCTCCGCGAAGAGGAGGAGCCTTAGGACGCTCTTCCGAGCCCCATGCGGATGAGTCCACTACAGGGTTGGCTTGATCACCGCCAGGGCGAAGATTGTGATGGCCAACGGGAGGGGCACGACCGAGAGCAGCAGATAATAGCCGCGCCGGTGGCGGACACGATGCTTCTCAAACAGCAGGAGTAGCCTCCCGCAGTAGAGGTGAAAGAGCACCAGCAACAACACCACCGTGAGCTTCACCGGCAACCATCCGCCGTCCATTCGGTAGATGACCAGCCAGGTCCCGAAGGCGACGGCCAGGATGGCCGAGGGGGTCATCACCCCGAAATAGAGGGTTCTCTCCAGGGTGATAAGGCGCGCCGGCGCCTCCTTCCCACGCATACGGCTGTGCCCCGCGTACACTAGCGGCAAATAGATGCCACTTGCGATCCAGATCAATACAAGGGCGATATGAAGAGTTTTCAGGGCAACGAACGTTGACGAGCCGATTTCCATCTGGTTGAGTGTAGGCAGATTCACCCCTGGCAGCGACAGCGGGTGAATCAGATGGCAGGGTAAACGCATACTTACGTCACGGCCGTGCTGTGAGCGATGTAAGTCCTTGAAAGCAGGTACGCTGTGAATACATCCATGTACGCTCGACGGCCGCGGCCGCTTCGGGCATCCCTGCCCTCCCGCGGCATAAGTGCGTCCTTGCACCCATCCATGCGGCCGACGACCTGCTTTCAAGAACTTACATCGCTCTTGGGTAAGTATGCGTTTACCCTGAATCAGATGGGCCCCCGACGGCAGGTCCTTTCGCCCATCCTCGGCAGTAACAATCCTTCGATTAGCGGTAGGTACGTAGTCCTATGGAACCCCATACGTTTTTTCTTCACCTGCTCATTATCCTTCTCACCGCGCGAATCCTCGCCGAGGTGGCGGTGCGCCTTCAGGCACCGTCGGTGATCGGCGAACTGCTTGCCGGGGTAGTGCTCGGCCCGAGTCTGTTCGGCTGGATCGAGCCGGTCGAAGCCGTGAAGCTGCTGGCCGAGATTGGCATCATCCTGCTCCTGTTCGAGGTGGGGCTCGAAACCGATGTGATGCGCCTGGTGCGTACCGGCGCCAAGTCGGTGGTGGTGGCACTTGCCGGGTTCTTTCTCCCCCTGCTGCTTGGGTTCGCTATCGGCTATTGGGGGTTCGGTCTCTCCATGCTGGTGTCGCTGTTCATCGGCGGAACACTCACGGCGACCAGCATCGGCATTACCGTGCGAGTCCTATCGGATTTGCACCGTCAGCACTCCGTGGAGGGGCAGGTGGTGCTCGGTGCGGCAGTGCTGGACGACGTGCTGGGTGTGGTGCTGCTCGCGATCCTCTACGAATTCTCCGTGGGCGGGGGGGTCAGCCTTGTGAACGCCGGCAAGGTATTGGTCTTCGTGGGTGCCTTCTTCGTGCTTGCCCCCATCGCCGCCAAGGGCATCTCCCTCATCATCAGGCGATTCGACCAGGCCAGCGAGATCCCGGGGCTGATCCCGACCACTGTGGTGTCTCTGGTGCTGTTCTTCGCCTGGCTGGCCCATGCCGTGGGGGCGCCGGAACTGCTGGGCGGATTCGCCGCCGGCTTGGCACTGTCCCGACGCTTCTTCCTGCCGCTTGGGGTGGCCCTCAATGCGGACCCCAGCTTCGCCCACCGCATTGAGGGGCAGATGAAGCCCATCATTCATCTTTTCACGCCCATTTTCTTCGTGATGGTGGGGCTTTCCCTCAACCTGCGCGAGATTGACTGGAGCTCCGGGTTCGTCTGGTTCTTCTCCCTCGCCCTGTTCCTGGCCGCGGTGGTGGGCAAGCTGCTGGGGGCATTCCTGATCCGCGAGAGCTGGCAGGTACGCTTCGCAGTGGGCACCGCAATGATCCCCCGTGGGGAGGTGGGGCTCATCTTTACGGAGCTGGGACGCATTGGCAACATCTTCACCAACGAAATCTATGCCGCGCTGGTGATTGTCATTGCGCTTACGACGCTGCTGCCACCCTTTGTGATGAAGTGGTTCTACGGACGGGTGGGGGAAAGGCTCGCCGTATCCACCTGAAGTGATGCGCCTCAACCCAAGGGCGCTTCCCGGAACGGGTTCGCCGACCCCGCGGTAATCACGTGCGCTGAATCATCCGGGCACGGCGGTATTCGCTCGAACGCCCCGCACCAGGGCGAACGCCTACTCAGGTCACGGCCGTGCAGTGAGCATGCGCTCGCCCTGCGCCCCGGACAAACCCGGGCCGATCGGTTGATGTACGCTTCCAAGGTGAGAAGCCCAATGGATCGGACGATGACAACGGGAACGCCGCAGGATCAGGAGATACTCTCGTCCGTCGAGGCTCTGAGCCGTACGGCGCCGTTCGACAGAGCGGCGGCGCTGTCGCGCATGGCCCCGGACCGCGCCCGGGCAGTGTTCGAGCAGCTCGACCCGGAGTTGCAGAAGGAGCTGCTCGCGCACCTGCGCGATCGTCAGGTAGAGCGGCTGCTGGAGGATTTGGACCCCGATGACCGGGTTCGCCTCCTGGAGACGTTGCCCAAGGCGGTGAGTGACGCTCTGCTCGCTCGCCTGAGCCCCCGCGAGCGTCGCCTGACCCATCGGCTGTTGGCATTCCCGAAGGAGAGTGCCGGTCGGATCATGGTTCCCGAATACCTGCCTCTGCGGCCGGCGCAATCCGTGGAGGAGGCCCTGAGTCTGATTCGCCGCGAGGGCCCAGGAGTGGCAACCGTGGACGTGCTTCCGGTGCTTGATGAGGAGGAGCGCTTCATTGGGCTCGCCATGCTGAGCGATTTGGTACGCGCGAAGGAGCAGGAGCGTGTCGCCGATATCATGATCTATTCGCCCCCGACCGTCGCCCCCGAAACAGACCAGGAAGAGGTCGCCCGACTGCTCCAGGCTGCGGACCTGCTGGCGTTGCCGGTGGTCAGCCCGACGGGGAATCTGCTCGGTCTGATCACCGTGGATGACGCCATGGACGTGCTGCAGACCGAGCATGAGGAAGATATCGCCCGCATCGGCGCCACCGAGCCATTGGACCGGCCTTACCTCTCCATCCCCGTGTTGCGACTCACCCGGGCTCGTCTGGTGTGGTTGACCCTGCTGGCCGCGGCCGGCGCACTGACGGTCAACGTGCTCAATCGGTTCGAGTCCGTGCTGGAGCAGGCGGTCACCCTCTCGCTCTTCATCCCCCTGCTCATCGGCGTCGGCGGCAACAGCGGCGCGCAGTCGGCGACCACCGTGATCCGCGCCATGGCCACCGGCGAGGTGCGCGGGGTGCATTCCGCGGCAATTATGCTCCGGGAGACCTACGTGGGCTTCCTGCTCGGGACCGCCATCGCTCTGATGGCCTATTTCCCCGTTGCCGTCATCTTCGGCACGCCCCTGGCCATCACCGTCTCCCTGACCCTGATCGCCATCTGCACCGGCGCCACCTTGGTCGGTTCGGGCATGCCCCTGCTCGCCGCCCGCGTAGGCATCGATCCGGCAGTGGTGAGCGCCCCCGTGGTCACCACCCTGGTCGACGCGGTCGGACTGCTGGTCTACTTTCTCATCGCCCAGGCCGTCCCCGGCATTTTGAACGGCTGATCCCGTGGTCGCTGCCATCGGGTCGTTCGTCTAAGGTACAGGGTAACCGTTCAACCCCGGATTGCCGCATAGGGCGAGTCCCGGCTGCGTCCAAAGCGCCTCGCAGCACGACGGTTACGCCTTGCCCCTGCATCTGCCCGGCATCGGAGGTAGGCAGCGGATGGGCTGACGGGCCCTCCACCCCGCGCGACCCGTTAGGGCGCGGAACCGGGGTAGCATAACAAGCTTGGCAGGGGGTAAATCGCGCGGTCCTGTTTGCCCCCAAGTTGCGGGATGGCGCCGAGGCAGGGAGGCCCCATGGACGTCTACAGAGGCGAAACGCAGACGGACTTTAAGCCACTGCGCTACTCGGCGGAGGGTTACCTCGGCATCGAGGAGTATGGACTGATTGGCGACGGCGCAGGCGCGGCGCTGGTGGGACGCGATGGCGCCATCGCCTGGCTCTGCGCACCGCGCTTCGACTCACAACCCCTCTTTTGCAGCCTACTGGATGCCCGTCGGGGCGGGGCCTTTGTCATCGCCCCGGAACACCTCACGGAGTCCCGCCACTACTATCTGCCGGACACCGGCGTTCTGGTCACCGAGATGCGGGGGCCGCAGGGCGTCATGCGGGTCACCGACGCCCTCACCTTCCGCACCGGCGCCAACCTCAATGAGGGGGTGCGAGCGGCCCGGGGCGAGCTGCTGCGCAGCGTGGAGGTGCTGGAAGGGGAGGTGCCGCTGCGCGTCGCCCTCATCCCCCGGGGCCAGGTGGAGGCCGAGCCCCACGGCGACGGACTGAAGCTCCATTGTAGCGGCCTCGACCTGCGCTTCACCGCCACCCTCCCCCTTCAGGGGCTGCATAGCCGCTACCGGCTCGTCCAGGGCGAGCGGGCTCATTTCGTGTTGCGCTGGGCTCCCGGTTCCTACCGCTACGATCCCATCTCCCACGACGAGGTGATGCAAGGCACGGTGGCCTCCTGGCGGCGCTGGATCGAAGGGTTCGAATACGAGGGGCCCCGGGCGGCGCTGGTGCGCCGTTCGGCTATTACCCTCAAGCTGCTGGATCACTTCGAAAACGGTGCCATCATCGCCGCCCCCACCTCCTCCCTGCCCGAGGCGCTCGGTGGGGTCCGCAATTGGGATTATCGCTACACCTGGGTGCGTGACGCCGCCTTTTCGGTGTATGCCCTGCGGGGGGTGGGCCTCAGCGTGGAGGCGCAGGCCTTTCTGGCCTGGGTGCTGGACGATGTGGAAAATCCCGGGCGCCCCCGGGTGCTTTACGATCTGGATGGGGGCGTTCCCCCTGCCGAGTGGGAGGATGGCGATCTGGAGGGCTATCGCCGCTCGGCGCCGGTGCGCTGGGGCAACGCCGCCGTGGAGCAGCGCCAGCATGATGTCTTCGGCGAGATCCTCGACTGTGCCTATCAATGGGCCAACCGCGGCGGAAGGATCACCCCCCACCTCTGGTCCTACCTGCACGAGCATGTGGAGCGGGCCCGGGTGGAGTGGCGCGAGCCCGACCACGGGATCTGGGAGGTGCGCACCGCCGGGCACCCCTTCACCTACTCCGCCGCACTCTGTCATGTGGCCCTGGATCGTGGTGCCCGGGTGGCCGAACGGCTCGGACTGCCGGGCGATGTGGCGGGCTGGCGAACCGACGCCGAGGCCATTCGCCAGGCCATCCTCAACGAGGCGTGGCGCGCCGAACGCAACACACTCACCGAGTATCTCGGCGGTGGCTGGCTGGACGCCAGCCTCCTGACGCTGCCGCTACGCCGGGTGGTGCCCTTCGACCACCCGCGCATGGTGGCCACCGTGGAAGCGGTCCAGCAGCGGCTAGGGGCGGGCGACGGCCTGCTCTACCGCTACATTCCCGAGGAGTCGCCAGACGGCCTGCCGGGCCACGAGGGGGCATTCCTGCTCTGCAGCTTCTGGCTGCTGGACAATTTCACAGGACAGGGGCGTCTGGATGAGGCAATGGCCCTGTACGACAGCCTGTGCGATCGCGCCAACGAGCTGGGTCTGCTGCCGGAACAAATCGATCCGGCCAGCGGCGCCTTCCTGGGCAACTTTCCCCAGGCCTTCAGTCATGTGGGCCTCATCGCCAGCGGCCGCAACCTGGCGCAGGCCATGCAGGGATTACCGACGTGATTCGGCGCATGCTCATCCTGGGGGCCGGGGGCGATCTCACCGCCCGTTACCTGCTGCCGGCCCTGGCCCGCCTGCTCGAGCTGGAGCGCCTCCCCCCCGAGTTCTCGATCCTCGGGGTCTCCCGCGAGCCCTCCAGCGACGAGGAGTTCCGCCAGCGCATGGCCACCCAGCTCGAACGCCATGCCTCGGAGATCGCCCCGGCCACCCGCGAGACGCTGCTGGGCCGTCTCGCTTACGGCCAGGCCGACGTGACGGACGCCTCGCAACTGGCCCCCCTGATGCAGCCGGCAGATGAGCCCCTGCTGGCCTACCTGGCCCTGCCCCCCGGCGTCTACGCCCGCACCATCGTCGCCCTCTGCACGGCAGGGCTCGCCCCGGGCAGCCGGCTGGTCATCGAAAAGCCCTTCGGCCAGGACCTCGCCTCGGCCCAGGCCCTCAACCGCCTCATCGCCGAGCGGCTCGGAGAGGTGGCGGTGTTCCGCATCGACCACTTCCTCGGCATGCAGACGGTGCAGAACATCCTCGGCCTGCGCTTTGCCAACCGCATCTTCGAGACGCTTTGGAATGCAAGCCATGTGGAACGGGTGGAGATCATCTGGGAGGAGACCCTGGCCCTGGAGGGGCGCGCCGGCTACTACGACGCCAGCGGCGCCCTGCTCGACATGATCCAGAACCATCTGCTGCAACTACTCTGCCTTGTCGCCATGGAGCCCCCGCTCACCTTGAAGGAGCGGGACCTGCGCGATCGCAAGCTGGACGTGCTGCGGGCAGTGCGCCCGCTGGACCCCGCGTCGGTGGCGCGTCACACCCTGCGCGCCCGCTACGGGGCGGGGCACATCGGTGAGCGGGCGGTGCCGGCCTACACCGATGAGGAGGGCGTCGACCCCCAGCGCGGCACCGAGACCTTCGCCGAGGTGACGCTGTTCGTGGACAACTGGCGCTGGGCCGGTGTGCCCTTCACCTTGCGCAGCGGCAAGGCCCTGGCCCGCGACCGCCGCGAGATTGCCATCCACTTCCGCCCCGTGCCCCACCTCGCCTTCGAGGAGAACGAAGCGGCACCCAACGTCCTTCGCCTCAATCTGGAGCCCGAGCAGATCGGCCTCTCCCTGAACATCACCGGCCCCGGTGAACGCTTCGACCTGAGGGAGACGCGTCTGGACACGCCGATGAATGTCCCCGCTCTCCCCGCCTACAGCCGCCTGCTGCTGGACGCCCTGCAGGGGGACTGCACCCTCGCCATTCGTGGCGATGAGGCGGAAGCGGCCTGGCGCATCGTCACACCGATCACCGATGCCTGGCGGGCGGGGCGCGTGCCCCTGGCGGAATACCCCGCCGGTTCGGCCGGCCCCGGGGGCACCCAGGAGGCAGCGAGTACCTGAGTAACACACTAAGTTTCGCAGCTGCTCGGCATCAAATGGATCGGAAGATGATTGCTCCTGCTTAATCTTCACTCCCGACGTCCATGTCGGTCGTATTCACAGCCGGACCTGCTTTCAAGGACTTACGTCGCTCACAGCACGGCCATGACGTGAATAGGCGTTAGGGGCCCGGAGAGTACGCCCGGAAAATGCGCCAGCTTTGCTATGCTTGGGTCCATTGCAAGAAGGCGCGCCGCTTCGGGCCGCGCTGATTCATCTCACCCGGGATAGTCACGATGCCTACGACTCGCATCCCCCCTTCGGGAGGGGGAAGGGCGCGCCAGAGCGGGCGCTATCTGTTGGGCGCGATACTCCTTCTGGCGGCGGCCATTTTGCTGCTCGGCTTGTTCGGCCGCTTCGACTACGCGTACGTCCCACCACTGTCGAAGGTGGTCAACCCCGAGCGCCATCCCCTGCCCGCCTACGATGTCCTGGGTCACCCGATCAGCCATGAGGAGGCCGCCCGGCTCCTTCAGACGCCGGAGGGGCAGGCCCTGCTCTCACCGGCGAACGGCGCCGTCCGCATCGACGAGGAGCTCCTCGCCTTCGGCCGGGACGCCTTCTACACAGAGACCTTCGACAACGAATACTTCCTGAGCGATGTCATCGGCGCCCTGGATGGCCCCATCACCCCTTGGGCGATGACCCGTGCCCTCATCGCCCTCGGGGGGCGGGGCACCGATAACTTGCAGGTGCACCTGGCCGAGGACGCGACGAAAGCTCAGCCCCAGCTCGTCGCCCCAATCCTCCAGCATCTGCCGTGCGCAGTGGCGGGGTTGATCCAGGGTGAGGCCTCCAAGGCCTGCCCCACCGTGGTGGCCACCGCCGAAGCCACCCGGTGGACGAGGCGCTGTTCAGGCGCGGCAAAGAGGTGTTCCTGGCGGCCCAATGCGCCACCTGCCACTCCGGCCCGGCCTTCACCAACAACCGCGTTCTTCCCGTCTCCGAAGTGGGCACAGAGCCGAAGCGCGCAAAGGCGCTGGAGAAGACGGGACAGATTTTCGATCCGGTCCCCACCCTCTGGACCCTGGACACGCCGGTACCCATCCCGGAGGGGGCCCCGGTGCTGGAGGTCCCCACCGATCTGCGCAGCGAAGAGGAGAGCCTGCGTATCCGCGCCCAGGATGGCGAGGGGGGATACAAGGTCAAGGGGCTCATCGGCCTGCGCTTCACCGCCCCCTATCTGCATCTGGGGGGAGTCGCTGTGGGGCCGGATCGGGATAGAGACCTGGGGATGCCCGGCACCCTGCTGCGCGGCATCGTGCCCGATCCGGCCAACAGCCTGATGGCCTTACTCGACCGGGACTTGCGTGCACAGGTGGTCGCGGCCAACCGCGCCGATCCGATGCTCAGGCGCTTCAACCTCTCCGGAATCGGACACGAATTCTGGGTCGACGAGGCGGCCGGGTTCGACACCGGGGCGCAGCAGGCGCTCATCCACTATCTGCTCTATCTCGAGGGCGATAGCCGTCCCCCCGAGGAGGACGCAGTCCGGGAGGAGTGAACCTCCCAGCCAAGCGTGTGGAGCGAACCCGGGGCGTGGCAGCTGTTGCCCCCGCAGGCGACAACGCAACTGCCCAGTGAAGCGCCCAGCAGAGGGAGTTCACCCTTGACCAACCACGGCCCCGAGCGCCGCTTTCCCCTGGCCCTCAAACTGCCCTACACCCTCTTCGTCGCGATACTGGTGCCCATCTATTGGGTGCAGCACGGACCGGCAAACTTCCTCTGGTTTTCAGATATCGCCCTCCTGGGACTGCTCATCGCGCTGTGGCGGGAAAGCAGCTTGCTGGCGAGCATGATGGCGGTCGGGGTTTTGCTTCCGGAAATCGGCTGGATCATCGACTTTCTCGCTGCCCTGGCATTGGGAGAAGCCCCCCTCGGCCTCGCCGGTTACATGCTCGACCCCGAAATGGCCCTCTATCTGCGCGCGCTGTCGGGGTTTCACCTGGCTCTTCCGCCGCTGATGTTGTGGATGATGTATCGCCTCGGCTACGACGAGCGCGCCCTGAAGGCACAGACACTGCTCGCCTGGATCACCCTGCTCCTGAGCCGCCTCTTCTCCACCCCGGAGCAGAACATCAACTGGGTCTATGGTCCCGGCGATTTGCGTCAAGAGTGGGTACCCGACCCGGTGTATGTGGGGCTGCTGATGGTGCTGCTGCCGCTGGCTCTCTATCTCCCCACCCACTACCTGCTGCGGCGCTGGTTCAGGCCCCGCCATCCCCCTGTAGGTTGAACCCGGGTGGGTCGGCGCCCACTCAACTGGCGGACGGAGTACCGAACCGCTCCTCCAGATAGGCGATGATCTCCGCAGATTCGTAGAGCCAAGTGACCTCGCCATCTTCCTTGGCGATTTTCAGGCAAGGCACCATGGACCGGCCGCCGCCCTGGAGCAATTCGTCCCGACTGACGGGATCGTGCTGTGCGTCCCGCAGCGGAATGTTGAGGGAGAGCCGCCGAAGGTGGCGGCGCACACGGATGCAGAAGGGGCAGGTCTTGAATTGGTAAAGCGCGAGCCCCCGGGTCTCCGCGTCGATGCGGGCCTGCTCCTCAGGGGAGCGCACTATGCCGGCGGGCGTGGTCAGCCTTTCCCACAACAGAACAAACGGGGTCAGCAGGATGCGCAACGTACGGAAGAAGATGCGGACGAAAATTCTCATTGCAGTGAATGTCAGTAGCTTTCCGAGGGCCAACGATTCTATGCCCCCGAGGCGCCCGTGACCATAGATGAGCACGACTGAGAGGCAGACCTGTATGGTCCACAACAAAGATCGGCAACCGATATTTACAAATGATAATCGTTCGCATTACACTCTCCTCCAGAGGTAACTACTCGCCCCCCGAAACCGTCATTCCCGCGAAGGCGGGAATCCAGAAAGGTGACAAGTGAACGAGTGGTGTTCTCCACTTGCGCAGGGAGAATCAAACAGTCTTACCTGCTCAGCCTTGACCAGACTGGATTCCCGCCTTCGCGGGATGACAGGGGGCGAGTAGTTACCTCCAGAGTATGGAAATGCCTCTGCGGCCACACCCGTAACCGCAGCCAGGGCGCGACCAGCCACGCGTGACTTTGCAGCATAGTCAGTGAAGGCAAGGGCTTCCTGGCCCTCCGACCGTTTTCAACAGACACCATGTTTTGTGATCAGGTGATATGCCTGTAAGGGAACCCATATGAAGAAACACGCACTCTTGATCGCTGGCATCCTCGCTTTCGCCATTTCCGCGCCGACCCTTGCAAGTGAGCGCCCGGACCACTTCAAAGGCAAGCCTGCCGAAACCCTGGAGCAGGCACTCTCCAATTTCTCCGAATACAACAATAAGCTCTCGGCAATCGTTGTTCGGGATACCCTGACCCCGTTGGAGCTGCATCAGGTACACGAACTTACCTACACCCTGGAAAACGCCCTCGAAAAGATCCGGGCGGAGCTGGAGGTCTTGGCCGACACCCTCGAGGCGGTGCATGTGGCCTCGGAACACTCCGACCCCGAAACGGCTAAGGTGCAAGGCAAGGCCTATCTGGAAACGGCGCGGAAAGTGGTGAAGTAAGGGATGGGAGCGGTGGCAGGCGCGACCGAGCAGGGTTGCGGTTTGCCACCGTTCTTTCGCTCAAGTGCCGGGGCGCTCCCTCTGCCGTGCGACGGGCTCAGCCGCGCACTCCGCGTCCTCCCTTTCCCCGGCTCAACCCCGCCCCTGGCCTCCTCTCGGACGGTCACGCGGCACGCGCGACATCAGCACGATTCCGACCCCGAAGTAGATCAGGATGACCGACATCCCCACCCGCTGGCTGTTGGAGACGTATGTGATCCAACCGACCAGGAGCGGTGCGATAAAGGCCGTTGCCTTTCCCGAGAGAGCATACAGGCCGAACATCTGATTGCGCATCTCCGGTGGGGCCAGGTGCGCCAGGTAGGAGCGGCTGGCGGCCTGCACCGGCCCCACGAACAGCCCCAGCAGGATGCCGAAGGTCCAGAACAGTGCCACACTCTCCACCTGCAACACCGCCGCCCCGGTGACCACAAGCCCGATCAGCGAGGTGATCACCGTCGCCTTGCTGCTGCGCCAGTCTGCCATCCAGGCGAATCCGAATGCCCCGATCCCGGCGCTGATGTTCAGTGCGATGCCGAATCCGAGCACCTCCGGCTCGCTCATGTCGAAGGTGCCGGCGGCATACACCCCCCCAAAGGCAAACAACGCCGCCAATCCATCGGTATACACCAGATGGGCAATGAGGAAGCGGAACAGCGGGCCATGGCGGCGGGCTTGGCGAAAGGTGCCGATGAGCTGGTGTACCCCGCCGACCGTCGCCTGGCGAAATCCCCGGCCGCGCGCCGGCACATCCGGAGTGAACAGCAGCAGCGGCAGGGCGAACAGCAGGTACCAGGCCGCGGCCAGTGGAAAGGTGGCCCTCACATCCTTGGCCTGCTCCCGGTCCAGCGCAAACCAGGGCTCCTCACCGACGAACGCCAGCAGCGCCAGCACCAGACAGACCAGTCCCCCGGTATAGCCCAACCCCCAGGCCCAGCCGGACCAACGTCCCAGGCGCTCCCGGCGGGCCAGAGTGGGGAGCATGGCGTTGTAGAAGACGCTGGCGAACTCCGCCCCCACGGTGCCCGCCGCCACCAGCAGCAGCGCCGGCCACACCCACGCGGTGGTGGGCTCGACGAACCACAGCAACGCCGTGGCGACGACGCAAAGGAGGGTGAAACCGCCAATCCAGGGCTTGCGCCGGCCCAATTGGTCGGCCACTGCACCCGTCACCGGCCCGGCCAAGGCCACGAAGATACCCGCCAACCCGATCACCAAGCCCCATTGAGCCGTACCGGTGGTCTCGTCTTCGGCCACCCGGCGGGTGAAATAGGCGGCGAACAGGAAGGTCTGGATGACCGTGGGGAAGGCACTGTTCGCGAAATCGTAGAGCGCCCAGGCAAAGAGTTGCCGTTCGGTCGCTTTACCGTGGGTGGCAATGGCCATGCTTGCCTACGGGCGTTTCCCTAGCTGCATTTCTCACCAGGCTCCGCAGCGAAGGCGCCAAGGTGCCGGTCACCACACCACGGAGCCTCTGAGCTGTTCCGCCATAGACCCTCCCTGTCGTGGACTATTCCGCTCCGCCGCGACCTGCTCCCGCAAGTCTAGAGCACCGAACAGATAAATCCGACGCGCCCAACATGTAGGGTGGATAAGCGCAGCGCATCCACCGTGCGGCGTCGAATTGGTGGATGCGCTGCGCTTATCCACCTCGGTTCGCTGCCCCCGCCACCTGCGGCGCAATTTGGCTGCGATTGGCGATCTTTCCGTTTACCTGTTCGGTGCTCTAGTGAGTCCGCACGCTATGTAGCCCGATCTCGCCACTCCCGGCGACCCTCCTTGTGCCCCAAAAGGCCCATGCACCGGCCAGGCTGCTATGCTGTTGGCCAACCTTCCCGCACCTGGGGCTGGAGTGAGGATGCGCGGCTTTTCGAAGCTCGTTGCCTGGGTGGGCGTTCGCCGTGGATCAGCAGAGCTGCGACACGTGGGTCTGGTAACCGCTGGTCTGCCTTCAGTGAGCATCGTAGGATTGGTCACGTGATATCACGGGTCCGTGTGTGGCGTATGCGAATGTGCTCAACGCCTTTCGGCATCAGAGGATTGATCACACCTGTGCCGCCGCCTCGCTCAGCTCCGCCTCGGTGTGCTCAACGCCTTTCGGCATCAGAGGATTGATCACTTGATCAGGTCTTCTGCGACGCTGTACAAAACGTGTGCTCAACGCCTTTCGGCATCAGAGGATTGATCACCACATCAGACTGCGAGTCCGCCAAACGGGGTTCCCTGGTGCTCAACGCCTTTCGGCATCAGAGGATTGATCACAGGTGGACCTCGATGCCGACGTGATCCGCGCACTGTGCTCAACGCCTTTCGGCATCAGAGGATTGATCACGCCGGCCGAGCTTGGCCGCTTCGATCGCGTAGGTGTGCTCAACGCCTTTCGGCATCAGAGGATTGATCACAAGGTGAAGGACGAGACCTCCGAGTTCG
The DNA here is from genome assembly GCA_041690535.1 of Gammaproteobacteria bacterium. Classification (GTDB taxonomy): domain Bacteria; phylum Pseudomonadota; class Gammaproteobacteria; order Thiohalomonadales; family Thiohalomonadaceae; genus JAWLHA01. Next base: position 27,606 of record JAWLHA010000032.1, on the reverse strand, counting down.
CCTTCGAGTGCTCAACGCCTTTCGGCATCAGAGGATTGATCACCTCGTCGGCCAGTTGGCCGCTGGACTCCTCCAGCTTGTGCTCAACGCCTTTCGGCATCAGAGGATTGATCACGCGGTCGGCCAGCGGCCTGCTGCCGAACACCGTCGCGTGCTCAACGCCTTTCGGCATCAGAGGATTGATCACACAAATCGAGGTCTGCGTGCAGCGCTGCCGTACGCGGTGCTCAACGCCTTTCGGCATCAGAGGATTGATCACCGTATGTTTCCTACGGTTCGACGTGGTACGGGGATGTGCTCAACGCCTTTCGGCATCAGAGGATTGATCACACGCTATAGGCGAGGTCCTGCCCCGGCGTAACCGAGTGCTCAACGCCTTTCGGCATCAGAGGATTGATCACCTGGGACGGCGTCTACACCAATCAGGGCGTGGTCTAGTGCTCAACGCCTTTCGGCATCAGAGGATTGATCACGCGTTGCAACCAGCAAGGTTCGCATGCTCGCAAGGTGCTCAACGCCTTTCGGCATCAGAGGATTGATCACCATTCGGCCCATTCGGGGTTGGTGCCCACCCCGAAGTGCTCAACGCCTTTCGGCATCAGAGGATTGATCACATCGACACCGGCGCCATCGGCACCACGGCGGGCAAGTGCTCAACGCCTTTCGGCATCAGAGGATTGATCACGATCAGGGCACCGTCAAGTCCAACGTGGACACCTTGTGCTCAACGCCTTTCGGCATCAGAGGATTGATCACCCGGGTTTTCGTCAACAGCATGTCGGACCTGTGTGGCAAGTGGTGTCATTGGTACTTTATGAGTGAAATCAAGTGCTTTGTTCTTTTCAAGCATGCTGGTCTTCAGTTTTTTGCGTAAGTATAGGTGCTATCAGCATCGTGGGGAGGTTTTCGCGGGGTGGGCGTAAGTCCATCTGGTGATACTTGACATTAGAATACCTCGAATCGGGGCCCCGGTTCATTCCATCGGGACGGTTTGCCGGTTTTTCGTTCGATAACGGTACTTTGGGGGGCAAGGCGGATGATCATGAGGTCATCTTCCTCGGCAAGCTCCCGTTCCAACTCCCATCGTAACGACTCCATCTGTGTTGCCGAGAGATAGCAGCGGAACACAGAATACTGCAGATGGTCTCCGGTTCCGCGCAGTAACTTGTAGGCTTGGCGCCAGCGCCGGTGGTCGCGGATGTCGTATGCGAAAAGATACCAATGGCGCTCGGACATTAGCGCAATCTCATCTTGCCAAATAGCCCTGGTTTTCCGCTCCACTCTTTTTCCAGCAGACGCACCTCCAGTTCCATGGCACGGGCGTAACTCATGGAATAGCCGAGCATGGGATGCCTCCATTCCTCCTGCTTGCGATTTTCATACAGATCGATGGCAAGTTTGCGCCCCCGATCCGAAAGCCATACTTGGTTTCCTCCTCTCACGAAGTGTTCGTCGCGCCACTGCTTGCGATTGACTGAGGCGATCAGGGAAAGGTCCCACACTACTGCGCGAAACAACTCCATCAGGTCCAGGGCGAGGGGCCATGCAGCGGTCCGTGGCTGATGAAAACACCCGAGTGCCGCGTCCAGGCCAACCACATTGATAGCCGCAACGATATCGCGGTATAGCAACCCATAGCCAAATGAGAGCGCCGCGTTGAAGCCATCCTGGGGTGGTCTGCGATTGCGTCCGCAGAACACCATCGCCTTGCATTCTGGGTCGAGCAGCCGCGGGAGGGCTCCAAAGTAGCGCCTGCCGGCCTGTCCTTCATGGCCGCGCAAAGTATCAGGATTATCACAGACTGCGATCGCGCGGATTTCGCCGCGCATGGCCGTAACAGCGGGTTCCACCTCGGTTCGGCAATTCCGATTCCTGGCAACCCGTAGCAGGAGACGCACCTGGTTTTCTACTTTGCATTGGGCGATGGAACGTGCGAGGCGAGTACGGAGGGTTGTTTCAGTCAAGGCTCGATATTGCCGAAGGCGCCGTTGCACGCCCCCTGGGGGAGCGACGCTGCCCACATAACGACCGCCTCCAGAGAGCCAGTGAACGCCGATATCGTTGGCGATAGCGTAGTGGAGCAATTGCGTGCTCATCTGCACATTGCCATGGAGAACAAGCGTACCCACATCCCGACCTGGCAGCCGCACCGGATCGCTGTCCTTTGGGGTCACGACAATTTCGTGTCCGCTGCGACCAAGGCGCGTACCGGGTTCCGTTATGTGAATGGTTCGCCGCTCATCTTCGGCTGGAAACAGCCGCACCGCATCCGCGTTTTCGTTCTCTCCGTGGGATAGGAAGCGTTCCTCCTCCGGCAGACAGACCGGGGTCAGTGAACAACGCACACAGAGATTTTCGTTGGCGCAAACCGGCGGGCGTTGCAGAGATTGGGCGAGCGCCCGACCGCGGGCCACGGCACCAGTAAGCCGTTCCAGCTCGGCCTCGCCAATGGAGAGGATCACCGTCTTGTTGTTGGCATGGTATCGGATGCGTCCTTCGCTTATCGGTTTGCCGAGGTGTTCCTCCAACAATACACAGTAGGCGATAAGCTGGAGCCGGTCGGATTCCCACGCCTCATCACCCCGTGACCGCCCCTTCTTGTGCTCGAATGCGACCAGTTTGCCGTCCCTATACCGAACATAGTCCACCTTGCCCTTAAGGCCCCAGCGCTGGCTTTCCAACTGTACACTCGACCAGTCGCCATCTTGGTCCACCTGGGTTTCGTGCAAGGTCCTTCCCGCATAGACACGGTCGTCGGCAACCCGGATCTCTTCCACTTCTTCCAGATAGAACAGCCGTTCACAGTATCCCAGCGCGTGCAGCGCCATAACCCGCATGAGCGGAACATCATCTTCGGCCAGTGCTTCCATGTAGGCTCCCCCCGTGAAGCTTTGTCCCGAAGATCAGGATAGTACATGCATCGTGATGGCACGACCGTCTAACGCAGACTACACGCCCAGTCTGCCAGCCGGTACAAGACGGTTGGTCAATATCCCACATTCATCCAGGCATTCTGGGGGGGAGCGGGGGATGCACTGGTTTCCGGTTGAAAGAGTCCACTACGCGAATGGGCCATGTTGACCCGGTCAATGCTTGTGGTAAGGCGCATGGCCTCATCGGTGAGGTCGTCCATGGACATGCCCTGTTCCATGGGGATTAGCCATCGGGCTTCCACACCTTCGGCTGCCGCTTCAATGCGGTCTGGAAGGAAGTTGTTGTCACCCAAAAACGGCAAGCCATAGCGTTGATGGTCGCCCCTTAGTCCCGCGAGGATGGCGGCCTCCAAGTCTTCGTCGCCGCGTAGTGCCAGCACTGCGTCGAGGCGGTGCAACACCATGCGCCGCGCCGGTGTGATGTTGTACTTGTTGCCCTGGGCGGACTCTTGGCGTTCTTTGCCCGCGGCCCCGACCGGATAGTTGTGCAACTGTTGGTAAAGGCTTTGTACCGCGGGTAGGTCACCGTGGACCCCCAAGGCCAACTCGAAGCGGGGTAACCCCGAGGCAATGGAGGTCATCGGCAACTTCCCATCATCCGCGGCCCGCATCTCCTGCCCCGCCAGATTGAGCAGTAGTCCGTAAGCCGCCGAGTAGGTGATGAACGGTGCGCTTGGGCGGAAGCTGCCCGCTGCGAACGCCCGAAATGTGGCAAAGGGGGCTTGGACTCTGAGGCGCAACATGCGTCAATCCCTCAGAGCCGCTCGGCCACGGTGGCCAACAACCGCTGGGGATTGCGTTCCAGGTTAACGCCCATCCCTTCGAGACGGGTGCGCGTGGCCTCCGTCATGTCCTTGACCAACTTGCCGCCAAGGAAGAACTCTTCCGCCGAGTAATCACCGGCGAGTAATCCGTCCACCAACTCCGGCAATCGATGTACCCCCTCTGTGATCTCGAAACCGTAGGTGTCGTAACCCGCGACCAGTTGCGGGGTGAGGCGCAGTACGAGGCTGGCGGGTGCCATTTCGTAGTAGCTGCGCGCGTGGTTGCCAGCCACACCGTTCAATTCGCCGATAGCCTTGAGCAGAATGCGTGTCCAATCGAGATGGGGGGCACAGTCGGCCAGGTTGAGGGCGAAGGGATATTGGAAGGCCGTCACTGCGGTTTCGCGCAACAGTAGATTGGAACTGGTGTCATTGCTGTGAGCCTTGGTGGCCTTATCCGTGGCGTCCAGCGGGGACTGGGTAAAGACGGTATCGTGGCGGTAGGGCTCGACCGCGACCGCCATGTTCATGCGCAGGATGGAGTCGCGCTTGAAGGTGAATGCGCCCGGATCGCGTCCCTTGGCTTCGAGTTCTTTCTTGATCTTCTCGCGGTCCTTGCCACCGGCTGCAACCAGCCATCCCATGAAGAAGTCGTCTGCGAAACGAGTTTCGTCCGGGTAATCCCGAAAACGCACGGCTAGTTGCTCTTCGTCGTCCAACCGCTCCCGGTTGCAGGGCAGGCCGAGGGTGGCCAAAGTCTCCCGTAGGGCGTTACGCATCGCCTCAGGGCTGATGATGGCGTGCTCGAAACGGCCGATGGTGATCTTCTGGATGATGGCGCGGTTTTCGGCGGACTCGCCGCGGTAATTGGCACTGGGGGCCGTGTAGGTGAGAACGGTTCCAAACAGATTATTCGTTGCACTCATGGTGTTTCTCCTTGGTGTGAGATCAGTTCGATGCAGCGGCACTCTCGGACTCAGCATCCGGATCGCCCACCGGCATCCAGGCATGGGCCGAAAGGGCGAGCATGGATAAGTCCTTGATCAGGTCGGGGTCGCTGATGATGGCCTGCGAGACCGCGATGAAATCCTCCTGCCGACCGAAGAACTGCGGAACCGAGCAGATGGTACCGGTGAAAAAGGCGCGAAACTCGCGATCGTTTCTTCCACGCATGGCGAGAAAGGCGTCCTTGGCGACCTTTTCGACAGCCTCTCGCCACTCCTTGGGGTAGCGAACCCTGCCGTCCTCTCCTTTGATGAAGTCGCATCGCTTGAGACCACTGCGTTCTTGCGCGCGATGTACGATGTAGGCGCCGATGAGCTGGTAGACGCGGGCGATGAGTGCGTCATCCACGAGCGCGGTATTCATGGGATTCATGGCAGGTCTCTCCTGTGCCTTTAGGTCGTGCATGATTGCTTTGAAGCGTTGACGCGCATCGGTCCCGAAAAAAGCGAAGCGCGGGGTCTGATCCGTCTTGATGAAGAATTCTGCAGGGTACAAGGCGCACAGGTCTGCCGCCCCTTGGTGCCATGGGCGGTCAGCCAAGAGATTGCCGATTATGAGTTGCTTGAACAACGGGCTGCCGCGGCGTTGACGGGCACTTTCGTAATTCCGCAGCATGGACCGGTCAGCGCGGATGCGTCCCTGGCCGTGCATGCGAACATTGTTGCCCTGCTTCTCCTGATGAAACCATTCCACACCGCTGATGGAGAATGACAGGCGGGCATCCTGGTCAGTGCGGGCGTGGGCAAGATCATAGATGAACTCGAGGCCACCCTCCTGGGGCACATCGATCACCGCCTGCTCGGGGCGATAACCCGAAAGTTTAGGGGTGCGTGATTGCCAGAAACGCTCGATCTTGTAAAGAAACTCCTCCAGATCGGTGACCTCGGGGATCGCCAGGAGATAACCTTGGTCGGTCATGCGTCTGTTCTTCACGTCGATGGTGCGCGGCGCAAAGATGGGCGTAACCAGTTGCCAGAAGTGCAACAACAGGTTGAGCTCCACCGGCCCTTGAAAGGCCACCCGCTCGGCATTGGCAGCCTGGGCACCGACGAAGAGAGAACCGGCCACGGAGTCCACTATGAGTTTCCCCTTGGTACGGGCCTTTGCCGCCTTGAGTAGCGCATTCCAGATATTGGCGGGCAGGGACAGGGGCTCATTATTGGCGCGGGTTTCGTAATCACCTCTCGCGGCAGGTTGGGCGCGGAGCACGGCCCAAAGCATATTTCGCCATAGCTTGAGCCAGGGGTCTTCCGGCCCCCCTGTGAGCAAATGCTCGAAAAAGCGGCCAAGTGGGCGAAAGCTGCTGTAGACGTAGCGCTTTTCGGTCTTACCCGAGGTGTCGCCCTCGACCGGAACCTCGACGATCTCTTCGGGTTCTTTTCCGGTGAATCTTGTGCGGGAGTAGATGGTTACAGGCGCTGCATCATAGAGATCCTCGAAAGTGGTTTTGATCTCATCGGGGCCGACAACAATCTCTGCCGCACGGGATTCCAGCACGGCAATTTCGATGCCTCCCACCAGACCACGCGACTGCATGTTTTGCGAATGAAACAGCAGCCCGGCGAGTCCGGCCTTGTGCTGGGCGGAGGGCAGTTCGTGGAGGAGGTAGCGCAGCCGCAGGCGCCCGTCATCTTGCAGGGTGAGCGTGGGGTTCATGGCCTGCTTCCTTTATCCAAAGGTATTGTGAGAAACCCCAATGCGGGGTGGTAATGCTGCGCAGAGGCACATTTCAGGTGGCGGGGCAAGTTCTCGTCCACGGTGGCGAGACGGCGCGGTACGGGGACGATGAGCCCATCGGTGGGCTTGCCTGCACGCTGAGTGGCCCAAAAGGTATCGATGTCGCTATCGAGCAGGGCCTGGACGGCATAGTCGTCACCGTCGCGCAGTTCGGCGCAATGGGCATTCGAGGCCCAAGGGCTATCTTCGAGAAAGGCGGCCCAGCGGTTCGACTCGGGCCCCTGCCCTTGGGTAAAGCGGTCGAGAAGCTCTTCGAGCAGGGCCTGCGACACGGCGCGCCCGTCGATTTCGGCGATGAAAGCAGGAACCGAGGCCATCTCCTCGGGGCGGTATGGAGCATGGTTCCCGGCGGGGTAAAAACGAACCCGGCCCGGCGTATTGGCGCCCGGCCGGGCGTGGCGATTGCAGCGACCCATACGTTGGATGAGGGAGGAGATGGGCGCGTATTCGCTCACGAGCAGCTGGGCGTCCAGATCCAGGCTCATCTCACAAACCTGAGTGGTGATGGCGAGCCGGCCCTCGGTCTTGGGTCCCTGAAAGGCGTCGATGACCTCGCCGTGACGCCGCTTGCGGTCGTCCAGGGTGAAACGGCTGTGATAGCAAATGGGCCGCAGGTCTTCGAGCCGTTGTGCCAAGGCCTGGGCGCGGTCCACGGTATTGACCACCCACAGCACTTTCTCTCCCCGACTCAGTGCGGCGCGAACCTCCGCTTCCGCGGCGTGCTCGTCGGCAATGGCTGCGATCTCATACCGCTTGAGTTCGGCATTTGCCTCCAGATCTTCTAGTCCTGCGCCGGTGAAAAGGTGCAGTTCTTCTTCCAATCTGCGCCTCCGACCGGCAGGCAGACTCGCGGTCATCGCCAACACAGGTACGTCGAAATGGCGCAGGAATTTAAGGAAGGCATCGAAAAGGCCGACATCGAAGCTGTGCACTTCGTCAAAGACCACAACGGCATCGGCCAGTACCGGGAGCAGGCAGAGCCCCTTGTAACACTGCTGCATAAACGATAGGAATTGATCGACCGTGGCACTGAACACGCGTTTGTTCCAGTAGCCGAGGGCATACAGGCGGTCCTCGGTCAGGTAGTCGCTTCCCTCGCGCCGGTCCTCGGGGTTGGTGAACATGTCGCGCAGTTCGTAGGCGGCGGTGCCGGTCAAGAGGCTGGCATCGCCCTCTGGGGCGTGGGCGACATAGTCGCGGAACCCTTCGGTGGCGGTGGCTCGGGTGGGATAGAGAAAGATCACCCGGCCGCAAGGTGAGCAGGCCAGTTGGGCCTGGATCCAGCGCCAGGCGGCCAGAGTCTTGCCTGCGCCGCATGGGGCGATCATCAGGGTTCGTTCAGGCATGCGCGCCACCTGATCCTGAAATCCGTGGTAGGCGAAGACGCAATCATGGCGTTTTTCAATCTGGCGTATGCGCTTGTCAAGGATGTGCTGGCCGATGTAATCCCCGTCCAGGCAGTTGTCATCATGAAAAAGTTGTGCGAGCCATGCAGGGATGTCGTATCCCTCACGGGCGAAACCGGAGCCCGCACTGTCGGCTACGATGACAGCACTCCTGACGGCGCGCAGCAACCGGTTGCGTAGCTCGTCCTTGCGCAACGCACGCTCCAGCCGATCGAGGCGACAGGACAAACGGTCGGTGTGATCTGGAAGCGATTCGCAATCCTGGCTGTATCCCCACAGGGCCGGCCACTCGAACAAGGGGGCGGGAACAGCCAGGCGCTCTCCCAGCAGGTCGAAGATGGCGCGCACCTCCGCATGCTCTCCCATGAAACGCAGGAGTTGGCGATCGCCCAAGGATTGCCCGATGTCACCGGGACCCGCTTTCAGGTGGTGACCGATGACGGCGCTCAAGACCAAGTCGGTATCCAGTCCCTGGATTGTTCCCAACCACTCCTCCACTGCCGGATTCGCCAACGCAAAGGCACTCAGGTGCTCGTGCCGGATCACTTGTTGGCCTCGGCCCTGAACGGCATTTTGAAAACCATCGTTCGCTTTGCCCAAGTCATGGAGCGCGATAGCCGCGATGGTGTTGGACCAGAAGGCCGCATATTGCTCCGGCGGCAGCCGAAAAAAGCGCAGCCAGTTGCAGGTCAAGGTGCTTGGCTGGTCTCGGGTGCCGAAGAGGGCTTCAAAGGCCGTTAGGTCGTCGAGGACGTGGCCGCTCAGGTTTTTTTTGCTACCGCCCGCTGAAGAGGACTTGGCCAGTAAGGCGCTCATTTCGCCTGCCATGGAAGAAACACCCCGCAACCCAGTTTCCGTCTTCCGCCCAGCCCGACCTCTTGCAGCCGGATCGACTCCTCTGCGGTGAGCTCGGTGACCACCAGCGAGTGGGCAACGATGCGTTTCTCCTTGACACGGAAGATGTGCCGGGGGCCGCGATGGGGCCGACCGCGGACGTCGAGCGCGGCGAGCTGCCGACAAATCTCTTCATCGAAGCGGGCCTCATCCTGACCGTTCCTGGTGGTGACCAGATGGGCGTAGAGGTTTGGGGCGGGAGACAAAGGCCGGGATTGTGGGGGGCCGACTTGAATGGTCATGTCGCCCAAAGCCAGTTGTTTACCGGTGAGGGGGAGCAGGCGATGGATCTGATCCGCAGGGGCGCGAATGCCGATCCGTGAACTGGTTGTCAATGCGAGTCGACCCCGGCCGAGATACCGACCGCGGATCAGGTGAATTCCAATGGAGTCACTTTCATGCAGCCACGGCTCGGACGGATCTTCGATGATTCGCGATATGGCGCCGTAGAGCAGATACCCATGATCGATGGGAATTTCATGACCTCGCACCTCGAAGTAGAGATCAACCTTCGGATCACCTTCCATATACAACCTCCCTCTCAGGTGCGGTGGACAGCAGTAGTTGCGGTTCAGATTACCGGGGGCACAGGCTCATGGGATGAGTCTGTGCAACTGATCAAGCAGCGCCTTTCGGCATCAAGGAGGGTAATTATCGCTTGGCAACGTCTATACACGTTCCCCAGCTAATGTGCTCAACGCCCGGAGGCGGTCACGAAGAAATGATTTGCAGCAGTTTGGATGCGAAAAGCGTTATGGCTAACCAGAACGACGACGCGCGGACCTGCGTCACAAATTCCCGCTGGTGCTCTGACACTTCTTCAGTCCTGGATTGACTATCTGCGGGATTGCAGGTCCTGCGTACTCGTCGCTATCGTTCAGTGTTCCGGACCGTTATGTACACTTGGCTGATAGGCGATACGACTGAATGGTATGTGATGGGAAGGAACAAATCAATCGATGATTAGTTTGGGTACGTGGGTACGTAAAAAGCAACTGGTGCCGGTCATTCACGACCTCTGACCATACCTTGCAGCGGCCTCATTCACCCGCGCCACGACCGCCTCCCGAAGTTCAGGCGGCGCCAAAACCTCCACGTCAGCACCATACTTGAGGATATCCATGAGGAGTTCCTGGGGCTGAGCGTAGGGGATCTGCAGTTCATAGCCATCCTCCTTCCACTGCCCGATTTGGTCTGGATGCCACTCTTCGTCGGCGACCCAGCGGGCGGCAGCGGGACTGAAGCGGAGCACGGCCCAAGCGCAGGCCTCGCCGCCGAAAATGCCAAAGGAGTCCCCGACATAGTGGTCAACAGCGGTATCGCTGGCAGGTTTGAGCGCACATTCAGCAGTGCTGGCGCGGCGGATGCGGTCGAGAGAGAAGAACCGAAGCGCTCCCGCCCGTTCGCAATGGGCGGCCACGTACCAGTTGTTCCGATAATGAATCAGGCGATAAGGGTGGATGCGCCGGTACGTGATAGCATCGCGGGCTCGACCATGATATTCGATATCCATGGGTCGGCCGTTCAAAACAGCCTCGACGACCGTGCCGAATTGAGCACTTTCCGTGCGGCGCCGCGCAGGCGCGAGAAGCCGAATTCGGGGACTGACGTTGCCCGAGTCGTGTCCTCCCATTTCGAGAAGGGAGCGGATACGGGATTTCAGAGGCGCAATGTAAGGGGTGAGGATACCGGGCTGCACGGCCTCCAGCAGTTGCTCGCTGGCGAGCAAAGCGTAGAGTTCGCTTTGGTTGAACCACAACCCCGGGAGCTCGAAGGCAGGCCCTGCGTGATCGTAGTGGTACCCGTTTGCAGCCCGGTCGTACCGGATCGGGGCGCCGAAACGATCACGCAGATACTCAATGTCCCGGACCATGGTGGCCCTCGACACCTCCATTTCGTTCATGAAGCGGCTTAAGGGAATGGGACGACCAAGTTTGAGGAGGTGGTGAATCCGGACGAAGCGATCCATGCGTTCCATTCAGAGTTCCCGCTCATCGACATGGGTCGATTGTGCTAAGTAGTGGGCGGTCATTCAAGCGCCCAATGCGGGAGCAGGGCAAGATCGCACCACAAACAGCAAGGTTATTGCGGCTAAGCTTGGGATGTATGCACAAGGAGAAAGCTGGCGCCAGCGTGGTAAGTGCGTCGGTTGCTCAACTGGGCTTATGGGCTGATCAAATTACCTGAGTAGTCGATTGGGATGAAAAACGATCGAATGGGCGAAGATTTGGCTACCCTGGATTCACGCCCGCCATGAGCTTCCTCGAGCATTTCGCTGATTTGCCCGACCCGCGTTCGCACATCAATCTCAAAATACGAAGCCGGGCACGTATTAGGCCCATCGAAGCGCTTCCGCAAGGCGAGCCCGCGTGTGTCCTCCTCCTTGCTCCTCCCCCCTTTCTCCTCCACTTCCAATCCGTTAGGATTGAGCCGTTTCAGGCGGCCGCGGCGCCCGGTGTTCGGATCCGGGTGAGGGTGTAATAGCAGACCTGGGTGTTTCTCAGGGAATAAGCCCGCCGCACCTGATAGGACGAAGTGCATGCGTTTAAGGGGAGCCCTTACATGGGCAGGGATCTCCCGCTGCACATGGACCGACTGTCAGGAGACGAACATGGAACTGGACCACTCCGTTGCGGACAGCATTCAGCACGTGGCGAGCCACTTGCGGGTGCTGGCCGATTTGATGCTTCCCGGGGCCGATTTGAGAGAGGTGGACCAGCCTGCCTTGGCGCAGGTGCTGGACGATCTTGCCCGTCGGCTCGACAAAGCCCTTCATCAGGTTCACTGGAGCGATGAGCTCCGGCAGAAGGAGGTGCGGCGATGAGGAAGCTAACGCTCAATGGGAGCCTGTCGGCCTGGTATACGATGAAGAGACGCCCCAAGCATCTGCCGTCCCACAAGCTTGCCGAGTTGGACAAGGTTGTTTCCGAGATCCGCACGCGTCACGGTGTGGAGATGATCATTCTCTTCGGCTCTCACGCCCGCGGTGACTGGGTGGAGGATGAGTACGAAGAGGACGATATCACCTACGAGTACCGTTCCGACTATGACATTCTCGTGGTCACCGCCAACAAAGACACTGAACGTGATGTGGCCTACGACAGTGCACTGAAAGAGGCTCTGGAGCCGTCCGGGCGCGGCACGCGCGTCAACTACATCGTGCATACCATTCAGCACGTGAACCAAATGCTTGCGGAGCGGCGCTTTTTCTTCATGGATATCTTGAAGGAGGGATTTCTGCTCTTCGATTCCGGCCGCTACAAACTGGCACGCCCGCCGAAGGAGCTGCCGCCGGAGACGCTACTGCGACATGCAAAGGAGTACTTTGAGGAGTGGATGAGCAGTGCGGATGGATTTTCAAAGATGTCGCGCAATGCGGTTTCCGAAAACGAATCAAAAATAGCCGCATTTCTGCTCCACCAGGCTGCCGAACGCTACATCACTTGCCTCCTGCTCGTGCACACCGGCTACCGCCCCAAAGAACACGATATGGAGAAGCTGCTCCGTCAGGCCGCCGGTTTCGATCCGCGCTTCGTGGGTATTTTCCCCAGTCGCAGCGATGAGGAGAAACACCTCTTCGATCTCCTGCGGCGAGCCTATGTGGATGCGCGATACAACAAACGCTACGCCATCACCGATGACGAGCTGAAGGCCATCGCCGAACGGGTGGCGGCGTTGAAGATGCTGACAGCAGAGGTGTGTGAAGCGAGGATTGCGGCGTTGAGGAAGAATGCGTTTCCCGGCAAAGACGTGTAGCCAGCGGCCGTGCAGTTCTCTGTTCAGGTCACACGGGCTCTCGACACCCACAACCGGACAAGTGTCTATTCAGATCCCCTGAGAAGCAGGGTAAACGCATACTTACCCAAGAGCGATGCAAGTCCTTGAAAGCAGGTCGTCGGCCGCATGGATGGGTGCAAGGACGCACTTATGCCGCGGGAGGCCAGGGTGCCCGAAGCGGCCGCGGCCGTCGAGCGTACAGGGATGGAAGATGATTGCTCCTGCATAATCTTCACTCCCGACATCCATGTCGGTCGATAACTACTCACCCGCATCCGTCATTCCCGCGAAAGCAGTGCTGGACTTCAGAGGGCCAAGGGTATTGGGCTGGGTGCCTTATGGATTCCCGCCTTCGCGGGAATGACGAACAGTACAAGTAGCGAGGATCGAGTGCGGTGAACCTGCGACCGCATCCTAATTCCATAAGCGGGATGCAGTCGGGGACGAGTAGTTACGTCGGTCGTATTTACAGAGTACCTGCTTTCAAGGACTTGCATCGCTCACAGCACGGCCGTGGCGTAAGTATGCGTTTACCCCGCCCTGAGAAGACCCGTGCACCGAGGCCAGGCTGCTATGCTGTTGGCCAACCTTCCCGCAGCTGGGGCTGGAGTGAGGATGAGCCGCTCTTCGAAGCTCGTTGGCTGGGTGTTGGGCGCGCTCCTGGCTGCTGTCGGATTAAGCATCTGGGCGCTGGAGTGGAACGACCTGCGCAGCCCTCTCTCCCGGTGGGCGAGCCGGGCCATCGATCGCGAGGTGGTGATTGCAGGCGATCTCGAGGTCGATCTCGGCAGGGTGATTGGCGTGCGACTAGACCAGGTGCGGATCGCCAACGCCCCTTGGTCTGCGACGCCGACCATGGCGGAGATCGACACCCTCCGTATTGAGATTCCCCTGAGCTGGGGGCTTCTGCGGGGAAATCCCGAGTTCCGCAGCATCGAACTCGAGCAGCCGGCACTGCGCCTGGAGCGAAATGCCGCAGGCGAAGTAAATTGGGATTTCCTGTTGGAGGAGGAACCACAAGGCGAACCGCCGCAGATCGATGCCCTGTGGGTCCGCGAGGGCGTTTTTGTGTATGAGGACGCTGTGGAGAATGCGCTGGTGGAGGGGCTGTTCTTTACGGAGCGGGGACGCATGGAAGTGCGTGCCGAAGGCACTTATCGGGATGCTTCCCTGCAGGTGCGTGCCAGCGGCGGAGATCTGCCCGCGATCCTTACGGCGGAGCCCCCCTTCCACATCGATCTTCATCTCTGGTATGCGGCCCAGTACGTGGGAGCGCAGGGGGAAATCGCCGGCGACCTCGACGCTCCCGTCCTGCGCGTGGATGTAACCGCAGAGGGAAGCGAGCTTGGGGTGTTGCTGCGCCCCATTGACCCCTCGGTTTCCGAGCTCGGTCCCTTTCGGATCACCGCCCGTATGGTGCTGAAGGAGAACCGTTGGCGCGCCGAGGGTATCGAGGGACACCTTGGAGAAACTCGCCTGAAAGGGGGAAGACTGACCGCCGACCCCACCGCCGCTCCGCCCCACGTAGGGGGCGATCTGCACTTCGCTCGCCTGGATCTGGCAGGCCTTATGGAGAGGTTTGCGTTCGATGAGCCGCGTCCCGAACCGGAACAACTCATCCCGGAGGCGCCCATCCCCGTTGGCTGGCTGGATACACTGCGCGCAGACCTCACCGCCCGCGCCGACGAGGTCAGCGTGGGCCCTGTCGACGCGCACAACCTGGAATTGGGGGTGCGGGTCGACGAAGGGATGTTGCACATCATCCCACTGCGCCTGGATGTGGCGGACGGGCAGGTACAAGCCGAATTGCAGCTTGGTACACGGGCGGGGCAGCCGAGCTTCCATACGGATATCCGCCTGGGCCGCGCCTCTTTCCATGCTATCTTTCGTGACACCCCGGCGGTGGAATTCCTGCGCGGCAGGCTCTCCGGGCATCTCGAACTTCGCGGCCGCGGGCACACATTGGCCGAAGCTCTGGGGCAAAGCGATGGACGGCTGGGTCTCCTCCTCTCCCGCGGAGCCATCGACAGCACCCTCGCCGAAGGGATCGCCCTCAATATCATTGAACTGCTGTTCGGCAATGGGACCAAGCAACAGTTGCGATGTGCAGTGGTGGGGCTGGAGATCCGCGACGGCACCATGGTCACCGATGTCCTGGTGGTAGATACCGAAGAACGGGTGATCGTGGGTGAAGGCAGTGTCGATCTGCGAAGTGAAGAGCTGCAATTGGAGTTCGATACCCGCGCCAAGGAACCGGGCAGCCTGGCAGCGCAAACACCAGTGACCATCAAGGGGTCGCTGCGCGATCCCGATCTCGGCATCAAGGGCGAAGAGCTGGCCCCCCGCGGCATCGCCGCCCTCGCCCTCTCCGCAGTGGTGGGTCCGTTGGCAGGATTGCTGCCGTTCATCGAACCGGGTGAAGGGGAAGATCGGGACTGCCGGGCGCTTGTCGACGAAACCTCCGCCGACCTGCCTCCTCCGTGAAAGCGCTCTCCCCCAGACAGCCCGATCCCCGGGCGGACTTCGAGCCATCGCGGCTGAAGACGCGGCTTACTTACACCACTTCTTCACTTCCGCCTGGGCCTGCTTCAGCTCCGACGCCCGCTGATCGTCACTCAGGTAACGCCGCTCACCATGTTCGTCCATCCGGTAGAGCCGCCCCCCACTGGTGTATCCGTGGACGCGGCTCTTGGCCGTGGCACAGTTCTGCTTGGCAAGCGCGGCTTCCGCCTTCGCCTTGGCCTGCTCCTCTTTGCGCTTCTCCCTCGCTTCCTTCGCCGATTCCATGGAGCTCTTCAAGTGCTCGCTACGCTCCTGGGCGTAGGGGTCAGGCGGTGGAGCCTTGTCCAAAGCGATCTGTTTCGACGACCCAACCGCCGCGGGCGGCTTCTCCCCGTAGTGGACCTCACCGTTCGCGTCCACCCACTTGTAAACACTGGCGGAAGCCGCCTGAGCGGCAGCGGCAAAGAGCAACACTAGTACTGTCCTTTTCATTGGGTCCCTCCGTATTCCCGAGTTCTCGGCGCTTTACCCGTGGCCGGTTTACACCGTGGTAGCCGTTCCAGCTCGTGGGCATCTCGGCGCCTGTCAGCCGCTACCGAGACTCCCCGAAGGGAACCGCCCGCCATCGGGGCGCTGTCATGTTAGCACGCTCTTTGGTGCATTGGGGGCAACCATGGCACGTCGCCAGGGTCCCCTCCGATGGGGGTATAATCAGTAGCAACAATTTTCTTGGAATAACTGGTTTGAACGGGGTGCCGATGTCACGGGAAGGCAACTTCAAGCAAGATCTCTTCTCCCAATTCGCCCGGGTCGGCAAGGCACTGGGCAATGGTAACCGGCTGGAATTGCTGGAATTCCTCGCGCAGGGAGAACGCAGCGTCGAAGCCCTGGCCAAGGTCTCGGGACTCTCCATCGCCAACACCTCCCAGCATCTTCAGCAATTGCGTCAGGCGGGCCTGGTGACCACCCGCAAGGAGGGGCAGCACGTCTACTACAGCATCTCCGGTGGCGATGTGATCCAGTTGCTGGGTTGCCTGCGCCGGGTCGCCGAAACCCATGTGGCCGAGGTGGAGCGGTTGGTGAACTCCTATCTGACGGTGAAAGACAACCTGGAGCCGTTGCCGGTGGACGAACTTCTCCAGCGCGCCCGCGACGGGCTGGTCACGGTGGTCGATGTCCGGCCCCCTGAGGAATACACCGCCGGGCACCTGCCCGGTGCGGTCAACATTCCGCTCTCACAACTGGAGCGGCGGCTGGCCGATCTGCCGAAAAACACCGAAATCGTCGCTTACTGCCGCGGCCCTTACTGCGTGCTCGCCTACGAGGCCGTCGCGCGCTTGCGGGTACAGGGTTACAAGGCCCGACGGCTGCAGGACGGCTACCCGGAGTGGAAGCAGGCGGGTCTGCCGGTGGAAACAGGTCCCACTATCGAGTGAGGGCGGGGGGCGCGAAAGGACTTTTCCGCCCGCTCTCCTACCCCACCGTGGTGGTAGTGAGATAGCGCTCCAAGGCCTCCCTCTGCTGTTCCAACTGCTGCGTGAGGGCCTCACTCTCCGCCCGCAGCTGCTCGATCCGGCTCTCCTGGTCATTGAGCTTGGTGAGCAGCCGGGCGTAGTAGTCGCTGTTTGGAGAGACGCTCCGCATGTTGTCCCGGATCCGGTTCTGCTCCGCGGTGATCTCCGCGATGTTCCGGCGCGCCTCGTCGATCCGGCGCTGCGTGTCCACCATGGCCCGTTTATGCTCCATCGCTTTGAGCAGTACGCTCCGGACTTCCTTTGGGATCTCGCCGGAGCGGCTATAGAGCTCGATCGGGCCGATGTCGGCCGGCAGGATGGCAAGCGTTTCGCCCAGCACGCGCTCCTGGTTGACGGTGAGCGTCTCACGCTTGCCACCGGCCACAGCCACCTTGAAGCGGTAGAGCTGCTCAGTGGTCTCCACCGGGTGCGGGGTATTGGCGAGCTGCCAGTCCGGCAGACGCGGATGCTCGATGAGCACGCTCTTGGCCTTCGCCCCCTTGTTGTCGATGCGGTACTCCTGCGTCTGCACCTGCTTGCGGCTCAGGTGCAGGATGCCTTTGACGATGCGCCCGGTCTGAATGAGGCTCCGCTGCTGGGTGGAGCCCGCATCCACCGCCACCTGGAGGTCAACCCCGAAACTGAGCAGGCGATTCTGCCCCGGCGGCACATCGTCGATGCGCGCATCGCCCGCATAAGCGCCCCCATCAAACACGGTGACCGGCCCCTGCAGCAGGTGCTTGCCGGTGGTGTTGTCCAGGCGGACCCCGTTCAGCGGATGGCTCTGCAATACCTGCCGGTTGTAGATCGACAGCCGTTCGACCTCGACCGCATCGGTGACGATGGGGATCATCGCCGAACGCTGCCGCGGTAGCGAGACGCTGCCAACGGTGTACTGGAACAGCTCCCCCAATTGCGCCGCCGAGGCGAGCGAGGCGATCGAACGGGTCGGGTCGATGGGCGCGGCGGCGCCGCGGCGCGCCCCCTGAACGGAAGGGGCCGGGGATGGCATGCCCTTCATGTGAAGGTCGTCGGCTTCGCCCTTCGGCGCCCCCCGTTCGAGCGGTCTCGGCGCCTCGGCGGGGATACCGGCTGCATAGCTCGGCGGCTGCAGGCTCTTGTACAGCTCCGGCTCCACCACCGGACGGGGGACATACAGCGGCTGGTAGAGGTCCTGAATGAATGAAATCGGCCGGCCCGAGACCAGGCTGAGATGAACGTCGTTCCAGTCGTTGTCGGTTTGATTCTCCACGATTGCCCAGCCCTGGAGGAGCGGCGCGCCCGGGTCCTCGGGCAGCACCAGCCGGTAGCTGGTCTTCCACACGGGCGTCTCGACCACGTAACCGATGCGCACGCGTCGCCGGCCTTGCCCATCGAATTGGATGGTCACCGCCTTCTGGTCCTGATCACGAGCTTCCGCCAAGGCGCCCAACGCCTCCTCCAGCTCTGCCTGGAGCTGCGCGTCCTCCAGTCGTATGCCGCGGATCTCCTCCAGCGCCAGCGCCCGGATGGTGCCCTCCGAAAGCAGATTGAGCCGGTGCGTCTCGATGATCTGCTCACCATTGGGGAGGGTCTTGTAATGTGCCTCGACGCCGAGCACCACACCCCGGATGGGCTCTGCGCCGAACTGGGCGGTCACCCCGGCGCCGCGCAACTGCTTCAGCAGCTCCGGGAGCGACGGATTGCCAGCAAGGTCCACCTGAAAACTCTTGAGCGTCTTTTCCAGAGGGTCGTGGGAGGGATAGACGACGGTGCCGATGCGCCCTCCGTCGAGATCTTCGAGCACCAGGCTCTTGAGGACATCGTTGATCTGCTCGCGCTTGAAACGCAACTCGGCTGTGGCCTGCCCCGCGATCGGGCCGAAGTGCTCGAAATAGCCCACCCCACTGGAGTAGAGGGCCACGCCCTTGACCGGCACCTCGGTCTGACCGTTGGCCCTTTCCCCTGATTGCGCCCAAAGCGGCAAGGGGGCGATGACTCCCCCCGTGAGGGTGCCGCCGACGACAGCAACTGCAAGCAACTTCTGCATGGTTACCCCTTCCTGGCAGATTGCACGAGCCGCACACCTCGCCCGTCAATGCACATTGGCAGCATGAGCGAACGCGCGCAAGTCCCCGAGTACCGGGGCGAGCGCATACGTAACTACTCACCCCTGCCGGCGGCTCTGGAGTGCGGGGGCTTGCCCCCGCTTTCCCGAGGGGCGGCTTGCCGCCGTGCGCCGTGTGGTGGGCTGGCCGGGGATGGCGGGAGCAAGCTCCCGTCCTGCAAAGCGGCGGCAAGCCGCCGCACTCCAAAGCAAAGGTGCCGTAACCCGCAGCATCGAGACGCGGCTGACATGGGGTGAGTAGTTACGCACATACTTAGGCTACGGCCGTGCCGTGAACGATGCAATTCCTTGAAAGCAGGTGCGCTGTATCAATACGACCGACATGGATGTCGGGAGTGAAGATTATGCAGGAGCAATCATCTTCCATCCATGCAGCAGGAAACTCGCCGACCGCGCGCGCCGCCTGCGAAAGTGGGGACGAGTCTCTACACTCGCCAGTGCATGCGTCGACATGGAGCGGAGCCGTGGAGAGCACACGCTGGATCATCGAATACGCCGCGTTGGGACTTGAACTGGCTGGCACGGCGGTAATTGTGGCTGGGGCGATCCACGCCACCCTCCTCGCCGGGCTGCACGCGTTCAGTCGCTCCGGCGAGGGTATTTTCCAGCAGTACCGGGTCCGGCTGGGGCGGGGAATTCTGCTTGGGCTGGAATTCCTGGTTGCCGGGGACATCATCAACACCGTGGCCGTAGAGTCTACGTTCTACAGCGTCGGCGTCCTCGCTGCCATCGTGCTCGTCCGGACCTTCCTCAGCGTCACCCTGGAAGTGGAGATGACCGGCCGCTGGCCTTGGGAGTAACGGGCTTACCAGCCCGTCCCGCGGCGCAGCTTCTCCAGCTCCAGTCCCTTGGGGCCAACACCTCAGCACCGCGCCTGTGGTACCGAACGGACACAGAAAGACCGCCCACAATAGTTACGACGCGGAAGGTGAATCGGGGAGCGTACTGCGGCTCAGCCAAGACCGGGAAGAAGCTGCTTCAGGCCGTTGGTCATGAACTCCACACCGATGGCAGCCATGATGAGCCCCATCAGCCGCGTGATGACGTTGATTCCGGTCCGCCCCAGCATCCCGGCGAGGGTCGGCGCGGCACGGAGGGCGAGCCAGACGATGGCGGCGACCAGAACGATCTCTCCGGTCAGGATGAGATAGTGCTCCCACCCGGCGTCGCGGTGTGCGTAGAGGATCACAGTGCTGATCGCGCCGGGACCGGCCAGCAGGGGAATGCCCAACGGGACCACGGCGACCGAGTCCTTCGCAGCGGCATCCTCGATCTCCTCCTCGGTCTGCTTGGCGGGGCTCATCTGCGCGTGGAGCATGGAGATGGCGATGAGCAGAATGAGGATCCCGCCCCCCACGCGGAACGAGTCAACGCTGATGCTGAAGAAGTTCAGCACCGCCTCACCCGTGATCAGGCTGACAAACAGCACCGCCACGACGGAGGCGGAAGCGACCGCCGCCGAGCGCCGTCGCTGACGCCTGGACTGATCGGCAGTAAGGCTGATAAAGACCGGAATGCTGCCGATGGGATTGACGATGGCAAGCAACCCGGCGAAGTATTTGATGTACTCACCCCAATCCACGACTCACCTCTTCCGCAGGTAACTATTCAGACCCAACAGCCCGGGCTCCTACGGGGGAGAGGCGACTGGTCGGTGGAACGGCTGAATAGTTACTTCCGCAGAAGCCGCACTCCCCCCATGATGTGGCCCGGGCCCGGATGAACCAACGGCGGAATCCGGGGACGCCGTGGCTACTGCCGATGCCGCCGATCGCCGGGTTCCATTCTACTCCATCCGGACTCAGATGCGGGCGTGCACTCGGTGGCGGGCCAGGGTAAACGCACACTTACCTAAGAGCGATGTAAGTCCTTGAAAGCAGGTCGTCGGCCGCATGGACGCGGCCGTCGAGCGTACACGGATGTATTCACAGCGTACCTGCTTTCAAGGACTTACATCGCTCACAGCACGGCCGTGACGTAAGTATGCGTTCACCCTGGGTGGCGGGCCAGGAATCACTCATTGGGACCCGGGTCGACAGGCCGCTGTTCCTCCGAGGGGACCTTCTCCGGTGGCACGGCGATGGAGGGCAAGCGGTGATGCAGCCCGGCCTTGGCCAACATGTGAGCGCTGAGGGGGGCCGTCATCATCAGAAAGAGGGTAATCAGCACTTCATGGATGCTGAACTCCCCGGTGGCGCCCGTGAAATAGACCATCGAACCGAGCAGGGTGCTGCCGACCCCGAGGGTAGTGGCCTTGGTGGGCCCGTGCAGCCGGGTGAAGAAATCGGGCAGACGAAGGATCCCGAGGGAGCCGATGAACGTGAACACCGCCCCGATGAGAATGAGAAGGGCAACTGCCGCTTCGAAAATCATTGCATCTCCTATTCGATGATGTCGCCGCGCAGGAGGTACTTGCAGAGCGCGACCGTGGTGATGAACCCGGTGAGGGCGATCACCAGCGCCGTTTCGAAATAGAGGCTCGTGCCACGTGCGATGCCGAAGAGAATCAGCAGGGCGATGGTGTTGATGAACAGCGTGTCGAGGGCGAGTATGCGATCGGGGAGCGACGGGCCCCGCAACAAGCGCCACAGATTCATCAGCTGGGCCAACAACACCAGTCCGCTGCCGCACCACACGGCCAGTGCAATCACGGGAAGACCTCCAGCAAGCGGCGCTCGTAGCGCGCCTTGATGCGCTCGATCAGCTGCTGCTCGTCATCGACGTCAAGGCAGTGCAGCAGGAGCAGGCGGCCATCCCGGCTGAGGTCGGCGGAGACGGTGCCCGGAGTGAGCGAGATCGTATTGGCCAAGAGCGCCACCGCAACGGGTTGCTCCAGCTCCAGCGGGAGGATCACGAAGCGCGGTCGCAGGTTGCGTGTCGGCCCCAGGATGAGCCGGGCCACGGCCAAATTGGCGAGGATGATATCCCACAGCACCACCACCGCGTACGCCACTAACCGTCCGGCCCTGCGCATACGCAAGTGCTCCGGCCAGAAGGGGGATGTGAGTCGGGGCAACGCTACCGCCAACAGCGCTCCCAGGATTATTTCGCCCGGGGAGAGCGAATTCACCAGGGCCAACCACACCACGAGCAGGCTCAAACTGAACAGCGGGTGGGGAAAGAGGCGGTGTAACCAGATCATGGTGCGCTCTCCCGGGCCGGACCGAGTACGGCCTGCATGTAGTCGAGTGGCGCGATGAGCTGGCGGGCCGCCGTTTGGGTATACCCGGAGACCGACTCACCGAACAGCACCAGCAGCGGCCCCGCAGCTAATAGCGACAGCGTGGGGATGAGCGTCAATGCGCCTGCCCGCCCGCCCCTGCGTCCGGCGGAATGATGCCAGAACAGCAGGGTCCCCACCCGGCTGAGGGCGATGATCACCAGCAGACTGCTCAGTAAAATGGCGCCCCATGCCCAGGGAGCGACTGCCGGAGCGGTCACCGCCGAGAGGATCAACACCTTCGCCGCAAATCCGCTGAGCGGGGGCATTCCCGCGATGGCCATCGCCCCGAGCAGATAGGCGATACCCAGCAGGCGCGATTGGCGCACTGCGGGACCGGGTTGCAAGGCGTCCCCACCCCGCTGCCCTGCGATGAGATCCGCCAGCAGGAAGAGCCCGGCGGTGAGGAGGGTCGTGTGGACGAGGTAATAGAGGGCCGCGGCCATCCCCGCCTCGGAGAAGCCGACCACCCCGACCAGAAGGGTACCCACGGAGACGATCACGAGGTAGGCGACCGCCTCGCGAAGCCCCCGGCTGGCCAGCAATCCCAAGGCACCCGCGAAGAGGGTCAGGAGAGCGGCGGGAAAGAGCCACGGCCCGGCAACGGGTCCGGCCGCGCCGCCGGGCTCGGCCAGCACCATGCCAAAGAGCCGCAGGATGGCGTAAACCCCCACCTTGGTCATGATCACGAACAGCGCCGCAACGGGTGCCGCCGCGCGCCCGTAGGCCCGCGGAAGCCAGAAATGGAGGGGCAGCACGGCGGCTTTCAGGGCGAATACCAGCAACAGCAGCAGCGCCCCCGCGCGCACCAGCCCGTGGGCCCCCGCTTCCGCCCCGGAGAGAACGCGGGTGAGATCCGCGAGATTGAGGGTGCCGAGCGCCGCGTAGATAAGCGCCACCCCCAGCAGAAACAGCGATGATCCTGCCAGGTTGAGGACCACGTACACCAGGGCGCCGCGGGTACGAGCCGCCCCGCCCCCATGGAGCAGAAGGGCATAGGAGGCAAGCAGGAGCAGCTCGAAAAAGACAAACAGGTTAAACAGATCACCAGTCAGGAACGCCCCGTTCAGCCCCACCAGCTGAAACTGGAACAGGGCATGGAAGTGGCGTCCCTGCGCATCGCCGCCGGCACAGGCGTAAGCGAGTGCCGCGATGGCCAGCACGGCGGTCAGCAGGAGCATGAGGGCGCTCAGGCGATCGAGCACCAGCACGATGCCGTAGGGAGCAGGCCAGTCGCCGAGACGGTAGCTGGCGACGGCGCCGCCTGCGGCATCGGCGAACAAGAGCAGGACGACTGCGAGCAGCGCCGCCACCGCCGCCCCGGCAATGGCCCGTTGCCGCCGCATCCCGGGTCCCGCGAGCAGGAGCAGTGCGCCGGCGAATAGCGGGATGAGAATGGGGGCGATCACCAGGGGGTCATTCACGTCCCTGCCCTTCGGAGATGCGATCGCTGCCCAGATCGCCCCGCGCCCTGAGGACGAGCGCCAGCACAAAGGCGATCATGCCAAAACCGATGACGATGGCCGTCAACACGAGCGCCTGTGGCAGAGGATCAACCTCCCCAGCCCCCGGGGCTCCGATGATGGGCGCGCCCCCCAGGGCGAGCCCTCCGGAGGCGAACAGGAAGAGGTTGGCGGCGTAAGAGAGCAGTGTCAGCCCGAGGACCACGGGGAAACTCTCGCCCCGCAGTAACAAGTAGGCGCTGCAGGCCACCATGATGCCGATCACCCCGGCCAGTAACAGCGCCATCACTCCGCCTCCTGGCGGGGGAGAACCGCCCCGGCCTGTTCCAGACTCAGCCTGCCCAGCCAGGAGAGGATACACACCACGGTGCCCACCACCACGCAAAACACCCCAAGCTCGAAGGCCATCGCGCTGTACAGCTTCACGCTGCCGAGGCCGGGCACCTGCAGCTGCGCCGCCCCGGAGGTGAGGAACGGAAGCCCCCCCAGCATCGCCCCGACACCCGTCAGGACCGCAAGCAGCAGGCCACCACCAATTACATCGAAGTACTCGAGACGGAGTCTTTGCCGTGTCCAGCCGACGCCGCTGGCGAGGTACTGCAGGATCAGGGCGGCACTGGTGATCACCCCGGCCACGAAACCGCCGCCCGGCAGGTGATGGCCCCTGAGAAAAAGGTAGACAGCCACCATCATGGCCAGTGGCAGCAGCGGGCGGGTGGTCATGGCGAGCACCAACGGGTGGGGATCGGCCGACCATGACCTCCCCCGCTCATCGGCCCTGGCGAGGTTCAGGCGCAAACCGTACAGGGCGGCGTAGGTGGCGGTCGCGGCCACGGCCAGGACCGTGATCTCACCGAGGGTATCGAAGCCGCGGAAATCCACGAGGATGGCGTTGACCACGTTTTCCGCGCCCGACGCGGGGAGGCTTTGCGCCCGAAAATAGTCGGAAAGCCCGCTGCCGCCGTTCTGATTCAACATCTCCCATGCCAGCACCGCCGCCACCGCCCCAACGCCCAGGGAGAGCCCCGCATCCAGCCCCCGGCGGCGAAGGCTGGCGCGCACCGCGGTGCGTTGCGGCAGGAAATAGAGCACCAGCAGAAACAGCACCGTGGTGACGATCTCCACCGCCATTTGAGTCAGGGCCAGATCGGGCGCGGAGAGTCCTGCAAAGGCCAGCACCACCCCCAGCCCCACCAGACTGAGGGCGACTACCGCCACCAGGCGATGGCGATGCATCGCCGCGGTGGCGAGCGCGCCGGAGGCCACCAGCAGCGCAGTGACCCCCGCCCCCGCTCCGACCTCCTCCAGGCTGGGGAACGTCAGGACCAGCCCGTCCAGAATGGGGCTCCCCCCAAGCACCAGCGCCGTGACCAGCAGGGCCGCCACGTAACGGTGTAATGCCCCATTGTCCAGGGTGCGGGTGAAGGCGCCTGCCCCCGCCAGGAGGAGGGCCGTGCCGCGGCGGAACAGGCCGGTGGCGGAATACTCGGGGAGATAGAGGTCGTGAAGCGCGAACAGCCGGTGCCGAACGGCATAGATCAGCACCCCACCGGCCATGGCGAGCACACTCATGGTAATGGGCAAGGTGAAGCCGTGCCAAACCCTGAGACTGTACTCCGGCGGCGGGGCCTGCAGCACCGCCTGCACGGCGCCCTTGAGAAGGGGGGCCACGGTCGCCTCGGGAAAGATGCCTACCACCAGACAGAGAGTGGAGAGCACGCCCACCGGCGCCTTCATCCACAGAGGGGGTTCGTGGGGCCGCTTGGGCAGGTGCTCGCCGCTGCCGTTGAAGAAGACATCGTGAATGAACCGCACCGAGTAGGCCACGGCAAAGGCCCCGGCGGCGGTGGCGGCCAGCGGCAGCAGCCAGTTGAGCGCCCCCAGCCACTGCTGGTGCACCGTCTCGGCGAAAAACATCTCCTTGCTCAAAAAGCCGTTGAACAGGGGTACCCCCGCCATCGCCGCCGCCGAGATCATGGCCAGGGTCGCGGTGTAGGGCATGAATCTCCACAATCCGTTGAGGATGCGCATGTCGCGGGTTCCCGCCTCGTGATCGATGATACCGGCGGCCATGAACAGCGAGGCCTTGAAGATGGCGTGGTTGATCACATGGAAAATCCCTGCCACCGCCCCCAGGGGGGTGCCAAAGCCCAGCAGCAGCGTGACAAGCCCCAGGTGGCTGACGGTCGAATAGGCCAGCAGCCCCTTGAGGTCGTGTTTGAAGAGCGCGATATAGGCGGCGAACAGCAGGGTCGTCAGGCCAGTCCCCACCACTAGGTAGAACCACCAGGCGGTACCCGAGAGCACGGGAAAGAGCAGCGCCAGCAGGTAGACCCCCGCCTTCACCATGGCCGCCGAGTGGAGGTAAGCGCTGACGGGGGTGGGCGCCACCATCGCCTCGGGGAGCCAGAAGTGAAAGGGCACCTGCCCGGACTTGGTGAACGCCCCCAGAAGAGTGAGCACCAGCGCCGGAACGTAGAGGGGGTGGGCCTGAATCACTTCCCGCGCCCCGAGGACCTGCTCGACGCTGTAGCCCCCCGCCATCTGCCCCAGCATCAGAATGCCCGCCAGGAGGGCCAGTCCCCCTCCGGCGGTGATGATGAGGGCGGTGCGGGCCGCCTGCCGCGCCTCGGGACGGGCAGTCTCGAAGCCGATGAGCAGAAAGGAGCTGACACTGGTCAACTCCCAGAACATCAGCAGAAGCAACAGATTGCCCGAGAGCACGATGCCCAGCATCGAACCCATGAACAGCAGCAACAGCGCGTACAACCGTGCGGCAGGCTTGTCCGCCGGCAGGTAGTAGTGGGTGTAGACAAAGATGAGCAACCCGATCCCCACCACCAGCAATGCAAACAGCAGGGAGAGGCCGTTGAGCCGCAGGCTGAACTCCAACCCCAGGGAAGGCATCCACGGCCAGTCCAGCGCAACGCTCGCCCCCCCCACCACGGCAGGGGCCAGGGTCAGCAAGGCGGTGAACACCACCACCCCCACCCCTCCGGCGAACCAGGCCACGAGGCCCCGCCGCCATCGCGCCAGATACAGCGCCAGCGGCGCCGCGGCGAACGGCAGCACGGCGGCGGCAAGGAGCATCAACCAGTGGTGACCAGGTTCCATGGGATGGGGCGACCTTCGGAACGGGCTCTCCGAAGTTTAGCGCGCATATGGCATGCCCAACGAGACCGGCGCACAGCGTCTGTGCACGGCGGGGGCGGCTTGAAAGTGTGGGCGGCCTCACCCGCTCTCTGGAAACCGACCGGGCCATGCGCTTGTATCTTGGTTAAGGAGCTTCCGAGTCAGGCTGGGGCGCGTAGGGAGACGGCTGCGGTGAGCTGCAGGCACATCGTCACGTGGGCAGAGCGCGGAATTCGATCACCATTTCGAATCGTCTCCATCAGTTTTTTTCAATTTCGTTGCCGCCGGGTTTGCCTTAGAAACGCCCCAGTATGCAAAGGGGGTGAAGGGCATGTATCAACCGGCTGAGTCCATCGATCCGTTCGCGAACAACGAAACCCTTGTCCAGGAGCTGGCCAACTGTGGCTGGTCGATCGTCGAGGACTACCTCCCCGCCGCGGCGGTCCGCTCGCTGACGGAAGAGTGCCTGGGCGCCTGGCAGCAGGGCACCTTCCATCACGCCGGGGTGGGTCGAGGCGAGCAACGTCGGATCCGCCCCGAGATCCGCAGCGACCAGGTGATGTGGGTGGACCCGGACCACCCCACACCCGGCCAAGCCGTCTACTTCAGCGCCTTGGAGGATCTGCGGCAACGCATCAATCGCAGCCTCTACCTGGGGCTTTTCGAGCTGGAGTCCCACTTCGCCGTCTATCCGCCCGGGGCCTTCTACAAGCGTCACCTGGACCGCTTCCGCGGAGTGGAGGAGCGCACGGTAACGTGCGTCTTCTATCTCAACGAGGGATGGCAGGTGGAAGACGGCGGAGCCCTGCGGTTCTACACCCGGGAGCAGCCGGAGGAGTACTTCGATGTGCTGCCGACGGCGGGAAAGCTCGTCACTTTTCTCAGCGGGGAGTACTACCACGAGGTCCTGCCGGCCAACAGGCGGCGACTGAGTCTCACCGGCTGGTTCAAGGTCCGCAGCTGAAGTGGCTGTTCCGGCCTCCCCCCGCTGCCGCCGCCACCTGCGGCGCAATCCGGCTGCGATTGGCGACAGGGTAAACGCATACTTATCCAAAGAGCGATGTAAGTCCTTGAAAGCAGGTCGTCGGCCGCATGGACGCGGCCGTCGAGCGTACAGGGATGTATTCACAGCGTACCTGCTTTCAAGGACTT
>JAWLHA010000031.1:0-50732 GCA_041690535.1 Gammaproteobacteria bacterium | reverse complement strand
GTTTAGGTTGTTTGCTCATCTGATTCTTCTCTGTTGACCGGGCGTTATGCCGGGGTTCGAGGAGGCATACCAGACGGGGTGAAAGAGAAAGCCCCTCCGGAGAAATGGCAGGGAAGGGGCGGGGAGTGGGTATGAGGGCTATGGCCTGAAACGGTTCCCCTGAAAAGCGAAAAGGCCCCGGTGATCGCACCAGAGCCTTGACGCCGACCGGGAACCCCCAATCCATTTCCAAGTAGTTTAGACCGATATCGGTCGCGTTGGCAATCGCCTGACTTACTCGATATCGGGGCATAGGGCATTTGTAACGGGGCTTGGAAGGGCCGATCCGAGTCAGGCCCATGCCTACTTCGAAAGCGCCGTTTCGATATGGGCAACGCACGTCTCATACGCCTGTCTCTGCGGCGCACGTTCCACCCCGAGCATAATTTGCAGTGCGCATCGTTGGGCTCCAGTGAGTCTCATATAGCGAAGGACTGCTTCGGATCGTTTCTGGCTCATGACGTTTCTCCTCGTGGTCCGGCGAACTGCCGGGGTTCATGGGGACCTACCGACCTCGGTGCAACGGACTTTCACTTCCCCCGGTACGTGCAAGAGAACCCCGGCAGGTGGCCGGCTTTTGTTGAGGAGAATCGACATGACCACTAAAGCAGTGAAAATCGAGGGGAAAATCACCGGCTACGAGGTTGTCAAGAAGGAAGCGCCCCCAGCGGCCGAATCGCCGGCCATGGCTCATCTGGATGAGAACCTGGAACGTCCGGAGATGTTGCTGGGCTCGACTTACAAGGTGAAGACCCCGCTCTCGGAGCACGCCCTGTACGTCACCATCAACGACATCATCCTGAACGCCGGTACCGAGCAGGAGGTCCGCCGCCCCTTCGAGGTCTTCATCAACTCGAAGAACATGGAGCACTTCATGTGGATCGTGGCGCTCACCCGGATCATCTCTGCGGTGTTCCGCAAGGGTGGGGAGATCACCTTTCTGGTCGAGGAGCTGCGCTCCGTGTTTGACCCGCGTGGCGGCTACTTTAAGAAGGGCGGCAAGTACATGCCCTCCCTGGTGGCCGAACTCGGCGATGTGATCGATCAGCACATGCGGATGATTGGTCTCATCAAAGATGAGGGGCTCGATGAGCACCAGAAGGCGCTGATCGAGGCCAAGCGGAAGGAGTTCGAGGCGCGTCAGGCAAGCGGTTCCGCGAAGTCTGAGTCCTCTTCGGGCGACCATGGTATCCCGGAAGGCGCTCAGCTATGCGGCAAATGCCAGACCAAAGCGGTCATTCAGATGGACGGCTGCCTGACCTGCTTGAACTGCGGGGACAGCAAGTGTCAGTGACCGCCTAACCTCTTGTTCTAACACTCGTTTTTACAATTCACCAGCCCCCGGCTCGTTCGGGGGTTTCTTTTTTGCACAACTGTGCTACACGTTATTCCGGGTGGAATTTCACGCCACCGTTTATCTGACAACCACAAACAGAGGACAGAAAGATGCCTAGATCAGGCAAATTGACAACCGAAGATCATGAGACGATGACCCAGTTCCTAGAGGACGTGCTTAACGCTCACAAGGCCGGCGATGTGACGAGAGATGAAGCCGTAGGTGGGCTCGCTCACGTCATGGCCGCTTTGGATATCGGAAACACCGCTGAGGCAGTGAACTGGTTTAAGCACGGCGTGGAGTTCGTGAAGGGCTAAGAGAGCGACCGCACAGGGACGTGCATGGTTGAGAGGCCGAAAAAAGAAAGCCCCTCAAAAGAGGGGCTGGTGAATGAAGGAACTACTACTCGCATCGGTTCTCGGGAACCAACAGGATGTTAGGCATCCAAAACTGTCACGTCATACCCATGAAGATGGAAGTCGCCAAGCCCTCCGCTATCAATCACGATGCGGCGCTTCCCATCGAACAGCGTCACCTGTGTTCCGTCGCACTCAACTATTTCGGCCGGCACTCCGACGCACTCAAGAAACAGGTTCATAGCGAAAATGTTGTCTCCGCTTTGTTCTGGATCTGTAATGCTGTAGCTACGCTCGCCGTTAGTAAAAAGCTCTTCTGTGGATTCAGGGATGTCATACATATCAACCTCCAATGCCTAACAAGGCCGCTCAACTGCGACCTCCGCTTCGCTACGGCGCGTTAGCGCCAACGTTGGCTTTCATACCGACATACCGGGGGAGTGAAAGGGGAACGGGGTTCCATTATCAGGACTCCCCCTTACCGAGTAGCCGCGCAATCCCGAGCAGTTTCCGCCGTTCGCCAGCCTCCAGGTTGGAGTAGATTTCCATGATCTCGCGCAGGTCATCCGGGAACTGGTTGCAAACCGGATCGATGTCGATGTGCTGTTCATCCATCCATCCCTTGCCCCGCCCCAGGGCACGCTCGAACCGCCTTGCTTGGCGGTCGCCGATGCGCCTGAACGGGTTATCGAGGTATTTCCGGATGGCCTCAGCATTGGACTCCGCCGCGCTGAGGAACTCTTCGTAGGCTTGTGGCGGCCCCTTGAGGAGGGCATTGACCGAGTGGACCAGGTTCTGGTGGCGGATCGCCTGCTGGTCCCGCTCTCTGGCGCGGATCGGCCCGACACCAAAAGCAAGCCAGCATTCGGAGGTATGGGTCTCGGTGGCGAGCACCACGAAATCGTCCGGCCCAGGATAGGAGTGGCCTGACTCATAGTTGCCCAGCCGCCCGGTGCTCCACCCATACTTCGTGGTAAGGGTGGCATTCAGGTCCGCTTGGGTACCGAAACCCGCCATTTGCCGGGCCTGTTTGATGCGGGCGCCTGCCTGCACGGCCGCAGGGTCTTTCTTGCGTTTCTGGGTCATCTGACAATATCAAGAATCTTGAAAAAAAGTTTGCATATTTGAAAATGTGGCGTATAGTACCACACAACGAATCAGCATCCGCTCTCGGATGCGCTAACGACCAAGTAGAGTAAAGACGGTCAACTACCCCGGCCTAAAGGCCGGAGCTTGTGAAAGCAGGCTGGGTTGACCAGGGAGAGCCGTAACCAACCGGCTACGTTACGAACAGGTCGTCAAGACCCACTCCGGGATGCTTCCTCAGTCCCGGACCCTGGAAGGTTGGGATCATGCTGGTGAAAGGCAAAGCGCCGAAGGTTCTGACCGCCGCGCAAGCGGGAGCCGGTTCGTGACATTCCCGAGGGGAGATGCACCGCAAGGTGCGCGTTACAAGGCCCGTAAGGGCTGACAGCCGGGAAAGACCGGCACTTTTTGTATACACCAGCAGCGCCTCATCCCCCGCCGTGAACGGCGAGGCTTCCGGCGCAGGAGTTCTTAAATGAAACCGACCACCATGACATCACCGAGGAACGCATCGCTGCGCTGGCAATCCGCCTGCGCCGTCGCCTCCGTGCGTCATGGCAATACGGATACCTGCCCCGCGCAGAACCCCAGTTATGAACTTGGGTTTATTGGCGTGACCTAGCCTTCCGAAGCAACAAGCGCGGAGGGCCAAGAAAAACAGCCCTACCGCGAGACCCCAAAGGGTCAGAAAACCCCGGTAGGACTGCAAAGTCGACCGGGGTTTTTTATTGCCCCGCTCCCAGGCAAGTTCCGGGGAGAAGCTCTTTAACAATCAGGATTGCCATACGGCAGGCGAGGGGCGATGGACGCTTCTCTAGCTCCCCGCCTGCCATTGCGGAAATAGCTCAGTTGGTAGAGCGGCTGCCTTCCAAGCAGTAGGTCACGGGTTCGAGCCCCGTTTTCCGCTCCATTCGCGGGTGTAGCTCAGTGGTAGAGCAACGGGTTGCCATGCCGTAGGTTGTGGGTTCGAGTCCCATCACCCGCTCCAAGAATTACGAGTGTGCTTTCGGGGAATGACGCCGTGGTGATCGAATCTACGGCACGTCCGGTGAGTATCGTCGATGGCTACGGCGTAGGGGCCGGAATGACTGGCAGGTGGAGCCGCCTGTTGCTGGTGAAAACCCAGCCATTCCCTCGAAAGCGCATTCACTGGGTAGGTAGAGCGTAATTGGTAGCGTCGCCGGCTGTAACCCGGCTGCCTCTGGCCTTGGGGGTTCAAGTCCCTCCCTGCCCACCAAATCGCTTGGCATGTGCGCCATCGGTAGGCGGAGCGACTGTTAATCGCTTGAATGCGGGTTCGAGTCCCGCCATGCCAGCCAATTCGTGTTGTGAAGAGGAATCAGGGGGAGGCGGAGAGAGACCGCCCAATGATGCACTCACCTCGGCGTCGAGGCACTGTATCACCCTCGCCTCCACAACCACTTTTTTCGGGGCCATAGCTCAGTTGGGAGAGCATCGGCGTGGCACGCCGAAGGTCGCCGGTTCGAGGCCGGCTGGTTCCACCACTCGAAGGGGCCGTAGCTCAGTTGGGAGAGCGCCGCACTTGCAATGCGGAGGCCGTGGGTTCGACTCCCACCGGTTCCACCAGGCAATGTCGAGTTCCTGCGCGTCAGGAGGTGTGCCCGGCTCGGCGGGCGTTCGAGACACCGCAGGCGAAGCCCTGCACTCGGCTCCATTTTTGGCGCAGCCCGCCCAACGCGCAATAGGTAGGCGGGTAAGTTGGGGTCCGCAGCGCAGCGGATCAGCGGCACCAAGTTGTCGTTGCGCCAAAGTACCAACGCCCTGGGGCGGGTTCGACCCGAAGGTGTGGTAGAGCGATGCTCCGCCGAGCTTCTCGGCGTCAATGCTGCTGTAGACCAACTGGTAACGTCACCAGCCTTTCAAGCTGGCGCCCTTGGGCTTGCGGGTTCGATCCCCGTCAGCAGCTCCATTTTCTTTTCACTGCATTGGTAGCTCAGCGTGGTAGAGCGCCGGCCTGAAAAGCCGGGCGTCGCCGGTTCAACCCCGGCCCAATGCACCATTTGCGGAGTAGGGGAGCGGCTGTCCCCGCCGGCTTCATGCGCCGGAGATCGTCGGTTCGAATCCGGCCTCCGCTACGGGCTGATCGCGTAATGGCAGCGCAGCGGTCTCCAAAACCGCCGTCCGAGAGGACACTGGGGGTTCGAATCCCTCTCAGCCCGCCATGCAAACGGTGTGTCGCTCAAAGTGGCGAGCGGCCGGACAAGGCGCCTTGTCCGGAGGATGCAGGGTAGCCCTCCTGCCACGCCGACCAACATGCCCTGGTAGCTCAATCGGGAGAGCACCGCCCTGTCAAGGCGGAGGCAGCGGGATCGAAACCCGTCCGGGGCGCCAAATCCAACGCGCTGGCTTAGCTCAGTTGGCAGAGCACCGGCTTTGTAACCCGGCGGTCGTCGGTTCGAGCCCGACAGTCAGCTCCACTTCTTTTTGCCCCGTAGCTCAGTTGGATAGAGCGCACCCCTGATAAGGGTGAGGCCGCCGGGTCGGAACCGGCCGGGGCAACCATACAACCTGCGTGTAAGTCAGTCTGGTAGACGACCGGGCCTGGAACCCGGAGGCCGGGGGTTCGAATCCCTCCACGCAGACCATCAACTGGCCCGTAGCTCAACTGGCAGAGCATCCGGCTTTTAACCGGGAGGTTGGGGGATCGTTGCCCTCCGCCCGCACCAAACAGTGGTGACTGTAGCTCAGTCGGCAGAGCACCGGATTGTGGCTCCGGGGGCGGGAGTTCGATTCTCCTCAGTCACCCCATATACGCTGCCTTAGCTCATCGGGTAGAGCAGCGGCCTCGTAAACCGCAGGTGGCCGGTTCGAGACCGGCAGGCAGCTCCAAATCCTCCGCCCTCGTAGCGCAGCCCGGATAGCGCATCGGTCTCCGACACCGAAGGTCGCCCGTTCGAATCGGGCCGAGGGCACCAACATCGACCATGTCCCTGTAGCTCAGCCCGGACAGAGCGACCGGCTACGAACCGGTAGGTCGGGGGTTCAAATCCTCCCAGGGATGCCAAACAACGGAGAGGTGCCGGAGCGGGCAAACGGCGCTGCCTCGAAAGCAGATGGGCGCCTTGACGCCACGAGGGTTCGAATCCCTCTCTCTCCGCCAAGCGCCGCCCCCGACGCCTAACTGGACTGGGCACCGGGCTTCTATCCCGACCTGTGGGGGTTCGAATCCCTCCGGGGGCGCCAGTCAGTCCTGCGTGAGTGCTGGAACCGGTAGACAGACCAGGTTGAGAGCTTGGTGTTCCCTGAACGTGCGGGTTCGATCCCCGCCTCGCGCACCATTGCGGTGATGTAGCTCAGTTGGCAGAGCGCCGGACTCATAACCCGGAGGTCGCGGGATCGTCTCCCGCCATCACCACCAGCTAAAGCCCGCCTGACGGGAATTGGAATACCTCGCTGATTCAGACTCAGTGGCGTCCCGGTTCGACTCCGGGGGTGGGTACCAAATTGATGCCGCTTAGCTCAGACGGTAGAGCGCCCTCCTTACAAGTGGGATGTGGTCGGTTCGATTCCGGCAGCGGCAACCAACTTTCACAGACTTTGGAAGAGTGCGCGAGCGGTCAAAGCGGCCTCCCTGCTAAGGAGTGCGCCCTGAGAAGGGCACAAGGGTTCGAATCCCTTCTCTTCCGCCAATCATTTCTCTGTGTAGCTCAGTCTGGAAGAGCGCGCCCTTCGGGAGGGCGAGGTCGTCGGTTCGAACCCGGCCACAGAGACCAAACCTGGAGAGGTGCCGGAGCGGTCAAACGGCGCTGCTTGGAAAGCAGATGGACGGGGCTCCCGTCACGCAGGTTCGAATCCTGTCCTCTCCGCCATTTTGAAGGAAGGCACGGCCGCTGGGCGGCAACCGGCTTTGAACCCCGGCGCAACGGTCCCCCGTTGGCGGTTCGACTCCGCTGCCTTCCGCCAAGAGCTGGTGGCTGAGGGGCAAGGCGTCGGTCTGCAAAACCGTTCTTCGCGGGTTCGAATCCCGCCCAGCTCTCCATTTACCCATTCCGGGCTCGTCTATTGGTAGGACACCTGACTTTGGATCAGGCGAGCGGAGTTCGAGTCCCTGGCCCGGAACCATTCAACTAACTCCGTATAGCTCAGCCTGGTAGAGCGCAGCACTGGGGGTGCTGAGGTCGTCGGTTCGAACCCGGCTACGGAGACCATTGCGAGGCCGCCGGTTCGACTCCGGTGGGCAGCTCCATTTGTGTGGCAATCCTGATTGTTGAAGGGCTATGAGCCACGCTGTTACGAGCACGACGCCATGAGAACGAACCGCATCGAAAGAAGACTCCAAAGCAACGACCCGCCGCTTATCCTTGCGGTGGACTGCGGTGGGCGCCCGGCCGAGTGGGTCGACTGGCAAAAAGCCGCCGGTCACTACCTCTCTGGTGATGTGCTCTGGACGGTGGGTGACCCGGTCATCACCCTGCGGGGCGGGATGAACCGCCAAGGGCTGCGCTCGCGCCTGGAGGTCCATCCGATCATCGCCGTCAACGGCGCCGATGCCGACCGGTTCGAGGATTACGTGATCGCGCTGACCAACCGGGCGCTGTTCGCCCGCGACAGTCATGTGTGCCTGTACTGCGGCGAGACTTACCCGAAGAGCCTGCTGACGCGGGACCATGTGGTACCACGCGGGCAGGGCGGCCCCGACACTTGGGAAAACGTGGTGACCGCCTGTCGCGGCTGCAACGGGAAGAAGGACTGCCGGACGCCCGAGCAGGCGCACATGCCGCTGCTCGCGCTTCCGTACGCGCCGAGTCACATCGAGGGGCTCATCCTCTCGAACCGTCGCATCCTGGCCGATCAGATGGCCTTCCTAACGGCCCAGCGGCCTCGCAAGCACCCACGGCATTAACAAGAAAGCCCCTCGAAAGAGGGGCTTTTGAAGCAGAACGGGTGACGAAGGGCTAAGCGGCCTTGGCCAGATACTCGGCATAGGTGATCTTCCCCTGGCCGACTTGCATCATCAGAAAGCACCGTTCCATACCACGGCGCCATACCTCGGTTTTTGAGACACGGCTCAGCACTCCTTTCTCTTCCGTGACATACCCATTGCGGACCATCTCCTGAACGGCATCCTCCAACGTGTCTTCTGCGTGATGGCTGAAAAAGCCATGCTCGTCGAAGTATTGGACCCGGTGCCTCCCTGGCTCCGAGGCATCCGGCAGCACGAAAGCCCACGACGTGGACTTATTCTTGTGCCGATACTCCACGCCCACCGGATTGCCGCTGTGGCGCTCCATGACGGCGTTGTAGGCCCGCTGCTGCGGTAGCGCCAACTCGAACAGGTGGGCAATGAACTCCTTGTCTTGAAGTTCACGACAGTCCTCTTCGAGGCTTGCGAAAGACGCCATCTTATAGGCGAAGGTCTCATTCATGTCGGTTCTCCTCGGTTCCCAAACGGGGGTTCAAGGGGACATACCGCTACCAGTGAAAGCGAACTGCCGCTCTTCCTAATGGGGCCTGCGCTTGCCTTTGTCTGCCCCCGTGGGCATCAACAGGCCAGCATCGTTCGCCCGGTCGTAGGCTTCCTCCAGTTGCAGCACCGCCTCGGAGAGCGTGACCCCGCCCATCTCTTTGGCCAGCCGGGTAAGCGCGACCCAGGCTGGGTGGGTGAGGTCGATATGATGGAGTGGCCGACTCTTGTAGTCGCGGGAGCGTTTTCTGGCTTGCCGAAGGGCATTGACCATCCGTTCCCAGACCTTTCGGGGCAGGTAATCGTCACACCAGGCTTGCAGGGCCTTGGGGGTAGTGGCTGCGAGAAAAACGGCATAGCCCTCGCCCAAACCAATCTCGCCCCGGTCACGAGCGCTACTGAGGTAACGTACGGCAGCGGCAAAGTCGCTGGCGGTGATTCGGTAAAGCGGGCGCCCGCGAGGCATTGACTATGCTCCTAATTAAACGTGACGGCGTAACGTATAGTGCGGGTGCTGGTCGCTGTCAACCTTGCACCGGTAGCGGTATGTCTCCCTGAACCCCGCCACTTTGGCGGAATTACGGAGAGAAACGATGGCCGAGACCAATGCCGTTGCAACAAAGCGCGATCCCCTCGCCGAACTCCGGACGATCCTCGAAAACCTGGAGCCATGGACCGAGAAGCATTCGGGACCGGGAGACCGCTGGGCGCCGTTCGCCAAGCCCTGAACTATCTCGACCAACTGAGCGTAAAACACTTCCTGGTGGTGGGACGCATTCCGGGCGAGGACGAAGATACAGGTCTGGTGTTTGAGGCGGAATCTCTGGAGAAGGCAATAGTAGCCTTTGAAGAGGAGATGTATCGCAAGTCGGAGGAAACCAAGGAGGAGGTCGCCGCCCAGTACGAGGGCACTCACATTGTCGTGCTCAAGGCGCATGAACTGAATGCAGACACCGTTTTGACGGTGGACAGCGACGATGGAGCGCCAGTTTGCGACGACTGCGGTGAGGAAATGGAGCCTATGGGTAAGACCGATCTGGTTGAGGGGGTGCGGTATGAGCTTTGGTACTGCACCAATGAAGACTGCTCCTCCTGTGGTGAGGAACGGGCTGTCGTCGAATCCGACGATCAGGACTGACCCCTGCTCATTTCGCCATTCAAAGCCCGGTACCGCTTCGGCGGCCGGGCTTTTCTCTTGCACTTCCTCCGATATGTCTCTTCGAACCCCGGAATTGCCCGGAACTATCAGGAGAACATACCGATGTGGAATGCCTACGAAAAATGGCCACGACTGAAAAACGCGCTCCGGATGCGGGACATCGATCCGGATGCCATCAACCTCGACAAACTGGCAACCGTGCTGGAGAAACGCGGCATCACGGACACTCAGCTTAATGAGGTTGTTTGGCTCCTGATCTCCACTCTGGAACCCCCGCGTTGCCCGATGACCCATTGCCAGTCGTATGGGAACTCGACCTCACCGATGAACTGCGCCGCTGGAAAAATGCCGGGCCGGTGTCCGACACTTAAGGCGTACAAACAGCGAAAGAAGGAGAGGGAGGCACGGGCCACGGAGGCTCAAACCAAAGAGGCGTAAATTCATCTCAGCCCGGTACCGCTTCGGCGGCCGGGCTTTCTATTGCACTACCTCCGATATGTCCCCTCGAACCCCGACAATTTTGCCGGATCACGAGGAGACCCCGATGGAACAGAAACCTGACTATCCCTTTACCACCGACGGATGCAGCGGCGGCATGAGCGTGCTGTGGCGCCGGCTGTTCAAGCGTCCGCCACCGTGGGAGGGATGCTGCGAGGCCCACGACGTAACCTACTGGCAAGGCGGGGATCGCAAAGATCGCGCCAATGCAGACGTGGAACTCATGGTCTGCGTGGCTCGCAAAGGGCACCCCATCTGGGCGTTCCTGATGTGGGCAGCGGTCCGCTTCGGCGGCCACCCGAACTTGCCGTTTTCCTGGCGGTGGGGCTACGGCTGGAAGATGCGCGGGTACCGCAAATCACCCGTCCAGATCAGCCTTTCGGATTAACCTCGATTCATGCCCCTCTTCGGAGGGGCTTTCTCTGTCGCCCTCTTTCACCCCTCGGGGTATGTCCCCTCGAACCCCGGCATTCGGGCCGGACACGAGGAGAACCAGTATGAGTGTTGAGCAAGCGAAGGGGCAAGAAGCCGAAGAGCGGTATCCGTTCACCACCAGCAATGATGCCGCCGACAAGTGGGAGCCGGTGGAAGCCGAACGAGCCGAACCCGACGGTCACATGCAGCGTCTTATGGATGCGGTCGCCGAAGCCATTGACGGCGGGCTTTTCTACACCAGCGACGTATTCGATGCTGTCGCGAAATCGCTCGGGGATTACTTCGAGTATCCGAACGATCCGGAAATTCGTCGCGTGGAGGGTGGCGTGCGCGGGATGGAGGTTTACTATGCCCGTGGCGCCCTTAACGCCCGGCGAGAGCGGGCCGCCAACCGCGAAGCGGTCAAGCTGTTTGCTGTCGGACAGAAGCTCAAAGAGCTTCGGTTTGGTGTCAGCCGATACAGCACCGGGGAAGTGGTCGGTGTCTTTCGCGAAAGCGGAGAGGTCAAGCTGCACCTCACCAAGCGGGGAAGTCGCAACCGTTGGGAAATTACGGTCGGAGCGGCACGTCTGCCGCGCCCGGAGGCCCCAGTCGCACCTCAGCCCACTCGCAACGACATTCCGGGGCAGCAAGCCCTCGGCATGTAAGGCTGTATAGCCGCTTCACCCAGCCCGGTACCGCCCTCGTGGCGGCCGGGCTTTCTTATGCCCCCGCCCGTCGGTTGCACCCCCCCCGGTATGTCCTCCTGAACCCCGGCATTTAGCCGGCATGACGAGGAGAACCAAGATGGATACGTGCGATGTTCAGTTTTACCCGACGACGCAGGCTCTGGCCGTACGCGCCTGGAGTAAGTTCAAGAACCGGGACTTCACCCGTGTTCTTGAACCGTCCGCTGGCAAGGGGGACCTGGCCGATGCCAGGCCAGGTGGCTATTACGCCAAGCCGGTAGTGGATTGCGCGGAGATCGACATTGCCAAGCACCCGACGCTCCGGGAAAAAGGGTTCAATGTGGTAGGGATCGACTTCCTCCAGTTCCAAGGAGGGACCATCTACTCCCACATCATCATGAACCCGCCGTTCCTCTACGGGGCTGAACACGTCCTCAAGGCGTGGAGCATCCTCTGGGATGGCGAGATCGTGGCAATCCTGAATGCGGAGACCATCCGGAATCCGTACACCAAGGAGCGTCAGCTTCTCGTGGGCCTCATCGAGCAGCATGGTGAGGTGGAGTACATCGAGGGGGCGTTCTCCGGTGCGGATGCGGAGCGTAAGGCCGATGTGGACGTGGCGTTGGTCTACCTGCGGAAGGAGGCCGATGTGAAGGCGGACCTGCTCGGGTCGTTCTTTGATGACCTGAAACGGGACCAAAAAGGGCATGATGCCCTTGGCGAGGGGTACGAGGAGATGAACGAATTGGCGCTGGCCAATTCGACCATCGAA
Organism: Gammaproteobacteria bacterium; assembly: GCA_041690535.1. Taxonomy (GTDB): domain Bacteria; phylum Pseudomonadota; class Gammaproteobacteria; order Thiohalomonadales; family Thiohalomonadaceae; genus JAWLHA01. The sequence goes on along the minus strand of JAWLHA010000031.1, from coordinate 38,958 downwards.
AATACCGTTTTGGCCTTCAATGCGGCAGTACGGGCTACTCGCGAGTCCGTCCTTGCCGAGGCGCGTGCCAAGCACTACACCGCCTTGCTGGGGGAGACGATGGCACAGCGGTGTGGCGACGGGACGAGCGACTCGTTCGATGCCTCGGTGAAATGGGTGATCGGGCAGTTGGCCGAGCGTTACGACGGGCTCAAGGATCGGGCCTGGACGAGCATCCTGCGGGGTTCGCAGGTGACCTCACGCCTTTCGTCGTCCGCGCAGAAGCAGGTCGAGGCAGAGTTCGAGCAGGTCAAGAAGCTCGAATTCACCGTCAGCAATGTCTATGGATTCCTCCACGGTCTCGTGCAGAACCAGGGGCAGATCCAAATCGACATGGCTTGCGATGTCTTCGACCAGATCACGCGCTACCACTCGGACAACACGGTGTTTTACAAGGGCTGGAAGTCCAACGACAAGCACCGTACGGCCGGGATGCGGATCAAAACGACCCGCTTCATCCTGCCGGGCCACAAGTCCGAGAGCTGGCAAAGGAGCCTGAGCTGGGACTCCGAACGGCTGTTGGCGGATTTCGACAAGGTGTTTGCCATGCTCGATGGCAAAGTCGAGCCGCTTATCGGTCTGGCGGAGGTGTTCCGAAACCGTTTCTCGGAGCTTCGCTCGGGCAAACGGGTAAGCAGTTCGTACTTCGATGTCCGTTACTACCCCGGCATCGGGACGATCCACTTCTTCCCTCGGGACAAGAAGTTGGTCGACCGGCTCAACCGGCTCGTGGGACGGCAACGGAGCTGGCTGCCGCCGGAAGATGATCGGGTAAGCAAGGAGTTCTGGGTGCAGTACGAGAAGGCCGAGAAGTTCGACAAGGAAGTGCGTGCGGAAATCAACATGCGGTTCAGGGGAAATCACTGGGACAACCCCATGTATCGGCTCTCGTACGACCAGGAGAAGCGGGCAGCGGCTATGGAGGCCATCGACACCGCCGTCGGGGAAGTGCTGAAGAAGCATGGCATCGACGTGGAACGTCTGCTTGAGCCCGCTCCGAAACAGCAGCGGTTGATTGCAGCGTAACCAGCAGTACCTTCAAACCGGCCCGGTACCGCCCTCGTGGCGGCCGGGCTTTCTTATGCCCCCGCCCGTCGGTTGCACCCCTCCAGGTATGTCCTCCTGAACCCCGGCGCCTGCCGGAAACGAGGAGAACCACCATGCTTGAGGAACTTATCGCCAGGGCCAAGGAGACCCTGCGGGAGCTGTTCGAGCGAACGACCCCCGTCTGTGTCGCCTGGTCTTCCGGGAAAGACAGTTCTTGCTGCGGTAACTTGGTGGCGACACGGGCTCAATGTCCGGGTTGAAACGGCAACCCCATCGCTGGCATCCAACTGGGTGACCCGCGTCATTGGGGGCAGGGGGCTGCCGATTTTCCCCAACTCCTCCGACCGGGACTGCACCGTGGATTGGAAGATTGAACCCATGGTCAGGCTTCGCAAGCGCGTGTTGGCGGAGTTCGATAACGCAACCACCCCGCCGGTTGTCATCACGGGGATTCGGTTCGACGAGAGCACGGTCCGGGGGAACCGCATGTCACAACGCGGGGAGTCCGACCAAGTTCGCTTCGACCCGAAGCTGGGCGAACGTCGTTTGAGTCTGATCTGCTACTGGTCAGAAGACGACGTTTGGGAGTACCTGGGGCGTGCCCGGTCTGGGCAAATCAACGGGTACTCCACCTTTGAGGAGACGTTCCGCATCTATGCGGATGCCGCCGGCACCTCCTGTGCCGTGGTTGCCGACGAGATGTTGAAGGAAACCTCGAAGTCCCGTGGTTGTGGCGCGAGGACCGGTTGCTGGGCCTGTACGGCGGTCGGGCGGGATAAGTCGCTGGAGAACATGATCGACGGCGATCCTCGCTATGCCTACCTCCGGGGGTTGAACCGGCTGCAACGGTTCATTCTGGCAACCCAGTGGGACTGGAGTCGGCGCAACTGGGTGGGGCGCACCATCAGGGATGGGTACATCAAGCTGGAACCGGATATCTATTCGCCGGCCATGCTTGAGGAGTTGCTGCGCTACGCCTTGACCCTTGATGTGGAGGAGGGGATTGCGGCTCAATGCGAAGGACGCGAGCCTCGATTCCAGATTGTCTCCATCGAGCAACTGATCGCCGTGGATGCCATGTGGTCGCTGTACGGACATCACCGGCCATTCCACGCGCTCAAGCTGTTCAGAGACATCTACATCGAGGGCCAGCGCTACCCGGTGCCGGAGGTCGAAATGGTCCCGAAAACGCCCCTGCCGGCCGCCCGCTATCTGTACGTGGGGGATGACTGGGACGAAGGACGGGTCTGGGCCTATGCGGGCCTGCGATCTCCGGAGCTGGAGCTGCTGGGCGAGCAGGGTGACTGCATCGGTACTCGTGTATCGGGGCAGAAGGTTGTGATGAATGTCAACACCGAGGACTTCTTTACGGTGGACATCGAATCGGCCTACCTGGTGCTTGAGCTGGAGATGGATGAACTCATCGTTCGGTACCACGACGATCCGACGGGGCTTATCACCGAAGGGTACCGGTACTACACGAGGATGGGGATTGTTGCTCTGGCCAAGAACCAGCTCACCGTCGCCGATGGCATCCTGCGCCGCACGGCTTTCAAGTCACGGCACGGGTTTAGCGGGCTCTCCAGCCTTGATGATCTGCTTCCGTTCACGATCAGCAAGGAGGAGTGGAAGCGAGCAATGGAACGTTCGCGGCCAACCGCAGAACCAGCGGAACCGGCTCTGCCGGCCATCCCGGAAGCGCCACCCAAGCCTACCACGGCCCAAATGGCGATGTTCTAACCTTCACCGCCCCTCTTCGGAGGGGCTTTTTCTTTGACTACTCGTGCCTATCGCCAACGGGCCGATGCACTCTGGTCAACCATGTCTATCTCCCATCCCTTCCGAGCCATCCGTCTCTCAAAGAGCGGTTGTATATGGGCCTTTTTTGCCTCCGCAAACACGCCGTAAGCCGCATCCAGCCCATCGGTACTCAGTGTGTGCAGTATCTTTCCAACGCTTCGGCAAGCGGGATACGTGTCAGCGAAACCCCGATAAAGGACGTAGAACTCGTAAAGCTCGGCTGCTTTTTCTTCGTGTGCAGCGGTAGGAGTAACAAGATCATTTCCGTAGGATGTCGCCCACAGGCCCAGCACTCGTTCAACGAAAGCGATTTTGTTGTATTCGTACTCGCTCGCCCCAAACGCACCGCCGGTTACAGCGGCCTTGCAGACGCTTTCGGCGCTCGTGTACTCCATTCTTGCCATAGCCTTCTCCTGTCCCAAGTCTGGGAGTGCTTAATAAAAGATGATTGTTGGTATTATACAGCGCAAGGAGGAGTGAACGCGATCCCTAGAAACTGAGATGAAGCAGTTCAACACCGCAAATTTCAGGGAGCTTCATGAGAAAGCCCCTCCGAAGAGGGGCGCGGAAGGTCAAGGATTTGGGATGTAGCTGTCCCCGTGGCGATTCAGCTTCACCGGGACGTTTCGCGGGACTTCACGCTCGCGCACCGTGGCCATTCCCGTCACGGCGTACTTCCAACCGTCACGGTTCCAGTGGCTCACGATTTCTGATGCGGTCTCAGGGCTCGACGCGAAAAAGGTCGCGTGAGACACCACCCCGATTGCGGCCTCCTGAAAGAGGGGGCGTCCATTCAGGTATTTTTGGCCTGCGATCTGACGCGAGTAGGTCACTTTGACAACTGAAAAGGCTCTCATTGCGGTTCTCCTCGTCCAGCCGTGCGCTGGGGTTCGGGGAGACATACCCGCAACGGTGCAAAGAAAAAGCCCCTCCGGAGAGGGGCGGTGAATCAGATGGAGCAAGCGAGACAGGTGATCTCCCGCTCGTCCTCTTCCGGTTCTTCGTAGGACGGCGAAAACACCGTCACCCCTGCCATGGTACCCACGGGTTCGTGGAGCTTCTGAAACGCCTCACGGGTGGACTGGACCTGTTCGCCCAACCAACCCTTGGTGACGTGCCCGAAACGCCGGATCTCCTGGTGCATGGCCTCCACATTGAGGGTTCGTTTCACCCACCCGAGAACGTGCTGGATCTGCGCGTAGGCATCCCCGGTACGCCAAGTGAAGTTCTTGTCCCCCTCCTGCTTCGTCGGACCCTTGGGGTAGACCAGGTGCGCCGGTAGGCGGACCTCGTACACCACCAGGCGAAGCTCCCTCGCCATCGCCTCACGGGACAGTCCGAAGGTGGCGGCCGTCTTCAGGCGGTGGTGGTAGTGCATATTGAGCTGGCGGCTCAATCCACCCTTGGTCGTGGAGAAGGTCACAATGTCCCTCCACCACACACCATCGCCCCCGACTGCTGGGTTCACCAAGAACTCGGCCCCCACGAACACCGAAACCGTATCGGCATCGAAGATGTCAGCGATCCCCCCTTCGACCAGCTTGCGCCGGGGGGGCGCCTTCACTTCCGAGGGCTCCCAGGACGAGGGGATGGGGAAGGTCGTGTGGTTTTCGGAGACTTTCGCCTCTTGCCACAAGCTCTTCGCCAACCGCGCATACCGGGCAACGTCCGCATCGGCCAACTTCTCATAGGCCATGCCCCGCTCGAACTCCGACCGGTCCCACTGGTGGAGCGCCACCACTTCCGAGCGCCGCATCCCCCAACAGGTGGAACAACCCGAGCGGGTGCGGTGGCGGTAGTAGGACGGTACCCCGACGGTCTCCTCCAGGATCTCGATCACCTCCTCGTGGGTGACCCCCAGATCCTTGTAGGGCGTCTCGGTCACAATCCGGTCATCCCTGCTGATCAGACCGATCCGGCTCTTCTCATCGGCCCGAAGGCCGATCAGCGAGTAGACCTTGCCGTTCTCGGGGATAAGCGCCTTCATGTGCTGCTCGAAGGGCTTGGTTTTCAGGTCGCGGGTACACCAGCGACTCTGCCCCGAGGGGAGGTACCCACCCCAGCGTTCAATCAACCCCCACAAACCGAAGGGGTGTTCGACCCGCTGGATCGTGATCCCCAGATACGCCTCCACCTGGTCCAAGGTCCGGTAAATGCCCGGATGCTCAGCGTCGGTGTCGGTGAACAGGTACACGATATTGTTCCGCTCCGGGAACAGGCGAGCCACCAGGATCGCCATGGCCGTGCTATCCATTCCCCCACTCATGGGGATGCACAGCACGTCCTGCGGCCCACCGGGCAGGCGGAAGCAGGGATTTCTCCTGCGGATGCGCTCGATGACCGACACCTTGGCTCCCGACTGGAGGTTGCAGGGCTGAGCCCCTTGAAGGGTCTCGACGGCTAACATCGCTGTCATGACGGTTCTCCTCTGGTTTCCGGCAGGCGCCGGGGTTCAGGAGGACATACCGGGAGGGGTGCAACCGACAGGCGGTGCAGGGCAGGGCAGGGAAGGGAAGGGAAGGGGAGGGGAGAGCAGGGGAGAGGCCCGGCTGCCGAAGCAGACCGGGCAGAGAATCAGCACGTACCGTAGTTGACGAACTGGCAAGTGCGGGGGTTCGCACCCTCGACACCGAAGCCATAGCGATTCGCGATGGCGCGAACCACCTTTATCGGCCATACCCGCAAGAGAGTAATCCCGTAGGGATGTCCTTTACTGACCACCCGTTTGGTGTACTCCAGGTTCCGGCGACGCCAGTAAAGGCGGGAACGCCTCTTGCTGGAAGGGGTTGGCTGGTAGCCAGGCTTCTTCATTTCGTCGTACAGGGTAGGCATAGCGTTTATCTCCTCGTCAGCCGGTAGTTACCGGGGTTCAGAAGGACATACCGGGGGAGATGCAAACTCGGGCAGGGAAGGGAAGAGGCCCGGCCGCCAAAGCGGTACCGGGCTGAATGGTGCTACTGGACCGAGTAAGATTTCCGATCCTGAGTGTCACTGTAAGAATCGCGATCTTGGCCGGCAGTGCCATCCGGATTTACGGACTGGTACAAGGCAGGCCGATGCTCTTTGAGCCATTCGAGCGCCGAAGTCTCATCGACCGTACACTCGAATCCGCAGGCGTACTTCTTATCCCGACGGCCTGCAATTCGCCCAAGGTAGGCGAACATTTCTTGAACGTCAGGGTTGGCGCTGGAAACGTATTCGGCTACCTCATCCGCTTCGTAATCACCGCCCCAACCGCATTCGGCAAGGTCGATGATTTGGTCGTCAGATGCCTGCTGAAACCACGGTTCAGCATCGAAAGACACTTCGAAGACCCGATCATCACTGTGACATTCTGCTGCTACAGGCATTTGTGTTCTCCTCGTCATCCGGTGGTTACCGGGGTTCAGAAGGACATACCGGGGGAGGTGCAATCGAAGGAGAGAACCCCGGCACCAGACGGGGCCGGGGGGAATGAAGGGTTCAAAAGGGGCACTCATCGGCTGAGTCATCAAGCCAACGACGCTTCCACTCCGCTTGGGTAACGTACGCGGGATGGTCACGGCCGGGCACCGCAAGGCGCACGTCTCGGGAGCCATCGGCTAACCGAGGCAGGCTCAGTTGGCTGAAATCGCCCCCAACTGAGTTCCAAAACACCGCCTGGCGGGCTTCAAATGAGCGCCCTTCGAGGGCAGAGGAAGTCTGCATGTTGGTTCTCCTCAAAATCAGCGAATCACTGGGTTCGAGGGGACATACCGGTGGGGGTGCAACATTGGAAGTAGGCGCGCTCCCGCGAACCTTCGCGCAATGTTCGCGTAACGTTCGGTGAACGTTGTCCGATCAGGGGAGGGGCTGGTCCGATCCCAAGACGGGACCGGACCTTTGGGTGAAGTGTTGCGGCAAAGGGCTTAGAAGACGTTCTTGTGACCGTCCCAACCGACTTCAAGCCCGTCCATGCCCGCGTGGTACATCTCCTCTTCGGTTTGGGCCTGGCGCTGCTCAGCGGGGATCAACGCCAGCCCTCGCGGATTATGGCGGTTATGAAATCGGTCCTTGCAGCGGTTGCTGCAAAAGCGCCGCCTGGTGTGTTCCTTGCCGCAGTTGTCGCATTTCGCCACGATCAGGCTCTCCTCGTTTGTGCCAGCGATATGCTGGGGTTCGAGGAGACCTACCGAAAGGGGTGAAACAGAAAGCCCCTCCGAAGAGGGGCTGTGAAGATTGTGACTTTACTTCGATTTTGCGTTCTCGATGACGGTCCGGGCCTTCTCAATGGCCTCATCCACTTCAGAATAGGTATGACCGCTCTCGTCCCAGTCATCAACCAAATGAGTTGTCAGATGGGTGATGGTCTCCAACGCCTCCAGCAACTCTTGAGCGAGCGCCACAGTACGGGCCTGTTGAAGCAAGTCAGCATATACCTGCGCCAGGCTAGCACTTGTCCCTATGGCTTTGACCACGTCTTCAGGGGCGAACCGCCCTTTAACGCTCTGCAACACCGCATCGTAGGCCGTACCCCGAGCGGCCTGCTCACGCAAGAAGACAGTCACTTTATTGCACATATCGTTTCTCCCCTCACACCGGCAACACGCCGGGGTTCGAGGAGACATATCGGAGGAGGTGAAAGGTCCAGAACGGAGGTTGTAGCCGGATTCCTCAACGGCCTGGATGAGAGTCTCCAACAACCCTGGACTCGTTGCCGTTGCCACCTCTTGTGCGGCCTTACCGGAACAGCAACCACCTTTCGAAGCGCACTTACACATCGTCAATTCTCCTCGTCGGTCCAGCGACATGCTGGGATTCGAGGGGACATACCGGGCGAGGTGAAAGGGGAGGGCGGGCGAGGTGAAAGGGGAAGGCGAGATCGCCTGCCATCCGTAACGTTACGCGAACATTCGAGAAAGGTTTGATAAAGGTTCAACAAAAGGAGAGGTGGCCCGGCCGCGTGATGCGGTACCGGGCAGGGGAATTGTCAGGCTCAGTTCAGTTGCGCCGACTCAGAACGATAGTCGCCATCCGGAAACCAGGCGTCCAAGCCGGCCTTGACGCACTCGACGATGGTCGCATGAAACGGGCCGACCGCGTTTACTGGGACTATGGCGTAGTCCGCCGGGCTCCTGCCGCCGTCCCACGACTGGATGTGCTCAATGGCTTCCTGAGGACAACTGAACAAGGGGGCGGAGTTTTGGCCGGCGGGGTCGAGTTTCGACCAGAACCCAAGCCCCATGCAGTTCCCGAGATATACGCCGTCGCTCGGATGAGTAATGACGAACTTTTGCCGCATCTATCTATCTCCTGTAACCAGCGATTGCCGGGGGTTCAAGGTGATATATCCGAGGGGGTGCAAGCGTTCGAGAGAGGTGCCCGGCCGCTTGATGCGGTACCGGGCGCGAAGGGTGGTTATCCAGCAGGCACGACCCAGACGATCTGGTCGGTCCCGATGCCGTGCGCCAGTGCCGCCTCAGCGCGCCGCTGCTGGCATTCACGGGTTTGCTGGTACCGTCGGGCCAGTTCATGGGCGTTCGCCCGGTGGGCGGACGCTTGGGCGTGGGCGGCGGCTGCTTCAGGGGAGTCAAAGCCCAGAGCTTCGGCTTCTTGCTGGGTACACATGAGGGTTCTCCTCGCTTTTCCGGCCGATTGCCGGGGTTCGAGAGGACATACCGTTGGGGGTGCAACATTGTAACTTGCGCGTTCCCGCGAACCTTCGCGTAACGTTCGCGTAACGTTCGGCAAACGTTGTCCGATCAGGGGGGCTGGTCCGATCCCACGACGGGACCGGACCTTTGGGTGAAGTGTTGCGGCAAAGGGCTTAGAAGACGTTCTTGTGACCGTCCCAACCGACTTCAAGCCCGTCCATGCCCGCGTGGTACATCTCCTCTTCGGTTTGGGCCTGGCGCTGCTCAGCGGGGATCAACGCCAGCCCTCGCGGATTATGGCGGTTATGAAATCGGTCCTTGCAGCGGTTGCTGCAAAAGCGCCGCCTGGTGTGTTCCTTGCCGCAGTTGTCGCATTTCGCCACGATCAGGCTCTCCTCGTTTGTGCCAGCGATATGCTGGGGTTCGAGGAGACCTACCGAAAGGGGTGAAACATCCGAGCCGCCCGGATATGAGAGCCCGGCCGCCGAAGCGGGACCGGGCAGGGGAATTTACTGCGAGGGCAGCCTGGCGGCGCCAGAGACGATTTGGGCTCGGATCTCCTCCTCGCTGTGACACCGGTCCGCCTTGTCTTCGTATCGCTGCTTGAAGCCGCACGGGAGCAGGGCGGTGACAGGAATGCCGAGGGCGTAGCCGGCGGTAACCCCGGCCAGATCGATCCCGGTCTGGCCACCCGAGCGGACGTGGCTCAGTGCCCAGTGCTCATGGACCTTGGCCAGCACCCGGTAGACATGTTCGTCAGTTCGCTGCTGGGTCCACCCGTGCTTCGCCAGGGTGTAGATCCCGTTGCCGGCGACATTCAATGTCTTGACATGCTGCGCCCGGCACGCCCGGAACAGCATCCGCGCCGCTTCCAACGGCCCGGTCGCAAGGGGGATGGCGAGGTAGCGGTCGCCGGCCGCCTTAGCGGTGAGCTTCTCACCGGCCGTCGAGAAGTCGGTGGCGAAGGCGACCGTCAGATCGGCTCCCTTTGCGTTCTCAAACGTGCGCGGCCCATAACTCCCCGAGCGATGTTGAAGCACCTCTATGTTCATCTCGTTCTCCTTCAATCCGGGATTCCGGGGTTCAAAGGGGCATACCTGGGGAGGTGCAACGCTGGAGAGGAAACCCCTCCTTAATGGAGGGGGTTTGAAGTGGATAACTACACGAACTTGGTCTCGATGACCTCGTAGCCGTAGTCCAAAGGGGCGTCCTGGCCGAGGACTTCCAGTTCCTCGATAGCCTCCTCGACGGAGTCCGGAGACCAGCCCGGATCTTGCCCGCCGCTCAGCCGAGCGAGCCGTTCGGCGGATGCCTTGACCCGCTCCGCATCGTGGATGATGAACTTCTTCACCATCGTGACTTCGACGGGTCGCTGGGGTTGGTCCGACAGCGCGGCTTCGAGATTTGCCGCGACGGCTTCCCAGCCATCCTCGTTCCCATCCCATTCTCCCGCCATGTAGTCGCGAATGGTCTGTGCAGCCGAGGTGGCGGCCTTTTTCAGATTACTCATTTCGTTCTCCTCGATGGTTCCGGCGAATCGCCGGGGTTCGAGGGGACCTACCGGGAGGGGTGAAAGAGATAGCCCCTCCGAAGAGGGGCGTGAAGAGAGACTACCGGAACCGCGTCGCTTTACTGAGCGCCACATTCGAGTGGGCGCCCGCTTCTTGCCAAAGGGCATGTTCCTCGTCAGTCATGGTGTCGTCGCCGTTCATGTCGTGCTTCTCGACCATTATGGAGGCGAAATTCCACATCTTCGTCAGCGCTTCCCGAAGGTCAGGGCTGGCGGAAATCAAGGCAATATCGGCCTCGAACTGCTCACGAGAGACGAAGACGGAATCTTCCTCGCCCAGAACCTTGGCGATGGAAACCGAGGCTTCGTCGGCAGTAGAGATGTGTCCGTCCTCATGCCCCTTCCACGGGCCAGGCGTATGTTTCGGGTTCGACATCAGGGTTCTCCTCATTGTCCGGCAACACGCCGGGGTTCGAGGAGACATATCGGAGGAGGTGAAAGGAAAGCCCCTCCGAAGAGGGGCTGAAGGATTATCGCCGCTGAAGCTGGACGACGACAGCACGGGCTTTGCGCATCTTCGAATAGTCCATTTGGGACAGCGATGAAACTCGCGTCGCGACAATGTCCATCACCAACTGCAAAGACTCCAGTAACTCTGGGGCAGCGGCGACCAATTTCGCGTTGGCCTCGTCCTCGGGAGTAATTACATCTCCCTGGCTGGCCTCGTCCCAGGTCGCGGCAGTCCACGCTATGGTGCGGTCCTTGGAGACAATCACCATCGCCTCTCCATCATTGCCAGATTTACCTTCCATATGCCATGGCCCAGCGGTGTGAGCGATCTCAGACATTCCGGTCTCCTCATTGTCCGGCCAGTTGCCGGGGTTCGAAGGGACATATCGGAGGAGGTGAAAGGTCCAGAACGAGAAAGCCCCTCCGAAGAGGGGCTTGAAAGAACACTACGCCTGCATCTGCTGCATGAGCCACTGCTTCTGCTGGCCGATACCCTTCCCTTCCAACGGTTCTTCCACGGGGCGACCCCGTTTCCGAAGTTCCGGTGCCAAGGTCTCCCGGTAGGCATTCCCGGCGAGTAGGATGACCTTCTCGGCACGGCCGTAACGCTCGAACAGGTCCAGCGCGATACGCCACGCCCAGTGCTGCCGTTGCGGCAGCGACTTCCGGGAGGTGTCGAGACGGGTGTTGTAGGGTGCAATCACATCGTCGGGCATCACCAGTCCGTGCTCGGCGGAAATCACTGCCCAGGTCAAGCCCTTGGACTCGGCCCACGCGACAGACTTCTGAAACAGATCGCCGAGATACAGCTTGCGCGCCTCCACCGGCTCGGCGGCTTTAGACGCCGAACAGGCAATAAGCACGATGGGAGGGCGATCTGCAATCCGTGGGTTTCTCATTACAAATGACACGGGGTTCTCCTCTGGGGGCCGGCGGAATGCCGGGGTTCGGGGAGACATACCGGGGGAAGTGAAGTCGGAACGAAAAGGCCCTCTGGGAGAGGGCCGTGAAGGGAGAAAGCTACCGATCTTCGAAATCTTCGGGCTCCGACTGTGCCAAAGCAGCGCGAGCTTGGTCCATGGCAGGGTCGAGCGGGTGCGGCGGCGTACCGTTGTCGATCATTCCGACCAACAGACTCAAAGCCTTCCGAAGATCCGGAGCGGCGGCGATGAGCGCTGCATTTCCCGCCCCAGACACGTCGGCGATGGACTCCCCAACCGCACCTTGCTTTTGCTCTTCCAGCGGTACGGCCTGGACAACTTCATGGTCACGGCCGGGGTACTCGGAGTGCAGCGAAGCGGTCCAGGGGCCGGGGGTGGCTACGTTCGACATGTTGGTTTCTCCATATTTTCCGGCAACACGCCGGGGTTCGTGGAGACATACCGAGGGAGGTGCAACGAGAAAGCCCCTCCGAAGAGGGGCGTGAAGGGGCTCACCGAACGGCCTTGGCTTCGGCGATCACGTCGCGAGAAGGGGTCACATCATGCCCCATGGACTCCATCAACTCGCACAACTGCTCCAACATTGTCAGCAGTTTCGGTGCAGAAGCAAGCAGATGGGCATTCGCAACCGACTCATCGAGACCAGGCTCCAACGAGCACACATGGGCGATGTGCTCGCCGCTCTCGTCAACAACAGCGCGGATGTACCGGTCTCCACCGACCTCGATAAGACGCTGAACTTTCCACGGACCGGGGGTGTGCGCGTTAGGCATCGCAGTTCTCCTTGTTTTCCGGCAACACGCCGGGGTTCGAGGAGACATATCAGGGAGGGTGAAACGAGAAAGCCCCTCCGAAGAGGGGCCGGAAAAAATCAGGCAGGAAGACGTTCAACCAGCAGGCGCGGTCCCGTGGTTTCCGGGTTCTCGGCTACCTGGATCACGTAATCACGGTCGTCGAGATAGAGACCAATAGCGAACATACGGTCCTGAGACCCATGTCGCCCATCTGCGCTGCGGGACATATATCGCTCTTCGAGCATGAACCTAACGAAACTCGTCGGCCCCGACGATATCTGCGCGATAGCAGTCACAATGGCGTCGATATCCACCGCCTCGTGCGAGGTATTGACACATAGAGTTGCAACCGTCTGGCCTTCCGCATTCACCACCAAAATATCTACTCTGGTACCCATTTTTGTCTCCTGGTGTTCCGGGCGATTGCCGGGGTTCGAGGGGACATACCGAGAGGGGTGAAACGGCTTTCACTGTTGGCGGTATGTACCAATGAACCCTGGCATGTCGCCAGAATGAGGAGACCAGAAATGGAAATGCTACCAGAGAATATGTGTCCCGAGCAGGATAGTGAACAAGGGTTTGAGTTGCAGGACCAATCCGACCAGTCGGGCAGTGTCACGGGAGGGATTGAGGTCAACGAGCGGGGGGTCTTTATCCGCTTCGACGGATACACCGACTATGGGACGGTCGCTGACTTGGGCATCCCAGTGATGATCGAGTTCTACGAGGGCAGTCCCCGTGTGGTGGTGTGGGCGGATGTGAATCAGGAAGCGCCGACGCACGTTATCCCGCTCACCCGTGCCCGCAACGAGAACCGCAAGGAGGACTGAGAGCGAGCGAGTTAATCGAGGCGCTCAACGGGGCGCTGCATGAGGCGATCTCGCCTTCCCATGCGTCACTGGGAGCATAGCTCGGCTATTCACAGCCCCTCGCCACTGGCAGGGGCTTTCCATTAAAAACCCGGCCGCCGAAGCGGTACCGGGCTGTGAAGGTTTACGGGGCCTTGGACCCCCACGGGCATTTCGGACACTGCAAGGCGCCTTCTTGGCACTCTTTGGCTTCCTCTTGCGAATAGCCCGCTTTCTCGGCAGCCGCGAAGCACCCCTGCCAGTTGGCGGCCTCTTGGTCCGTCTCCAGAGCGCTGTAGTCCATCTGTATCCTCCTGGTTCGGCTCAGAGTGAGTCGCGCTGACTCCACCCGTCAGTTTCCAGCGCGTTCAGCGCCTCCTGCGACGATGAGAAGTATTCCAAGCTCTCCCGAGACACCGGACCTTCATCATTCGCCGTGCCAATATAATGACCGGCAGCAGATTTGAGTACCGTCAACGGCAGTCGGTAACCGGCCTCACGCGCCAGCTTACCAGTTCCGTGCTTCGGCCTGAAAACATCCCGCGTTGGCTGTTCAGTACGCATTCTCGAATCTCCCCTGTCCGACGACATGTCGGGTTCAAGGAGACATACCGGGGGAGGTGAAGGGGGGGAGCCCCTTTCGGAGAGGGGCTGAGGAATTACGGACACTTGTGGAACACTGCGCCGACGCGATATGCGCTTTTCTTCAAGGCAATCACATAGGCGAACAGCCTGGGTTTGGGCACAAAGAACGTCGCTACGGGATTACCGATGGCATACCGTGGCAATCAGCTATGATAGAGGGTAAGCGATCAGTCCAGAGAGAGGGAATGCTATGGACGCTCACCTGTCGCAACAACGCGCACGTCTGGTGGCCTCGCTACCTGAGCCATTACGACGCGCCCAAGAAGCTATACAGACCCACGAAGTCCAGCAAATGCTGCAACGTCTGGCCGAGTTCAATCTTGGTATCTGTATGCCGCACATGCACACGGAGGCGCAAGACTTCGCTCCGATCCCCACGGACACGGTTCAGGTCGAGAGCAATCTGCGGGTCAGTTTTGCGGTGCGCAGTGAAGTCCCTGCCAATAGCCTCCCAGTCGCTTGGCGTTGGGAGGCAGGACAAGGGGTCAGGGCTGGCACGGTCTGCGAAGTGATACAGTGCGTGGTGGTCAACACACCCTTTGGCGAGGGGCATCGCGAATTCCACCAGAAAATGCCCGCACCCCCTCCTAAGCCCAAATAAAGACCAGAGCCGGAAGCGCTCCAGATGGGCTATCTGGGTCTCTTCGCTCCATCCCTGAGACCCTACCGTCTCCTCCCAAAATGCCTGCTGGGATTGTAGAGGTCCATCCAGATCAACCTGCTGCGGCCAATCAGAGTACGGCAGGTCTCGTCCGTGCAATATCCGTTTGCCGTCATGGAACTTCAACACTTCTTGCACATCTGTCGTTTCTCCTGGTGGCCGGCCGATTTGCCGGGGTTCGAGGAGACATACCGGGATGGGTGCCCCAGAATGAAAAAGCCCCTCCGGAGAGGGGCTGGAATCATCACCACGGGCGTTTCACGACTACCGGCAAAAGGACATATTCGTCGAAGTACACGTCGGGATTTGTCGAAATCTCGTTGGTGGCGGCTTCCACGCTCGGAAAATCGTCCTCAAATATCAGCCCGTCCTCACTGTTTCTCATTGGGCGCTCAAGGTGTCCGCCCGACACGACAAACACGCGGTACCCGAAGCTGATGGTTTGCTGCGACATTGCTCTCTCCTCTGCCAGATCATAACTGGGGTTCAAAAAGACATACCGATGCAAGTGCAATCAGAAACCGAGCGCGTGAATCGCCTTCTTCTTGCGCTTCTCGGCCGTCCGGTCGTACCGCTTGGTGGTTCTGATGTCCGCATGGCCGACCACCTCCTGCACGGTCGAGATGTCCTCGCCGTTCTCCAACAGCATGTTGATGAGTGAGCGGCGGATGTCGTGGGGGCGCACCTTATCGGTCCCAGCCTTCATATAGCGCCACTCCAGGATTTTGAAGACCGCGTGGTCGGACAACCGGTCTGTGGTGATCTGCCCACCCTTGCGAATCCGGACGAAGAGGGGACCGGGCGCCTCGCCCCGAATGGCCAGCCAGCGCCGCAGCGAGGCGATCACCCGCTCGTTGATCGGCGCCAACCGCTCCTTGTTCCCCTTACCAATCAGCCGGATCTCGTGCTCAGCGAAGTCGGCACTGGTGAGATCCAGTGAGACCAGCTCCGAGCGGCGCACCCCGGTCAGGAACAGCACCTCGATAATGGCCACATCCCGGACCCCCTGCGGGCGCTCGTCGGCCCGGCAGGTATTCAGCAGCTCCTCGATCTCAGCGGCCGGCAGCGCCCGGCCCGCCGGTAGGCGAGAGCCCTTGGCGCCCCGCACATCCTTGATCTGCTGATAGGTGTCCACATCGAGCAGGCCCGCGTGCCATGCCTCGCGAGCCACCCCCTTGAGCGCGGAGAGGTACATGCGCCGGGTATTGGGGGTGCGCCCGAGCCCCTCCAGCTTGACCATGAGGGCGATCACCAGGTGGCGGGAGAGGGCCGCCCAGGGGATCTCATCGAAGTGGGCATAGCCGAGCAGGTTCGCCATGGACATCAGCGCCGAGCCCATCGCCCGGCGGCTCTTGCCCGAGGACAGGCCCGCCAGGTAGACCCGAGGCGGCGTGGCCGCCGTCGGTCCCTCAAAATGCGTCAGCGCGTGGCTCGACGCCCCCGTGATCACCTTTTCCATGCCGGGCTCCTTTCTGGGGTTTTCCTGAAAACCTGAGTGCAATCAATGGTAACAGATCCAGATCGCGAAAACGTTAGTTTTGTAAATGCCTATTAACGTAACTAAGAATATGTTAGATAATTTATGGTTTATGTAATACACTCCGGTAAGCTCGCAAAATCGCCCAGACCCGGAAATCCACTTCCGAGGGGGCTTTAACCTTAGGAACTCTTGAACGTGGCTATGACCCCCAGCGGAAAATTGCGTCTTGTTGTGACGTTGTGCCGAGAGCACGGATTTTCGCGTTTAGAAGACATCGAGCTTTTCTTGCTCGTGTGCGAACACCCTGGTTTCACGACTTATGAACTCATGGAGGTGATTTACGACGCGGAGGAGATCGACCGGGGCGTGTACAGCAGGTTTGTCTACGGGCTGAAAAAGCTCGCGGCCGGTGTTCCGAGAAAAATCGCCGGACTTGAACTCATCGACCTGTCGGAGCGCAAGAAGCGTTGGGGCGAGCCCGGCCCCCCGCCGCTCGACATCAAGCTCACCAAACAGGGCAAGAAGCTCAAGGCAGCCATTGAACGGCTGTAAATGAATCAACTGCCACGAGAGAGAGGCGGATGAGCGAATTCAATATCACCAAGGAAGCGTTGGACCGTTGTCGCGAGAAAGACATGGGGTTGATCGAGGCCCGACAACAGGTAATGCGGGATCAGTTGCGACAGACCATGAAGCGCATGGATGGTCGTGATTGCGAGGGCCTCCCCCGCACGGACTTAGAAGAGGTCAAACGCGCCATACGGATGCTGGCTGAGCTGATGGGCGTCGAACCCTAGACGAAAGGCGGCAGCGAGAAGATGAACAAGAGACAGGCAAGAATCGTCGCTGAACTCATTGAGGCTTCGTACGCGGTGCTTACGGACACCCCGGATTTGCACGATAGCGACGTTCCCACGGAGGATCGACGAAAGATCCGGCTAGCCACTGCTGAGCGCGGCCACAGAATCCTCGCGAAACATGGGGTGACGGACCCGTTCGTCCGGGCCGTGGACGCTTACCGGTGGGTGATGGAAATGGGTTGTACCAAGATGCGGCCGTGAGCCCCATACCGCGCAAGCCGACCGACCCCGATTATGGCCTGACCCTCCTTGCCTATGGCTGGTGGGTGCGGCTGTGCGAGCGCGTCGGGGAGCAACGAGTGGTCCATCAACGCTCTTTTCCCGCCCGCGATCATGGGGGAATGCGGGGGGCGAAGCGCGCCGCCCGGACTTGGCGCGATCAGCTCCTCGCCCGGCTACCGCAACAGGCTCGGCGCAATGGGCGGGTGCCCACCCTGAGGCCGCTGCGCCCGAGCCGCGCAGGGTTGGCCGGGGTGCAGCTCGTGGTCAAGCGCCAGCAGGGTCGTACCGACCCCTATTTCGTTGCTTGGGCGACTGTCGTCTGGGACCAGAACCGCCGTTCCACTCAGCACTACAACGTGCGTAAATACGGCTGGCGAGGGGCCTACCTCTGGGCGGCCTACTACCGGGGCCGAGCGGTGGATGAGCCCTTGACCCTGGACGCATTACGGGCGCTGCGTAGCCCGTCGGCTCCTGCGGAGCTGCGGATCTGGCTGGAGACCCACGGCTGTTTCCGGCGGGTGCGCTACAGCGACTTTGATGAGCCCCAATGACTATTCGCGGACAAACTATGGAGAGAAGCTAGAGGATGAGCGAAATCGCTACCCGCGTTACCGAAAAGAAGGTCATCGAGGCCGCCTACCAACTGATGGCCGAGGGAAAGTCCCCCACGGGCGATGCAGTTCGTCGAGTGATCGGCGGCAGCCCCGTGACCGTCAACAAGTACATGCCCTCGTTCTGGCAAGACATCGCCCGCAAACTGCGCGCCCAGAACGAGCGACCGGACATCCCAACGGACGCCTACGAGGCCATCACCGCCCTCTACGAGCGCCTGTGGGACAAGGCCCTGGAGACGGCCAAGAAGATGGCCGATGCCGAAATCGAGGGGGCGAAGGCGGACCTTCTTCGACATCAGGAGGCGGCCACTCAGCGCATCGAGCGCGCTGAGCGCGAACGCGATACCGCCCTCGCTCGCCTGGGGGACGAGGCTGAAACCCGGCAGGCGGCGATCACCGCCATGGAAGCTGAACGCGCCCGGCGGGTGGAGGTGGAACACGCGCTCGCGGTCGAACAGGCCCGCGCCGGAGACCTGACGGCCCGCGTCGAAGAGCTGGATGGCCGGTTGAAGGCAGTGGCCGCCACCGCTGAAGAGACGGAGCGGCAGCTTCGCGATGAACTGGCCCGTCTTCGGGAGCGCGAGGAGTCCTTGAACCGGCAGCTAAAGGAGGCTGACGAGGAAAACACGGTCTTGGAGAACAGGATCTCCGGGCGCGAAGAGGAGATCCGCCGGCTGCTGACCCAACATGGGGAGATCGCCGGTAAGGCCCGCACGCTGGAAGCGGAGAAAGGGATGCTGGAGACGCGACTGTCCGAGACCAAGGCCGAACTCGATGTGACCCGCAAGGAGGCAGCAGGGTTCCAAGCGGAGAACACCGGGCTCAAGGCGTCGCTGGAGGCCGCGAAGGAGGACCGGGCCGACCTGAAGGCGCGTCTGGTCGCCCAAGATGCCGAGGGGCAGCGACAGGCTCAACAGATCGCGGAACTGGTCGCGGCGCTGGAACGGGCACAGCACCAGCAGGTTGAAGCACAAAGCCGTTCTTCTGAGGAGCGAGGTTGACGCCCTCCCCTCCAGTGGAGCGGTGCTCCCAGGAAGTGGGCCGATTATCTCTTGCGCCTGACCCAGAACCGGCATACCTTCCGGTCTGTTCCCGCTCTGCACCGCCGCATCGGGCTTTCGAGACTACGTCGGGACTCCGCCCCGCGTAGCCGGGCCCCTGGCAGAGACAGCAAACCTGCCACGCCGCATCCCAGGCCCCTTCGGGGGCCTTTGTCTTTGTGGGAGGGCAAATAGAAAGCCCGGCCAAAAGACCGGGCTCATGAATGGAGAGTTGAGGATCAGGCGACGGTGTGCTTGGGCTGAATCAAGGATTCAGTGACACCGACAAGCAATCGCCAAAGAGCCACCGCCGGGGCGAAATAACCGCGTGGCGTTTCCTTGGCGCCCTTGAGGAACCCCTTCACGAAGTCACCCATTGTCGTGCATCTCCTTGATTGCCTTATAGGTCGAGAAGATCGCCCACCAGATGATGAACGCCATGTCTGCATAAAGAATAACCTTTTCGACATTGGCCATCAAATCGGCAAAGAGCGGATCTCCAACCACCGGACCGGCCCAATGGACCAGCATGTTCAATGCGCCCCCGAACAACAGTAGTGCGACAAACATCGCCGCACCTATCGCCAGGTGTCCCACGTACTCTCCCAGAATAGCGCGCTTTTTGGACATAAATTCTCCTCGGATTCCGCCAGGCTTGGCGGGGTTCGAAGAGGCATACCTGCGGGAGTGAAGGGGAAGCCGAGAGGCGGGTCGAAGCAGCGGTGGAGGAGCCCCCTCCGAGGAGGGGGCGTGAAAGGTCAGATCCGAATGAGGTCGAGCACCAGGTCAGCGGCATCGCTGACCCCTCCAGTCTCTGCGACCTCCGTCACTTCGTCCTGGTGAGCATCGACATAGGCCAACGCCCTGGAAAGCTCCTCAGCGGAAAACATCCCGACATCGGACATGGCGGTAAGCTCTTGTTTGACTTGAGCGCAGAGATTGTTTTGTTCGGATGCTGGCATATTGGTTCTCCTCAGTGTCAGCGAAAATGCTGGGTTCGAAGAGACATACGGGGAAGGATGAAACGAAATGCCCCTCCGAGGAGGGGCTGGGAATTGGCACTATTCGGTTTCGCAGTTGAAGTGGACTTCGGCCACCGTCAGCTTGGTCGCGAAATCAATGCCGTTTTCGGCGCAGTAGTGCATCAGGTCGGCAAGCAAATCTCCGACATTATCTTCGTCCACAACCTCCCCTTTCGAGGCGGCATGAGCTTCGAGCGCGGCCGTAGCGGCTTCAACCCGGTCAGGATTGGTCGGTCCCTGCGACTCCGCATCGTCCCAACCGGCAGCCCACTCCTCGCCCAGATCGGACTCCCCATAGGGGTTGTCGTCCGAAGAAACCCCTTTTCGGTAGGCTTGGGCTCCTTCGTTAAAGGCACGGTCACGGTCGTTTTCAGTTGTCACGCGGTTCTCCTCGCAAGCCGGCGGAATGCCGGGGTTCAAGGAGACATACAGGAGGGGGTGAAAGAGAAAGCCCCTCCGAAGAGGGGCTGGAATGCGCTGACCAACGTCGAGCGGGCTGACTCAGTGCTCCGCCGGGCCTTTGGCCAGAACGTAGCGCTCGGTCTCGAACGGACGGCCGTCCTCGATTTGCGCCTGAGCGGCCATGGCGGCGCGGGTTTGCGCCTCGGTGTACCCGCCGCCACACATCTCGACGCACAGGCCGGCGACGTGGGCTGGGTTCACCGGCTTGCACTCGCCGGTCCGTTTGATGGTGATGGTGTATCCGGTCACTGTCGTTCTCCTCGTAGTCCGGCGAGATGCCGGGGTTCCAGGAGACATACAGGAGGGGGTGAAAGAGAAAGCCCCTCCGAAGAGGGGCTGGGAATTACGCGGCACCGCCGATCATGTTCCGCCGCACCGTCAACGCAAGCCGCCAACTCAGGGTGTGCCCGACGCCGCTATTCGCAGCATAGAGCCAGAACCGACGAGCGGTCCCGGTTGCGAGCATGGCCGCCTTGATGGCCTCAGCCGTTGCGCGGGCATACGCCCAATGACCCTGATGAGTTCTCCAGACGAGCCAGTCTTGATGACCCTTGCGCGCCTTGAGTTTTGCCGCCTGAACTGCCGA
Organism: Gammaproteobacteria bacterium; assembly: GCA_041690535.1. GTDB lineage: Bacteria > Pseudomonadota > Gammaproteobacteria > Thiohalomonadales > Thiohalomonadaceae > JAWLHA01. The sequence continues at coordinate 18,265 of JAWLHA010000031.1, read as the reverse complement.
GACAGAGTCAGGGGCCATCGAGACAGTGGTCTGCATACAATACCTCCCAGTCCGACACACACGTCGGGGTTCGAAGGGGCATACCGGGGCTGGTGAAAGAGAAAGCCCCTCCGGAGAGGGGCTGGGAAGGGTTACGAAGCAAAGTTCACCACATCGCCTCGGGTCTGGTTGAACATGCCGTTCAGGCCGTGAAGCTCGTCCAGCGTGTCAAACGGAACCCGTTCGCCCAGGGTATGTGGGCGGTTGCCGATCTTCTCCAGCAACTCCAAGCCGACCTTCTGCCACTGCTGCCCTATCGGACACCAATACCCGAAGGAGGCCCAGACCTGTCGGAAGCGCTCAGCCAGGGCCTTTGGAGAGGGATAGCTGTCCCGCCGACCTTTGACGAAATTGTCCACGTCATCAACCAACCGTCGAGCATCCTCGGCTGTGTACTGCGACGGTTCGTACTCCTCGTGAAAGCATCCCTCGGCAAAACCGGGGGACCGCTCCAGACAGGTGTACGTCGCGACCACCTGGTTGAGGGCGAGCCGGGCGCTGGCGCGAGTGACCTCAACGTGCTCTGCATACTTCGCAGTGGCCAGGGCTTCCGCCTCCTCGACCGTTCTCGCGATCACATACACATCGTGGAATCTGGTGAACCCACCGATATGCACTTCCTTGGCAAACGTCAGACTGACGAAGTAGATGGCGAAGCCAGGCTTCAGGTCATGGTTCATTTCGGTTCTCCTCTGTTCTGAGCGAATGTCAGGGTTCGAGGAGACATACAGAACGGAGTGCAACAGGGCGCATCATGCCGCTGGCCGAATCGCTTCCCGCACGGCCTTGACCTCCCACCAGAAGCCCTTGCCCTCGTCGGTGGGCTCCCCGCACACCTCAAACAACCCCCGCTCGACCCCGCTCGCCGCCAAGCGTGGGGCCGGCCCCTTGCTCAGCCATGGGGTCAGGTGGACAGTACGCCCACCGGGCCGCGCCACCGCTTCAAAATAGGAGGGAAGCCGAACCACCGTGCATCCGTTATGCTCCAAGATCGCTTCGCCCCGGTAGTACAACCCAGCCTGGTCGCCCAGCATCGGCACATGGGTTGGCACGCCGACTCCCGTTAGGGTCACCACCTCGGCCAATTCCTCGACGCGAGCATCCACGGCCTTCACCCCTTCCACGGCCAAGGCCACCAGATTGGGATAAGCGAGCGATTTGTTCCCGTCCGTGTCGGTATAGACCAAATTGAGACCGGGAAGAACCTCTTCCACCTCCTGGGCGATAAACCCCATCTTGGCAATGGTGCGGTTCGCCTTAGCGTCCTTCCAGTCGTAGGTCACCCCCTGGAGTTTGCGCAGGGAGGCCAAACTATCCCGAATAGGGACAACATTGGTCTTGAGGCGCGCATCCGAGGTGATCGTCACCCCGCCGACGGTGCCGTTGCCGTCGATCACGATATCCCCGGCCACATGGACGGTATCCATCGAGCGCCCGAGCGCCACGGTGTTGCTGCTGTTGACGACCGTCCCCGCGCCGACGGCGGTGGCGTAGGTCAGATTGGGGCTACCCACATCGGCACCGGCCCCGAGAGCGGCATTGTAGGTCCCCGTGGCATTGCCTGCCAGCGCCGAGGCCCCGAGGCCGACGTTGTATCGGCCGGAGCTGTTGTTCAGGAGCGCGTGATACCCCGCCGCCGTGTTGTAGGTGCCGGTGTTGGCCGTCACGGTGGCGGAGCCGGAAAGGGCGCTGGCGCCGATAGCCACGTTGTACGCGGCCCCGACCGGGGCCATTCGCGATTGGGCCGAGGTACCAATGGCGATACTCTCGTGCGATGTAGCGGCACCGATGAGCGCATTTTGACCCAGGGCAATGTTGTTGGACCCGGTGGTATTTCCCCCCATGGCATTTTGCCCCACGGCAAGGTTGTTCCAGCCAGTGGTATTGGCCGCCAGCGCGTTCCACCCCAAGGCCACGTTGTTCGAGCCGGAGCTGTTCTGCATCATGGCGGCATTGCCCACGGCGAAGTTATGGGTGCCGGTGTTGGCGGTGGGGTCGTTGGAACCGCGCAGGGCATAGATCCCGAACGCGACATTGTAGCCATTGAACGTCGGGCGCATGTACTGCTGCGCGTAGGCACCCACGGCGATGCTGTGGGAACCTGTGGTGTTAGCACCGAGAGCACTAGAACCCACGGCAAAATTGCCATTTCCCGTAGTGTTGTTGGAAAGGGCCGTAATGCCGATTGCGGTGTTATAACTTCCCGATGTGTTCGACTGGAGCGAATGATGCCCGGCGGCGAAGTTATAGCTTCCGGATGAGTTCGCATAGAGCGCCTGCGTGCCGAAAGCAACGTTATTCGATCCGGTGTTAGTAGCGGGCGCAGTGGAGCCTCGTAAAGCCGAATACCCCACCGCAACGTTGTAGCCTCCGACCATGAAGGTTTGTGCGTCATACCCAACAGCAACACTATAACTGCCGACATCGTTGTTGGCGAGTGCATTGCCCCCGATAGCCACATTGCCGGTGCCGGTTGTGTTTTTCGTCAAGGCGGTCCAGCCCGCAGCAAAGTTATGCCCCCCAGACGTGTTGTTGTAAAGTGTCTGAAATCCGGCTGCAAAGTTGGAAGTACCAGTGTTGCTCGCGGGGGTAACGGACCCGCGCAAGGCATTACTTCCCAGGGCGATGTTGTACGATCCCATCGTATTCCTTTGTGCATTATCGCCAATACCGATGTTGCCGTGCCCTTGGGTCGCATTCAACGCATAGAAGCCGATTGCAACATTATGTAAGCCGCTGGAGTTGCTGTAGAGCGCACGGGTGCCTGCTGCGAAGTTGTACGAACCACTGGTGAGACTATAAAGGCTCATCTCACCTATTGCAGTGTTATTCCTGCCCGTGTTGGCGGCCGGGTTGGCGGAACCGTTCATTGCGTTGTAACCAAAAGCGATATTGTTGGCAGGCACCGAATTCGATGATGACCGCATACTTTGCTGAGCCCCTCGGCCAAGAGCAATGCTATGGCTTCCTACGGTATTTGCGCGTAGCGCAGAATAACCAACGGCAATATTGTCGTTTCCTGTTGTATTCGACTGCAACGCCCACGGGCCGATTGCAGCATTTTGGCTGCCAGTGGTGGTATTGGTGAGAGCATACGTCCCTGCGGCGACGTTGTAGGAACCGCTGGTCAAACCAGTCAGCGCCGCAGATCCGGCGGCGAAGTTGTGGGTGCCGGTGTTCTGTGTGGGGGTGGCCGATCCCCGCATGGCAAATTGACCAAGGGCGATATTGGTACTTGAACCACTGTATGTCCGCATATACTCCTGCGCATACCGACCGATTGCGATGCTGTCACTTCCTCCGTGACCTGCATTCAGCGCACGCAGGCCGATTGCGACATTGCCTGAGCCTGACGCGAGGGTGTAAAGAGCGCCGTCACCGGCCGCGAAGTTGTAAGAACCAGAGGTCGCTCCTGAGAGCGCATTCGGACCCAGTGCGATGTTAGCGTCGCCCGTGGCGGAGGGATTGAGGGCTTGAGGGCCGATGGCCACGTTGTTGTCCTTGCCCGCCGTGGTGCTCACAACCGCCTCGCGGGCCAGGTAGTTGGCGGCCTCATCCGGCTCAAAGCCGCCGGAGAGCGAGGCCCAGGAAGCCCCCGTGCTGTCCCAGCGATACAGCTTGTCCTCGCCCTTGACCAGGCGGGTTTCACCCTCGCGCAGCGCCGCTGTATCGAGCGCATTGAGCGCCGTGGCGTCGGCCACCGGATCGCCCCAAAAAATAGTCCCGCCCACGCCCTGGGCGATCCGCGCCTGAGTGAACAGCACCACCCGGTCATCGCCCAAGGCGCCCGTGAGCGATTGGGCGCAGGTGGTGTCGAAAGTACCATTGGCGCCAGGAGAGAGCACTGCGAATACAGAGGAGGTTGGCGAGGCCGGATTATCGCCGCTCAGTCGCCCCGTGGAGCTATCGGTGCTGCCCGCATCCCACGCGCAGTAACCCAGCGCCCGGCCCCAACCGTCGGTCTTGGGCGCCCCGGAAGTGTCCGGGATGACACCCCCATCTGCCGGGCCGTCCCCGGCCTGCATGGCGGACGACTCAGTGAATCCATCATTATCACCGTCCACCCCCTCAGCGGCCAGAAAGTAGGCGGCCTGCGCCAGTGCCGCGTCGGTCCGCAACACGTTGGCGGTGACCGTGGTCCCTCGCGTCAGGGTGTGTAGGCCGTGGTACGCGGCTGCGGCCAGGGTTCCTGCCAACCCGATAGCCACGATCACGTAGGACAACACCGCCCCTTTCTGGCGGTACAACAAGGAAGTAGGGATGCGCTTGTTCATCGGAGCCCCTGAGGGATTCAGAAGATTACTTGGAAATCCACAATGTCAAAGTGGCGCCGCTCAACTGCGCCTCGTTGGTGGCGTAGTACGACAGCAACCGCGCCAACACCTGTGCATCCCCGGTGAGGTGCAGGGAAACCCCGCTGGCATCGTTGGTGTAAGTCCAGACAAACCCGCTCGGAGCTTGGGGCATGAAATCACCACCTTGGCCAGCCCAAAGGGACTGGTTCCCCGCCGGGGCTCCCGGACAGATCAGGCTGTCCGCCGCGACAGCGCTCCCGCCAGGGTAGGCCGGGTGGAATCCAGTGCCGTTGTTGCCGCTCGGGTATTCCAATACACATCGGCCGATACGCTCGCGCTGCACACCCGCCTGGGCGCGCAAGGCGCTCTCCAGCGCCTGGAGTCTGGCTATCGTGGGGGCTGTGCGCGAACTGTGGATGAGTACCGCCGCAAGCGCCGCCAGCAAGGCGACGGTCACGAACACGTACGCAATGACGAAGCCCCGCTGGGCGCGGGGCGTATGGCGCTGGAAGTGATCCATCATCGTCATAGGCGTGGGTGCCTGTACTGTGACAGACACCCTTGCCACCCTTCCTTATCGAGCCACCACTACCTGGAAGTGGACGTACTTGGTGTCGCTGGTAGCCATGCAACCCTCGCTCCAGGTATCGACCGCTGCCACGGCACTCATGTCCACGGCTGTATCGGAGCCGTCAACACCATCCTTCCAGTCGGCGAGCGTGCCGGCGCCTGTGGGGGGCGTTGCGGACAACGCAGTGTTGTGGACCTGATTATTGATGTGCCGGCAGGTCTCCAGGGTCACGTTGGGCAGAGCCACCAGGTAGTCGGGGTTCGCGTCCAGACCAATCCCCTTGATCTTCACTGTCTTCTTGTAGACCCAGACATCGGTACCGGGGGTAACCACGGCCTTGGGTGACGGAATTTGCACCATGGCCCCGCCCTTGGAGGGGTTGAACACACCATTGGTTGCGTCCGTGTCAAACGTCACGTCGTCGGCGTTGACGTACGGGAACATCCGCTCGAACCCCAGCTTGAGGTTCATGCCCTGCTCCATGACGGAGGTGGCGTTGATGCGGTTCATCTCCTGATTGGAGTTGGTGAACGAGCCTCGCGAAGAGGACATCATCAGCGCACCGAGGGCGGCCAGTAGGGCAATGATCACCAAGACGAGCCCGATGGCAACCCCGCGCTGTTGGGTGGGAAGAGAACGTACCTGCTTCATTGTTACTACTCCTGTGTTTATGGGATCACAATGGACAGCTTTTGGCGGGCCGCTTTGATCTCGTCAGCCAAAAACTGTTCCGTTAAATTACGGCGAAGGGCGTCCTCCACCTCTTCGAGGGCAGGCACTGGCCCGCTCTGGAATTCATGCACATAAAGCACCATCCAACCCTCTCGCGTAGGCAGGGGACCAATGGGCCGTTCCGGTGTCGCGCCGATCACCACATTGCCGAGTTGGTAGGGCAGTGAACGTACCGGAAGAAACGGGGCGGGCTCGCCTTTCTTGCTTGCCCCGAAGACGTGCAAGTCCGACAGGTCTCCCTTGGCAATGCGCTCGGCGGTAGCCTGGGCTTGGTCGGGTGAACCGACGAAGTAACTCACCTTGGCTTCGCGGAAACGGGATTTGTCGGCGACCATCTGGTCATAGGCGGATTTAACCGCCTCTTCGTTCACCGCGTTTTGGGCAGCTTTGGCGCGCAGCCAGTGATCGGCGAGCGTTTGGCGGGTAAGGTAGGCGATCTGCGCCTTCACCTCGGGTTGGTTCTGCAACTCCTCGCTCCGGGCCGCCTCGGCGGCGGCCACGACATCGACATAGGCGTCCAGACGCTCTGCGGGAGAGCCTTGGATGCCGAACAGATCCAGCTCTTGTGTTGTGATCGGCGTGCCGTTGACGAGAGCGGCGGTGTGTGGCGTTAGCCTCGATGCCGTCGTGCGATCTGGCGTGAAGGCGATGTTCGCGGCAACCAAGGCACCTACCGCACCCAGGCCGATAAGCGCGAGCGGAATACCAATTCTTTTACTGCTCATCTTGATGGATCACCTTGACTGACTGAAATCTGGCTTTGAGGTAGGCCCGGTAAGGTGATTGCCCGCACCGCTCGCCGGCACAGAGACTGCCGATCTCCCAGCGTGCGGCCGGGATGCTGAGCGTGGTGTCCAACAGCGCTTGGACGAACTCGGAATAGCTCTCCTTCGCCGTGGCAATGACTGTGATGCCGTCCGCCGCCGCCTTGAACGACAGATCGGGATGCAGATACCCCAGGCGTTTCGCCGCACTCTCGTACTCGCTCTTTGCCGCAGCGGTTTCTGTCAACTGCACCGTAGCCAGAGGGGTTGCCACGACCTGGACCTGTTGGACGATGTGCTGACTTAGCTGGGCCACCTGACCGGCAGAGGTCGCCAACAGTGTGGCTGCAAAGCCCCATACAGCGTACACGCCGTAGCGGTCACGCAACCAGTTTTGCGATTTATTCCACATCGCCGATACCTACCTTGATGAGTGAAGGATTCTCGGGGTGGCGTTCCGCCTTGGCGTTGCCCAACTGGATCAGGTAGTCACCCGTGATCCATGCGGGGAGCACCGCGCTCCAGCGAGGCGCCCCCCCCGTCTCGATGCGGTAAAACTCTATCCAACCGCCGCCTCGCATCACGGTGGAAGCGACGTGCTGCAATCCTGCCAACTGCATAAGCGCCGGTTGTCGGGTATCGATCTGACCGGCCACCTGTTCCATCTGCCGCAGTGCCGCATGGTGCGCTTGAGCCTCTTTGGTGCTCAACCAGCCGTTGGCGAGCACCAGGCCGGCCCACAGGACCAAGCCGGCGGCGATAGCGGCAAACCCCAGGTGAGCCAGTCTTTGGGAGTGCTGACGCTCAGCACGTTCTTGGGCAAGACGATAGGGGCGCCACGACTCACCATCGAGATCGCGCAAATCGTGCAGAGGCAGCGCATCTGGCTCCGGCACGTCTCCAGCGTAGACCCCAAGGTATTCGGGGCGGGACACCACATAGACCAAGCCATCGGGTGTATCGGCAAGATAAACGCCAGCGCCAAGGTAAGCGGGGTGTCCCGGCAGCGCCGCTGCCAATGGCGTGCCTGCATCCGGGGTGGAGGCAAACGCAGCAGAGGGGGCTGCCAGATAGTAAACGTGCCCCTCTAACACGGTACTGACAAGATGGACCGCCTCGGTATCCAGCGCCGTAGCTGCGGCGTGATAGGCCGCCTCCAAAGGGTCCGGCGAACCGACTGGAAGGCAGCCACCGACGACCGATGAGGGAGTGTAGTGCCGCATTGTTCAACCTCCCAATGAACTGAGGGACGCCCCCAGTCCATCGTTTTGTATCGAGAGCACCCAAATGGCCAACAAACCGACCAGGGCGCCGTAACCAATCGTGAAATACATTCCCAATCCGATCAGGCGGGCACGGCCCCGCCCAGCGCGCTCCGCCCGATGTTCGGCGACAGCCATCAACACATCGGCCAACTGGCCACTATCCTGATGAGCCTGTAGTTGCAGGCGCTCAGCGCGGGATAACGGTTCAAATGCCAGCGCTTCGCCGGGCGGGAGACCACGCAGCAGGCGATTTTTTGCGTGACGCCAAAATGCTCTGACTCGTGGCGAGTAGGTGGCTTGGGAGGCGATGTCGCTAGTATCAGTCAAAGGGACATGCCCCTGTGCCAGACGGGCAGCAATGGCCGTGGTCGCGGCAATCCCGCTGTCCTCGATGATTCGGCCGAACAGAGGCAGCCGTGCGATCTGCATGTCCAACCACTCCCTCATCCGGGGGGCGCTGGCATAGGCTGCGGCGGCAAGCGCGACCGTAACGGTCAAGGCAAGGGCTGAATAAAGCAACAGACCGTTCCACTGATAAGCCTGCTGGATCGCGCTATTGAAATGTTCCACCTTGGCTGCGTCCTCCGACGCGATCCCATTTTTCTCTAGCCACGGTAGAAACTTGAATTGCACCGCCCAGCCCGTGCTCAACGAGACCAGCGCCTCGACCCCAACCCACAATATGGCAATGGATGCCTTTTTCCAGACTGCCTGTTGTGACCGCATGTGATCGGCCGCTGAGCTAATTGCGCTCGGCAAGCGACCAGCGCGTTCACCGGAGACCAGGATCGCGATCAACGTCGGGTCGAACATGCGCAGATGGCGGAACGCCTCAGAAAAATCACCACCCCGCCGCAGCACCTCCAGCGCAGGCTCCATCCGCGACCGCAACCCGGTGTCCTCCTCTCCTTCAATCACCATCCGCAGCGCAGCGGCCGGTGACAGTCCGGCGCGCACATGAAACGCGATGGCACCGAGAAAGCGCTGCCGATACTCGCGCCCGACGACCTGCTGTTGCCACCACTGGATTTCGCGACGGCGGATTGCCAAGGGAATGAATCCCTGTCGCGCCAGTTCGCCGCGCACCGCCGCCTCGCTAGGTAGGTAGAAGTCCAGTTCCGCCTCTACATAATCGGTTCCGATGGGTTTGGCGGCCTTGAACTCGTGGCGGCGCGCCACAGGAGCTAAAAAAGCGGCACGGTAAAATCCGGTCACGGCGCGACCTCCCACCTCAGATCCATGGACTCCGACGCCGAGGGCAGATCGATTATTCCTGTTTGGAGCAACCGGGCTAGTGCTTGGTTGCGCCGAATGTATGTGACGCCATGGATATCCAAAAGCTCGCGGACCGGACGCTGTTCGAGTAGCACGGCCTCAACGTCGCCACGAACCTGTTCATCTGGCGCCAGATAGAGACACTCTGCCACGGCGATGCGCCCGCTGTATCCGGTGCCTTGGCAGGCCACGCACCCGCGCCGATGCCGATACACTGTGTCCGCCGGCAGACCGCAAGCACTCACGACATTTCCGAAGGGCGCCTGATCTTCGGGGGTGGCTTCTGTCGCGCAATCACACAGACGCCTAACCAAACTTTGAGCCACGATGGCTGTGAGGTGGTTGGCGACAATGAGCCGACCAACCCGCCGATAATTCTCGTCCAAAAGGGTAATGAGGCGTTCGATGGCTTGAAGAGGACCGGTGGCATGTAGCGTGCTCAATAACAGGTGGCCACTAGCCGCGAGCCGTAAAGCCGCCTCTGCTGTCTCTGCGTCACGCATCTCACCCAACATCACCACGTCCGGATCATGGCGCAACACCGAGCGGAGGGCCTGGGCGAAGGTCCGACCGGACTCCGTATGGACGGGGATCTGCCGCACCAGCGGTAGACGGTACTCCACCGGGTCTTCTACGCTGGTGACATTGACCCGCGACCGGTCCATGGCAGTCAGTGTGGCGTAAAGCGTAGTGGTTTTTCCGGTCCCGGTGGGTCCTACCAGCAGCACCATGCCGCCGTTCTTGCCGCGTTGCCGGGCGATCCCTTTGAGTAGGTGGGCCACTTCCTCTTGAGAGCACAACAACTGGTCCAGAGTCTTGAGGGCGCTCGGGTCCAGCAGCCGCAGAGTCATTGCTTCGCCACCGTCGATCTGCACTGTGGCCGCACGCACGTCAATAGATCGATTACGGTGAACAATGCTTATCCGCCCGTCCTGACTCCTCTGCACCAGACTGGGGTCCATTCCGGCCTGGATTTTCAATCGGGTGATAAAGGCCGCCATCGCCTGCCGCGTCAACAGGTGCTGCCGCCTGATATCTCCGTGAATGCGATAGGATATCCAGCAGGTCACGTCCTCGTCGGTGCGGTCGATATGGATGTCTGATGCGCCACTTTCCACGGCATCGGCGAACATCTGCTCGATGGCCTGGTGCAAGTTGACTGCGTCGGTGGGATTGGCATTTAGAGCCAAGATGGTACGGCCGAGTGAGGCTCCATCGGTCTCCGCCCGGAGAGCGGCGAGCAGACGTTGGCGATCCCCGGCCCGTCGCAGCACTCGCTGAACTGGAAGCGCAACGCGCCGTGCGTACTCCAGGATCTCCGATTCCTGGTCTGCGCTAAGCACCTGTGCGCTTTCCACGACCAAGGCATCACCTTCCACCGCCACGATGCGCGTCACGAGACGCTTGGCAACCGTCCCAGGCAGTAAATGGGCCAGCACATGGGTAGTTCCCATGACCGCTTCCACCTGCGCAGCGGTGGCAAACCCACAGCGGACCAGCAGTTCACCGACACGCACATGCTTTCCTGTTCGGGACAAGTGAGCCTGTTGCAGCAGAACCAGGTCACGTTGTACCGAGGTAATAATGCCCTGTTCGATCAGGGCCTCACCAAGCCGGCGCGAAAGCACTGTTGCGGACGAAAGGGTCATTGCTTCTCCGTGATCCCGCTTGGGCCACCTTGCCACAACAGATCCCCTTTCCCCTTTGGGTCGTACAAATGCACTTCTCCCTGCTTAACGCGCACGCGATAGCGATGACCACCAAGACGATAGGTCTGACCGTCGCGGACGATTACAGTGGAAGCATCCCCCAGACTTATCAACGCCTTGTCTGCCACGATCACCCGCACCTCTAGCTGTATCTGCTCAGGACGCGGACCGCTGTTGCTGGGCACCTGAACGTATTCGCTCCGTGACTCGGGGGGTGAGGCTTCCGCTGCTTCGACTGCTTGTTTGCTGGGGGCAGGCGGCTTTGCGAACGGATTTGGTGAGGCGACAGTGACCAGAGGTGCTGCCGCAATCAGCATGAACAGAGAAAGACGCATTACTGCTCCTTAGACTCGGCCATGCCGGGGGCAACACGGGCCGGTTCAGCAATGGAACCGGCATCAAAGGCTCCACTTTCAATAAATCGGATAAGACGGGGGCGAAGCAAGATCACAAGCTCGGAGCGTTGCACTCCAGCCTCGGACCCGGACAACATCAGGCTGTCCTCCATCATCGGAATCCCGCTCTGAGTTTTGAATTGACGTTCCAGCATCAAGCCCGAGATCCGAATGGCATCACCTGGCCGGGCAACCGTTGTGGTCTCGATTTGTCGACTGGATCGGGTAGGAAGGTAGATGGTGGTATCACCGATCTCAGCGGTTCGCTCCCCAACTTTTTCGGACTGCTCGAACACTACCCTCGTATGCACTGTGCCGCCGCTCACCATGCCGTGAATTCGGATCTTCATCCCCGTATCCATGTCTTCGGTCTCGGTGGTCGTAGTGGAATACCCGGACCCCATGGAGGCGCCCATCTGGGCGATGATGCGCTCGGTAGTGGTGACCTCGAAATTGCCCATCTGTCCGGAAACGATGGTGAGCTGGGGCTGAGCAATGGCGCGGACGGTCCCCTGGGTGGAGAGGAACGAAAACAAGGTATCCAGGCGAAAACTGCCTGCCTCGTACACTGCGTTCAGGCCGAGCATGTTCTCGACCGGCCCCGCGCCGCCGGATAGGTTGACGCCTCCCTTGCTGGCTTCAGCGCCGAACTTGTTCCACTGGACTCCGAACCGATGGGTGTCGTTAAGCTGAATCTCCCAGACGAAAGCGTCATACACGATGAGGGGCCGGCGGCGTAGCGCTTCCAGGTAGCCGCTGATCGCCTCCTGAGCACGTCTATTGGCCTGATAGGTGAGGATGCCGACACCTGCGTCGTACACCACATTCTGGCCACCGAGGTGAGTCAGCATGTCAAGGAGGTCTTGGGAGACGGTCTGCGTCCGGCCCATCCCTGTATCACCGCCGGACGACGATCTCGAATCATCACCCCCGGCATTGGTCTTGGCATTCAAAGTGGCGGACAAAAAGGGAGGCACCTCCACTAAGAACCGTTCCATAGTGGATAACCTCAAGATCCCCTTTTCATAGCGCCACCAAACCCCTAACCGGTTGGCAATATCCTCCACAAGAACGGCCAACGGGCCGGATACTTGGGTGCCCACGTAGCCAGTTTGCTGTGCGGCATCCCGGTCCAAACTTACGGCGATGGAAGTTCCATCCAGGAGCAGGCGAAAGATATCCTCCGTGGTGCCCCCTGAGACATGCAGCTTCTTGATCCACAGTTGGGGGAGCGGTTCACCGTTTCCAGCATTCTGCCGGCGTGCCACCAGGAGCCCAGGATCAACAGGAATCTCTGCGATGGGGGAAATCGTGGTCAGTTCGTCAGGTAGAGACAGCGGAGGGAGTTCCGCACCATCTAGCTCGGGATTCTTCATGCCGTGGCCGAGAGATGTACAGCCGTTACTCAAAAGGCCCGTAATGGCAAGAACGGTCCCCACCAAAACACGCCTGATGGTTCGGTTCTGGTGTTCGTGGTAATTCACCGTAACCTCTTCTTGAGAAAATGGTTTGTTTTTGCAATATACGGTCAATAAAGTTTTAGCGCAATGCTGTTTCTTCATTTTGCGCGGGACTCAAGCGCCGGCCTCATTCTCAAAGAGGAGCAAAGAAAGCCCCTCCGAAGAGGGGCTGGGGAATCACCGCTTCACCGCAATCCCCTCGTCCGGGTGCTTGCAGGTAGTGAACACGGTAGGTCGTCGTCCCGTCGGTGACTTTGGTCACCTCCGGCCACTTGGCGCTTTCGCAGTACCCGTACGGATGATAGATCCGGTCACCGGGCTTCACGTCGCCAGCACGGATGGTTTGGACTTGTGCCATTTGGGCTCTCCTCGAAAAACCGGCGGGATGCCGGGGTTCAGAGGGACGTACCGGAGCCAGTGAAAGAGAAAGCCCCTCCGGAGAGGGGCATGAATGACGGGCTACCACAGATCGCGGGTCAAGCGGCAATCGCTCACCATCGTCTTGACGATGAGGCTTTTCAGAGCGTCCACAGACTTGAAACCGCCAACAAAGAACATGGTTTGCCAACCATCTTCCGCTGCGGGCTCAGGGCGAGCGTAAGAGACGCGATTCGTGCCCGTGAGCCGCAGGCGGCCGACGAGCTGGTCGGAAGCAACGTAGCTGCCGAGACCGTAGTCCACCCAGCCGAACTCAACCCAGTCCTCATATTGGGGGATTTGCTCCAGCCAGTGCATCAGCCGATCCACTCCACGTTCCAACGCTTCACGGATATTTTTGGCCACGAACGCAGGTTCTTGGTATCCGCAAAACGGGTACGTCGATGGAATGGTCAGGGCCATGTGGTCGTTGATGTAGCCCTCGGGATGTCTCACGATCATTGCAGGTCTCCTTCGGTCCGGAAGTTACCGGGGTTCGAGGAGACATACCGGGACAGGTGCAACAGAAAGGCCCGGCCGCCGCGAAGGCTGCGCCGGGCGTGAAGGGGCGCTCAGAGAAAGGACTGGGCCTTTATCATGAGCACACGCGGGTCGTCGCTCACGAAAGGCACGGCCCTGGTCTTGCCGTTCAGTTGAACCACCAGTCGGCCGCTTTTGGGGTAGAACATCAACCCTTGGCACTTGGCCCCATCGACGTGGATGCGGTAGTGACCCTGGCTGGGGCAGTCGTACTGAAGGCCATATTGCCTCAACAGCTTGCGGGGCAGGTCCCTCAGGTCCACCGTCTTGGGGAACATCGCGTGCAGGGCATTCCAAAATGCCTGGTTTCGCGGCAAACCCACGGGTGTCTTCCCATTTTCAGGCTTCATGTCGGTTCTCCTCGATGTTTCGGCAATTGCCGGGTTCGAAGAGACGTACAGACAAGGGTGAAAGAGAAAGCCCCTCCGAGGAGGGGCTGGTGAAGGGTCAGGCGGCGGCACGCAACTTCTCGACCTCGTCGAGCACGGCCTGGGGGAGGAGTTGATCGCCCCGCAAAACCTCGCCGGTCTCGACAGCGACCCGCCGGATGGTCCAGAACCAAGTGCCGTCATGGCGAGCACCCCAGTGACCCGGACTCGGCTGCTGGACGATGATGTCCTCCTTGCCGGTTCGAGAGGTATAGATGCTCCCCGAGCGGCGCAGCCGGTACTTTACGCCCTGGTGCTCCATGATGCGTTCAATGGGTTTGAACATGCAGTTCTCCTACTTAGTTCCGGCGATTTGCCGGGGTTCGAGGAGACCTACCGGGAAGAGTGCAAGCGAGAGAGCGAGAAAACCCCTCCGAGGAGGGGTGGGTGAAGTGGTTATTCCAGACGGACCTTTGCCGCCTGTGACTCACACTGGTAGGCGTCGCAGGCGGCGAAGACGAAGTACCCGGTCATCGGAATACCGTACTGGGCGAGCATGGTGCTGATGTCGACCGCCCGGCCGTTGCAAAGGAGCTGATTGGCAGTGGTGTACTGGCAGTAGGTGAAGCCGGTCCGCAGACACGCGGTATCGGTGCAGTTTTCCAGAAACACCACATCATCTTCCGAAAGCGTCTGGTCGGGTGATAGCGCAACCGCCAACGTGTCGGAGAGAGCCGAAAGCTCCCAACCAATGACAAAGACGCCCGGAATGCCCCGGTGATCCAGCACATAAGGGGAAATCAGGACCGCATCGTCCTGCGGGGGCTCCTCCGTGTGAGTCCCTGCGACGAACCAACCCGTCAGAACGTCTGCATCGGAATAGTCGTCATCCATCGACTCGACCGTGATGCAGCCGGGCAAGATGAACATAAGCAGCATGATCGCCAGGTGCTTCATTGTGGTTCTCCTCATCCGTTCCGGCATTTTGCCGGGGTTCGAGGAGACATACCAGGGCAGGTGAAGGCTTCTCAACGCCCTCAGGAGGCGCTGAGGCAAGCTGAGCCGACCTAGCCAGGCGCGACTTCGGCCAGGGGCGTCTGGAGGCGCTGAAAGGGCCTGAGGGCGAACAAGAAGCCCCTCCGAAGAGGGGCTGGGAACGTGGCGGGGTTAAGCCGCTTGTGCGTAATCGCCGTAGGTAAAGCGCTGACGCGCTGCGAGGGGGCGCTGACGGTTGGGATTGGACTCCCATTCCCAGTCCGCCAACACCTCTTCTGGATGCGCCTCAATGACCGCCCCATCCACAAACTGGATGGAAAACACCGGCAGGTCACCGCACAGCTCCAGAGCCTCGACCATCTCGTCGTAGGTCAGGACCATGCCCGAGCTTCCAGTGCTGTCCGGAACATCCAGGTACGGCCCGCAGAGCACCTTGAACGGTTCCCCGTGGCGCTCGGCGTACTGGTCGAACGGCGTGTCGAACGTCTCCTTGAAGGCGAAAACAGACTGATTCATGTGGCTCTCCTCGGTTTTCCGCTGATTTGGCGGGGTTCGGGGAGACATACCGGTGGCAGTGAAAGAGCCCGGCCATCAAAGCGGCACCGGGACTTTGTGACATGAGGGGAAGAGAAAGCCCCTCCGAAGAGGGGCCGGGGAATTACCGCCGGAACCACTTGGCCGCCCAAGCGTGGGCGCCCGCGAGATGGCAGTGATGGGTCTTGGCGTGTGCCAGGGTCCGGAGGCGGTCTTTCACCTCTTCCGGAAACTCCTCGCAGGCGATCCCGCTGATGCGGTAGTCCGTAACCTGAAACGGACGGCCGAAGGTCGCCACGGCGGCCTGATCGACCAAGTCGCTCCATTCCTGCTCGGACGCCTGGGCGGCCAAGGCGTGCCCGTCGGCGAGCGTACGGTGATCGCTCTTCGTCCAGTCAGGGCGCGTTCGACGAAGGATTTTCGCCGCATCGCCATGGGTCAAGGTCGAGAGAGCTGTCGTCTGGCCGGTGTAGCCGCGCAGTTTGAGCGGTGTGGTGTAGGCGGCACTGTCAAGCGCTTCGAGAGGCATTGTGGGGTTCTCCTCGTAGGTCCGGCGATTTGCCGGGGTTCGAGGGAACCTATCGGGAAGGGTGAAAGGCGCCCCTCCGAAGAGGGGCTGTTTGAAGGCACACGTTAGACGCCGCTAGTTCAGCCGCTGGCGCCCCCACGACCACTGGGCAATGGTGCTCAGTTCGTGCCATTGTTTCCTTGGCGTGCCGTCGTGGTACGTCGGTTTGCGCGCCACATCCCGTTCGTAGTCAATCTGACCCGACGTGAGGCTCTGTTCTGTCGCGCTCTGGGATATTGCCACATCAGTTCTCCTCGCTAATTCGGTAAAGCACCGGGGCTCACAGGAACATACCAGGGCGGTGAAATTAAAAGCCCCTCAAGGGAGGGGCTGAATGGTTACTTCGTGGTGAGCGTATCGGTCTGCGGATTCACGTCGATCCAGCGTGCGCCTCGGTGGTAGAGGTCGATAAGCTCCTGGAGGGTGTAGGTCTGCTCTCCGAGATAGCCCTTCACCCCAGGCCGGATCTGCATCTCGGACGAGACAGGGGTGCCGTCACCGGCCCGCCCGCCATCCCTAACCTTCAACCGGCCGTCATCGCCCAAATTGGTATAGGCGCCAAGGGAGCAAAGGACCAGAATTGAACGCGAGAATGGCGTCGGTTGATACTCCCACTTTCCTGGCTCGGTCAGTTCTCGGCCGGAAACGACCCACTTCTTACCGATCTTCCACCGCCCCGGTTCTGCCTGGGTGCTGGGCAAGAACTGCCCGCCCTTGTAGCAAAAACCGTTGACGCCGATTTCACCGCCGACTTTTGCTCGACTATGTGTCATGAGAGTTCTCCTCGACCGCATTGTTGCGGGGTTCAGGAGGACATACCCATCAGAGTGCAAAGAGGACTGATGTTTTACCTACGACCATCAAGGGTCACAGTCTCCGTGCCGGGATTGGGCTCTACCCGCAACCCCAGATCCTCCGCCACTATCTCCATAGCCAAGTGCGAGTAGGACCCGTGACATGCGCAGATGAAGCCGTGCTTATTGAGGCTGCCCCGAATCTTCTCTACGCACGCAGAGATTCGGGCAGTCCGTATATTGGGATTGCCTGCGGGCCAAATTGTGTTTATCGCTTGCTCTGGCGTCATAGCCTCATATCCTCAGTTTCCGGCTCAGTCCTTCAGGAGAAGAAACTTGTGCGTGGTATTCGCCAGGACGGCGGCGGCTTGCGCCTCCGATGCCCCCGCCACCGCCTTGCAATAGGCGACAGTGTGAGACTCGGCGCCACGCCCTTCGTGCTTTGCCTGCTCCTGCGTCTGGTTCACTAGGTCGCGGTCAACCCAAGCCATCGCGTTCTTCTCCCCACGTTTTCCGGCCATCAGCGGCCCCAATAGATATGAGTGTATGCGGCAGAAGCTATACTGACAAACAGAATTTAGTTGCGGGTGGCGATGGGCCGTTGGTGACCATCATCGCCGCAGGAATGACCGCGCCATGGGCGCCGAGCGGGATGAAAAGAGAAAACCCCTCCGAAGAGGGGCTGGGAAGGGCGGCGCTCAAGCGTAGGCGTGGATACGTCCGGCTTTGCGCATGACCGCACGGGCGCGGTTCATAAGCCGGAAAATGTGGCTACGCATCCTGCGGTGCGCCTCCGTCTGCCGGTTGTAGCGGCGAAGGGCGGCGATAGCCAGGGCATACGCCTTGCGGGCGCCATAGACTTTTTCGGTTCTGGACATGAAGGCTCTCCTCGTAAATGCGGTCAGCGGGGACCGGGTTCGAGAAGGCATACCGGGGGAAGTGAAAGGAAAAAGGAAAGCCCTTGGTACCCGAAGGTACCAAAGGGCCTGTAGGTTGAATCAGGCGGCTCTGGCCATGGTATGACGCTCGCGAACCTGGCATCGCCACTTCTCTGCAAGGAGGTTGGGTGGGTCCGAGGCCATATCCAGGAACTCGGTAGGGCACGAGAAGTACGTCGGCCCCAGATGCTCTTGGATGTCCCTGTAGCCCCATCCGCTCTCGCCACGGCACATGAGGTTGCATTCGACCCAGCGCGAGCCAGAAGCGGACTCCAGTACGACCCACAGCACCAGGCAGCCGCCTTCGCGAACTACGGTGTGAGCAATGGTTCGGACCGTGCCATCTCCGCCCGCATAGGGCTGGATGAGATGCTGCCTCACCTGATCGCTGCTTTGCCACGCGGCAGAAAACGTCCATCCCGCCATAACGGTTCTCCTCTCATCTTCCGGCACGACGCCGGGGTTCAAAGAGGCATACCGGGGGGGATGAAAAGGAAAGCCCCTCCGGAGAGGGGCTGGGGAATAAAGGATCTACCACTCACATCGGTTCTCGGGGAGATGGTTCCCAGATATGCCAGACAGAATGTCTGGGTTCGAGGGGACAT
>JAWLHA010000030.1:0-51810 GCA_041690535.1 Gammaproteobacteria bacterium | reverse complement strand
AATGTCGTCATTTTCCTGGCCATCCATAGCCACTATCGTCGGCTTCGACTAACGTCGAACGAAGCCCCTGTTATCTACCGCGAAGCGGTTTTGTGCAACTCTAATTCGGCAACCTATCGGCCGCCTATAACTGGTTTGGTTCAATCGATTTTCTGATACGCCACGCGAGAAAACAACCACTTGCAACTCATCCTAACGTTTTCCCTAGTCTTTTTTTGCGGCCAAATCGCCGCACTATTCCGAAAATTGAATAGGCGCCGCATAAAAATGTTGTGTCGGCCCTGAGAAACAGACGCAAACTCCGTAACTTACATGCTTCCCCCCAAAATATGGATGCCGGGTTTCGCCGGTTGCAGCCCTTGGCAGATAGGTGTACATATACACACCGGCGATCAGGATGATGCAAAGGAGTGTTTGCCATGGCGGAGACCACCCCCAACCGCCCGCCTCGGTTGCTGCAGCAGGTCAGGGACCGGATTCGGGCCATGCATTACAGCTACCGAACCGAGGAGGCCTATCTCTACTGGATTCGGTTTTTCATCCGCTACTCGGGCAGGCGGCATCCGCGCGAAATGGGGAAGACGGAGATCGAGCGGTTTCTGACGTTTTTGGCCACGGAGCGAAATGTAGCTGCCTCCACGCAAAATCAGGCGCTCAGTGCGCTGCTTTTCCTTTACAGGCATGTTCTCGAAATAGAGGTCGAGTGGCTGAATGATGTGGTCCGTGCCAAACGCCCCGAGCGGGTGCCCGTAGTTTTGACCCGGCAGGAGGTTGCAGCGGTTCTTCAGCGTCTCAAGGGTCGGTATTGGCTGATGGCTAGTCTGATGTACGGGGCCGGGCTGAGGGTGACGGAATGCTTGGGGCTACGTATCCAGGATTTAGACTTTGGTTATCGCCAAATCGTTGTCAAGCATGGCAAAGGGGGAAAGGATCGGTTCGTTCCACTGCCCGATAGCCTGGTCGAGTCGGTTAAACAGCAGATCGAAGAGGCGCGTCGAATTCGTGAGGCCGATCTGGCGGATGGTTTTGGGGAGGTCTCCCTGCCTTCAGCATTGTCGAGGAAGTACCCGAATGCACCTTTTGAACACGGGTGGTGGTACCTGTTCCCGTCCCTTAATCGCGCTATCGATCCCCTTTCCGGACGCGAAAAACGGCATCACATGGATCCAAGTCCCATCCAAAAGGCGTTCAGAGAGGCCGTCAGGCGCGCACGCATCGGCAAACGTGCCACGCCGCATACACTGCGGCATAGCTTTGCGACGCACCTGCTCGAGGCCGGCTACGACATTCGGACGGTCCAGGAGCTGATGGGGCATAAGGATGTCACTACCACCCAAATCTACACCCACGTGCTTCAGCGTGGCAGTGGTGCCGTCCGCAGCCCGGTAGACATGCTGAGTAACGGAGGGACGACGGAATAAGATGTCGGTGACAAATGATTTTCATCAGGGTGTATCTCTGAAACTGACCCTCACCAGAAACCAAGCGCACGGATCGGGACGACATGCTCGGGTGCGGAAACTTCGCCCCGGTAAGTGCTTGAAAGCAAGTTTAATTGTGATCGAAACGATGGCTCTGTATCAGCGCACGCAAGGTGAGAACGGGGTCATGGTTTTTTTTTCATCGTGCACACACAAGGAAAGAGTCCCTTGATTCCGTGCGAGACCCCGAGCTCGCTTCTCATGCAAGGGGAAAGATCTCTCCTTCTGCCCCGCTCAGGCCATGTCCGAGGCTACCTTGGGCCAAAGTTGGCTCCAAGCGAACTTACCTGAGAGGACTCAAGAAACGGAGGTGTCCTCTATTCCGCCAATTAATGGCACATGCAAAGCATCATCTGTCGCGGTTAGCCGCAAACTGAATGGTGGGCAGGGTCAGCTTGGGTAAGTTCATGCGCAGGCACTGGGCGGACAGAAACTCCCGCCAATAGGGCCACACGTGAAAGCTCGCATTTTTCAGCGCAAAGGCGTTGAGCGCTTCGTCGCCTGGGTGATTGTCCATCTGGTACTCGGCAACCATCGTTCCCTCGATGCGCGCTCGTTCTTCAGATGTGTTATCTTGGGAAGGAAGTACCCATCGCGCCCCCAAGTCGACATAGACGCGAAACAGCTGTTGCGCCCCTTCCTCATCTTCGAGTGACAGTATTTCGGAGCGACTCACGATATGCTTGAACTGGATCTGGAGCCGATCTAGATCGGAATCGTACTTGGGCTCGAAGCCATCCGCGAGCACGGACGTTGCCGCTCGCTGGTAAACGTCATTGATCCTGAGGCTCTCTATGGCACTCTGAAGCGAAGTGCTCATCGGCTACTTCCAACCATTCGCCACTTCTATGGGAGTGGAACTGACCAGCTTGAGGTGAGGCTGTTTACCTGACTTCGCAGGCGTCGGCGTTCGCAAAGGCTGCCAAGGGGAATCGGAGTCATTCACCCGCCCCGCAGCGAAGCCGGAATAGTAAGTAAGTACATTGACCAAGTGCTGGTTGAGGCTGACCCCCTCCTCGGTAGCAGCGTTATCCAGTGCACGATGCAGACTCTTGGGCAAACGCAGTGTCACCCGACCGCTGAAGTCGCCTACCGGAACTGATGGCACCGGCATAGCCCTACCCTTCTCGGCAAAAATCCCTGCGGTCGTCTCAATGGCGTCCACTGCCAAATCGTACGCCTCCTCGTAACTCTCGCCGTACTCAATAAGATCGGGGAGTTCTTTCACCCGCGCCTCGAAGAGTATCTCGCCTTCGAACTCGCCGCGGCGAATGGTGATGTTATAGGCGTGCGCGTCGATTCTCATCGTTTATCCCTCTAAATACTCGACCAATTCCGCCTTGTACCGGCGCAGGAGCCTGGCAAGCTTGCCGACATAGGCCGGCTTGATCTCCGGGTTGCGTCCATGCCCACAGGTGTATGAGTCAGACAGAAATCCCTGCAAGCCGTCATGGACGATAACCTTATGTCCCTGCTTCTTGCCGTCTCGGACCACGAACCCAAGTCCCTGCAAGAGCGTGGCCATCTCCTGGCAACGGATGCTCGCCTTGGACGTCAAGAGGAACGCAATGGCTTCCTCAACCTGCGCCCCGTCACTCATGTGACACCATGTATAGTGTCACATTGGTCAATTATCAAGAATAAACCGTCCGCTGTCATCCGTTTTCTTCCCGGTTCAACTTGTTCCAAGGGACTACCGGCACCGAGAGGGTGAAGGAAAACACTACCTCAAAAGTAAATCGAGATACTGAGCAGGTGCTTGCTCCCTCACTCCATCACCCGCACTTACTATCCCCGCAATTCAAACAAGTCAAACACCCATCCATCTGAATCACCGCCTTCGTCTGGCACTTCCCGCACAACTGCGCCCCGTCCGGGAAATCCCCCGGCTCCTTCGCCTCGGCGATCTGTACCACCTGCTCATACTCCTTGCGCTTCTGCTCGATGAGCTTCTTCTGGTGCTCGTCCAGCCCATCGTCCTTCAGCAGGCCGATCATACGCATGTGGGCTTCGATCACATCGCCGATCTCGGCCACCAGGGAGGGCATGTATTTGCCACCCTTTTTGAAGTAGCCGCCTCGGGGGTCGAATACGGAGCGGAGCTCTTCGACCAGGAAGGTGACGTCGCCGCCTTTGCGAAACACGGCGGAGATAATGCGGGTGAGGGCGACGATCCACTGGAAGTGGTCCATGCTCTTCGAGTTGATGAAGATCTCGAAGGGGCGGCGGATCTCGTGCTCGGTGCCGGCATTGAGGATGATGTCGTTGACGGTGATGTACAAGGCGTGCTCCGTGAGGGGCGTTTTCACCTTGTAGGTGGAGCCGAGCAGCATTTCCGGGCGCTCCAGGGTCTCGGTGAGGTGGACGACGTTGGTTTCGGGCGCCGGTTCGGGCTGGGCTGCCGCTTTGTTTTCGTCTTCCTTGGCTACGCTGTAGCCGACGATCTTTTTGTCGATTTTGATGGCCATGTCAGTTCCCCAATTCAATCTAATCTGTTCAGTGGCGGCGCGGTTCAGTCGCAGTTCGCCGGGCAGACGGTGAGCACCTGGGCATCGTCGCCGGCCAGCCGGTAGACGATGCGGTAGACGCCGTGGGCCAGTTGGCGCAGGCCGTCGATGTCGGCCACAGGCGTACCGGCCTCGGGCTCATCGGCCAGGGCGCCGGCGGCCTCGAGGATCGCCTCCACCAGGATCTCGGCGTAGGTGCCGGTGTCGCGGGCGATGAAGTCGTGGATGGCCTTGAGGTCGTCCACGGCCTGGCGGGTCCACATTACACGAGCCATGTGCGCATCCGCTCCCATACCGTCTGTTGGTCGAGAAGGTCGCCTTCGGCGGCCTGCTTGAGGCCGGTTTCGACCTTGGTCATGAAGTAGAGGCGCTCCATCGCGGTCGCGTAGCTGCCGTCTTGCACCAGGTCTTCCAGGGTCTGAAAGAATGGATCATTGCTCATTTGTGGGTCCGATTAAACAGGTGTAAATGGTCGTTGTTACGGTTGGCGGCGTTTTTTGTCGCGTTACGGCGCGCGGGGCGCGCCTAACACGACCTACGGGTTCTACGGTTATGGGTTCGGGTGGGTTGCGGCGCGACCCAAACCAGGTGTAAACGCTATGGAAACGCTGACCAAATCCGCTTTCGTCGCTCCCGCCCCCGATTAAGGCATTCGAGGGCAGGCTGCGGCGGGAGCCCCCAAAAAAGGCTCTGGATGCCCGCCTTCGCGGGCATGACGAATTACTGGATGCCCGCCTTCGCGGGCATGACGACTTCTTCAGCGTTTCCCTAGAGCACCGAACAGATAAATCCGACGCGCCCAACATGTAGGGTGGATAAGCGCAGCGCATCCACCGTGCGGCATCGAACTGGTGGATGCGCTGCGCTTATCCACCCTACCTCGGTTCGCGGCCCCCGCCACCTGCGGCGCAACTTGGCTGCGATTGGCGATTTTTCGGTTTACCTGTTCGGTGCTCTAGCTAGAACTTGCCGTAGTAGCCCTCTTTCAGGGCGTCGAAGAGGTTGGCGGCGGTGTGCATTTCGCCGTCGTATTCGATCTCTTCGTTGCCCTTCACCTCCAGGATCTCGCCGTTCTCCAGCTCGAAGCGGTAGGTGGTGTTCTCCAGGTCCTTGTCCTTGACCAGCACCCCCTGGAACGCCTCGGGGTTGAAGCGGAAGGTGGTGCAGCCCTTCAGGTCCTTGTCGTAGGCGTAGAGGTAGATGTCCTTGAACGCCTCATAGGGGTAGTCGGTGGGGACGTT
The DNA here is from genome assembly GCA_041690535.1 of Gammaproteobacteria bacterium. Lineage (GTDB taxonomy): Bacteria > Pseudomonadota > Gammaproteobacteria > Thiohalomonadales > Thiohalomonadaceae > JAWLHA01. The sequence goes on along the minus strand of JAWLHA010000030.1, from coordinate 46,581 downwards.
GGCCGTTTTGGAGATGGAGGAGTCGATCCACTTCTGCGCGGCGGCCTGCACGTCCACGTGCTGCGCGGGCGTGACGTCATCGGCGGCGATGAAGTAGTCGGGCAGCTGATTCTCGGGCTCAGCGGCATAGGGCGTGGCCTGGTCGTGGACCAGGGTGCGGTAGGCCAGCAGCTCGAAGGAGAAGACGTCCACCTTCTCCTTGGTCTTGCGCCCCTCGCGGATGATGTTGCGCGAGTACTGGTGGGCGAAGCTGGGCTCGATGCCGTTGCTCGCGTTGTTGGCCAGCGACAGGGAGATGGTGCCCGTGGGGGCGATGGAGCTGTGGTGGGTGAAGCGGCACCCCACCTCGGTCAGCTCGCCGACCAGCTGGGGGTCCACCTCGGCCACCCGCTGCATGTAGCGGCTGTACTTGGCATGCAGCACCTTGCCCTTCACCTTGTCGCCGAGCTGGTAGCCGTCGGCCTTGAGCTCGGGGCGCTTGCGCAGCATGTCGGCGGTGATGGTGAACTCCTGCTCCATGATGGGGGCGGGGCCCTTCTCCTTCGCCAGCTCCAGGCCGGTGCGCCAGCCGGTGATGGCCAGCTCGCGGGTGACCCGCTCGGTGAACTCCAGGGACTCCTCCGCGCCATACTTCATGCGCAGCATGGTGAGGGTGGAGCCGAGCCCCAGGTAGCCCATGCCGTGGCGGCGCTTGCTCATGATCTCATCGCGCTGCTGGGGCAGGGGCAGGCCGTTGATCTCCACCACGTTGTCGAGCATGCGGGTGAAGATGGCCACGCTCTTGGTGAAGGCGTGCCAGTCGAAGCGGGCCCGTTCGGTGAAGGGGTCCACCACGAACTTGGTGAGGTTGATGGAGCCGAGCAGGCAGGCGCCATAGGGCGGAAGGCCCTGCTCGCCGCATTGCCCAGTGACGATACCATTGAAGATAACGGAGTTTTGGTCCGGCTGAGTCGTGTCGTAAACCGCTTCGCGCCCTTCGTAGATAATTTTTTCCACTTTCGCGCGAAACCGCTGAGTCTTGCGCAGGCACTTGTCTTTGACCCACTCGTGGTATTTCTGCGCTTTCTCTTCGGTCAAAAAGCCAATCTCTTGCATGAACCGATCCCGAGACTCGCCATCGATGATGAGTTCGTAATCGGCACGGCACTTGTAAAGCTTTCTCCCGCCCTTGCCGTCCGGAAGCAACCGTTCACCGGGCGCCCGCCGCTGATGAATGCGGCTGAAGATACCGAAATTGGCGAGCAATACCTGGATATCCTTCAACAACGACCGCTGACTCGAAGCGAGGCGGACGGAGCAGGTCTGGGACTTGCCGGACACGTTGACCGTGCCATCGGCCTGGAATAGCCCGCGCAGATAACCTGCCACACACTCCTCGGTGCCACGCCATATCACCTCGGGGACCTGGAACTTTCGCTCCCCGGTGAAGCCGAAGTGCTGAAGATAGCGCGCCAAGAGCACCGAACCGATGAAGGCGTGGTTTCTCTCTTCGACGGCCACCGGCTGAACCTGGTAATCCCTGCCACTATTCCGGGCGGCGCCCGCAATCAGCGTGTTGATGTACTCCGAAATGGCAGGAGCGAGTTTCCGGTCTTCGCCCCAGAAATTCACATAGGCGATGGGCTCCTTGTTTTTCGTTTGCGTGAAGTGTCCGTCTCCCGTAATCAGGCCAATGAGCATTCCGAGTTCCTTGGATCCCTCTTTGCCGAACTGCCCTTTTCCGGACTGAATCAACAGCTCATCGCCCAGCTTCAACTCTTTGAGTTCGATCTTGCCGCGCTCGGTGTAGAACTCGTGCCACTCCGTGGCCTTGATCTCAAAGCCTTCGCGGGTGACAACCCGATAGACGTCGGCATTGCGGGAAGTCATGAAGGCCGGTTTGGCAGGTCGACGGGCCGTACCCCGCACAGATTCCGCCAAGGTACGGGTGTCCACCGTCACCTCCAAGGGAGCTGCGGCAGAATAGAGTTCGCCGATGGGCACCATTCCGTACTGTGTGTGCAGTCGGGTGTCGGCGGTGACGCAGGGATTGGTCGCCCGGATGTTCTCGCAGAACCAGTTGTTGTTCATCTCGTTGTACTGGTCGATGAGGATGAACCCGGGCTCGGCGTAGTCGTAGGTGGAGGCCATGATCATGTCCCACAGCCGGCGGGCGGGGACGGTTTTGTAGATCTTGCAGGCCACCAGCCCTTCGGCGTTGGTGAGGTACTCCTCAGCGTGGGGCCACTCGCGCCAGATCACCTTGTCGGTGTCGGCGAGGTCGATGCGGTCGATCTCCACCTCTTTGGCGGTGAGGGGGAAGGCCAGCTTCCACAGGGCGTCCTGCTTGACCGCCTCCATGAATTCGGAGGTCACCAGCAGGGAGAGGTTGAACTGGCGCAGCCGCCCGTCCTCGCGCTTGGCACGGATGAAGTCCATGACGTCGGGGTGGCCCACGTCGAAGGTGGCCATCTGCGCGCCGCGGCGCCCGCCCGCGGAGGAGACGGTGAAACACATCTTGTCGTAGATGTCCATGAAGGAGAGCGGGCCGGAGGTGTAGGCGCCCGCCCCTGCCACGAAGGCCCCGCGGGGGCGCAGGGTGGAGAATTCGTAGCCGATGCCACAGTTGTGGATCACCATCAAGCCGTTCGCGCCGGCCAAATAGTTGTTGTGGCGCTCCACCGTGAAGTCGTAGAAGGTCTCGGACAGATCGAGATTGCGCTGCACCGACTCCACCGGGCGAAGGGTGCGTGCAAAGGCGATGAGGCCGGCAAGGGCAGGGAAGCGCGCGGCCCAGCGGTCCAGCCAGATCCGGCTCACCACCGGCCTGCGATGGTAACCGTGATAGAAGCCCATCTCCTGCCGCTCCTTGTGGGAGAGCGTGGCGGACTGGGCCTCCAGGGCGGTGGAGAGGGCCTCGGGCAGGCAGTAGCGGTCGTACTGTCCCGATTGGCTCGCATGTTCGACGATCCGGTTGCGCTTGCCGCTGTCGGCCATGTGCTTGGCCACCTCGGTGAGGAAGGCGGAGTCGGAGATCTTGAGCATGGCCCCGCCGCTGTCGCGCACCAAGTGGCCGCGGTAGACGTGCTCACGCGGCTGACGCACCGTAATGCCGCCGTGCACGCCGAACAGCCCCAGCAGACCCTTGAGTTCTTCGGCGAACGTGACGCTCTGGGTGGCGATGGTGACGGCGCCCCGCTCAGTGCTCACGGTGCCGTCGGTATCGATGAGGCCGGCCAGGAAGGGCAGGAAATGACGCTCAGGGTGGCTGGCGACCCAGCCCGGCACCCGCAGGCTTGTGCTTTTCTTGCCCACCTGCCCGTCGAACAGGTCCGCCGCACGGCTCGCCTCGAAGCTGCTGATGGCGAAATCCCAAACAGGCGTACCGTTTGGGGTGACGGTGGCGACTACCTGGGCGTTGGAGCCACAGAAGGCGTGGAAGAATTGCGCATAGCGCTCCACCACCTCGCGCTCGGCTGCGCGAATCTTGAAGACCAGCCGGCGGCCTGCAACCTGGGCCTTGGCCGCCCAGGCGCCGCGGCTCGATTTGTAGCTCATGATTCTTTCGTAGGCGCTGCCGTCGCCGAGGTGAGCCCCCGCGAACCACGCCTCCGGGGCACGGGCCGGATCGGCCTGCCAGGGAAATGAGTGGTGCACCAAGGCGTCGTCACCACTGACCTCGTCGGCGCGCACGTAGACCAACTTGCCGGCGCGATAGACAAGCACCGGATGCTTGATGGAGGTCTTCAGGGAGACGCCGTTGGAGCGGATTTCGATGTTCTCCTCCCGCGGCACGTGGGTGGTGAGGTGACGCTCGATGGCGCGCATCTCGAAACACCCGGTATCGCGGTCATAGCAGAGGATCTGTTCGTGCTTTTCGCGCACCGCCTGCTCGGCGGTGACTACCCCGCGGTCGGTCACGACCCGGGTATCGGGGGAGACGCAACCGGCCTTTAACGTCAGCCCCGCCTCGTGGACCTTCTCCAGGATGTCGTCCATGGAGTCGCGGATGGTGCCGGAGACGGTGCAGTTAATGGTGGAGGTGGCGGGCTTGAAGGCCAGGGCGCCGGCGTTGGAGGTGATGCGCCCGGCAGGGATGGCGCCGTGGCGCAGGGCCCACAGGAACTGCTCATACCACGCCTCGCGTTTCTGCTCGCTCTCCTCCACATCGGCGAGGGCACGGGCGACGCGCTTGAAGGTGTCATCGATGGTGTGGTCGACCACATCGCCGCCCTTGCTCTTCAGGCGGTACTTCTTGTCCCAGATGTCGAGGGAGGCCGGCTGAAAGGGGATCTCGGTCACTTCAGTGGATACGGCCTTCAGGTGGGCTCGGCTTTTACTCACGCAGGTTTTCTCCCAAATAATTCTTTTAATTAGGCTTCTCGACGGCCGCTCGAACTGATGTGCAGCGGCTAATCTGCAAACACAAGATGTGGTGCCCGACTGGAGAGAGGCCTAAGGGTAAATCCAATCTAAAAAAAGTTCCAAAGGAAATTTTTTCGCAATCACAAAATTCACAAATATTCCGTTTATATTCATCCAGTTATACAAGCGCCCAACGAGTACCGCTTGACAATTCATGGGTTGTGAACTACGCCTGCCACAGCCCCGGTTTGCGAGGGGCGCAAACACTACATCTTGTGGTGGACAAAAACAAGATTGCTAGTACTCACTCGCTCCCCACAGGCAGAGTTGCCTCATTTTTTTTGATGGTCTTGAGAAATTTGCAGGCGCACCTATATCCCTACTCATCCGACGGTCGTTGTGAATCAAAAAAAGGAGCATTGCGATGGCACTGACGAGGTACGAACCCTGGAGCATGCTGGACCAACTGCGCCGCGAGATGGACCGCTTGAGCGAGGCCCGCGGCATGGAGGAAGGCACCCTCGCCACCGCCGACTGGGTGCCGGCGGTGGATGTGAAGGAGGACAAGGACTGCTTTACCATCGTGGCCGACGTCCCCGGGGTGGACCCGAAGGCGATCGAGGTGCATGCCGAGCACGGCATCCTCACCATCAAGGGGCAGCGGGACAGCGAGAAAAAGGAAGAGCGGGAGGGCTACAAACGCGTCGAGCGGGTCCACGGCAGCTTCTATCGCCGCTTCACCCTGCCGGAGACGGCGGATCCGGAGAAGATCACCGCCAAGAGCACCAACGGGGTGCTGGAGATCCGCATCCCCAAGCAGGAGAAGGCACAGCCCCGCAAGATCAGCGTGGAGGGCTAGGCTGTTGCGGTAGTGCGCCCGACCGGGCATTGGGAAAACGGGGCGCTTTCGGGGCGCCCCGTTGTCGTTGGGGCGGACGACCTCGTGCAGATGCGCCATTACTCAATGGCCAGGGTAAACGCATACTTACATCGCTCACAGCACGGCCATGACGTTAGTATGCGTTCACCCCGAGTAAAGGGCGTTATCTGTTGACAGAAACGGCGCTCTCGCTGGAACAGGGTTTCGACCAGTGCGGTTCGGCCCACTGGCGGGCCTCCCGAGGGCTCGGTTGCAGCAGGACGGTGGCGATGGAATACAAGGATTATTACAACACCATGGGCGTGGCCCGCGAGGCCACCCAGGACGAGATCAAGCGGGCCTACCGCAAGCTGGCCCGCAAGTATCACCCGGACGTGAGCAAGGAGCCGGATGCGGAGGAGCGCTTCAAGGAGGTGAACGAGGCCTATGAGGTCTTGAAGGACCCTCAGAAGCGGGCCGCCTACGACCGCCTGGGCGGTCAGTGGCAGGCCGGCCAGGAGTTCACCCCGCCGCCGGGGTGGGAGCGGGGCTTCGAGTTTGGGGGCGGGGGCTTCACCGGCGCCGATGCATCCCGCTTCAGCGACTTTTTCGACAGCCTGTTCGGCGGCGCCGGCCCCTTCGGCGGCTTCCGCACCACCGGGGGGCGCCCCCGCGAGTTCCGCATGCGGGGGGAAGACCAGTTCGCCCGCATCCACATCACCCTGGAGGAGGCGTTCCACGGCGCCAGCCGCACTCTGCAGCTGGAGACCCCCGAACTGGATGCCCAGGGGCGGCGCACCGTGAGCCACAAGGCGCTCAATGTACGCATTCCGCCCGGGATCACCGCCGGCCAGCAGATCCGCCTGGCCGGCCAGGGCAGTTCCGGGGTGGGCGGCGGGCCGCCCGGCGATCTCTACCTGGAGGTGGAGCTCGAACCGCACCCCCGCTACCGGGTCGAAGGTCGGGACATCTACCTCAATCTGCCCCTGACCCCCTGGGAAGCGGCCCTCGGCGCCAAGGTGCAGGTGCCGACCCTGGGGGGACGGGTGGACCTGAGCGTCCCCGCCGGGGCGCGCAGCGCGCAGCGACTGCGCCTCAAGGGGCGGGGGCTGCCGGGGCATCCCCCCGGAGACCAGTACGTGCTGTTGCAGATCGTGGTCCCGCCCGCCGACACGGCCGAGAAGCGCCGGATGTTCGAGGAGATGGCCCGCGCCATGCCGTTCAATCCACGCCGTCACCTGGAGGCCTGAGCCATGCCGAACCGAACCACCGTGGTCATTGCCGGCACCACCGTGCTGGACGAGCGGCTGAGCCTCACGCTGGGGGAGCTGTGCCGGGCCTGCGAGGTGAGCGCGGAGTATGTGCTGGAGCTGGTGTCGGAGGGGCTCATCGAGCCGGGCGGGAACAGCCCCCCGGAGTGGCGTTTCAGCGGTCGGGCCCTGGCCCGGGTGCAGACGATTCTGCGCCTGCAGCGGGATCTGGAGGTGAACCTCGCCGGGGCGGCGCTGGCAGTGGACCTGCTGGAGGAGGTGCAACGGCTGCGCCAGCGGGTGCGGGCCTTGGAACAGTTGTTCGAAGAGCTATGACGCGGCGCCCTGCCCCCGTCACCCGGATGGAGCCGTGGCGGAATCCGGGGCGGTGGTCTGGAGGCTCCCGGATTCCGCTGCGTTGCATCCGGGCGAGATGGGTCGTGTGGGGAGCGGTCTTGGCAGACTCCCGGGTAAGCCGCACCTGAGAGCTACGGGCGGGATTTGCGGGAAAGCAACCCGATCTTGAACTTTCCTGACTTTGCCTTGTCTCACGCTTCAGTCTTATATAAGACGCGGGACGGATAAGAAAAAGGGGGGGGCAACCGCATTCCCCCCATGACGCTGCTTTTCGCCGCCTCTACCAGGCGGCGCAACCCATTGAAGACCGACCAAGGGATACGAACAGATGAAAACGACGCTGGCCCTGATCATCGCCGGGGCGCTTTCCGTGGGCGCTGTGCCCGCAACGGCCGCCCTGCCTCCCCTGGACAGCCAGGGGCAGGAGTTGCCTACCCTCGCCCCCATGCTGGAGCGCACCGTGCCGGCGGTGGTGAACATCTTCACCCGCACCCGCCTGCCCGGGCAGCAACACCCGCTTTTCTCCGACCCCTTTTTCCGCCACTTCTTCGACATCCCGGCGCCCCAGCCGCGGGAGGGGCAGAGCCTCGGCTCGGGAGTGATCGTCGACGCGAAGAACGGCTATGTGCTCACCAACACCCACGTGATCGATCGGGCCGTGGAGATCTCGGTCAACCTCTCTGACGGGCGCACCCTCAAGGCCGAACTGGTAGGGGCCGACCCCGAGGCCGACGTGGCCGTGCTCAAGATCCCCGCAGAGGAGCTCAGCGCCGTGCCGGTGGCGGACTCCGACGGCCTCCGGGTGGGGGACTTCGTGGTGGCCATCGGCAACCCCTTCGGCCTCGGCCAGACCGTCACCTCGGGCATCGTCAGCGCCCTGGGCCGTTCCGGGCTCGGCATCGAGGGGTATGAGGACTTTATCCAGACCGACGCCTCCATCAACCCCGGCAACTCCGGCGGCCCATTGGTGAACCTGCGCGGTGAACTGGTAGGGATCAACACCGCCATCCTCTCCAAGAGCGGCGGCAACGTGGGGATCGGCTTTGCCATCCCCATCAACATGGCGCAGGAGATCATGACCCAGCTGGTGGAGCACGGCCAGGTGCGGCGGGGCCAACTGGGGGCCCAGGCCCAGGACCTCACCCCGGAGCTGGCCGTGGCCTTCGGCCTCAAACAGCAGCGGGGGGCCGTGGTCACTCAGGTGGAGCCCGGCACACCGGCCGAGCGGGCCGGGTTGCAGCCGGGCGACATCATCGTCGAGGTGAATGGCCGGCCGGTGCAGGGATCCTCCGACGTGCGCAACAGTGTCGGCCTGCTGCGCATCGGCCAGAAGGTGGAGATGAAGATCCTGCGCGGTGATGAGCGCAAGACCATTCGGGCGGTGATCGAAGAGCCGGAAATGGCGCGCCTGGCCGGCGAGAAGGTGCACCGCCGCCTCGCGGGCGCGGCGTTGGGCAATATCGTCGAGGGCATGGCCAACTACGGCAAGGTGAACGGGGTGGTGGTCATCGACGTCGCCCCCGGGTCGCCGGCGTGGGGCTCCGGGCTGCGCCGCGGCGATGTGATTGCCCAGGCCAACCGCCGCAAGGTGACGGACCTGAAGACTCTCCGGCAGGCCATCGGCAACAGTGACACCCTGCTGCTCAACGTACAGCGCCGCAATGGGGCGCTGTTCCTCCTCTTGCAGTAGCTCTCCTCAAGCAGTAAGCGGGTGTTTTTCACTCGTGTGCCCGTCCCGGCGTTGCCGGGGCGGGCTTTTTATTGCCGTAACTACTCACCCCATGTCAGCCGCGTCTCGATGCTACGGGTTACGGCACCTTTGCTGTGGAGTGCGACGGCTTGCCGCCGCTTTGCAGGACGGGAGCTTGCTCCCGCGTCCCCGGCCAGCCCACAACACGGCGCACGGCGGCAAGCCGCCCCTCGGGAAAGCGGGGGCAAGCCCCCGCACTCCAGAGCCGCCGTACATGGGGTGAGTAGTTACTCTTTGCCTTTTGCAGGATGTGGCGGGTGAGCCTCGCGGAGCGCATCGATCGCGCGAGCGGCCGGCGGGTGCATTGGCGGCCCGCTGCATCCTGGGTCGGCATGGGGCGGGTCCAGGGCGAACGCATACTAACGTCACGGCCGTGCTGTGAGCGACGTAAGTCCTTGAAAGCAGGTCGTCGGCCGCATGGACGCGGCTGTCGAGCGTACATGGATGTATTTACAGCGTTACCTGCTTTCAAGGACTTACGTCGCTCTTGGGTGAGTATGCGTTCACCCCGGGGGCTGGTCGTTTCAGGGCTCATCGCCGGCTTGGGGGCGGTATACTGGCGGGCCGGCATGACATGGATGGAGAACGATGATCGACCGACGCAATCTGGAGGTGGTGCTCAAATCCCACTTCCCTATCGTGGTGGTGGAGACCCATGAGGAGCCCCGCGCCCTGGACCTCCTCAAGCAGGTCACCGTCGGCCAGGGACGGGCGCTCTATACCTGGAGTGCCGCCCAGGGGCTGCGGGCCGAGCCGGGCGGCGACAGCGGGCCTGTCTGGAGCTTGCAAGGGAGCCCGGCGCAGGCCGATGACACCACCGCCCCCGAGGCGGCCCTCGCCCGGGTGAAGGAGACCCTGAAGGGCGCGGTGGTGGCCCTGCTCGACTTTCACCCCTATCTGCGCGATCCGCGCACCGTCCGCCTGCTGCGGGAGATCGCCCACGACTTCTACCTGCGGGAAAACCGTCTGGTGCTGCTCAGCCACGCGCTGGAGCTGCCGCCCGAGCTCAAGCGGCTGGCTGCCCGGTTCGAGCTGAGCCTGCCCGATGGGGCGCGGCTGAATGAGCTGGTGCTGGAGGAGGCGCGGCTGTGGCGCCTCAAACAGGGCGGGGGCAACGCGGTGAAGGCGGACCGCCGCGCCATGGAGCTCCTGGTACAGAATCTGCGCGGCCTCACGGTGAGCGATGCCAAACGGCTCATCCGCAATGCCATCCACGACGACGGGGCCATCACCGCCAGTGATCTCCCCGAGGTGATGAAGGCCAAGTACGAGCTGGTGAGCGAGGGGGGCGTACTCTCCTTCGAGTACGACACCGCCACCTTCGCCGAGGTGGGCGGTTTCTCCAGGCTCAAGGGGTGGCTGGAGCGGCGGCAAAGGGCATTTCTGGCCGCCGCGGGCGGCCTCGACACCCCCAAGGGGATCCTGCTGCTGGGCGTGCAGGGGGGCGGCAAGAGCTTGGCGGCCAAGGCGGTGGCGGGCGCCTGGCAGGTGCCGCTGCTGCGCCTCGACTTCGGGGCGCTCTATAACAAGTACATCGGCGAGACGGAGAAGAACCTGCGGGAATCCCTCAAGGCGGCGGAGGTGATGGCCCCCTGTGTGCTGTGGATCGACGAGATCGAAAAGGGGGTGGCCGTCACCGACAGCGATAGCGGAACGGCCCATCGAGTGCTGGGGGCTTTGCTCACCTGGATGGCGGAGAAGAAGGCTCGGGTCTTCGTCGTGGCCACCGCCAACAGCATCGCGGCGCTGCCGCCGGAGCTGGTGCGCAAGGGGCGCCTGGATGAAATCTTCTTCGTGGACCTCCCGGCGCCGGAGGCGCGGGTGGCGATCCTGGCCGCCCACCTGCGCAAGCGGGGTCTGGAGCGCGAGGGGCTGGATCTGGAGAAGGCGGCCCGCCAGAGCGACGGCTTCTCCGGGGCGGAGCTGGAGCAAGCGGTGGTCTCCGCCTGGTACGCCGCCCACGCCGCGGAGACGCCCCTCACCACCGAACACCTGCTGGAGGAGATTGCCCGTACGCGCCCCCTGTCGGTGGTGATGGCCGAGCAGATCGGGGCCCTGCGGGCCTGGGCGAGCCAGCGTACGGTGCCGGTGGATTAAAGCCGGGGGGACGCGTACGCGCCCATGCGGCCGTGGGTCCGGGGCAGGGTAAACACATACTCACGTCGCGGCCGTGCTGTGAGCGATGTAAGTCCTTGGGTAAGTGTGCGTTTACCCTGGGGTTCCGGGGAACTTCCTCCCGCCGTCTGGCAGTCTAATCCCGAGAGCGTGCACCAAGTACGCAGGGTGGATAAGCGCAGCGCATCCATCAGGTCGCCAACCGTGAATGGTGGATGCGCTGCGCTTTTCCACCCTACGCAGTTCCCTGCTCTCCCACTCACGGGCAATCTGGCGGCGATCGGCAATATTTCCATTTATCTGTTCGGTGCTCCAGGCCCTCACCTCGGCACACCTCTGACACCATGAGCAGCTTGCGCTTCCGCGCCGCCTGTCTGATGCTCTGCCTCTCCGGGGCAATGTTTCGGCCCGCAGCCGCGGGGGAGGCATTGGTGGCCGCCGTGCCTCGCCACTTCCCGCCCCACTACACCACCTCGGCCGATGGTGAGCCCGAGGGCTTCGCCATCGACGTGATGAACGCCCTCGCCTACCCGGTCCCGGTGACACTGCGGCTGGCCCGATCCGCGGGGCTGGAGGACCACATCAAGGCGGTCGGGCCGCCTCTGGTGGAGATCAAACGTGCCTTGGCCGTACGCTCGGAGGATGCGGCCCTGCTGGCCCGCCTGGACGCGTCGGTCGCCGCGTTCACCCAAAGCCGCGAGTATCGGGACATCTACAACAAGTGGTATGGCCTCCCCCGCCCCTTCTGGGCCCTCACCGCGGCGCAGTTCTGGAGCATCGGCGCCGTCGTCCTCGCCCTGGGGCTGGCCATCGGCTGGCGGCTCACGACTCTGGGGCGCCTCAATCGCCGTCTGCGGCACAGTCTGGCCCTGCTGGCGCAGACCCAGAGCGAACTGCAGGTGAGCGAACGGCGGCTGACCGAGGCCCAGCGGATGGCCAAGATCGGCAATTGGGAGCTGGAACTGGCCACCGGCAGGCTCTACTGGTCGGACGAGATCTACCACATCTTCGGCATGGACCCCGACCGCTTCGAGGCCACCTACGAGGCCTTTCTCTCCACCATTCACCCCGAGGATCGGGAGCGGGTGAACCGAACCTACACCACGGCGGTGGAGCAGGGCGTCCCTTACGAGCTCGTGCACCGCATCGTCACCCCCGCCGGGGAGGTGAAGCACGTCCATGAGCGCTCCCGGGAGGTGAAGGATGCGCACGGGCGCACGGTCCGCTCCATCGGCACGGTACAGGACGTCACCGCCCTGAAGCGCACCGAGGAGGCGTTGAAGCATTATCAACACCATCTGGAAGAGCTGGTGGAGGCGCGCACCACCGAGCTGGCCGAGGCGAAGGAGCGGGCCGAGGCGGCGAACCGGGCGAAAACCCTCTTCCTTGCCAACATGAGTCACGAGCTGCGCACCCCGCTCTCGGCGGTGCTCGGCTTCGCCAAGCTGATGAGCCATGACCCGGCCATCACGGAGAGACAGCGCGAGTACCTGGCCATCATCGACCGCAGCGGCGAGCACCTGCTGGCGCTGATCAACGATGTCCTCGACATGTCGAAGATCGAGGCCGGGCGCATGGTGGTGGAGCCGGAGCCGGTGGATCTCCACGAACTGCTGCGGGAGATCGTCGACCTGATGCGCAACCGGGCCGAGTCGCGGGGGCTGTGCCTGAGCGTCGAGCAGGACCCGACGCTGCCGCACTACGTCCGGGCCGATCGGGCCAAGCTGCGCCAGGTGTTCATCAATCTGCTCGGCAACGCGGTGAAGTACACCGAACAGGGCGGCGTCATTCTGCGCCTGAGGGGCGAGCCGGCCGACGCGGAGCGGGTCGTCGTGCGCTGCGAGGTGGAGGACACCGGGATGGGGATCCCCCCGGAGGCGCAGGAGCGGGTGTTCGAGCCCTTCGTGCAGCTGGCCCAACGGGCCGATGCCCAGGGGACCGGCCTGGGGCTGGCCATCACCCGCCAGTACATCCAGCTCATGGGCGGCAATCTCACCCTGCACAGTGACCCCGGCCATGGCTCCGTGTTCGGCTTCACCCTGCCGGTGAAGCCGGCCACTGCGGAGGAGGCGCTTTCCCCCCTGGAGCTGCCCGGGCGGGTCATTGCCCTGGAGCCGGGGCAGGAGGCCTGTCGCATCCTCATTGCCGAGGATGTGGTGGAGACGCGCCTGCTGCTGCGCCGCCTGCTCGAACCGGTCGGCTTCGAGGTACGCGAGGTGGAGAACGGGCAGGAGGCAGTGGAGCAGTTCCGCAGCTGGCGGCCCCACCTCATCTGGATGGATTGGCGCATGCCGGTGATGGACGGCATCGAGGCGACGCGGCGCATCAAGGGTATGGAGGGGGGGCGCGCGACGATCATCGTGGCCCTCACTGCCAGCGTGTTCAGGGAGCAGCGGAGCCTCGTCCTGGAGTCCGGCTGCGACGACTTTCTGCGCAAGCCCTTCCGGGAAGAGGAGATCTTCGAGACCATCGCCCGCCACCTGGGGGTGCGATACCTCTACGAGCGGTCGGCGGGTGAAGGGCCCGAGGCGCCCCCGGCCCCCGCAATCACCGCCGAGGCACTGGTTCGGCTGCCCCGGACCGCGCTCGCCGAACTGCGACAGGCCGCCATCGAATGCGACAGCGAGCGGCTCGCGCAGTTGGTAGAGGGTATCCGGCCGACGGCGGCAGACGTGGCAGCCGCTCTGGAAAGACTGGCCCGGGTCTACCGCTATCCGGAAATTCTGGACCTGCTGGAGCACCGAACCCCCGATGGCCCAGCACGTGGGGCGGATGAGCGCAACGCATCCACCGGGTCGCCGCCGTGAATGGGGGATGCCCCCCCGATGCACCGCGAGCGGGCTGCAGGGGAGCGAGCGTCAGCCCCCCGCAACTGCGCCACGGGGAACGATCATGCAGATGAATTCCACCGACCCGGGCACCTCGTCCGAAGGGCGCCGCGGCAGTGTCCTTATCGTCGATGACAACCCCAATAACCTGCGGGTGCTCACGGCCATTCTAAGCGCCGCGGGATTCAAGACTCGCCAGGCCCCCAGCGGCGAACTGGCCCTGCGGGCGGCCCAGGCGAATCCACCGGACCTGTTGCTGCTCGACATCCGCATGCCCGGCCTCGACGGCTATGAGGTCTGCCGCCGCCTCAAGGCAAAGGCGGACACCCGGGAAATCCCCGTCATTTTCATCAGCGCTCTGGGGGATGTGGCCGACAAGGTGACCGCCTTCGACGCCGGCGGCGTGGACTACATCCCCAAGCCCTTCCAGTCGGAAGAGGTGCTGGCCCGGGTATCGACCCATCTGGAGATGCGGCGCCTGCAGCGGGACCTGGAGGGGCGGGTGCGGGCGCGAACGGAGGAACTGCGCTGTGCCAACGAGGCGCTGCAGGCGAGCGAGGCTGAACGGGAGCGCTTCGCCGAGCGGCTGCAGTGCGCTCTCATCCACACCATCGAGGCCATCGCCGCGGTCATTGAAAAGCGCGACCCCTTCACGGCAGGTCACCAGCGCCGCTCCACCCAACTGGCGGTGGCCACCGCCGAGGAGATGCAGGTTGGCGCGGAGGTGGTCGAGGCGGTGCGCCTGGGCGGCCTGATCCATGACATCGGCAAGATCTCCATCCCCACGGAGATCCTCACCCGCCCGGGCCGACTCTCCGAGATGGAGTTCCGCATCATCCGGACCCACCCGGAGACGGGTTTCAAGATCGTCAAGGATGTGGACTTCCCCTGGCCCGTGGCCGAGATGGTGCTGCAACACCATGAACGGCTGGACGGGTCGGGCTATCCGCAGGGGCTGAAGGGGGCGGAAATCGCACTGGAGGCCCGCATCATGGCCGTGGCCGACGTGGTCGAGGCCATTCAGAGCCACCGCCCCTACCGGCCGGCGCTCGGTCTGGATATGGCGCTGGAGGAGATCAGGGCCGGGCGGGGCACACGGTTCGACGCGGATGCGGTGGATGCGTGCATTCGGGTGTTCGAGGAGCAAGCATTCAGCTTCGCCCCGCCCAAGGCCCCGGACTGATAGGCCCTGAGGGGAGCGGCGGGACCAACGGGTCGCGGCCCCGCCGCGCTTTCCTTACTGATTGTCTTTGGTGGTGAGTCGGTGGTGACGGCGATAGCGGGCCACCTCTCCCGCGGCCAAGACTGCGACCAGCGCGACAAGCATGACGACGACCGGCATGGACACCTCCCGAAGCGCGAAGCATTGAGTGAACATCAGCGCTTCCTGCTTTCCTGAAGTATTGCCGCTGGCCGCCCCCCCGCAAGGTCCCCTTTCCCCCTCCTTGGCTGCCCGCAGCTGCAATGGGTGAGAAAACCCGCGGCTGGATATGATTTCCGGCAAGCAGATCGACGTCGGCAGCAGAAGGTTGGGGAGAAATGCGGGCTAGACTTGGGGTCCGAGGAGGCGCCATGAGGCCAAGACTGCCCGATGAGCCGGGGGTGCGACTGTTTCTCTGCGGCGACGTGATGATCGGCCGCGGCATCGACCAGCTCCTCCCCCACCCCAGCGAGCCCGTGCTTTACGAGCCCTATATCAAGGATGCCAGGGACTACGTGCTCCTGGCCGAGGAGGCTCACGGTCCGCTGCCTCGGGCGGTGGAGTTCGCCTACGTCTGGGGCGACGCCCTCGATACCCTCAAGCGCTACTCGCCCCACGCACGAATCATCAATCTGGAGACCGCCGTCACTGCCAGCGATCACCCCTGGGAGAAGGGGATCAACTACCGCATGCATCCGGCCAACCTCCCCTGCCTGAGCGCCGCCGGGGTGGATTGCTGCGTGCTGGCCAACAACCACGTGCTCGATTGGGGGCGGGGGGGGCTGGAGGAGACCCTGCGGGTGTTGCACGAAGGGGGCTTCGTCACGGCCGGCGCGGGCCACGACTCGACCGAGGCGGAGTCGGCCGCCATTCTCCATTTGGGGGACACCCGGGTGCTCGTTTTCGCCTTCGCCACCCAGAGCAGCGGGGTGCCCCCGGACTGGGGGCCCGATGGCGGGGCGGGGGTCAACTTGCTGCCCGAGCTCTCCGCCGAGGCGCTGGGGCGCATCGGCCGACAGTGCCGTGCCCTGAAGCGGCCGGGGGATCTCGCCGTGGCCTCCATCCACTGGGGCGGCAACTGGGGCTATCCCATCCCGGCCGCCCATCGCGCGTTTGCCCACGGGCTCATCGATGAGGCCGGGATCGACCTGGTCCACGGCCACTCCTCCCACCACGTCAAAGGCTTCGAGGTGTACCGGGGCAAGCTGCTGCTCTATGGCTGCGGTGACTTCCTCAATGATTACGAGGGGATCCGCGGTTATGAACAGTTCCGTGCTGATTTGACCCTCATGTATCTCCCTCGGCTCGACCCCGCCAGCGGCACGCTGCAGGAGCTCAGCCTGGTCCCGCTGCAGATCCGCCATTTGCGCCTGAACCGCCCGCCCGCCGAGGCGATCAGCTGGCTGGCGCAGGTGCTGAACCGCGAGGGGCGCCCCTTTGGCACGCGGGTCGCCGAGGCGCCCGACGGCACCCTGCGCTGGCAAGGGGACACGGATTGAATTGCGACCAAGGCGACCGCCTTCAGATTCAAAGCTGGGATAACTCAACGCTGTCCACAATGCCGTTACCCCCCCAGCCTACCCCACGGGGGAACTCCGTGAGGTTAGGCGAGCGTGTGGCAACATGTTGATTTAGCTTGTAAATAGAACAATGTTCAATTCCTGAGCGATCCGATCAAATGCCAATGGCGACGGACACTTGGGGGATCTTCTGACAGCCGTTCCACAGAGTTATCCACAGGCGATGTGGACAGCACGGAAAAACATCGCCACGCCAAGGCCTTACGCGCCTGGCGGGTCGGATTCCACCCCGAGGACGGGGTTCGTTCGCCACGCCAGCCCCCCTTCCAGGATCAAAACTGGGGACGGAAGTCAAGAGTGTCCACAGTACCCTCCTCTCCCGACTTACTCTGTGAGGGAGTGCGGTGAAGTTAGGGGAACATTTACTTATGCCATTGATTAAACAATACAATTAGCCGATGACTGATCCTTGAGCGATCTGAGCAAACGCCAACGGCGACAGGCACTTGGGGGATCTTCTGACAGCCGTTCCACAGAGTTATCCACAGGCGATGTGGACAGCACGGAAAAACATCGGCGCGCCAAGGCCTTACGCGCCTGGCGGGCCGGATTCCACCCCGAGGACGGGGTTCGTTCGCCAAGCCAGGCCCCCTTCCAGGATCAAAACCGGGGACGGAAGTCAAGAGTGTCCACAGCGCCCTCCTCTCCCGACTTACTCTGTGAGGGAGTGCGGTGAAGTTAGGGGAACATTTACTTATGCCATTGATTAAACAATACAATTAGCCGATGGCCGATCCTTGAGCGATCTGAGCAAACGCCAACGGCGACAGGCACTTGGGGGATCTTCTGACAGCCGTTCCACAGAGTTATCCACAGGCGATGTGGACAGCACGGAAAAACATCGGCACGCCAAGGCCTTAGCGCCTGGCGGACCGGATTCCACCCCGAGGACGGGGTTCGTTCGCCAAGCCAGGCCCCCTTCCTGGATCAAAACCGGGGACGGAAGTCAAGAGTGTCCACAGCGCCCTCCTCTCCCGACTGGCTCTGTGAAGGAGCCCGGTGAAGTTAGGGGAACTTTTCTTTATGTCATTGATTACAAAATACAATTAGCCGATGACTGATCCTTGAGCGATCTGAGCAAACGCCAACGGCGACAGGCACTTGGGGGATCTTCTGACAGCCGTTCCACAGAGTTATCCACAGGCGATGTGGACAGCACGGAAAAACATCGGCACGCCAAGGCCTTACGCGCCTGGCGGGCCGAATTCCACCCCGAGGACGGGGTTCGTCCGCCACGCCAGGCCCCCTTTCAGGATCAAAACCGGGGGCGTAAGTCAAGAGTGTCCACAGTGCCCTCCTCTCCCGACTTACTCTGTGAGGGAGCCGGGTGGAGTTAGGTCGCGTTTTTGTAGCTCATTGATATTTTTCGAAAATGTACCGCTGACCAATCATTGAGCGATCCGAGCAAACGCCAACGGCCACAGGCACTTGGGGGATCTTCTGACAGCCGCTCCACAGAGTTATCCACAGGCGATGTGGAAAGGTCGAGAAACCGTGCGGCAGCAGTGACTTACGACGCCCGTCCGTGGATCGGCAGATGTCTGGCTAGAGCACCGAACAGGTAAACCGAAAGGTCGCCAATCGCAGCCAAATTGCGCCGCAGGTGGCGGGGGCAGCGAACCGAGGTAGGGTGGATAAGCGCAGCGCATCCACCAATTCGACGCCGCACGGTGGATGCGCTGCGCTTATCCACATGTTGGGCGCGTCGGATTTCTCTGTTCGGTGCTCTAGGGGATGTCGGAGGGGTCCCAGTCGAGCCGGCCCCGGCGTCCCTCGTTGAGGGCGTTCAGACGCGCCATCTCCCCCTCCTCCAGGGCGAAGTCCCACACGTCCAGGTTCTCCCGGATGTAATCTCGGTGCACGGACTTCGGAATGCAGGGGACCCCGAGCTCGACGTGCCAGCGCACCAGCACCTGAGCCGGGGTCTTGCCGTGGTTGGCGGCTATCTCTTTCAGGAGCGGATGATCCATGCGCGTGGCCTTCACCAACGGGCTGTAAGCCTCGAGGACGATGCCGCGTTCGCGGCAGAAGCTCAGCAGCTCCTGCTGGAAGAGAAACGGGTGAAATTCCACCTGATTGACTGCCGGGATGATGTCGGCGTAACCGAGCAGCTCTTGCAGGTGACGGATCGTGTAATTGCTGACGCCGATGGCGAGGCACTTCCCCTCGGCCTGCAGCCGCTCCATGGCCCGCCAGGTCTGGTCCCGAAGATTGGGTACCGGCCAGTGAATGAGGTAGAGATCGATGTAGTCGCTGCCCAGGTTCGCCAGACTCTTGTGACAGGCCCGCAGGGTGGAGTTATACCCGTGGTCGTCATTCTCCAGTTTAGTGGTGATGAAAACCTCCGCGCGTTCAAGGCCACTCTCCTCCACCGCCCAGCCCACGTCCGACTCGTTCCAGTAAGCCAGGGAGGTGTCGAACAGCCGATACCCGCTCTCCAGCGCCCAACCGACGGCCTGCCGGGCTTCGTGCCCTCGGCCGGAGCGGTAAGTCCCCAAGCCCACCGCGGGCATGCTGGCCCCGGTGTTGAGCCGGATGGAGTGCTCGTCTGCAGCCCGCATCGAGATGCTTCCTAAAAAGTAACTATTCAGCCGTTCCACCGACCTGTCGCCTCTCCCCCGTAGGAGCCCAGCCCTCTGGGCGATTGCATCGGTATAGCTCGCGCAGCAATCGCCCAGAGGGCTGGGTTCCTACGTGAGGCACCCGGGCTGGTGGGTCTGAATAGTTACCCGAAAAAAAAAGGGCGGGGCGTACGCCCCGCCTCCGCTCAGTGGACGCGCTTGGACAGAAGCTCCTTGGCCTTGTCGGCCAGGCGGCGATTGGAGCTCTGGACCTCCTGAAAGAAGTCCACCACCGCCTTGTCGCCTTCCTTCTCGGCATCCTTGATGTACTGCTCAGTGATATCGATCCCCTTGAGGGCATGGTACAGGGTGCTGATGATGTCGTAGTCCTTGTCCTTCATGCCCGTCTGCTGTTCGGTGTGCATGGCCAGACCTCCCTGTGGCTGTCGATCCTTTCAACCCAAAGTCTAGAACGGGGATACCGAGATTGAAGGGGGAGGCAGGGTGAGCATTCACATACCTGCATTCGCCCTTACCAGACACGCCTAGAGCACCGAACAGATAAATCCGACGCGCCCAACATGTAGGGTGGATAAGCGCAGCGCATCCACCATGCGGCGTCGAATTGGTGGATGCGCTGTGCTTATCCACCCTACCTCGGTGCGCTGCCCCCGCCACCTGCGGCGCAACTTGGCTACGATTGGCGATCTTTCGGTTTACCGGTTCGGTGCTCTAGCAGGGGACAATCTGGCTGTAGTGCGAGGTTGAAATGGTGCAACCAACCTGGCGGATGCCGTCTGTCCCAGGGTCGGCAGGGTAAACGCCCACTTACGTCACAGCCGTGCGGTGAGGGCGACACTGATTCATTCGTCATGCCCGCGAAGCCTGCCCCCGAATGCCTTGGTCGGGGGCGGGAGCAACGAAGGCGGAGTTAATCAGCGTTTCCCGGGCGATGTAAGTCCTTGGGTAAGCATGCGTTCACACTGCCAGGGTCTACAGGGTGAACGCATACTCACCCAAGAGCGATGTAAGTCCTTGAAAGCAGGTCGTCGGCCGCATGGATTGGTGCAAGGACGCACTTATGCCGCGGGAGGGCAGGATGCCCGAAGCGGCCGCGGCCGTCGAGCGTACAGGGATGGAAGATGATTGCTCCTGCATAATCTTCACTCCCGACGTCCATGTCGGTCGTATTCACAGCGGACCTGCTTTCAAGGACTTACGTCGCTCACAGCACGGCCGTGACGTTAGTATGCGTTCACCCTGCCAGGGTCTAGACTTGGGGTGCAGGTCATGGAGCAGTCATGTTAGGAGGACGCCATCATGAGACAAGATACCGAGATGGTCCGCAGCACCCTCCACAGTGCCATCGAAGGGAGCGACATCGACCGGATGCTGAGCCTGTACGATGACGACGCGGAGTTCACGGTGATCGATCATCGCCATCCGCCGAGCAAACCACTGTCGCTGCGCGGCAAGGGCGCCATCGGCGACTACCTGCGTGATGTCTACAGCAGGGAGCTCAAGCACAAGGTACTGGACGAGGTGGTGGGCGATGACCGACTCGCCCTCACCGACGAGTGCGAATACCCCGATGGCACCCACGTGTTCACCTCCAGCCTCATGGACCTCAAGGATGACAAGATCGTGCGTGAGGTCGAGGTGCAGGCGTGGGATGAGACTTCACCCTCCTGATCGGGAGGGCTGAGCCGAGGGCCTCTGCAGAGGCCCTCGGGCGCTATTCCGGGTGTTATCGGTTTCCAAGGATGATGATCACCACCCCTGCAAAGACCAGGGTGGCGCCGGCCACCACGCTGGCGTTGATGTGGATCTGGCGGAACAGGAGGAAGGCAAACAGCGCCACGAACACCGGGTAGGAGATCTCGATGAGGCTCGCCAGGGTGGCGTTCTTGCCGCCGATGGAGATGAACAGCAGCACGGTGGCCGCAAAACTGGTGCCGGCCAGCGCCAGGATGGGCAACCGCTCCCGCCAGGACATCGCCCCCAAGGCGCGCCAGTCCTCGAGGAGCTGAACGCCATAGAAGGGGGCCAGGAGCACGATGGGTAGGGCGGTGAGCAGCAGGACCGACACCAGCGAAACCCGCTGCAGGGCGTTATCGATGAGGGGGTAGTGAACCCCCCAGATCACCGCTGCACCGACAGCGGCCAGATACCATGGAATCGGCTGCATTAATCCACCTCGGGGGAAACAGGGCCGGCTCCACGCCAGGGCCGGATCAGCCCTCGCGGAGCGACACCCCTCGACTCTCGTCTCTTTGACCTCGCCCCTCGACAACAAGAGCGGCGATAATTACCGACACCACTCATGACCTCGAGGTGGCCGATGTTCAGCTTCCAGAAGAAGACCACGATGCCCAGCCCCGAGGAGGCCCTGCCCGGGCGGGCCGAGCCGCTGCGGGTGCCCGAGACCCACCAAGTCAACGGCCACCGGATCGCGCCCCCCTTCCCGGAGGGCATGGAGCTGGCCGTCTTCGGCATGGGGTGTTTCTGGGGCGCCGAGCGGCTGTTCTGGCAGATCCCCGGAGTTTACTCCACCATGGTCGGTTATGCGGGCGGGTACACCCCCAACCCCACCTACGAGGAGGTCTGCAGCGGCAAGACCGGGCACGCCGAGGTGGTGCGGGTGGTATTCGACCCCACCCAGGTCAGCTACGAAACCCTGCTGCAGCGTTTCTGGGAGGGGCACGATCCCACCCAGGGGATGCGCCAGGGCAACGATGTGGGCACCCAGTACCGCTCCACCATCTACACCTGCTCCGCGACCCAGCAGGAAGCGGCCGCCCAGAGCCTGGATCGCTATCAGAAGGCGCTGCAGACAGCCGGTCGCGGCCCCATCACCACCGAGATCCGCGCGGCCCCCCAGTTCTACTATGCCGAGGGCTACCATCAGCAGTACCTGGCCAAGAACCCCGGCGGCTATTGCGGACTGGGGGGGACGGGAGTGCGCTATCCGAAGTAATCGGTCGTCACTGTGGCCACCAGCGGCGGCGCTGGGGGAGGGTGTAACGCACCTCGAAGAGGTTCGCTTCACGACTCAGCTGTGTAAGCAGATCATCACTGGTGCGCAGTTCATCGACCAGCCCCAGCTCGAGAGCGCGGCTGCCGTACCAGTGCTCCCCCGTGGAGACGCGCGCCAGGTCCAGGTCCGGGCGATACTGGCCGACGAACGCCTTGAACAGCACGTGGGCCTCTTCCACCTGCTCCTGCATGCGTTGCCTGTCCTCGTCGGTCGTCTCGCCGAAGAGGGTGACGGTGCGTTTGTGCTCCCCCGCCTTGAACAGCTCGTAGTCGACATGGTGGCGCTTGAGCAGGCGGTGGAAGTTGGGCAGCTGGGCCACCACGCCGATGGAGCCGACCACGGCGAAGGGGGCCGCGATGATGCGATCGGCGATGCAGGCCATCATGTAGCCCCCGCTGGCGGCCACCCGATCCACACAGATGGTGAGCGGCAGGCCCCGACTCTTGATGCGGGCCACTTGGGCGGCGGCCAGGCCGTAGGCGGCAACCAGGCCGCCGAGGCTCTCCAGGCGCATCACCACCTCGTCGCCATCCCGCGCCTTCAGCAGCACCGCGGTGATCGCCTGGCGCAGACTGCCCACCGAAGAGGCCCGCACGTCGCCCTGGAAGTCCAGCACGTAGACGCGCCGCCGGTCGGGCCTGGGTTCCTTCTTCGCCCGCCGCCACCAGCGCCGGCGCTGGCGTTCGGGCGCAACCACCGACTCGAGCGCCTTGCCGAGCCGCTCGTACGTGTCGTTGAGGCTCTTCACCTCCAGCCGCTCCCGCCCGCCGCCCCGGGCACGGCTGGCGATAGTCGCGACCCCGCCCACCACGGCGACCATCGCCGCGACCACGGTCACGGTCTTGAGCAGAAACAGGAGGTACTCGGCGGCGTAGGTCCCCATCCATTTACCTATAGCACCGCCCCGCGCGTTTGCCCCCGGATCCCGCCAGGCGAACGCATGCTCACGTCACGGCCGTGCTGTGAGCGACGTAGGTCCTGGGTAAGTCTGCGTTTACCCCAGGGAGATGACCCGGGTTATCTTCTGCGTCCGCCGAGTTCCCGCCCCAGGGGCCAGCCGGTCGCATCGGCCTTGGCCTCGACCACCCGCTCAATGTGGTCCGGCAGTTCGTGAAAGAAGTCAAATCCGGTCAGCCTCTCTACCTCGTCTACCGAGGTGACGAACCGTCCCAGGGGTTCACGGCCGGTGACGCCCTGGGGCACCACGAAGGCGAGCATGGAGGGGGGCGCATCGGGCCTCCGCCCCGGGGCGACGAAAATCTTGAAGAAGGCGTCGGGCACCTCGACCCGAAACGCGCTCTTCAGCCGCTCCACCGACGGGTCGAACACCGGCCCGGTCATCACCCATACCTCGCCGAAGGCGGGGGCGAAGGCGTCGACCTCCAGCTGTTCGAGCCGTTGCCAGGTCTTCTGGTTCAGGGCCGGCCTCTGGGGGGTGATGTTGGTCATGAGAAACGTCTCATGCTGCGCGGCGGTGCCATAGAGACGGGAGATCGCATGGTTCGGCGCGAGGTGTCCGCGGTCGTAACCACTGCCCGTGTAGTCGTCATGGCCGATGGCGGTCAGGTTGCGCCAGTCTGTCATGAACCGTGCCGGCCGCTTGAAGCGCGGCGCGTCCTTGGGGATGGGCCGCACCCGGTAGGTGACCCAGAGCGGGTTCCCCCTCAGATCCGAATATCCCACCAGAAATCCTTCATTTCGCAAGACCCGGGTCCAGGTCCAGGGCGCCCCGGCACTCGCCTGGGGAATGCCCATGTACACCATGGCGGGACGGGCGATGAGGGCTTCATAGCCGTAGCCCAGCGCAGAGAAAAGGAGCAGCAGCACCGGCACCAACGGGTGAGCCTTCATCAAGCGGAGGAGATAGCGGACAGGACGATTCACGGCGGCCCTCGCGGTGGTGAAAAGGGCCATTGTATTTGAAACAGGTGGCCTGAAGCCCAGCCGGTATTCGCAAAACCGGCGGAAGACCCGCCGATGGGGGCCCCGGCGGGTGCATGTGCCGGCCCGCGACCTTCAGGGGGAGCGGATTGTCACTTCAGGATCACTGGAATAATTGGCCTCCCTGATGCATCTTTAACTTTCGCCAAAGGGGGGGAATAATAATCACATGAAAATAGTGGACACTTTGTGCCTGCGGCGCCGTCTCGCGGCGCAGCGGCCAAGGCTGTACAGAATGGCCTACGCCTGGTGCTGCGAGCCGGCACTGGCGGACGATCTGGCGCAGGAGTGCCTGACCCGGGCACTGCAGCACAGCCATCAACTCCGGGACCACGACCGCCTGGAGTGCTGGCTGTACACCATCCTGAACAACTGCTGGCGCGAACACCTGCGCCGCCGCCGTCCCGAGGCCGAGTTCGATGAGGAGGAGTACGTGTGTTCGAGCTGTCCGGAAACGGACAGTTATCAGCAACAGGTCGTCGACCGGGTCCGCGCCGCCGTGGCATCACTGCCCATGGGTCAGCGCAAGGTGGTGACCCTTGTGGATTTGGAAGGCTTCGCCTATGCCGAGGTGGCGTCCATCCTCGAGATCCCCATCGGGACGGTGATGAGCCGCTTGAGCCGCGCCCGCCAGGCGCTGCAGAGCCGGCTTGCCGACATGGCCGGGCGGGGCGAAAAACAGTATCTCCGGAGCATCCGATGAAAAAACCCAGGCAGGGCGAACATCGCGTCCACGCCTTTGTGGACGGGCAGATGACCGGCAGGGAGAAGGCCCGCTTCCTGGATGAGATAGAGAGCGATGCCGAACTGTGGGATTCCGCCTGCGAGTTGAGGCGCCTGAAGGAATACGTCAGCGTCGCCTTCGACGAAGTGCCCCCCCCGCCGCAACGAGGTCCGGGCCGCCATGCCGGCCCCTTGCGGCTGGGCGCAGCGGCAATGTTCCTGCTCGGCCTCGGCTTCCTGTTGGGGCGGGTGACCATGGAGCAGCCCCTCCAGCCCATGGTGGCCGAACAGGCCAGTGAGACCGCCAGACCGGCTGCAGGCCCCGCGGCCGGCAGCTACCGGGTGGTGTTGCACATCGACGAGGCCGACCGCCACAAATTCATGGAGACCCTCGACCGGGCCGAGGAGCTGATGGGACAGACCGGCACCCACTTGGTCGAAGTGGTCGCCAATGCCGGCGGTCTCGAGCTGTTGCGTTCGGATACGTCGCCGTTCGTCGCCCGGCTCCGACAGATGGCCGCGCACTATCCCAATCTGCGCTTCGTGGCCTGCAGCAACACCCTGCAGCGGCTGCACGAACAGGGGATACAGACGGTGATCTTCGAGGAGGCCGATGTGGCCCCCTCGGCCGTTCAGCATGTGGTGCGCCGCCTCCAGGAGGGGTGGGTCTACGTGAAGGTGTGACCCGCACTGACGGCCCCGGGTGTTCCGCCGGGGACGGTGGCCACCGCTACACGTCCTTCCACGGTGCCCGAGGGAGCGCAGCGACCGCTGCAGCGGTTCAGGCGAGGTGGACCGTGAGCACCAAATGCCTCAGAAAGACCGCCCCATACACGGCGAAGATGGCGTACAACCCCACCAGCGCCAACGAGTGGCGACGCAGCCGCCACAACAGGAACAACCCGCAGGGCACCAGCACCAGCTTGAGGGCGACGAACAGCAGCGGGTGATCGTTTACCAGCCCTCGCAGCAGCACGTTGGCCTCCTCGGCAATGCCGTTCTGCACCCACACCACCGTCAACACGGCGTCCGCCGCGTTGCAAACCAGCGCAATGAAAACCACGTGCCAGGTCGCCCGGGCGAGGAACGGCCGCCTGCGGAGTGGAATGCCCACTGCCGGCCCGCTCTGATTGCCCATCCCGTCTCCTCCCGATGGTGGGCCCCACCGGGACCGCCCCCCTAGCGGGAGCGGGCCGGGGCCTGGCAGGCAAACAGGAGTGGGCACCGCAGGGCGCGCGCCCCTGCGGTCAGTGGCGCTTTCCGCGCTCCTTTCGCCTCACCATGTCGTAGGCAAACTTGGCGAGCGCCCCCACCAGGTATTCCGGCTCGAGCCGGTTGGTCATGGGTTCGCCGCTGCGCTCGGGATCGATGTGCCGGTCGTACTCTTCATGGGGATCCGCGCGATAGCGGATCCGCGCAGTGAACTCCTCCATGGGGGCATCGAAGACGCTGTAGACCGCCCCCGGCGCAATGCCGAGCTGCTGCGCGATCTCCTCCGGATTTTTGGCCGCCTCCTCCCGCAGCACCACGATGTAGGCCGATTCGAGAAGGGTCGGCAGGATCCGCTGCTCGCCATGGTTCAACATGGCCACGGGGCCGCCAAGCTCGTCGATGGCCTGCTTGAAGATCCGCATCGCGCGGTCGTCCACTTCCGTATCCGACGGCATTGCTGCAGCCATACCACACCTCCCGGTCGACGAAAGGGGGCTTGTCAAAGGACTAGGTCGCCCCGGAGAAGGTGTCAAGGCGCCTTGTTTTCGCGGAATGCTCCACCACCCTTGACCCACCGCACGGTGGCGCGCCGACTCTGCGCGTTGGCCGATGATCTCTGCGAGGGACGCCTGGTGGCCCTGGGCGGGGGCGGCTACGATGCTGCCAACATCGCGGCTGCGTGGTGCGCAGTGGCGGAGGAGCTACGAAACGACTAGAGCACCGAACCGATAACCCGAAAACTCGCCAATCGCAGCCACCCGTACGTGGGGGCAGGGAGTCGGCTTAGGGATAAGCGCAACGCCACCGCCCCACAGACTTGGCGCATCGGGTTCATCTGTTCGGTACTCCAGGCGGCCTTAACCCTTGTGGGTGTTGAGCCCGACCAGGGGGTAGAGGGGGCACCAGCCCATCAGGCCGGTCGCGAGGGGGATGACGCCCACCCACGCCCAGGCACCCAAGGTGCCGGTCGCGGCCAGGGCCACCAGGGCCACACCGGCGATGACGCGAAGCGTGCGATCGATACCACCGACGTTCTGTTTCATTGCAGAGCCTCCAGGAATGCGATTAACGGAGGCCGCAGCATAGTCTCTGGCCACCCGGGCGTAAGTGAGTTAATCACACTCGCGGGCCGATGCGCCGCAACGCAGCGCAGTCACACAACTCGATGCGCCCGCGGTGGAGCCGGACCCAACCGCGCCGCTCGAACTCCTTGAGCAGACGGCTCACCACCTCCCGTGCGGTGCCCAACTCCCGGGCGAGCGCCTGATGGGTGGCCCGGGTCTCCCCCGCTGCCCCGCCGAGTTCAAGCAGGCGGTCGGCGAGGCGCTCATCCATGCGGCCGAAGGCGACTGCGTCGATGAGCGTGAGCAGATCGGCCACCCGGCTGCCGTACGAGGCGAACACGAATTGGCGAAATCCCGGGGAGAGATCGAGAGCGCGGCGGAAGGCCCCGCACGGGAGGGCTGCGGCAGTGACGGCGGATTCGGTCACCGCCTCAGCGTGATAGCGCTCGTCGGCCAGCAGGCAGGCGGTGGTCAGCACGCACGACTGCCCCGCTTCGACGCGGTAGAGCACGATCTCCCTGCCGCTTTCGGAGATTTTCTGCACCCGGACCGATCCGTCGAGCACCAGAAGGTAGCTGCTGCAGGACTCCCCCTCATTGAACAGGGTCACCCCTTCGGGAATGGTGACCAGGCGCACGGACGCGAGGGCCTCCAGCCAGGCGGGATCGCCAATCGACAGCAGGGCAGGGAATTGGCTCAGCCACTCCGTTCGAGGCATGGCACCTCCTTCGTTGAATGTAGGGCAAATGGTGCCTTGCGCCTCGCCCAATGGCAACGACGGGGTGGCCTCACAACCGCCGGGCCAAGCACCCGTGACCCGAAGTTCCCTGACTCAGACCATCGACTTCAGCAGCCGAAGCACTGTCGCCCGCTCCAGGGAGTTGCCGGATTCCAGCTGCAGTTCATACAACGCGGTGATGAGTTGCGCCTTCTTCACCGATTCCAAGGGGCGCTCCAGCTCATGCAGTACATCCTCGGCCGTCGCGATGCACTCCTCCAGGAGCTTGGGATCCACGCCCCGCGGCGGGTCATCCACCTCACTGAGGTGCATGTTCCCCTCCCCGGTCGCAAGCCATTGGAGCGACACCCCTCCGACCTGGGCGATGAGGATCAGCGGCACCACCGTCGGCTGACTCTGCCCCGAGAGGTAGCGGTAGAGCTGGGATTCCGAAATGCCCGCAAGGTAGGCGAGCCGTCGCCTCCCCCCGACAGAGTCGGCGACCGCAGCGATGCGCTTCCCAAGGGAGCCGGTGGCGTGGTGTTCCAGGCCGTTTGAGTGCACATCGTTCTTGTTCCTTCTGCTTTTCATTCGCCCGCGGCAGTTCCTTCCGTAAAAGAGGGACACCCCCCTTGAGGCCTATCATAAATGATTGACAACTTTCACCTTTGCAAGTACTGTGGCGAGCGTAGATTCGCCTGCTGTTTCCAACATAGCGGGATTCGCTGTGCGCGCCCATTTCTGCCGGAGTCATCGCCAGCGCAGACCGCAGGTTCTGCAAGCAGGCGTGAGACGTAACCATGGACGCGCTAGTGTATCACGTGCTGCTGCGGCTCCCTTCCTGACCTCTACCATGCAACGACCCACGTGGCAACTCCACGCCCCTGCGATCGAACTGCGCTCTGATCCGTCCGTCCTGCTGCATAGTCTCTGCATGGCCTTGGTCCAGGGCCTCTCAATCCCCTGCTGCTGGGTCTCCCGAGGGGTGGACAGGCACCCCGAACGGCTCGCCGCCACCTGCATGGCCGGTCTCAGACAGCAGCTGGATGTCATTGAGCGGGAGATCACCCCGTTGGCCCGCCCCCATTCACTGGGCTACACCCTGCTCTATCGGAGCGACCTTCTCGTCCCCCCCGGGATCAGGACCCTCCTGTGCGTCCCCTTCTCCGTCCAGGGCGAGCGCCATCTCCTGACCGTGGTCTCGGGCCTGCAGAATGACTTCGGCCGCGATGAGCGCCGGGCCATCGAGGCACTGGCCCGAACCACGGGCTACGCCCTCTCGCGCCGAGCCCACACGGGGTGAGGAACGAGGCAGGCCGGTCCCCGTCAGGGCGCCGGCAATGCCGGTCCCCAGGGCATCCGCGGCTACGCTTTGGCTAAGGAGGCGATGGAGCACGCCCATGGATGGTGGAGAACTTCCCTGGCTCATCTTCGACGGAGACTGCGGTTTCTGTACCCGCACCGTTCTGTGGCTGCTCCCCCGGCTGAAACGGCCAGTGAGGGTCGTTCCCTGGCAACAGCTGGATCTGGAGGCGTTCGGCCTGAGCGAAGAGGATGTCCGGCGCTACGTCTGGTGGATTGCGCCTCCCCTGCGTGAGCGGGGTCATCGCGCATCGGCCCGGGCGCTCATCGCCCTGGGCGCCCCCTGGTCGCCGCTGGGCAGGTTCCTGCTGTGGCCTCCGGGGAGCTGGGCCGGGGCACTCGGCTATTGGCTCGTGGCCCGGTATCGCCGCTACCTGCCGGGGACCACGCCCGCCTGCCGGCGCCCCGAGTGGAGCTGTCGACGATAGCCGCCCGTGCAACTGAGCGAGCTTGCCCTGCTCTCCCACCGCCTCGCCGCCACCTCCAGGCGGACGGAGAAGATCGAGCTGCTGGCAGCGGCCCTCCAGCGGATGGGCACCGATGAGGTGCGGGTGGGCATCGACTACCTGTCGGGGCGTTTGCCCCAAGGGCGGGTCGGCATCGGGGGCGCGATGCTCACTGGGGTCCAGGAGGTTGCGCCCTCGCCACGCCCCTCGCTCACCCTGCTTGAAGCGGATCGGGCCTTCTCCCGCTTTGCCGGGATCAGGGGGGCCGGCTCCACGGAGGCGAAACGCCGCCTCCTGGCCGAGCTGTTCGCCCGCTGCACCCCCGAAGAGCAGGACTTTCTCGCCCGACTTGCGCTGGGCGAGCTGCGCCAGGGGGCCCTCGAAGGGCTCACCACCGAGGCACTCGCCCGGGCCGGTGGCGTCCCCGCGGAGGCGGTGCGGCGTGCGCTCATGGTCGCCGGCGGGCTGGGCACGGTCGCCGAGACACTGCTTGGGCAAGGCGCGGCTGAGCTGTCGCAGTTCTTGCTCCAGCCCCTCCAGCCGGTCAAGCCGATGCTGGCCCAGACGGCGGACGGGATCGAAGAGGCGCTGACCCGCCTTGGTCTGGCCTCGTTCGAGTACAAGCTCGACGGCGCACGGGTGCAGGTGCACAAGGCCGGAAATGAGGTGCGGGTCTTCAGCCGACGCCAGAACGACGTCACCGAGGCGGTGCCGGAGCTCGTCGAGCGGGTGCGCCGTCTACCCGCCCGCGAACTGATCCTGGACGGCGAGACCATTGCACTACGCTCCGACGGCGCCCCGCACCCCTTCCAGGTGACCATGCGGCGGTTTGGGCGCCGCCGAGACGTCGAGCGGATGCGCCGGACGCTCCCGCTGAGTGTCTTCTTCTTCGACTGCCTCTATGTGGACGGCACCTCACTGGTGGATCAGCCCATGGCAGAACGCCTGGGCGCTCTGGAAACGGCAGTGCCGGGGGATTGGCGCGTACCGCGGCGGGTCACCGCCGACCCGGCCCGAGCAACCGAGCTCATGCGCAAGGCCCTGGAGCAGGGTCATGAGGGGTTGATGGCCAAGGCTTTGGCGGCACCCTATGAGGCGGGCGCCCGCGGCGCGAGCTGGTTGAAGCTCAAGCCCTTCCACACCCTCGATCTGGTCATCCTCGCTGCGGAGTGGGGCCACGGCCGGCGCCAAGGGTGGCTCAGCAACCTGCACCTGGGCGCCCGCGACCCGCTGACCGGAGGCTACGTGATGCTGGGCAAGACCTTCAAGGGGATGAGCGATGAAATGCTCGAGTGGCAGACCCGGCAGCTGCGCCCCTTGGCGGTAACCCAGCGGGCCGAGACGGTGTATGTGCGCCCGGAACTGGTGGTGGAGGTGGCCTTCAACGATCTCCAGGCCAGCCCCCAGTATCCCGCCGGCCTGGCGCTGCGGTTCGCGCGGGTCCGCCGCTACCGACCGGATAAGCGGCCGGAGGAGGCCGATACCATTGAGACGGTGCGGGCCCTGGCCGGGGGAGGCGAGAGCGGCTGATCGGCCACTACCTCTTGGGTCGCACGACCGTCAGGGCAAACGCATGCAGGAGGGTCTTTCCCAGCACTTGTGCGAGGCGGGAGGGGGCACCATCAGCGGGCTCGGATGCATCGCCCAGGCCTGGGGCGTGGCAGAGGTGTTGCGTCGTCTGCAGACGACGGCGTTGCCACCTGGGGAGCGGCTCTAACCATGGGTGTCTGACTCCCCGCGATTGCTGGTCGCGGTAGGAACGAGCCCCCCGCCCTTGGGGGCAACGGTGGGCTAGACTGACTCAAGAGGCCTTCCCGAACATCCGCTTTCGCCAACGAACGGAGGTGCGGTATGGCTTTTGATCAGCTCCGCCTTTCCGCCGAACAGCTTCGCCGCCGCTGCGACCCAGCTGAGCTCACCTTCAGCAGCACCGCAGAACTTTCCCCCCTGGATACGGTGATCGGACAGGACCGCGCCCTGCGGGCGATCTCCTTCGGCATCCAGATCAAGAGCGACGGCTACCACATGTACGCCCTCGGTCCCGAAGGAACGGGAAAGACCACCACCATTCGCAAATTCCTGGAGCACGATGCCACCGACAAGCCGGTCCCCGAGGATTGGCTGTACGTGAACAACTTTCGTAACCCGGATCAGCCACGGGCGCTACGGCTGCCGGCGGGACGGGGGCGACAGTTCCGCGACGACATGGATCAACTGGTCGACGAACTGAAGGCGGAGGTCCCCCAGGCCTTCGAAGGTCCAGACTACCAGCAGGAGCAGGAACGGCTGGAGCAGGAGTTCGGAAAGCGCAGCAAGAGCCTCTTCCAACAACTGGAGCGCAAGGCGGAGCGGCGTGGCTTTGCGCTGCTGCAGACGCCCCACGGGATGCTCATGGCGCCGGTGATCAATGGCGATCTCCTGACCCCCGAGGAGCTGTCCCGCCTCCAGGAGTCGCAGCGGGCCCAGATCGAACAGAGCCAGGAGGCGTTGGAGCAGGAGACCCGCGAGACCATGCGGCAGGTCCAACACCTGCAGCGGGAGGGGCGGGAGCGCGCCCGCGAGCTGGACCGTCAGGTGGTCGGTTTCGTGGTGGGCCATCATATCGACGACCTGAAGGAGCGTTATGGCGAATTCCCGGAAGTGGTTGCCTTTCTGCAAGAAGCCCGGGATTTTCTGATGAAAAACGTCCCTGCGTTCAAGCGGATCAGCCACGTCCGCCAGGCCTCGCCCGAGCAACAGGCCGCCCTCACCGCCCTGCCCGGGGCCGAGCAGCCCTCCTTTGACGAATACCGGGTCAACCTGGTGGTGGACAACAGCGAGACCCACGGCGCCCCCATCGTCCTGGAGCGTAACCCCACCGTGCCCAATCTGGTGGGGCGCATCGACCATCAGGGTCAGTTTGGCGCCCTGGTCACCAATTTCCGCCTGCTCAAGTGCGGCGCCCTGCACAAGGCCAACGGCGGCTACCTGATGGTGGACGCCATCGATGTGCTGACCCGCCCCATGGCGTGGGACTTTCTCAA
This sequence comes from Gammaproteobacteria bacterium, assembly GCA_041690535.1. Taxonomy (GTDB): domain Bacteria; phylum Pseudomonadota; class Gammaproteobacteria; order Thiohalomonadales; family Thiohalomonadaceae; genus JAWLHA01. Next base: position 14,210 of record JAWLHA010000030.1, on the reverse strand, counting down.
GCGGGCGCTGAAGAACCGCGAGGTGGTGATCGAGGGGGTGGGCGAGGGGCTGGGGGCCTTCTCCACCCGCACCCTGCAACCGGAACCCATCCCCCTGGAGCTGAAGGTGATCCTGGTGGGCGACCCGCGCGTCTACTACCTGCTGCTGCAGATGGACAGCGACTTCCAGGAGCTGTTCAAGGTGAAGGTGGACTTCAACACCGACATGGCGTGGCAGGGGAATGCGGCCTACGACTACGGCCGGTTCATCGCCACGGTCTGCCGGGAGGAGGGCTTGCGTCACTTCAGCCCCTCCGGGGTGGCGAGCATCATGGAGCACAGCGCCCGCCTGGTGGGGCACCGCAACAAGGTGGCCACCAAATTCGGCGATGTCTCCGACATGGTGCGCCAGTCCAGCTACTGGGCCGGAATCAACGGCCATGGTCTGGTCCAGGCGGAGGATGTGGAGCGCGCCATGGACGAGCAGAACTACCGGGCCAACCGTATTGAGGAGCGCATCCGCGAGATGGTGGAGGAAGGGACCATTCTCATCGATACCGAAGGGCAGATGGTGGGCCAGATCAACGGGCTTTCGGTGATGCCCCTCGGCGACTTCGCCTTCGGCCGCCCCTCACGCATCACCGCCCGCACCCACGTGGGCATGGGCGGACTCACCAACATCGATCGGGAGGCCAACCTGGGCGGGCCCATCCACAACAAGGGCGCCCTCATTCTGGCGGGATATCTGGGCGGGAAGTACGCCCGCGATGTGCCCCTCGCCCTCTCCGCCAGCATCGTCTTCGAGCAGCTGTACGAAGGGGTGGAGGGCGACAGCGCCTCCTCCGCCGAGCTCTACGCACTGCTCTCCAGCCTCTCGCGCCTGCCCCTGCGCCAGGACCTGGCGGTCACCGGCTCGGTGAACCAGAAGGGGGAGATCCAGGCCATCGGCGGAGTGAACGAGAAGATCGAAGGATTTTTCGATGTCTGCCGGGTAAAGGGGCTCAGCGGCACCCAGGGGGTGATCATCCCCCGGGCCAACTTGAAACACTTGATGCTCGCCCGCCGGGTGGTGGAGGCAGTGGAGGCAGGCCAGTTCCACATCTATAGGGTCGATGCGGTCGACGAGGGCATCGCTCTGCTCACCGGCCGGGAGGCCGGGCGCGTGCGCCCCGACGGCACCTACCCCGAAGGGACCGTGAACGCCCTGGTGCAGCAGACCATCCTCGGCCTGGCGGAGAAGGTAAAGGAGTTCGGCGCCCGGACGGAGGAGCGGCACCTTCCCGCCTGAGGGGGGCGCGGGCCCCTAGAGCACCGAACAGGTAAACCGGACCGGTACCAAGCGTTGAGCGAGATGCAAGTCATTGATATCGGGTCGTCGGCCGCATGGATTTGTGCAAGGACGCACTTATGCCGCGGGAGGGCAAGGATGCCCGGAGCGGCTGCGGCCGTCGAGCGTACAGGGATGGAAGATGATTGCTCCTGCATAATCTTCACTCCCGACATCCATGCCGGTCGTATTCACAGCGCCCCTGCTTTCAAGGACTTACATCGCCCACAGCACGGCCGTAATGTGAGTATGCATTCACCCTGGCCCACCTCGAACCGCCCGTGGGCCCGGAAAGCCTATTCGGCTATCATACAGCTCCCATTTTCGAGACCAATCCGCTGCGATGCTTCCCGAACGCGACACGATCTTCGCCGCGCCCAGCGATCTCGTCGATTTCGCCTTCGACGAGCGGGTGGCGCGGGTCTTCCCGGACATGATCCGCCGCTCGGTGCCCGGGTACGACAACCTCATCGCGCTGCTCGGGGTGATGGGCGAGCGCTTCGCCCAACCCGACAGCCGCTGTTACGACCTGGGCTGCTCCCTCGGCGCGGCCGCCCTGTCGGTGCGCCGGCGGGTCAACTGCCCCGGCTTTCGCATCGTTGCGGTGGACAGCGCCCCTGCGATGGTGGAGCGCTGCCGCGATCACATGAGCGGCGAACCGGGGGCGCCGGTAGAGGTCATCTGCGGCGACCTCTGCGAGGTGGGCATCGAGCGGGCCTCCCTGGTGCTGCTCAACTTCACCCTGCAGTTCATCCCCGTGGAGGACCGCGAGCCGCTGCTCTCGCGCATCTACGGGGGGTTGCTCCCGGGCGGGGCCCTCATCCTCTCGGAGAAGCTGGCCTTCGGCGATGCGGCCGAACAGGGCCTGCTCACCGAACTGCACCACGGCTTCAAGCGGGCCAACGGCTACAGCGATCTCGAGATCAGTCAGAAGCGCACCGCCCTGGAGAACGTGCTCATACCCGAGACCATGGCGAGCCATGAGCAGCGGCTGAAGGCGGTGGGCTTCCGCCAGGTCCACCCCTGGTTCCAGTGTCTCAGCTTCGCCTCACTGCTGGCGCTCAAGTGATCGACTACACCCCTTTTCTGCAGGCCTTGGGCGAGACCCGGCTCGCCCCCTGGGCCGAACCGCTACGAGCCCGGCTCGCCGAGCGGCAGGCGGCCCCGCACCACGGTGACTGGCCCCGCTGGCAGGAAGCGTTGGAAGGGCTTCCGCAGCTGAGCGCCTCGGTGGTGGAGCTGGTTGATGCGGTGCGGGTGGGGACGCCCAGGGACTGCAGCGAGGCGATGCGCGCCCACATCGCGACGCTCCTGCGGGAGCTGCACCCCTGGCGCAAGGGACCGTTTCATCTCCACGGCATTCACATCGACACCGAGTGGCGTTCCGACTGGAAGTGGGAGCGGGTCAAGGACCACCTCCAACCCCTGGAGGGGCGCCTGGTGCTGGATGTGGGCTGCGGCAACGGCTATCACTGCTGGCGCATGCTCGGGGCGGGGGCCGCGCGGGTGATCGGCATCGATCCCACCTGGCTGAGCGTGGTGCAGTTTCACGCCGTCAAACACTTCATCGGACCAAGCCCGGTGGATGTGCTGCCCCTGCGCATGGAGGAGCTCCCCCCCGACATGCGGGCCTTCGATACCATCTTCTCCATGGGGGTGCTCTACCACCGCCGCGCCCCCTTCGACCACCTGCAGGAGCTGAAGGGAGCTCTGCGCCCCGGGGGCGAGCTGGTGCTGGAGACCCTGGTGATCGAGGGCGGCGCCCACCAGGTGCTGGTGCCCGAAGGCCGCTATGCCAAGATGCGCAACGTCTGGTTCCTGCCCACCCCCGAGACCCTCGCCGGTTGGCTGCGCCGCCTCGGCTTTCGCGATGTGCGGGTGGTGGACGTCACCCCCACCACCACCGACGAGCAGCGCGCCACAGAGTGGATGCGCTTCGAATCCCTCCGCGACTACCTGGACCCGGCCAACCCCCGCCTCACGGTGGAGGGGTTGCCCGCCCCCATCCGGGCCACCCTACTGGCCACCGCCCCATGAAGATCGCCCTCCTCTCCGACACCCCTGGGGCGCTGGACGGGCCCATCGCCGCCCTGGTGGCCCAACGCGATCATGTAAATCTCCTCCACCGCTTCCCACCGGCCTCCGGCCGTACCGACGGGTCGGCCCGATGATCGCCACCCGCGAAGTGGATGTGCTGATGGTCGGGCAGGGGCTGGCCGGCTCGCTGCTGGCGCTGGAGCTCCTGGAGCGGGGGCTCGAGGTGGTGGTGGTGGACGATAGGCATCGCACCGCCTCCAGCCGCGCCGCGGCGGGCCTGATCAACCCGGTGACCGGACAGCGGCTGGTCAAGGCCCCCGGCACCGAGGCCTCTCTGGCGGCGGCGCAACGACGCTATGGGGATCTGCAGCGCAGCTGGGGCCGGCAGTTGCTGTTCCCCGCCCCCATGTACCGCCTGTTCCGCTCGCCCAAAGAGCGGGAGGCCTTCGGCACACGCCTGGCCGACCCAGCCTACGCCGGCTATCTGCAGGCGAGCGAAGGGGCGAGCGCCCCAGCTGGGGTACACGCACCGCTGGGCGGCTTTCGCCAGCATCACACCGGCTATCTCGACACCCTCGCCCTGCTGACACAGACCCGCCGCCGGTTGGCGGATGCGGGTCGGCTGATAGAGGCGCCGTTCGAACCGGCGGCGCTCCAGCTCAGCCCCGGGACGCTCCACTGGCGGCACATCGCCGCCCGCCGCCTCATCTTCTGCGAAGGCTACCGGCTGCGGGACAACCCCTGGTTCGACTGGCTGCCGCTGCAACCGGCCAAGGGGGAGATCCTGGCCGTGCGGCTCTCGCCCCCCGGACCCGAGGTCATCGTGAACGCCGGCAAGTGGTTGATGCCGCGGGCCGATGGGAGCTACCGGGCGGGGGCCACCTATGACCGGGAGCGTCTGGACGAGGCGGTTACCGCCGAGGGCGCCGGGGAGATCCTCGCCGCCCTCGCCGCGCTGCTGCCGGGGCACCACATCGAGGTGACCGGACAGGCCGCGGGCGTGCGCCCCGGCACCCGCGACAAGCGGCCGTTCCTGGGGTTTCACCCGGAGGCGCCCCGGCTGGGGGTCTTCAACGGCTTCGGCTCCAAGGGGAGCCTGCTCATCCCCTGGCATGCGGCACGCCTCGCCGAGGCCCTCTGCGACGGGGCGCCCCTCCCCCCTGAAGTGGACATCCGCAGGCACTGGCCGGGATGAGCCGCATCGATCTGGTGGCCCTGGCCCAGGCGGCGGTGGCGGAGGTGCTCAAGGAGGGGGCGTGGGCCGTGGACGCCACCGTGGGCAACGGCCACGACACCCTCTTTCTTGCCCGTGCGGTCGGGGCCGGCGGGCGGGTGTTCGGCTTCGACATCCAGGAGCCGGCGCTGAAGCGCAGCCGCGCGCGCCTCGGCCAAGCCGGGCTGTTGGCGCAGTTCGAGCTGTTCCACTCCGGCCACGAGTGGATGGGGCAGCATCTGCCCGAGGCCGCCCGCGGCCGCATCGGAGCGGTCATGTTCAACCTGGGCTATTTGCCCGGGAGCGATAAGGAGCGCACCACCGCCTTGCCCTCCACCCTGGCGGCCCTCGAAACGGCCCTGGGGCTGCTGGCCCCCGGCGGTCGCATCACCCTGCTGGCCTACACCGGCCACCCGGGCGGGGCGCAGGAGGCGGAAGGGATCAAGAGATGGCTGAACCACCAGCCCCTCCCCTGGACCCTGACCGTCCCCCCGAACCGCCGCGCCCCGCCCGAGCTCATCGTCATCCACAAGCCCTGAAGTAAATCAGTGACGAGGGACGAAGGATAAGTGACCAGGAACCAACGACCAATGACCAGCGACCAGTAACCTCACCGCCTGCGGCGGGCGGCGAGCAGCGGCACGCCCTTGTGGCGAAACAGGGGGATGAGCAGCAGGCCAGCGACGAAACCACCGATGTGGGCGAACCAGGCCACCCCCCCCTCCTCCGGACTGACCCCGAGGGAGCTGACGATCTGCAGGAGAAACCAGATCCCCAGCACCACCGCGGCGGGCAGGTAGATGGTGTAAAAGATGAACCCCAGCGGCACGAGCACCAGCACCCGGGCGGTGGGGTGAAGCAGCAGGTAGGCCCCGAGGACCCCCGCAATGGCCCCACTCGCCCCGATCATCGGAATGGTCGAACCGGGATTGGGCAGCGCCTGCGCGAAGGCCGCTGCCAGACCGCAGAGCAGATAGAAGACGATGAATCGCCCGTGCCCCATGGCCTCCTCGACGTTATTGCCGAAGATCCAGAGATAGAGCATGTTTCCCCCCAGGTGCAGCACTCCGCCATGCAGAAACATGGCAGTGAACAAGCTCGCAGTGGGCGGCACGAGCGCCAGCTCGGGCGGAAGTTCCTGGCCGGTGAACAGTAGCGCCGGGACAAACCCGAGACTGTAGGCAATGGCCTGCTGGGCCTGGGGACCGTGACTGGCCTGCCAGAGGTACACCAGGCAGCAGGCCACGATGATGGCCATAGTGACGTAAGGCGTCGTCCGGGTCAGGTTTTCATCGCGGAGAGGGATCATGGGGCGCCTGAGGATCTGCTCTTCTCTACTGTCGACGCCACAGTGCGATGGCGCAAGCTGCATTCCTATGTGCCAGGGAGACGCTGATCATTTCGTCTTGCCCGCGAAGCCTGCCCCCGAATGCCTTAATCGGGGGCGGGAGCCAGGGTGAACGCATACTAACGTCACGGCCGTGCTGTGAGCGACGAAAGCGGATTTGTTCAGCGTTTCCCTGATAACCTAAGCTGCTATTCTACAGTTGGTTCTCGTCACGCGCTTTGACGAGCGCGGGCGGGCACGCATGGAAGAACAACAAACCAATTAGAACGCCAGCAGCTTTTATGAACGATCTCCAACGGACCCTCCTGACCGCCCTGCCGGAAGATGCGGCAGTCGTGGACCAGATCCACGCCATCGCCAGTGCCATCCCCGACCCCATCTTCGTCATTGACTACAACGGCCGCTATGTGAACCTCATCGGCGGGCGGGAACGCCTGCTCTATGACAGCGGCGAAACCTTGGTGGGCCGCTATCTCCGCGACATCTTCCCCCCCGCCATCGCCGACCGCTTTCTTGCGGCCGTGAGGCGCGCCATCAACACCCAGGTGCTGCAGACCCTCGAGTACACCCTGGACAATGGGCAGGTCGCCGGAAGCCGCTGCGACGGACCGCCGGGTCCGCAATGGTTCGAAGCACGGGTCGCGCCCATGCGCCCGCATTTGGGCGAGATTCCCACGGCGGTATGGCTGGCGCTGAACATCACCAAGCGCAAGGCCATGGAGGAGGAGCTGAAGCGCCTCGCCTCCCAGGACCCGCTGTCCGAGGTGGCGAATCGACGCTACTTCTTCGAGCTCGGGCACAAAGAGTTCCTGCGGGCGCGGCGCCATCGGCGCCCGCTTTCCGTGCTGATGCTCGACATCGATCACTTCAAGAACATCAACGACTGCTTCGGCCACGCCGTGGGGGACCAGGCCATCAGGGCACTGGCGGATGTCTGTCGCACCGAGCTGCGCCTGTGCGACCACATCGGGCGACTCGGTGGCGAGGAGTTTGCCGTGCTGCTGCCCGAAACACGGTTGGATCAGGCAGCCCTGGTGGGGGAGAGGCTTCGAACACGCATTGCCGGGATCCGCCTCGCCACGGGGGACGATGAGGTCCGCTTCAGCGGCAGTATCGGTGTGGCCGGGATGAGCGAAGACGACGACAACATCGAATGCGTGCTGCAGCGGGCGGACCAATGCCTCTACGAGGCCAAGCGAAGCGGCAGAAACCGGGTCATCACCGATCTTTCGTCTGACCCGTGATCCCGGCGTGAACCTCGCTCCTTGTGCCGGCTCACGCCCATGGAGCGGGCAGGAGCCGCGTCAGGTATTCGTCACCTCACGCGAGAGTCTCTCCAGGCGCGCCTCGGCATCGTCGGCCAACGCCCTGAGTTGTTCCTCGCTCAGCCGATCAAGCTGCTCCTGTATACTCTGCAGCGCGGCATCTCCGGAGGGCATTTCCGTGGGGGCGATCCGCATGTCGCCTTCGCCGGTCAGAACCCAATTGACATTGATGCCGATCTCCGCAAGCCCTGCGAGCACGCGTCCGCCCGGCACGTTCTTGCCGCACTCGTAATCCTGCCAGGAGCGGTACTTTGCCTTGGCGGCTGCGGCCATTTGCTTTTGCGTGTACCCCAGGTGGAGCCGTAGCTCCCTCAGCCGTTCCGCGATCCCACTGGACGTTGAAATTTCGGTATGGTTCTCCATGGCAGATTGGCTGCTTTCATCCTTAGGTTGGCATGTGGCACCCAGGTGCCGCTACTCATCCCCGCAGGTCCGCTCGAGCGGCCGGCGAGAAACCCAGACCGACCCGTGCGAAGTCGCACTCCTGCGGGCCTAACTAAAAAAGTAGCATGCCCCTACGCAATTGCTATCTCCACGGCTTTGCCCAGGCGCTGAGCGCCTCCGTGCAAGAGTGGCCGCAAACCCATCCAATCAGGCAGTACCTGGAACACGCCCCCCTTGAGATACTGGCGCGGTCCCTGTGGTCGGATGCCCACCCCCCCGGGGCAAGGGCGCAACAGCGGATCTGTCAGTCATCGGACCCAATGGAGGCAAGGGAAGAATGGATGAGGGATACAGCAGGACGTGGGTACCCCAGGAGTCTATCCCCGCGGGGGACGCCAGCAGCATCTTGATCATCGAAGAGCATGACATCATCCGCTCCGGTCTCGTCCAGATCATCGACAGCCAGGACGACCTGAACGTCTCCGCAGCCGTCAAGGAGGGGCGACAGGGCCTCGAGCTCCTGGAGGAGGCAGCCATTGAGCTGATTCTGCTCGACCTCACCCTCCCCGACTGCCACGGCCTGCAGCTCATCCGCGCAATCAAAAAGCGTCATTCCAGCTGCCGTATCCTGGCATTTTCAATGACGGAGGACCTGCGCTACGGGCAGAGGGCACTTCTCGCCGGCGCCCACGGTTACATCTCCCGCAGCACGGACTCCAATGCGCTCCTCACTGCCATCCGGGAGGTGGCGGCAGGAGGCGTCTGGCTAAGCACGCCACTGCAGGAGCGAATCATCAACGCCCGCTGGGGCCGCAAAGGAGCCCGCCGCCCCTCGCCCCTGGATGCCTTGAGCGACCGCGAGCTGGAGGTGCTGAAGATGCTCGGCGACGGCCACAGTTCGTCCGAAATCGCCAAACAGCTGGAGCGCAGCGTGAAGACCATCGAGGCCCATCGCGAGAACATCAAGCGCAAGCTCTCCCTCCGCTCGGCCACGGAGTTGATGCGCTACGCCGTTTGCTGGGTGGAGGAAGAGAAGCGCCTCGGCCTGTGAGTGGCCGCGCCAGCCTGGCCGCTCGACAACGGGGGCGCCGAATCTAAACTCTCCGGTAGGACCCTAGGCGGCAGCAAGGAGAGCGACCATGCTGTTCAACAGCGCCGACAGCGTCATGGCGACCCTCCGGGACGTCCTTGAAATCCAGGGCAACAGCATCAGGGTGGTGGACGATCAGCGCCTTCGCGAGCGGGCCATCGATGACCTGGTCTACAACGCCGTACTGCACCCCTCCGAAGCGTTCCGCTACTATCTCAGCTGGCTGATCCGCGAAGCCGCTGCCGGACAGGTCAACTATGCCGCCTCCGCGCACGGTCTCTACAAGGTGCTCGGGGGGCCGGGGGCCGAACGGATCACCCTTCCGGCCCTGAGCAGTCGGGCCCTGACCTACGACTTCGCCCGGGCCTGCTTCATGGGAGCCCGGGAACGGGCGGCCGAGGCATTCGTCTTCATCCTTCCGGAGCAGCGCGGCGACGGTATCGTCTCGCCGCTGGAATTCGCCACCTGCGTGCTGGGCGCGGCAATCAAGGAGCGGCACCAGGGGCCGGTGTTCCTGCTGGCCGACCACATCCGCCCCGATCCGCAGCGCTGGCGCGCCGATCACGATCGCGAGCTGGAACGACTGCACGACCAGATCGACGAGGCCTTTGCCGCCGGATTCTGCAACTTCGATTTCGATGCCGCCTCACTGGTGGACTATACCCGCCCCGGTTACGAGGAGCAGCAGCAGGCCAACGCCTGGGCGTGTGCGGAACTCGCCGCTTACGTCCATGGGATCGAACCCACCGGGGTGGCCTGCGCCGTGGGGGGGGTGATTGGCGAGCTGTGCGAGAAGGAGCAGAACACCAAGGAGATCCGCGCCTTCTCCGACGCATTCATCATGGAACTGGCCGACCGAACCCCCTCTGCCCCCGGCCTGTCGAAAATCCTGCTCCATACCGGACGCACACAGCCTGAATCGGGCGACGGCTCGGTGATCGACCTCGACCTGCTCAGCGATCTGGGCGAGATCGCCCGGCGCGAGTACGGCCTGTGCCTGGGCGTGCGGGGCTTTGCGATCCATGCGGAAGAGCAGCTGGACCGTTTTCGCGACAGCAATGTCGCCGAGGTCCACCTTCCCGACCTGTTCGAGCACATCATCCTCGAGCATCCGGCCTGCCGTGAGGTCACCGTCCAAATGGATCACTGGGCCGAGGGACAGTTGGGGATCGAGCGCCCGCCGGGACAGAGCGATGATCAGTTCCGTTATTACGGCCGCAAGCGGGCCATCACCGAGTTCAAGAAGGCAATGTGGGATTTGCCGGCCGAGAGTCATGCGGCCATCGTTCAGACCCTGAAGGAGCGCCTGACCCAGGTGTTCGATCGCACCGGCTGCACCAACACCGCCGGGCTGGTCCGCGACGCCATCGCCATTCGCGAGGTGAAGCTCCCTGCCCCCATCTCGGGCTACTATCAGAACGCCGAAACGACGCTCCACACCCTGTTGCAGGAGATGGGAACCGTTCCCCCCTTCCCCGCCGGGCGCTCCTGAGGAGCAGCGGCACACCCAAGGAGGGGTCATGGCAGTCGCCGACCAGTTGGTGCGTGTCTCCGACACGCTGTGGGAGCTCCCCCGCAGTTTCAAGGAGGGAATGCGGGTGCCGGCGCGGATCGTAGGCACCGAGCCGCTGGTGCGCGCCATGGACGAGACCGTGTATGAGCAGATCAGTAACGTGGCCTGCCTGCCCGGGATCACCGAGTACGCCTTCTGCATGCCCGACGGCCACTTCGGCTACGGCTTTCCCATCGGTGGGGTCGCCGCCATGGACGTCGCCCAAGGGGGAGTGATCTCCCCCGGCGGGATCGGTTTCGACATCAACTGCGGCATGCGCCTGTTGCGGACCAACCTCACCTACGAGGAGGTCAAGCCCCGCCTCAAGCAGCTGGTGGACAGGCTGTTCCAGCAGGTTCCCGCCGGGGTGGGCAGCCGCGGCATGCTCAGTATCCCCCGCGAGGAGTTCCGCCAGGTGTGTGTGCAAGGGGCACGCTGGTGCGTGGATCGCGGCTTCGGCTGGACGGAGGATCTCACCTTCACCGAGGAGAATGGATGCATCGGGGGGGCCGATCCGGCCAAGGTGAGTGAACGGGCCATCGACCGGGGGCTCAAGCAGCTGGGCACCCTCGGCTCGGGCAATCACTACCTCGAAATCCAGGTGGTGCGGCCTGAAAACGTCTTCGATGCCAAACTGCTGCGTTTTTTCGGCCTCGACCACCCCGGCCAGGTGGCCGTGATGTTCCACTGCGGCAGCCGCGGCTTCGGCCATCAGGTGGCGACCGATTACCTTCAGACCTTTCTCAAGGCCATGCCCAGGTACCACTTGCAGGTGCGGGACCGCGAACTCGCCTGCGCCCCCTTCCACTCCCCCGAGGGGCAGGACTACTTCGCTGCCATGAAGTGCGCCCTCAATATCTCGTTCGCCAACCGCCAGATGATCCTCCATCGGGTCCGGGAGGTGTTCGCCCAGGTGTTCGGGCGTGAGGCGGAGGCCCTGGGCCTGCACATGATCTACGATGTAGCCCACAACACCGCCAAGCTGGAGCGCCATGTGGTCCACGGCCGGGAGCGGCAGTTGCTGGTGCACCGCAAGGGCGCCACACGGGCCTTCGGCCCGGGCAGCCCCGAGATCCCGGCCGCCTACCGCGAGGTCGGGCAGCCGGTGATTATCGGCGGCAGCATGGAAACCGGCTCCTATCTGATGGTCGGCGTCCCCGAAGGGGCCCAGACCTTCTACAGCACCGCCCACGGCAGCGGGCGCACCATGAGCCGCCATCGCGCCAAGCACCAGTGGCGGGGCAGTGTCCTGCGCAGCGAGCTGGAGCAGCGGGGGATCTACATTCGCAGCGTCTCCGACGCCGGCATCGCCGAGGAGGCCGGGGGCGCCTACAAGGACATCGACCAGGTGACGGAAGCGGCCGAATTGGCGGGGATCAGCAAACGGGTGGTGCGCTTCGCCCCCATAGGCAACGTCAAGGGGTGAACGCGGTGCCCTACGAATACCTCGATGATGTGGCCATCGCGGACGTACAGTTCAGGGCGTGGGGGGCGGATCTGTCCGAGGTCTTTATCAGTGCCGCCGAAGCGACAGCGAACGTGATGATCCGCGATCTGGCGAGCATTCTCCCCCGCGAGCAGCGGACGCTCACCCTGGAGAACGAGGATGCGGAGATGCTGCTGTTCGATTTCCTTGGGGAGCTGGTCTACTACAAGGACGCCGAACACCTGCTGTTGCGCGTCCCCTCAGTCACCATTGAACAGAGCGATGGCACCTATCGCCTCCGCGCCCTGGCCGTGGGCGAACCCCTGGACCCACAGCGCCATGAACAGGGGGCGGACGTCAAGGCGGTGACCCTGCACCGCTTCAACCTGGCCCGGGAGGGCGACGGCTGGAGCGCCACTGCCATTCTGGACATCTGAGGTGAACGCCTTCAGCGCCGGGCCCGGCTGGCGCTGTAGACCCGGAAACGGCTGTCCTCGAAGTCCACTCCCACCTGCTCAAAGTGTGCGTCCAGCAGCGCCTCGACCTTGAGGAAGCGGTTGACCACCACCTGCAGCCGCCCCGAAGGCGCCAAGTGTCGAGCGGCCCCGGCGACCAACTCCTGGTGGACCCGGTAGTCGGTCCTCACGTGAGAGTGGAAGGGGGGATTGGAGACGATGTAGTCGAACATCCCCTCCACCTGGGAGAAGACATCGGAGGGGTACACCGCCGCGTTTTCGAGGCCATTGGCCTCCACGGTGCGCCGGGAAGCCGCGACGGCCATGGCGCTCGCATCCACCATCTCCACCCGGCAGCGGGGGCAGATCCTGGCGATGTACGCACCGATGACACCGGCGCCGCACCCGAGGTCCAACACCCGCCCTTGGGAAGGCGCTCGCAGCGCGGCGAGCAGGTGTCGCGTGCCATCATCCAGACGCCCGTGACTGAACACTCCCGGGAGGCTCACAATCTCCAGAGAGACGCCTTCAACCTCCAGGGGCCAGCGACCGATCCAGCCGTCCACTCCGCCCGGGGAGTGCTGTTCGCTGCGTGCGGCAAACAGGCTGCAGTGACGGGCCGATTCCACCTTGGTGGCCGGCCCCACGACCTGCTCCAGCAGACGCACGGCCGAGCGGATCCCCTCCTTGTTGCCGCCCACCAGCCATAGCGTCCCCTGGGGGGGAAGGGCTGCCGACGCCATGGCCAGGGCCATGGCGAGCGCATCCTTGCCCTTGGGCAGAAACAGAATCGCCCCCTCGAATCGCGACGGCCCCGAGTCGAACCACGCCTCGAAGTGACAGGCTGCCTCCCTAGGGGCGTTGCCATAGACGCTGAAGTCGCGCACCAGAAACTGCCTGCCGGGCCGCTGAAGGAGCCCGATGGATTCGGCATCAGGCGGGTCGATCACCAGCAACCGCTCGGGAAAGCGATCAGCGTGGCGCAGCAACAGCTGGGTGGTGTTTGCAGGTATGAAGGCCATGGGCGGCAAAGGATAGAACACCGGCTGGACAAAACCCAGCCCCATCGCGCAAGAGCCAGGACGCAGGGAGCGCCCCATGGGTATTTTTCCCTATGGCCCTCCGTCACCAAACTGCAATAATTAGTATCGAGGAGCACGAATCGCGCAGGGATCGGGTGGTTCACAGGGGCAAATAACAACACGACAAGGGGGCATACAATGAGCATCCTCAGCTGGTTGAAAAAGGTCACCTCCGGCGACGTCTCTGCCGAGTTCATGCACTCCCAACCGATGCAATTCGCCCAAGGCGAAGAACACTTCCACGGCCTGAACATGAAAGAGGCCCTGGATGCCCACATCGCCTGGGCCCACCGCCTGGAGGCCCAATTGAACGGCGGCGCCAGCGAAGAGCTGGAGGTGGGAATGGTGGCGACCGACAATCGCTGCACCCTGGGCCAGTGGATCCATGGGCCGGGCCGGCAGATGTTCGGCGACACGCCGGAATTCCAGGAGCTCAAACGAATCCATGCCGAATTCCACCTCTGTGCCGGCGAGGTCCTGAATGACATTCAGCACGGTCAGCAGGAGTTGGCACGCGGCAACATCAAGAGCATTCGGCGCAAATCCGGTGACGTGCAGCTCTCCCTGGTTCGACTGTACTCCAAGGCCAATGACTGATGGCCTCTCCGCGCAACCTGACGAAATGAGACGTCAGCCCCTCTCCCCTGACGGAGAGGGGGCGCGCCGAGGGAGACGATTCAGCAAGCCTGCGCAAAGAGGCTTACGGTCGTTGACCGCCCCTCATTGAGGGGATTGGTTTCCGGCTCGGAGGCATCCCGCCCGCCGACTCATTCGATCCATAACGCGGCGATGTGCCCCGGTTCCACAAGGCTCTTCACACAGGGCAGCGATCCAGTTCACTGCCACCTCCACCACCTCCCCCATCACCTGCTGGGCACTTCTGCGCTGCGCTTGGGTCGTTGGTCGTTGGTCGTTGGTCGTTGGTCGTTGGTCGTTGGTCGTTGGTCGTTGGTCGTTGGTCGTTGGTCGTTGGTCGTTGGTCGTTGGTCGTT
>JAWLHA010000029.1:0-52228 GCA_041690535.1 Gammaproteobacteria bacterium | reverse complement strand
TGTCGGTCGGAAGATGATTGCTCCTGCATAATCTTCACTCCCGACATCCATGTCGGTCGTATTCACAGCGTACCTGCTTTCAAGGACTTACATCGCTCATAGCATGGCCGCGACGTGAGTATGCGTTTACCCTGGCCTTAACGCACGGCGTATTCGGCCTCACTCTTGCGGCAGCACCCGTAAATACCACCTATCCTGAGGAATAACCGGGACAGGCGTGGGCGGAGTAAAGGTACGAGTGTCGATGAAATTGGATGACTTGAACATCGAGAGCCTGAGGCGCCCCGTGAAGGTGCCGGGGGACCTGCTGGAAAAAGTAATGATACTGCTCAAGAGTGAACGTATCGAATCTCTGGCCCAGCTGATGCGCGCCACCTCGACCGCAGTCGAAATGCCGCGGCGCCTGCCGCTGCCACTTGCATCACAGCGCACATCGCCATCTCCCGCTGCCGCAGTGAAGCCCGGCGCATCACCACAACCACCATTGGCTACTCCAAGCGGGATGACGTCCTCTCCGCGAACTTCCGTTCCAGCATGCGCACCTCTGCCACCCCGAGTGAACAACTAAGGAAACGCTGATGAAGTCCGCTTTCGTCGCTGCACCCCCGATGAAGGCATTCGAGGGCAGGCTTCGAGGGAATGGCGGATAAGGGTGAGTAATTACAAATTAATCGTAACTACTCACTCCCCCGTCATTCCCGCGTAGGCGGGAATCCAATGAACAGAAGCACGCTCCCATGGATCCCCGCCTTCGCGGGGATGACGGATTTTCGGTACCGTTCGTGATTACTTGGGTGAGCAGTTACAATTAAAACAATCAACGGTTACTTGCCGCCTGCGCTGGCGTAGTACTCGACCAGGGCCACGATCCCCTCCTCGCCCTGCCGGATGTAAATTTTCTCCAGCGCGCTCTGCATCTTCCTGGGCATCGGGCGCCTGCCTGCGGCGAAATCTTCCAGCGACCAAGTGAGGTACGCTTTGGGCTGCCCGGCCAGCACCGGGGCATCCGCCACGGCACGGCCACCGTCCCGATGGCAGGTATTACAGAACCGGCCGTGCAGTTCGGCCCCCTCTTTCGCCAGCGCATTGCTGTAGGATTGCTCCAGAGGGTGATACTTCTGCGCGGAAAACCACGCTGCGAGTTGCCGCACCTCCTCCTGCGAAAATCCTTTGGCAATGCGCTCCATCACCGTCGAATGGCGCCGCCCCAGACGGAACGCCTCCATGGCATCGATGAAGTGCTTCTCCGACATGCCCGCGATGCTCGGCGTTGCCGGCCCCGCGGAGTTTCCGTGCGTTCCGTGGCAACCGGCACATAACGCCCCCGGCAATGCGCCTCCTGGCGCCGCCGAAGCCGAGGTGGACGAAAGAGACAGCGAGGAGGCCAGCAGGGCAGCCAGAAAGGGTGGGAGTCGCATGATCGGGTTCGGGTCCGCAAGTTGCCGGTATCAGTACATCGCAGGGCGATTATAACGGTGAATTCTCCCCAAGGGGCGGCCAGGGGGGAGATCGCAGGGTAAACGCATACTTACCCAAGAGCGATGTAAGTCCTTGAAAGCAGGTCGTCGGCCGCATGGATTGGTGCAAGGACGCACTTATGCCGCGGGAGGGCAGGATGCCCGAAGCGGCCGCGGCCGTCGAGCGTACAGGGATGGAAGATGATTGCTCCTGCATAATCTTCACTCCCGACATCCATGTCGGTCGTATTCACAGCGTACCTGCTTTCAAGGACTTACATCGCTCATAGCACGGCCGCAACGTGAGTATGCGTTTACCCTGGGGAGATCGGCTTTGGACCCGCCCACAGGCAGTGCCCGGGTAAAGACACTGGATGCCCGACCCCGACTGAAGCTCTCGGGGGCAGGCGTCGCGGGCATGACGAATTGGTCAGCGCGTCCCTAACCTGTCTTCAAGGGCCTGCATCGCTCACAGCACGGCCGTGACGTTAGTATGCGTTTACCCTGCTTCGATACTTGACAACATCTCATGAACGTCTAAAATGCGCGGGCTTGGAGATGCGGGAATAGCTCAGTTGGTAGAGCACAACCTTGCCAAGGTTGGGGTCGCGAGTTCGAGTCTCGTTTCCCGCTCCATCTTTCCCACTAGCGTTCGTTCAGCAGTGGCGGAGCCGTTGGGCTGAGCAACGCCGCACAACGTTCCTGCGTGTTTTCCCTCTCTTCTTTTTGCCGCCCCTGGTCGAGGGCCGCGCCCTCTGGCGCGCCAACCGTCGTCGCCTGATCACGCAGCGCGCACATCCGGGGGCTGACGGCGCCCGCAATTCAAACCGTGGATCAGCAAGGCAAGCACGCTCCTGCCTCGCAACCCAGTCGCTACTCGGCAAACCTATCGACTCGTCGAGTGACGGCCATCTCAAGGGTCACACCGTTCAGCGGATCCAGCTTCCGCGGGCTATTCAGTCTGCGCGGGCAGTCTTCGCTCTGGCAGACTCTCTCCACTGGGCGCCCACGACCGTTTGCCTGATCCGCTCCAGGCGCGCCGGGCAGCTCAACCAGGGAGACACGCTGCGGGCACTCAGTCGCGCCTTACTCCGGTGGAGCAGCTCAGGCAGCGACGGGTGGCCCACACCGAGGCGGCGCTCGCCAACAACATTGCGGCGATGACCACCGGCCAGAGCGGCCAGACCATTTCCCAGCCGACCGCCACGGCCATCATTCCCTGCTCCCCTGCGGGTACCGACAGGACGTACTGGTTAATGACGAAATCGCTGTAGAACAGGAACAAGCCAATCAGGGCGAGATAGATGCCGACGCACATCGTGAGGTTTCAGTGGTTTTGAGGCGGCGCTCAGCTTACCCCACCCCACCGGGACTGGGAAGCGCGAGCCGGTGGATGCGCCGCTCCCACCCTGCGCCGGTTCGCTGCCCCCCGTCACTTGCGTGACAACCTGCTGCCGCCCGCGAGTTTCCTCCGTGCGCTCTCGCCGAACCACCTACGCGACCCGGAATTGACCGATCAGCCGATTCAGCTCCTCAGCCAACTGGGCCAGCTCGGCACTGGAACTGGCGGTCTGGGTGGCGCCGGCAGCGGTCTGTTCCGACACCAGGCTGATATTGGCGACGTTCCTGTTGATCTCGTCGGCCACGCTCGACTGCTGTTCGGCCGCACTGGCGATTTGCATGTTCATCTCGCTGATCACATTGACCGCATCGATGATGCTTCGCAGGGACTTTCCTGCGTGCCCGACGCTGTCCACACCCTCTCGGGTGTGTTCCACCGTCTGCTCCATCACCTGCACCGCGTTGTGCGCCCCTCCCTGAAGTCGGGAGATGATCGACTGGATCTCCTTGGTGGACTCCTGGGTGCGGCTGGCGAGGGTGCGCACCTCGTCGGCAACCACGGCAAAACCACGCCCTTGCTCACCCGCGCGCGCCGCCTCGATGGCCGCATTCAGGGCCAACAGATTGGTCTGCTCGGCGATGGTCTGAATCACATCCAGCACGCTGCCGATCTCGGCGCTGGAGCGCTCCAGCTCATTGATGACCTGCACCGCCTGTTCGATCTCCCCGGCCAGACGGTGGATGGTATCGACCGCGTGGTTCACCACCTGCTGCCCATCATCGGCCTCCTTCTGGGCCTTTCTCGTTGCCTCCGCCGCCGAGGCGGCGTTCCGGGCCACCTCCTGGACAGTCACGCTCATTTCGTGGATTGCGGTGGCCACCTGTTCGGTCTCCCCCTGCTGCGCCGTGACCCCCTGGGTGGTCTGCTCCGTGACCGCAGAGAGCTCTTCAGCCGAGGTCGCCACGTGGCGGGCGGAGTCCAAGGCCTGGCTGACCAGCTCCGAGAAGCGCTCCGCCATGTGGTTGAAGCTCCTGGCAATGCTCCCCATCTCGTCATGGCTTTGCAGGACCAGCCGGGTGGTGAGATCCCCCTGGGCCAGGCGTTCGCTGGCATCGTCCAGATCCTTCACATTGCGCAGGACCGCCTGGTAGAAGCAGAGGAAGATGTAGAGCATCACGAGCAGCACCGCGGCCATGACCGCCACCGAGCCGTTCATCTTGCCCTTCCCATCGGCGATCCGCTCCGCCAGCAGCGCGTCGAAGGTGGGCATCACCGTATCGTACAGGGCGAACACGGCATTGACCGCCTGAGTGCTTGCCTCGAAGATCGCGGCGCTGGAGATGGTGATTCGGTCGACATTGAGCAGTTCACGCTCAATCAAGTCTGAAAAGCGAGCCACGGTGGCGCGGGCCGTCGCCCCCACCCCCCCCATTTTTCTCTCCAGCTCCGGATTCTCCTCGAAGGCGGTGCCGAGCCCCCGCTCCAGCGCCTCCTGCGCCTTCTGAATGCGATCGAGCCGCACCGCCAACTGGGCCCAGCTCCGCTGATCGAGGCTCCCCTTGGCCGCAGCACCCGAGGCCAGGGCACGGGACTGCCCCATGCCCTCGGCCAGCGTCGGCAACTCGAAGACGATCATGTCCATGAGGTAGTAGGTGTCGAGGTGCTCATCAAGGATGAGGTGGGACTGATCGGCGGCGCGCTCGTTCAATGCCAGGAGACCGGCCACCAGCGCCGTGTGCTCCTGGAAGCTTTGCGCGGGCATCATTCCGAACACGTCCCTCTTCAGCTGCTCCCAGCCCGCCCGCAGGTTATCCACCCGCAGACCCGTATTCAGCGTTGCCCCCAGGCGCTCATCCATCCGGGACAGGGCGGCGAAACCCGCATCGATCTCCTGCTGTTTCGCAAGCATCCGCTGACGGAACCCGGCGTCGCCGTTCAGAAAAGCTCCGCTCATGCCCCGATGCTGAGGAATGTACTCAGTCAACGGCCGAATGGCCCTGATGTACTCGAGGCCGAGCCGCTCACTCTCGAGCGATTGGACCCGCTGGTTGAGCTCCGAGAGCAGCAGCAGACCTAACGCCACCAGCGGGGCAATGAAGATGACGCTAATCAGCGAGAACTTGGCTGGGTAGCGCAAGTGGTTGAGCAGGCTGACGCCTGGACGCAACAACGCATTCATGAATCCCCCTTCGATGCCCGTTAGATCCCGATGTCTTGTTATCGTCGAAAAGGGGAAAAACTTTACTCCCAAACTCGGTTTTGGCGCAAAGGTTTGAGCCACCCGGTTTGACGTGTGGAGGGCAGTCCCCCCCTGCCAGACCGACACCCATCGGTTCAGGCGTACTGGACAGTCCGCGGTGGAGGCCCCGAACAGCCTCGTCCCTCACATTTGCGGCCCGAGTCGCTTCGGCAGCTTGAATTACGAAATGAGAATTATTACCTGGTGTACGACCCCAGGGTAAACGCATACTTACCAGAGAGTGCCGATGGGCGCGTGGGCGAAATCCCTGCCTACACCGTACTCAACCTCCACGGCAGCTATCAGGTCACGGCGGCGACGCGGTGCTGTTTGCCACCGTGAATAACCTGGCCGACGAGAAGTACATCGCCGGTCGCCATCCCGATGGCATCTTCCCCGGCATTGAGCGCAACTTCCAGGTCGGCGTGACCACGAAGTTCTAGAACACCGAACAGGTAAACCGAAAGATCGCCAATCGCAGCCAAGTTGCGCCGCAGGTGGCGGGGATAGCGAACCGAGGTAGGGTGGATAAGCGCAGCGCATCCACCGTGCGGCGTCGATTTGGTGGATGCGCTGCGCTTATCCACCCTACATGTTGGGCGCGTCGGATTTATCTGTTCGGTGTTCTAGGCCCACCACAGCAACCCGGACCGGGTCCCGCGGCACAGGACGCTGCGGGGCCGACTCTCTGTCGTATATAGCCCTTGCGACCGCGTTCTACGCCTCCGGGCAAGATGTTGCAGGGTAAACGCATACTTACGTCACGGCCGTGCTTTGAGCGATGTAAGCCCTTGAAAGCAGGCACGGCTGTGAATACGACCGACATGGATGTCGGGAGTGAAGATTATGCAGGAGCAATCATCTTCCGACCGACATGGATGTCGGGAGTGAAGATTATGCAGGAGCAATCATCTTCCATCCATGTACGCTCGACGGCCGCGTCCATCCGGCCGACGGCCTGCTTTCAAGGGCTTACATCGCTCTGGGTAAGTATGCGTTTACCCTGCAAGGTGTTGCCGGCTGCGCCAGAAACCGCTAGAGTTACCTCAACTTTCCCCACAACGGAGCGGGCTTGCCAGTGAGCAACTGAATCCTTTGCGTCGAACCTTTTCATCCACGCACCAGGATCCATTGCCATGGCATTACCTCCGCTGCTCGAGGCCCAAGGCCTCGCCGTCAGCCTTCCCGACGGCACTCCCCTTTTTGAGCTCATAGATGTTGTGCTGCACCCGGGCCTGACGGCGCTGGTGGGCCGCAACGGGTCCGGCAAGAGCACCCTGCTGCGCCTGCTGGCGGGCGGACAACGTCCGGACGCCGGCTCCGTTACGGTTCGAGGGCGCATCGCCTACGTTCCCCAGGAGTATCGTCCAATGCCGAAGGCCCAGGTCGTGGATCTCCTCGGCTGCCGCGAAGTGCTCCTTGCCTTGCGCCGGATCGCTGCGGGGCACTGTGATCCGGCCGACTTCGACGCGGTCGGCGAGGCGTGGGATCTGGAGAGCCGTCTGCACGAGGTCCTAGAGGACTTCGCCCTGGATCGGCTCGATCTTGAGCAACCCCTCGGCAGTTGCAGCGGAGGCGAGTTGACCCGCCTCCAACTGGCCGGTGCCCTGCTCGGCAAACCCGACCTGCTGCTTCTCGATGAACCGACCAACCACCTGGATGGCCCGTCACGACACATGCTTCTGGAAGGATTGAAGCGCTTTGGGGGGGGTGTGCTGATGGTGAGCCACGACCGGACCCTGCTCGAGCATGCCAGCCGCATTCTTGAACTCTCCAGCCTCGGTCTGAAGGCGTACAGTGGCCCGTGGGCACGTTATCAACAGACCAAGGAGGCCGAGACCACTGCCGCGGAACGTGAAGCGACCCGGGCGGCACTCCAGTTGAAGCAGCAGGAACGTCAGCGCCAAGCCGTGTTGGAACGCCAGCAGAGGCGCCTTGGCCGCGGCAAGGCCAAGCGACGCACCGCCAACCAAGCCAAGGTCCTGCTGGATCTCGCCAAGGAACGAAGCGAGGCGACCGTCGGTCGGCTCGCTCGCGATCACCACGCACGGGTCGCCGAGGCGGAGGAGCGCAAACGACAGGCCGAGGCGCGATTGGAGCAGGTGAAGCCCATCGAAATGGCCCTCGCCCCGCTGCACGTCCCCGAGGGGAGGCATTTGCTCGAAGTGCGCGAGCTGACCTTTGACTACGGGACGCGCCCTCTCATCCATGGGCTCAGTTTCGATCTGTTCAGCCCTCAACGGTTGGCGATCAGCGGTCCGAACGGCAGCGGCAAGAGCACGCTGTTGCGGCTCATCACCGGCGTCCTGATCCCCCGAAGCGGCACCCTGAACTGCCGTGTGCCGACCGGTTACCTGGATCAGCACCTGACGCTCCTGGACGATGCGCAGCACGCACTGGCCAACTTCCGGCGTCTCAGTCCGGGCCTAACGGAATCCGACTACCGCACCCGCCTTGCTGCGGTACGCCTGCGCCGGGAGAAGGCCCTCTGCCCCGTCGGTGAACTCAGCGGGGGGGAACGGCTGAAAGTGGCCCTTGCGTGTCTGTTGCTTGGCCCCACTCCGCCGCCGCTGCTTCTCCTGGACGAACCCACCAATCACCAGGACCTGGAGTCCATTGCCGCGCTCGAGCAGGCATTGAGTGCGTACGCGGGGGCGCTGTTGGTTGTGAGCCACGACGGCCATTTCCTGGAGCACATCGGGGTGGAGGAGCATCTGTCGTTGGGGACGTGATGAAAGCTTCGAACAGTTGTCATGGCGTCCATCCCCCCAAGGTGAAATCGGGACGGTTCCCTGTACATCCCGACAGGGCACCTCCTGTAGTTGCCCTGGGGGAAATCCAGTAGACGAGCAGAGGGATTTCCCGCATATCAATATGCCTTGCTGTGTCTACTATGAACACGAGGGTTTTCACCCACTCGCAAGGCGATTTCCAACAAGGGGAATACCGGCACATCCCCGGTGAGCCACTTGCCTTGGTCCGACGTTCATCGGTTTTCCGTGACCGCGCCACAGGCGGTTTGGGAACGAGGGCGATCTTGCGTGGACTGTCGAATCACACGGGCAATCGGCGGGCTTCCTCCGACGGGCAAGTCCCACTGAGGTGTGGCAAGAGATCAACCAGGAAGATGACCATGAGACTATCAAGACGTTTGTGCATCCTATCCGCCGCCATTGCAGCTGCGACCGTTACAACCGAAGCCAATAGCGCCATCCTGACAACGACCTTCGCGAGCAATAATGGCCAGAGCGGGAACATGTTCGATGTCGTCACCATGGATGCTGCATTGACTGTCACCGGATTCGATCTGAATCTCAACGCAGGGACGTGGGACATCGAGATCTACAGCAAGAGCGGTACGTGGGTCGGCTCCAACAATGACCCGTCTGCCTGGACGTTGATCGACAGCGGATCGGTCAGCTCTTCCGGCAACACCCCCAGCTTCTTCGACGTGGCCGATTTCATCTTGAACGCGGCGGGGACCACAGCCCTGTACATCACCGGCATATCAACTTCGACCATGCGGTACACCAACGGCACGGGGGTGGGTAATATCGCCGCATCAAATGCCGACCTCCAAATCCTGGAGGGCGCCGGGGTCGCCTATCCATTCTCCACGACCTTCATGCCACGGATCTGGAATGGCAGCATTCACTATGAGGTGAGTTCGGTGCCCGAGCCCTCCACGCTCTTACTGTTGAGTCTCGGGCTCGGTGGTCTTGTGCTGACAAGACGAAAAGCAGCGGTGGGTCAAGGATGAATGGCGCAGGGCCGCAAGCGGAAAACCGCTTGCGGCCTGAAAGGGTCGGCAGCCGGGCGGCCGAGGTTCATAGCCGCTCGTGTTTGGCCACCGCGCCCTTCCCTTTCCACCCCTTCGCCGCATCCCCCTTCCGCGGTCTCACCGGTTGGAAGACGTGGTCCTCCACGAAGTCCGCCACCCTGCGGCCCTGCATGATCCCCTCGGTCTTGTCGAAGGACCAGTGGATGCCGAGGTAAATTCGACTCTGGCCTAGTTCCTCCTCGGCCTCCGAGAGCGAGGCGTAATCCAGGGGTTCGCCCTCCCGGACCTGTCCCATGTTGTCCAGCGTCATGCCGTCATACTCATCGGACATGAACGTGAAGGCGATGTCATCTGTGCCGTAGAAACCGCGGAGGATCTCAAAAGTCGCAGCGCCAAATCCGGCGTGTCCCGATGGGTAGGCGGGGAACGGGGGACTGAAATTGGGGGCGTTGAGATTGCTGGCGGGGGCGCCCAAAGGCGTGTAGTTGGGATCGCCAGCGGTGCGCGGATTCCCGTCGCCCGCGCCGGTTGGCCCAGTGCCCTCGTCGGCCTCACGGATCCCGGTCACGGGGCGCCAGAAGCTGTAGCGATATTTCGACTCCCAAGCGGCGATGGCCGTGTCGGCCATGGCGACATTCACGAGAGCCAGCAGCCGCGCCAGCTCGACCGCATCCGCCTGCATCTGGTCGGCTATCTGCACAGTGATCTGGTTCAACGCGCGGGGCGGCGTTCCCAAACCTGGCGTACCGTCATAGGCCCAGGCGATCCCGATCATGGTCTGCTCGGCGGTGCGTTCGGTGGGCGTCACCACGCCGTCGCCCCCCAGACGCAGAACCTCATCGAAGGCCTCCGCATAAACGCGACTGGTGAGCGAGGGGGGCGAGGGGACGCGGAACTGCGCCCCCGAGCGCAGCACAAAGGGTTTGACCTCGCCCCAGTAGGCCCCCAGTGCGAGAGGCCCGAGACTGATCGGGTCCTGGCGCCACTGCCCCGGCGCATCCGAGGTGATGTAGTCGATCCCGATCCGAGGTTCGACAAAATCAGATCCGTCGTTTTTTCGCAGGGCGAGGATTTTGGCGGCGGCCTTGGCGCCCACCGCGCGCCCTCGCTTGGTGGCACCGCTGTGCGGCAGCTGTGCGATGTCGCTGGCAAGGTGAGCATCAAAGCCATGGGCTTGGGACGGATAGAGAGCAACGAGCGTATCGTGCGCGGCCTGCGCAATTGCAGCATCGAGCGATGCTTTCCCCCCCGGCTCCGGGAGACCGGTATAGCTCTTGTAGCCGCCGCGGATGGCGTTTACCGCATCGAAAATGGCGATGTGCACGATGGCGAAGGCGCGCGCGGTGCGATGGGGGCCTGCCTGCTCGCCGAAGACGCGGGTTTCCTCGGGCGCCACCGGCGTGTGGTCAAGTGCGTTGGCGGCCAGCATGATCTCGTTCCAGTAGTGGATGCGATCCACCGCCTGCGCGTTGTCCGGCAAGATCGGGGTCCCTTGCGATACGGCCGGAAGCTCCTCGAACCCCGGTCCATAGAACTCCTGGTGTCCGCCTGCAAACCCGCCGGCCCAGCCGACCGCCGCCAGGCTCAGGCCGGACACGGCCACCAATGTCACTGCCCCACGCCGCCACGCGCTCCGCATGATGCTGTACCCTCCCCTTTAGACACTGCCCTCCTTCAATAGCCCGCATCAACCGAGATGTCGTGCGGAACCCATGGCAAAAAAAGACCACTCAGAGCTTAGTCTCACGCGGGGGGGTGTCAAACATCAGCATAACCGCCAACCAAGGGAAGGCTGGCAAGGCCAGACCGCCCGTGAGTGGCGGGGCCGCGAGCCGGCGGTGGATGCGCTGCGCTCATCCACCCTCCGTACTTTGCACACCGGATGTATTTCGACACAGCCAAGCGGTTTAGTAAACGTGAGGGCGCCCGCACCCGATCATTGGCGTTGCCCCTGCCGGACACGGTTGGTCATCTAGCCGCTTCCGCAGGACCTACCCACGCCGCTCGCGGTGCACGGGCAGTCACGCGGCAGCCGCCCTTCTTCAGGGTAAACGCATACTCACCCAAGAGCGACGTAAGTCCTTGAAAGCAGGTCGTCGGCCGCATGGACGCGGCCGTCGAGCGTACAGGGATGTATTTACAGCGTACCTGCTTTCAAGGACTTACGTCGCTCACAGCACGGCCGTGACGTTAGTATGCGTTCACCCTGCGCCCTTCTTGACTCCCTGCGCATCTTGATGGAAGGTAGCACCACACGCAGCATCTCGAACAACCCAGCAAAACAGTTCATTTGCCATCCGTTGTGGTACGTGTCATGCACAGGTCCTTCCCTCTTGCAGTCGCCGCAGCCGGGGCCATTTTGGTCACCTATCTCGCCTACAACCATTTCGACACCACCATGGTCGAGGCCCCCGTGCTCGAACCCGCAACAACCACCGTCTACCGGGCTGCCGAGCCGCTCCGGGAAACCACTGAGCCGGTGATCCGCCACCCCATCCCTGAACCCGGAGAGGTCGAACAGACGGTTGAGGAGCCCATCCAACGTGCCATCGAGCCCCTACTGCCGGAGTTATCCGACAGTGATGGCATGGTACGAGAGACCCTGTCGAACCTGTTGGGAGCGGAATCATTCGACTCCCTGTTCAATCCGGAGCACATCATCCCCCGCATCGCCGCGGCAGTGGACAATCTGACCCGGGAGAAAGTCCCGGAGAAGGTGAGACCCCTGAAGCGAGTGCCGGGGCGCTTTCTCACGCGCGGAGAGGAGGACGACGAGTATCTGAGTGCCGAGAACTTCAATCGCTACGCGCCCTATGTGCGTGTGCTGGAGTCACTCAATGCGGACATGCTGGCAGCGCAGTACATTCGCCTTTACCCGCTCTTCCAACGGGCCTTCGAGGAGCTCGGCTATCCCGACCATTACTTCAATGATCGGCTGGTGGACGTCCTAGACGACCTCCTTGCCAGCCCCGACGTAAGCGGGCCCATCAGGCTGGTAAGGCCCCACGTGCTATACAAGTTTGCCGATCCGCGCCTGGAGGCACTCTCGGCCGGGCAGAAGATCATGGTGCGCATGGGCCCCCAGAACGCCGCACGCGTGAAGACGAAGCTGCAGGAGATCCGCCGCGCGCTTAGTGGAAAGAAGGCACCAGGGTGAAGCGCCCTGAGCCGACTGATTCCAACCCTGGGACCGAGTGCGGACGACCACGGCGGCGTTGTCGAGCCGGGGTCGCCCGCACAGCGAAACAGCGGTTCCGCCCCCCGGTCGAAGCGATGCACTCCTGAGGGCGACTGGGTTTGGACAACCCTCTGGAAGGCCGCTCTTCCCGCCAGGCCTGCCCCCCTGGTGCCAAAACCGTTTTTCCGGATACGCAATATCTGCAGTGACTACTCGCCCCCCCGACTGCCTCCCGCTGATGCCAATCAGGGTGCGGTCGCAGGATCACCGCACTCGACCTTCGCTACTGTACTGTTCGTCCCGGCGCAGCAGCAGGATGAAGCCAATGTGTCGGCGAAAACGGTTATCTATCTGTTACCTGCCGTAGCCCTCGTAACCTCACCTTTTCGCAATACCGTGACCGCCCCCCCCGCGGCGACCTTTCACGTGCCCGGAAGGCATTGATCACTGGCGCCCCCGACAGTCCGGCGCGGTAGTCGCCGCCTTTTCGAGGAATCTGTTACTCACCTGTTGCTTGCCGCGGTCCATCATTGCGATATGCCGCTGTCACCGCAGTACATTGGCGGCGCCGGTTCGCTCCCAAACAGGGGAGGGGAACCTGAAGGGATTCCAGACGACCGCCCACGCGCTGCCATCGGCGCGACCGCGGACACTGGAGTTTGTCTCCCTCGACGGGGAAACCCGTCACCGACGCTGAGGCATGCACAGGACGTTTGGGGCGGTCCTTGTGAAATTAGAGAATGCTCGGTTACCCATGGAGAAGGAAAATGGCCAAAAGAAATTCCGATAACCGGTCTTTGCCGAATCCGTTGATGCATCAGGACGGCACCGGCTCAGGTGCTCCACACCATGCGCACAAGGGAGCGGATGCGCAAGGGGTCAAGACCCGTTCGCGACCCAGGGCCATCCACGGGTCGCTCCTTTGCGTCGCCCTGCTGACCACTGTTGCCGGGTGTGGTGGAGATGACTCGAGCGACAGCGGGAATCTGCCGCCGTCTGCCGGCCTTCCCGCGTCCACCCCGCAGGGTCAGCGTGTCGGTGTGCCGACAAAAGCACTCATTGGCACCAACGGCGGTCGCCTGGTGTCGCCCGACGGCCGCCTGAGCATCACCGTTCCAGCAGGCGCCTTGGCCCAAGACACCGAGCTTGCCATCGAACGGATCACGAACACGGCGATGGGAGGAAGCGACGGCGCCTACAGACTGACACCCCATGGCGCGATCTTCGCCACACCAGTGACGATCACGTTCGGCTACACCGACGCAGAAGTGGCAGGCACCCTGCCGGAGCTCATGAAGTTCGCGTTCCAGCGCGACGACGGTTTCTGGCAGGTCATCGACAGCGCGCTGCACGACTCTGAAGCAAGAACCCTATCCGTCACCACGACGCACTTCAGCGACTGGATCTCCGTCCCCGAAATGCTGCTGACGCCGGTCGAGGCCGTGGTAAAGGTCGGCGAGTCGGTTTCCCTGAAGGTCCTGGACTGCATCGGCCAGATGCCGGATGGCCAACCGCTCTCAGCGGTGATCCCCAACTGCCACCCAATGACCGAGGAGGGCTACCTGCTCGCCGGCGGCCAGGGCTGGTCGGTCAACGGAGTTGCGGGAGGCAGCGGAAGCGTCGGGACCCTGGCCAACGCGGAAGGGACAACAACCAACACCTACACCGCACCTGGAGTCAAACCCACCCCAAACACGGTGGCAGTCAGTGTTGGTTTCAACAGCGGGCTCAGCAGCCCTGCAATGCTCATCTCCAACATCACGGTCGTGGATGATGGCAGAAGCTATACCGGGACACTGACGTACGCCCGCAGCCCAATGATCGAAGCTACGGCGAACGTTACGTGGGAGCTTTTTGAGGAGCTCCCGGACGTACGCAGTTACCTTGCGACCGGTACGATCACTGGCGTGCTTCGCTCCGAAGGTTGCGCGAACCAGCCGTTTTCGCTGCCTATCGCCCCGGGCGACGCCGGCGACCCATTGAGCTGGATCGTGGTCTTCAACGATATCGCATCGGCACCATTTACGAATTCCCACCACTTCGGGATCCAGCCTGCCCCAGAGGCCACGATCACGCTGACCTGCGATGGCACAAGCTATGAGGTACCCGCCTCCGTGGTGGCCATGGGGGCCGGTGCCACCTGCCCTTCAGGCAATCTTGGGCGAGTGTACCACTCGGACACCCGCCGGCTCACTGGCGAGTGGAACTGCATGGATCTGGCGGCCCAGTGGGACTTCGTCTTGCAGTAAGGTCAAATCGGCCAAGACTGCCAACGCCACTTTTCTTGGGTTGGATGTGAATGACGACTCAGCACTGGCCCCCAAGTCGGATGCCGAGATCGGCACCGACTGGGGTACATTGGCCGCCGTCCGCACTGCCCGCACACCCGGGCAGCCAGCAGGGGCGCTCACCCCCCGACCAGTGGGGTCAATCGGAAAAACTCAATTTGACTGTCCCGGCACAATGTCACCGTATCGCTGGTCTCGGTGAGCTGTTTGTCATCGACAATGATAAAAAAACCGCTCCTGTTGAATAGTGCAATGGCATCCTGGCAGTACTTTTCCACGTCCAGTTGGTCGAGCAACGCCGAAACCGACGCCCCGTTGCCCAAGCTTACCAGGGTATTCGCCGAGTTTCGTCCCGACTGAAAGCACTCCAACTCGTGATGCACTCGGAGCCGAATCACCTCTTCGGCTGTGACCTCCCGTGTCCCGAACACCAAGTACATGACCGGATCCGTCCGGTCAATTTGAGCGGGGCAGCAGTCAAAGATCGCGACATTGAGCGGCTTACCCATTGACCACCTCCCTCCGGTTGATTTGCGCCACGATCACAGGATCAGTGATCTTCTCATCGTTGGCCAGCAGCATCGCTTTGGACAGGAGCAACGACAGTGCGCTGTCTCCCTCGAATGGGAGCATCACCGTGTTCTTTGACGGCAACGCAACGATGCAGAGATAGCTGTCGTTCGGTTCCATCAGGATATTGGTCGACCCCAGGTGGATCTTGTAGGTGCGTAACTTCCCCTCCACCACGAGAAAACGCCCGTCCAGGCGCAATTGGCGGGCAATCTTCAACTTGGGAATGAGCCGTTGCAATACTTCCTTGCGCGTCTGCGCGATCTGGGACAGCTCCCCAAAGCTCGATGCCTGCCAGTATTGATGGTCCTCAACCCGGACATCCTCGCGCTCCTGCCAACTGGGGTCGTTCCCGACGCCTGCGACCCCCACGAACAAGTCGATATCCCGCATCACCTCCGAGAACAGCATCGGGTCCACATCCTCAACACGCATCCGCTCGTTATTGCGGTAAAACCGCACCGCGCCCGTGCCGACACAAGTGTAAATGCCGCTGTCCGTATATCCATATTGCTCCAACCCCGTCGCTCGGTAGGAGACCGAAACACCGTAGGCCGGGATGTTCTTGCCAGCCGCATTATCCTGGCCGCCATCCCAGCTTCCCCCGCGCACCTGTTCCCACCCCCGTTGCTCTGCAAGCGCATGAAACTGGGTATGGAGTAGAATGTGATTCGCGTACCGCATGCTGTGATCGACCGCGTGTCGTTCCGCATCGGTCAGCAGGTAAATTTCCCTGTGTGCCTGCTTGAACGGCTGGGTGATCTCCGCATCGAGGAGCCAGTCACGCCAACGCTTTACCTCCTCGGCCGATGACATGCTCGGATGCCAGAGGAGTACCCGTGCTTCCTTCGGCAGCGTGACCTGCTCACCCTCCGCATTGATGTAATGCCCATCACGATAGAAGATGTCTTCGACCCCGCCGGGGGTGGTGATCCTCCAAATCAACCGCCTGGCCAAAAAGCCGACCAGAGGATGGTCCATGTACTGCTCCTGCCAGCCCCCAATATCCAGCGACTTGTTGCTGAGATACAGCGCCTCGAGGCGCTGGCTATGGGCGCGGCTGCCTACCTGGACATCATTGGCCATCGCCTTGATGGCCCTGATCTCATCGCCATGGGTCTGTTTGAGGGCGGACGGCACGGCCTTCTGTAGCTTCTCGCCTTTTCTCCACGACAACTCGGTTTTTCCGACCGACGTCAGCTGCAACACTGCCTGGTACTCGCCCACTTGCACGATGGCACCTCCCACAGAGGTCAGCCCGTAATCGGGCACTGCCAAGGCGGCCAGTTCATCCGCAGTCACCCCTCTCTCCTCGGCAATCCTTCCGAAGACACGGTTGATGTTCACCAGGGCCGGGATGTACTTCGTGGCAGCGCGCAGCACAACGATTTCCTTGACGCCCACATCCCCGGGCATCTGCGAAAGGGCATACAGCGCAGCATTGGCCAGCTTTGAATTGCGCATACCAATACCATATACCTTCTTGTACATGTTGGCCGCCAGCATGCGAAGCTCCCGACTCATGTCGGGATCGGCGAATCGACTTGAAACCCAAGCCAACCCTCTTAGCAGGCGGGTATTGTTTTCGCTGATGTAATAGCGCTGGTCCCCGTAAGAGTACTGCTCACTGACCTCGTCGTACGGCAGTTCCTTGCTGCGCGTCTCTTTGACCAGTGGAAACCACAGCAGCAAGCATGCGCGAACCTCATCGGCCCCCAACTTGTCCACCAACTCGCCAGCGAGTTTCATCCATCGATTGGTAGGCTTTGAGCCGGTGAATTCGAGGCAGTGGCGCGCCAGCTCATGCCATAGCTGTAGATGTTCGGTGCTCAGCGAACCGAGCTTTTCTCTCGCCCGATCTGCCCAAGGCTCCCCCTCCTTGAACGCCGAGAGCACCCCGGCGAGCACTCGTTCGTGCGGGTTGGCGCTGAGGTCCAGTTCCGCACTGGTCTTGGCCCCCGCCTTCTGCAAGGACGCGCACACCCTCTTGAATCCCGACAGTGAAAGCGCCACGTCCAGCGCCGTTTTTCCCTCCGCATTCCTCCCGTTCAGCTCAACACCAAGAGTGATCAAGCTGTTGATGGCGTCCTTGCTCTTGTTCTGAATGGCGACAAACAGGGGCGTTCGACCTTCTCCGTCGATCGCTTTGAGATCCGCACCACGGCTCGCGAAGTACTCAATGAACCTTGCGTGGTTGCGGCCCACAGCGCTATGGAGCGGCGAAACTCCGTATCGGTCCACTTTGTTGAAATCCATGCCTTGGGTGAGCCGGTCCAACAGCTCAGTCTCAAGCCCCTCATGGGCGAGTCGGGGCAACTCAACCAAGAAATCACTTTTCAGATTGTTCGTGCTTGCCCCTTTGTCCAACAGCAACTCAGCGCACGCATAAAGGCCGCTTTGCAAGCAGTCCCATAGAGGGTTCCCGTAGTACCGATGAGGGTAACCAGTCACATCGCAGCCGAGATCGACCAAGTACCTGAACAGGTTAGTCATCTTCATCCTCTCTCCCCACCGATTGCGGATTGCGAGAGAGAGCAGGGAGATTTGGCCAGTCTTCTCAATGGCCACCAGATCGAAACCCAGGGCCACCAGGGTTCGCGCCACCTCCACGTCATCGAAGTTGCAGACCTCGTTCAACTCGGACTGCAAGAACCAGGCACAGTCAGCCTCCCTCTCCAGGGGGTAACTCGCTCCGTTGGCCACGAGCAGCTTCAGTACCTCGATGTGACTTGAGTCACTCCGATTATGGTACTTGTACCCCCTGTAGCCTGTTTGGAAATAGGAAGAGAGTGGATTGCGGGGCTGGCTGACACAACTTGCGCCTCTTTCGATCAGGAGAGCGATCATTTCCAACTGCAGGTGCTCCACCGCGAGCAACAGCAGCGTCGTTTGGGACGATTTCTCAGGAAATATATAAGTGGTTAGTTCGGGATTCTGGGTTAAGCAGCGCTCCAACTTCACCAGGTCGCCGTCGGCAATCAGTGTTTTTAATTCTTGTACTGAGTACATTGCCTTCATCCTTGTTGTTATTCATTGATGGTAACTACTCGCCCTCCGACTGCCTCCCGCTTATGCAATTAGGATGCGGTCGCAGGCTCACCGCACTCGATCCTCGCTACTTGTACTGTTCGTCATTCTCGCGAAGGCGGGAATCCATAAGGCACCCAGCCCAATACCCGTGGCCCTCTGAAGTCCCGCACTGGATTCCCGCCTTCGCGGGAATGACGGATGGGGGTGAGTAGTTACCATTGATGAGTATAAACACAGAGCTGGGCGACCCGGCCAGCACTCGGCTCATCCCCGATCGAAGCCAATGCCGCCTCAGCGCCCGGCAAGGAGTCGTGGCTTGGTGTATGTCACTGCGCCTGGCCGATGCCTCGGTTGCCGAGAGGTTTGAATTTACGGATACTGGATTTCGCAGGCAGGTAGCAACCAGCAAAAGGAGGAAATCATGAAGCCAAAGGAGCAAACGGTAAAGCCGACAGACAAGGAACTGGATGCGGATTTCGGGCAGATGCGATCCGGGGGCGGTCCCGAAGTGGTGCCGTTGCCAGATCAGCCCGCAACCGGACCGTTCTATCCAGACAGTCCTGTAGGGGATCCTGAGGATTACATTCCGGGCATCAAGCCGATGAAGGAAAAGACCGGCGGGTAGCAGATGGTGCATGCCTTGGGCGCCCTGGCCCGGGGCATTGCGACGCACATCTGATGCCTTCCCTGCGAGGGTGGAAGGATCAACTACGCTGTGAGGGAAGGAGCAGGCTCAGCCCGGGCCTCCTGAACCTTGCCCACCGCGCTGGCCGTACGCGGCCTGGCCAGGGTCCCGTGGCGCAACCTGAGCGTCCAGTGAGCAACCGAGTGCCATGGCCCAACCCAGTGTGACGGCCGAGCGGATCGTCCGTCTGTATGTGACCCTCACTTGGCTTTCGACCCTCGCCTCCTCGCTCATCTGGGGGATCAACACCCTGTTTCTCCTGGACGCGGGGCTGAGCGTCACCGCGGCCTTCGCCGCTAACGCCTTCTTCACGGCCGGGCAGGTGCTGTTCGAGTTGCCCACCGGCGTGGTTGCCGACACCCGGGGCCGGCGGGCCTCCTACCTGCTCGGTGCGCTGACGCTGCTCGTGGCGACGCTGCTGTACCTTCTACTGTGGCTGCTCCATGGCCCGTTTTGGGCGTGGGCGGCGGTCTCCATGCTCCTGGGGCTGGGTTTCACCTTCTTTTCCGGCGCAACGGAGGCGTGGTTGGTCGATGGTCTGCGGGCCACCCACTACAGCGGCTCGCTGGAGGCGGCGTTTGCCAAGGGAGAGGTCGCCGCGGGGATCGCCATGCTCACCGGTGCCGTGGCCGGCGGGGCCATCGCCCAGGCGACGAACCTTGGGGTGCCCTATGTGCTGCGCGGAATTCTGTTGGCATTGACCTTCCTCGTCGCCTTTGCCCTGATGCATGACATCGGTTTCACGCCGAGACGGAGCGCCTCGGTGTTGCGGGAGATGGGCGGCATCGTGCGAGGCTCGTTGAAGCACGGCCTGGGCAACCCGCCGGTGCGCTGGCTGATGCTGGCCGCACCGTTTGCCACCGGGGTCGGTTACTATGCGTTTTATGCGATGCAGCCCTACCTGCTGGAGCTGTACGGTACGAGCGACGCCTACGTCATCGCTGGTCTGGCCGCAGCCATCGTCGCGGGCGCTCAGATCGTCGGCGGTCTCAGCGTACCGCTGATCCGCAAGGCCTTTGAGCGGAGGACCCACGTGCTGCTGGTTGCTGCCGCAGTCAGTGCCGGGGCGTTGGCGACCGTGGGGGCGATCCCTCACTTCTGGGTGGCACTGGCCGCACTGGCGCTATGGGCCACGGTGGACGCCGCCAGCTATCCGGTGAGACAGGCCTTCATCAACGACCTCATTCCGTCGGAACAGCGGGCGACCGTTCTCTCTTCCGACAATTTGCTTGCCTCCTCGGGCGGGGTCGTCGCACAGCCACTGCTCGGCAGGATCGCTGACCTGTGGAGCTACCCCATCTCTTACCTCGTCGGCGCGGCATTGCAGTTGTTGGCGCTGCCCTTCATCCTGCTCGCCCGGCGTGAAAACGTGGCCTCTGATCCAATTCGCGACGATTAACCGAGCCGAGTACGTGCTCCACTCTAATAGTGATTGCGTTGGGAGCGAAGGCCTTTCGGGGCCAGGGTAAACGCATACTCACGTCGCGGCCGTGCTGTGAACGATGTAAGTCCTTGGGTAAGTATGCGTTTACCCTGCTTTCGGGGCGCTCTTGGTGACGCGAGCCCAAAGGTGCAACTAAAATGGCCAGGGTGGTGAACGGCCCAGTGGAGGCCGAGGCGCTCATCGACATCGAACCCTAGAGCACCGAACAGGTAAACGGAAAGATCGCCAATCGCAGCCAAATTGCGCCGCAGGTGGCGGGGGCAGCGAACCGAGGTAGGGTGGATAAGCGCAGCGCATCCACCAATTCGACGCCGCACGGTGGATGCGCTGCGCTTATCCACCCTACATGTTGGGCGCGTCGGATTTATCTGTTCGGTGCTCTAGGCCGGCAATGCACTCTGGTTCTGAAAGGAGCACGGGGAGGGCTTTTCCAGTGAGCGACTATGTTCCCATCGACTGCGCGGATTATGACGTCTACGAGATCGCCATCATGCGGCGGCAGCGGCTGCGCCTTTGTTGGCGTGCCGGGGACGGACAGGCGTTCGAGGAGACGGTCACGCCCAAGGACCTGCGCACCGAGCACCATGCGGAGTTTCTGCTGGCCGAAACGTCGGGCGGGGAGCCGCTGAAGCTGCGCCTCGACGCGATCACCGCAGTGCAGCCCATCTGAGGGGGCCGCTTCGCGGTCAGGCGGTTGTTGCGCTCCAACAGCTTGTCGCGGGTCTTCGCGTCTGCTCTGCCTCCGGCCCGGGGCTGCCACGCGCTCCGGCTCCTCCTCGCAAACGTTCCCTGCGCTTACCACGCCTTGCAGGGCAGGAGCTTGCCATTCAAAGTCACCACCACCCGATCGCCGACCGGGTTCTCTTCCTTGAATCTGGACGCCGATGGCGGTCAGATGCTGCGGCGCATCATCCTGCCCTGCCTTCAACTACGCACAAGCGCACCTCACCTCCCCTCAGGAGATGATATGCGGCAGAAAGCGCGAACTGTCCCTGGTGATCAAGGAGTCATCCTCGCGAATGCTGATGCCGGCCGGGCGATCACCCACGACCCAGCTGCCGATGAGGGTGTAGCTCTCTTCGAAGCGAGGCAGGGCGTGATAGGCCTGGCGGATGTAAGGGGCGTCAGTGTAGGGTCCATCCACGCTGAGCCGTTCCCCGGTGTCGGTGCGCAGGGCGATATTGGCGCCCTCGCGGCTGAAGAACGGCTTGCGCACCCAGCCCGGCGGCAGTTCGTCCCGCTCGCTCTCCTCGAAATGGCTGGGCAGGAGGTTGGG
The DNA here is from genome assembly GCA_041690535.1 of Gammaproteobacteria bacterium. GTDB lineage: Bacteria > Pseudomonadota > Gammaproteobacteria > Thiohalomonadales > Thiohalomonadaceae > JAWLHA01. The sequence continues at coordinate 30,938 of JAWLHA010000029.1, read as the reverse complement.
GTGGCCCTCATGCATTGCCCACAACAGCGGTAACACCCCCTTGTTGGAGAGAATTGCCTTCCACGGGGGTTCGAACCAGGCCGCCCCGGCGTGCGGCAGCAACGGACCATACTCTTCGTGGAACGCAAACTCCCACGGGTAGAGCTTGAAAATGGCCTCAATGACGTTGTCTTCAAGGTCAGTGAAACGCCCGCATTCACTGCGGCCAATATCCTCAACGGCGATGTAGCGAGTGTCGATCCCGGCCTGCGTCGCACAGTCCTGCATGTACTGGACCGTGCCTCGATCTTCCTCGGAGTCGCGCACACTGGAGAAGTACATGAGACCCGGCAGGCGGGTCGCCAGATGCCCGAACACCTCCACCAGCTTCTCCTGGATGGAGTTGTACTGATCGGCGTCCGCCGGAACCAGCCCGATCTCCCTCGCCTGCTCCAGCCAGACCCACTGAAAAAACGCGGACTCATAGAGGCTGGTCGGGGTATCGTAGTTCAATTCGTAGAGCTTGGCCGGGCCGGAGCCGTCATAGGCCAGATCCATTCTGCCGTACAAGTGGGGCTGGCCGCTCAGCCAGCTGTCGCGGATGTAGTCCCAATAGAACTCGGGGATGGCGAGCCTCCGCAGGATGGCTTCGTCACCCACCGCGCGGTCGACCAGGTCCATGCACATGGCGTGGATCTCCCCGGAGGGCTCCTCCAGATCGTTTTCGATCTGTTCCAGGGAAAACTGATAGTAGGCCGACTCGTCCCAGTAGCGAGCCCCATCGATGGTGTGAAACTTGAAACCCAGGCTCTCGGCCAGTTGTCGCCAAGCCGGGCGCTCCGGCACTTCAATCCGCTTCATCGCCCCGACCCTCAGCTGCCCCAGCCACCGCGGGCCGCCGCGCCCGAGCCAAAACCACTACGCGAAGCGGTCTTGGCCGTGCCGCTGGAGCTTCGGCTGCTGCCCGTGTTGGTGGAAGACTGTGGCATTCGCCGCGCGGACTGCCCGACTGCCATCGACCAGTCACCGCGGTTCTCGCGGTCCTGATAGATGGGCTGGTGGTGAACCGCACGGTTGCCGCCCAACATGTGTCCCACCATGAAGCCCATCATGGCGGGCATGAAGACGCTGCCACCCTCCCGCGTGACGACCTGCTGGCAGTTGCCATGGTCGGCCTCACAGGAATGCATCGAACCGTAGCGGGGCATCTGCTCTCTTGCCGCGGCAAAACCGTCGGTGCATGCCCGTTCGGTGAAGATGCCCTCGTCGATGCACTCCTGAACGCTCTTGTAGGCGCTTGCGGAACCCGTAGACTGAGGCTCATCGCCACAAGCGACGAGTAGAAAGGGTGCCGCGCCCATAAACGCGAGACCGGCGAACTTACTGCGCTTCATAGCCCAGCCCTCCTCAGTAGGTCATGCTGGCAGCGTTCAGCAAGCCGACGGCGATGAAGAATGCACCGGCCAGAATACCGGTCGCGGTTTCGTCGTTGCTGATGCGCCCAGGAAGATCGCGGATGGCCAGCCGCACCGCGTAGAATGCTGCCAGCTGGACGATCAACGCCACCACGCCCCAAAGCATGCAGTCGAGCAGGCCGACCGAGTGGGTGATGGCGCTGTGCAGGGGCAGCACGAAGCCAATGATGGCACCTCCGAACGCGATGGCTGCGGCAGGTTTATTCTCCTTTACGAGTTGCCACTCATGGTGAGGCGTGAGCTTTGCATAAATCAAAGAGAACGCTGCCAGAAGCGCCGATGCAAGGAGAAAATAGGCCAGAAAGGCAGGAAATCCCGCCAGGTAGGTTGAAGCTTGGTCGAACATTGATTTTTTCCTTATACGATCTTGAGATCGGCTTCGGTGATATCCACCCCGACGCTGAATACCACGCAATAATCGTTGCCGGTCTGTTCTGCAGAAATCAGCAGATACTCCATGCGGCCGGTCTCCGTCGCTTCCCGCTCATAGAGCATGCAGAAGTGGTTCACTTCGTATTCAGCGACGGAGTCCGAGTCCGTGAACACCGCCTCGTCGAACGTGACGGGCGGGATTTTTTCCTGATCTTCATCGCCCCAGACCCGGGTGAACATCTTTCCATGATAGTCAATGCTGCCACGCCCGATCATGCTCTCCTCACCCAGCCATCGCTCGAATCCCGCCTGAGTGGAAACGCTCTTGGTATCGTGATAGATGAACGCCTTGACATCGTCAATGGCCTTCGCAGTGGTTCCCACCTGTATGAAGGCATCATCGGTCAGGTAGAACCGATGCAGCTCACAGCTGGCACCAAGGTCCACGCGCCCCCGCGCGTCGATGCGCTGAGCATCCTCTGGTGGCGAGAACAGGAACGCCCCTTGATGCACTTGGTAGGGGAGCCGGTCGATGGTCACGAAGCCGGTGCGGCGCAGGCCCAGTGGCTCGAAAGGAGCCAACGGAGCGGCACCCACACGCGCTTCTTCCTTGCGCGCCCGGTGTGCTTTCTTGAGGAACCCGAACATCAGGCGACCTCCCTTGCCACTGCCCAGTTCACCATCTCCGGTGCAATACGGCGCGCGGCCATGTAATAGAGCACATCACCGCCGGCTACCGACGCGTCCACCGGCGGATTCAGCTCGAACCCTTGCCCATCCAGATCCCTTGCGATCCCCAGCAAGGTGGCGTTGTGTTTGTACTTGAAATGCGCCATCAACTCGCCAAAGGGCTGTGTGGCCACATGGTCGGGCAGTTGCATGCGGTACTGCGTCGGGCCGCGCGAGACCGAAAGCAACTCGTTGACGATACGGGACACGCCTGGGTCCTGTGCTGAGCGCACCAACATTTCTATGGCCAACCCCTGGGTACACTCGATGCGAGGGAAATGCGCCTTGAGCAGCGCCGCCGAATCCTCAGCCTCGCAATGCACCACCACATGCCCCAGGGGATCGAGCGCCTCGACGGAGAATGCGGTGGCCAGTGCCTGTTCATCGCTTTCGGCGTAGATCAGCACCCGGCTTGCGGTGCTGACACCGGCCCGCCTGAGGAGCGAGGCCTGAGCGAACGAATCGCCCCGGACAAACTTCACCTTGTCGGGCATCGGGTTTTCGATGTCCTTGATGACGCAAAGCACGATGGCCCCCTGCCTGGTGGCATCGTCTTCCAACAGCTTGTCAACCATCATTTCGGTGGCCTCGCCGTGATAGCCCAACACCACCGTGTGGTTCGCCAGATGCGAGTAGTCCCCTCTTCCACGCATACCACGTCTCCAAAAGTCGACCAGAATTGCCGTAGTCTTGCCGATCAGTGCCGCGAACAGCGCAATGCCACCCGGGACAACCCACAGAGCCACCACCCATCGTCCGAGCAGGGTTTCCGGGGAGAAGTCTCCATAACCGACGGTGGTGGCCGTGACGATGTAGAAGTAGACCCAAATCTCCGGCGCCTTGATGGCCCCCTCGCCGGCCAGCGCGACGAGGAGCCACGAGCTCAGCATGTGAGCCAGAAACAACGCGAACAGAAAGGCCCAACTCGCCTGGAGCACGCTCGTGCGCAGACCTTCCAACAGTCTCAATAACACCGGCATCGTGGCCCTACCCGGCCCTGAGCGCCTGAGGGCACCAGGGCTCTATCAACGGCTACTGGTTTCGTTTCTGTTTCAAGCGCTCGAGTACCGCGTTGGCACTTCCGGTCTCCGGCTTGATGCCTGCGGCACGTAGCTTGGCGCCGAGATCGTCATCGTTCTCGGCGCGAGCAAGCTCATCGGCCGCTTCCATTCGTGCTGCCGCAGTCGCTTGTTTGCTCTTGATTCGTTCCAGGGAATCGAGCGCAGTGCGAAGCGATGCGTTCTGACCGCTGCTTCGTGCGGCAACCGCGGCCTGCGCACGCTGCACGGAGGCCGTTGCCTTAACGGTGTCCACCTGCTGCTTGAGCCGGGCAAGGGTGTTTTCCGCCTGCTTGATCGACTTCTTCAGCGACTCGATGCTGGCGTCGTAGTTGTTGACCGTCTCGCGTTCGTGGGCCACATCGCCTTCCAGTTCGGCGATCCTCTCGGCAATGTCGAGCGCCAACGTCTCTTCGCCCTTGTCCAGGGCTTGCGCCGCATAGCCTTCGAGTTCCGCGAGCTTACCCTCTTTCTCCTTCAGCTTGTGGGCCGCGAGCGTGCGCTGCGCCATGACGTTGGTCAGATCTTCACGCGAACGCCTCAGGGCGTCGGTGGAGTCGCGGATCTCCTGGTCCAGAATGCGCAGAGACTGCGAGTCGACGATCGCTTCACCAATCTCGTTCGCACCGCCACGCATGGCGGTAAAAATTTTCTTGAGCAGACTCATCACACTTCCTCAGGTCAGATGATGTATTCGCGAAAGGAGTCAGCAGCATCGATGGTGTTGTCAGCCAGCACCTCGAGCTCTTCCTCGATGCTGACGAGAGGCGAGCTGCTGGAGAGTTGGCCGAACACAATGTAGACATCGTTGCCATCGGCGGTGCGCATCAGTCCGATGCTGGTCAACGGACTTACCGGGCCGAGATGGAGCGCGGCTTCGTTCATGCCGGCCCGATCCTTCACCTGATCGGCGCTCCAGAGTGTCGCCGAAGCGAAGATTTGCTCACCAGAGACGGACACCTGGATGGGCAAATCGCCATACTCCCGCATGATCACATTGATTGCCGGTTCGCCGTCGAGCAGTTCCACCGTGATGGCGTCTTCCCCCGCCAGTTCGGAATTCCTCAGCGCCTCGGCCAGCGTGGCGGTGGTCCATTGGTTCGACATGACTGTTTGTTCTCCTGCGGTTATTCGATCACGATCTCCGGCCCCCGCTTGCGCTGCATTTTTCGCAAGGCCGGAGGCCTTCAGGCAGAATGCGCATCCGCGCGACAAATAAGCCCCACGTGGTCAGGGATCGCACGAGCGGCCGGTCCTCACGTGAGAGCCCGATTAAGCATTGTTGATGGGTAACTACTCGTGCCCCGACTGCCTCCCGCTTATGCAAATAGTAAGATTCGGAAGCAGACTCAACGCATTCGATCCTCGCTACTTGTAATGTTCGTCATTCCCGCGAAGGCGGGAATCCATAAGGCATCCAGCCCAATACCCTTGGCCTCTGAAGTCCAGCACTGGATTCCCGCCTTCGCGGGAATGACGGACGGGGGTGAGTAGTTACGTTGATGGAAAAAGGCTCCGCGGGGCCCGCCCCCGAGCCACTCCGCGCCACTGATGGTTCCGACTAACCCGGTCATTCACAGGACCATGCTGATCGGCGCCTAACCAAAGGCGTTCGACAGTGGGATTTTGGACGAGTTATGAGGGTGGTGGTGTCCATGCCCTTGATTCGCGCTCCTTTGCTGCCCCAGACTAGGCAAACGCCCCGACGATAATGTAATACGCGCCGGCAATCAACCGGCTACTATCGCTGACAGGGTAAACGCATACTTACGTCACGGCCGTGCTGTGAGCGATGTAAGTCCCTGAAAGCAGGTACGCTGTCGATACGTCCATGTACGCTCGACGGCCGCGTCCATGCGGCCGACGACCTGCTTTCAAGGACTTACATCGCTCTTGGGTAAGTATGCGTTCACCCTGCTATCGCTGACGGGGTAAACGCGGACTCACAAAGCGGTAGCGCAAATTCTCCAGGTAACTACTCGCCCCTCCGACTGCCTCCCGCTTATGGAATTAGGATGCGGTCGCAGGTTCACCGCACTCGATCCTCGCTACTAGTACTGTTCGTCATTCCCGCGAAGGCGGGAATCCATAAGGCACCCAGCACAATACCCTTGGCCCGCTGAAGTCCAGCACTGGATTCCCGCCCCCCGATTAAAGCTCTCGGGGGCAGGCTTCGCGGGAATGACGAATTGATCACCGTTCCCTAACACTGGTTTTTCGGGGCAAGACCCCGTGAGCCATTGCGCCGAGGGCCCTGCCGATCAGGCCTTGAGGCTCTCACCGCCCCGCAGGCGGCCCATCAGGGCATCCATGGCGCGGTCGAAAAGCGGCATCTCGCCCAATTGGATGATGCTCCCCTCGTGGAGACGGCGGGCGAGCTGAGCCATGTTGAGCTCGGCGACCACCTTCATCTTCCAGTCGAGAAAAATGCACTCGTCGAGCAGGGTGCTCTTCCAGGAGAGCTTGGCGCGGCGGGTAGCGCCCTGTTCGTCGGTGAAGGTGAACCAGGTCCCCATGGGGAAACTGCGAGCGAGCTCCAGGTACTCCTCGGGCGGGGGCGGCTCCTGATCTTCCGGCTCCTCCTCTTCCAACTCGTCGGAGAGCGCATCCTCCTCCTGGGCGTGCTCGTGAAACAGGCTGTTCAGCTGCTCCTCTTCGGCGAGCTCCGCCATCTGCTCCTTCATCTCCCTGATCATCGCCTCGACCGGGTCTTCCGGCTTGGCCGGCGTCTCCGGCTCCGCTGCCCGGGGCAGGGGTTTCCCCTGGACCACGGCAAGATGGTAGGGCTCGATCTCGGCGATCAAGGCGTCGATGCGTTCAGAGGATAGGCCGATGGATTCCAGGCCGTTGCGCAAGGTGGCGAGCAAGCGACCGATGAGCGCAGCGACGGCGAGGCGCTCTTCCCGGCTGGTCTTGGGCGTCACGGAGGCGATCATGTCCTGCAGCAACTGCGCCCGCGCGGGCCAGGCGGGGTTCTCCTTGCCCGCCAGACGGGTTGCAATCAGCACCTCGGTCCAAGGGCCCCGCAGCAGGGTCACCACGGGTTCGGGGATCTCCTGGCCAGCCAGCAGTTGGTCGATCTTATTGTTTACCGCGACGCGGATTTGCTCCTTCGCCTCCCGGGTTCGCAACCTGGCAGACTGTTTCTTCTCGACAAACTGCTCCCGCTCCGCCGCCTTCTGGAGAAACGTCTCGAACTCCCCCACCAGGGTGTCGAAGAGCGAGATATCATCGGTGAACTCCTCCAGGACCCGGCGTACGATACGCTCGATCTCCTGGAGGCGTGGGCTGTTGTCGGGCCGGAGGGTATCGTCGAGCCCGATGCCGGCCTTGGCCAGCATGTTCAGCAGCCGGCGGGCCGGGTGCCGCGTCTTGCTGAAGAAGGTGCGATCCGCCAAGGCGACCTTGAGCATCGGGATCTGCAGCCGGGCGAGCAGCACGCGCACCGTGTCGGGGAGCCCGCGGTCTTCGAGGATGAACTCGAAGAGCATGGAAATGAGGTCGATGAGATCGTTTTCCTGCCGGGAGAGCGCGGCGCCCGCCGCGCCGGCAATGCGCCGGAACTCCTCGTCCAGGGCGGTGCGCACGTCGCCGGAGGGTGCCGGCGCCGACTCGCTGGATGGCGCGGCCGCCGTCGTTTGCTGCTGCAGGGCGGTGAGGGCCGCCATCACCTCCTGGGGGCTCGGTGTGTAGAGGTTGGCCGCGCCGCCGCCTCCATCGCCGGGCCCCCAGACTTCCCCCTGACCGCCTCCGTCGCCGGGTCCCCAGACGTCGCCCTGCCCGCCGCGCCGCTTGACCAGCAGTTCCCGCAGCAGGGGTAACAGCTCCGCCTCTGTGGCATCTCCGCCCTCCTCCTCGGGCTCCGGAGAGGGCATCCCCGGCTTCCGCGCCGCCGGCGCTCTGGGGGCCTTCGCCCGCTCGACCCGGGCCTGGCTCCTAAGTTCCGGCAACACCCCGGCCTTCGCCAGGTGCCGGTTGAGGTCGGCGTAGAGCTCCCCCATGTGGCTCAGCAGGAATTTGTCGAAGAGCTTGTAGAGGATCAGCCGGACCTCGATCTCGGAGTCCAGGACCGCCAGAGCGTCCCGAAACGACTCACCGATGCGCGTGGGACCCACGGGATCGTCGCACCGGTCGAAAGGCGCGCGCCCCGCCACGTGGGCGAGCCGCTGGCGTAAGGCGCCCAGGTCGTCGCCCCAGCTGTTCTCCACCTTGTCGACCATGGATTGGACGGCCAGGGACTCCTCCAGCTCCGCCTCGTCCACCAGGGAGAGGGTCGTTGGCATGGCCGGCGAGGCGGAGTGCCCCTCCTCCAGGGAGGGGCTGCGGATGTCGCGAAATCCGGCATCGACCTGTTCCAAAAAGCGGGCGGCGATCTCCTCGCGTTTGAGGCGCAAGGCCCGCATGGCCGTGAAGTAGGCGCCGCTGTTGGCGTCCGAGCCCGACTTCTCGGCGAACTCGAACAGGGTATCGTCCGCCTTCTGGAACAGCTGCTGCAGGGACTCGGAGAGAAATTGCCGCGCCTGCGTGCGGCATTCGGTGTACAGCCGCAACGCTTCCGGGGAGCCCGATCGAACAGTCTGCCCGGTCGTGGCAACGCTTTCTGGCGTGCTCATGGGTCGTGCCGAGTGGTCATGGGTCATGGGTCGGTTGAGTCCGGCGTTGTCGGACATTATGGTGAAAGCGGGGAAGGTTCACAAACGGGGGATGAGGCGTAGCCGCAGCGCGAGTCCATTCCGTGTCCTGGTTCACATCTCACAACGTCGCTGCGTGGCTCCTGGGCGTATCCCGGCGGCGTCCCGCACCGGCTTGGCGGCAGACAAACGTAGTTAGGATTGTCTGGACGCTCGCGGATGATAGCTGGCAACTATCCCCCGGTTCAACATTCGGGAATCAACCCGTCGCCCAGATGTTCAATCTCTCAGCATCAGCGCCGAAGCCGATTTCGCCGGCTTGTGCCGCTTGGCGCGTTTCGGCCACGCCCCGCTGTCGCTGCCTCACCGGGAGGTGGTCGGTAGCCTCACCTTGAACACACTCCCGGCCCCGGCGCGGCTTGCGACTTCGATGCGACCTCCCACCTCGTTCACGACGCTCTGCGCGATGGACAGACCCAGCCCCGTGCCCTGGCCCGGCGGCTTGGTGGTGAAGAAGGGATCGAAGACCCGCCCCTGAGTGGCTTCCGGAATGCCTTCCCCGGTATCCTCGACCTCGACCGTCACTGCGCCATCGGCTGCATAGGCGCGCAGATTCACGCGCTTCTCCCTGCTCTCTGCCACTGCATCGCGGGCATTCAGCAGCAGGTTCAGAAACACCTGCTGCAGCGAACCCGTTTGACCCGCGACAGGGGGCAGCTCCTCGGGCACCTCTTGGGTGAAGGTGATCTGGCGGGCGCGAAATTCGGGGGCAAGCAGCTCCCCGGTGCGCGCCAGCACCGCGCCGAGGTCGACCGCGGTGAGCTCCTCGGTGGGTGGACGGGCGAAGGTGAGCATGTTCTTGAGGAGGTCTCGGATACGCTTCAGCTCCTCGTCGGCCCGCTCCAGCATGTGCCCGAGCGCAGGGTCCTGCACGCGTTTGCGCGCGAACTCGACGTAGTTGAGGACCCCCATCACGGGGTTGTTCAGCTCGTGGGCAACCCCCGCGGCCAGGGTACCCAGCGCCGCGAGCTTCTCGGACTGAATGATGTTCTGCTGGGTGGCGCGGAGTTCGGCCAGGGTCTGTTCCAGCTGTTCGTTGGAGTGGCGCAGCGCCTCCTCGGCGCGCTGGCGGGAGACGATCTCTTCCCTGAGTTCGGCCGTCCTCTCGTCCACCCTTCGCTCCAGTGTGGCGTTGAGTTCCCTCAGCTCCTTCTGCGCGGCAATCAATTCGTTGTTTTTCTCGGCCGCCGTATCATAGGTGGAGAGCAGCAGATCGAGGATCTGTTGCCTTTCGGAGGTAATGAAGTAACGCTCGCCCTTGAAGACAAGTTCGGTCCCCAATTCGACCCGTTGGGTCTTGCGCAGCTCCATATTAAGCAGGATGTGATGGATGCGGGAGAGCAGGTACTCCTCGCTGAAGGGCTTGGTAATGAAATTGTCGGCACCGCACTCGAGTCCCTTCAAAACGTCATGTGCATCGGTGAGCGCGGTGAGCAGGATCAGGGGGATACCGTTCAGCTTTTCATCCGCGCGGATGCGCCGGCACAGCTCGTAGCCGTCCATCTCCGGCATGAGGATATCGCTGACAATCAGCGTTGGCCGGTGTTGGCCCAGCCGCTTCAGTGCCTCCCGACCGTTGGAGGCGACGGTCGCGGAGTAGCCGTGCTCATCGAGCAGGTAGCGCAACTGTTCGGCCTGGGTGGCGCTGTCCTCCACGACGAGGATCTCGACCCCGCTCTGAAGTGGCTGTTGTGCATTCTCGGACACGTCCTTGCCTCCTCTACACGCGCCGGCAACTCCGCCCTGAAAAGGTGCCGCATCGCGATGCATCGCGCAAAAGAGCCGTTCTGTCAGATGGCCGGGGTCAGTGCATGAGAACCTCCGGGAGCTGATCCGGGGTCAGAGGCGCTGTAAACAGATACCCCTGCGCTTCGTCGCAACCGGTAGCGGCGAGAAACGCCCGCTGCTCTTCGGTCTCCACCCCCTCGGCGATCACCCGTTTGTTCAACGTGTGAGCCAGGGCGGTTACGGCCTGGATGATGGCCCGATCGTCCGGGTCGGTCGCGATATCACGCACGAACGACTGATCGATTTTGAGCTTGCTGATGGGCAGCTGCTTCAGGTAGCTCAGGGAGGAGTAGCCAGTGCCGAAGTCGTCAACCGCGATACGGATGCCCAGGGCCACCAGCTCCCGCATCCGCTCGACGCTCTGGTCGATACGATGCATCAGGGTTCGCTCCGTCAGCTCCAGCTCCAGCTGCTCCGGGGCCAGCCGGTTCTCGGCCAAACACCGGCTGACGACCTCGACCAGGTCCGAACTTTCGAAGCGCTTGGCCGAGAGGTTCACGGCAATAGGAACAGGGGGGACGCCCTGGTCCAGCCAGTGCCGCGCCTGGGCGCAAACGGTATACAGCACCCAATCATCCAGCGCCATGATTAAATCCGACTCCTCCGCCAGTGGGATAAATCGACCCGGGTCGAGCAAGCCCAGTTCGGGGTGGTGCCAACGGACCAGGGCCTCGAGCCCGACGACTTTTTCGGTACGCAGGTCGATTTCGGGCTGATACACCATGACCAACCCGCCGCCCGCCAGCGCCTGACGCAGACTGTTCTCGATCTGCACCCGCTCCCGGGCCCGGCGGTCAACCGCCGGGTTGTAGAACCGGTAAGTGTTACGGCCCTGATCCTTGGCATCGTACATCGCCAAATCGGCACGCCGCAGCAGCCCTTCGGCGGTGTCGCTGTCATCGGGATAGAGGCTGATCCCGATGCTGGTGGTGACGTAGAGGGTCTGGCCGGCCATCTGGAAAGGGGGGTGGAAGATCTCCAGGATCTCCTTGGCCACGTCGCCGGCCTGCTCCGCCCGCGACAGTTCACCCAGCAGTACCGTGAACTCGTCGCCTCCGAGTCGGGCGACAACATCGGAGCGCCGCAATCGGGCCGAGAGCCGGGTGGCCACCGCCTTGAGCAGCACGTCGCCCGCCTCATGGCCGAGGATGTCGTTGATGGCCTTGAAGCGGTCGAGGTCGAGGAACAGCAGCGCGACCTTGCATCGGCTCCGCTGGGCCGAACGCAATGCGGCGTCGAGCAGTGTGACGAGCAGACGCCTGTTGGGCAGATCGGTGAGGGAATCGTGCTCGGCCAGGTGGCGCGCGGATTCCTCCGTTTGCTTGCGGCATTCGATCTCCGCCTTTAGCTCGGCCGTCCTCTCGTCCACCTTGCGTTCCAGCGTGGCGTTCAGCTCTCTCAGCTGGTCCTGGGCGGCGATCAGCTCCCTGTTTTTTTCGGTCGCCGTTTCATAGGTCGAGAGCAGCAAATCGAGGATCTGTTGCCGTTCCGAGGTGATGAAGTAGCGTTCCCCCTTGAAGGCAAGTTGTGTGCCCAACTCGACCTTCTGGGTTTTGCGCAGCTCGATATTGAGCAGAATGTGATGGATGCGGGAGAGCAGGTACTCTTCGCTGAAGGGCTTGGTGATGAAATTGTCGGCACCACACTCCAGTCCCTTTAACACATCCCTCGGGTCGGTGAGCGCGGTAAGCAGGATCAGCGGAATATCGTTGAGTCTTTGATCCGCCCGGACGCATCGGCACAGTTCGTATCCGTCCATCTCCGGCATGAGGATATCGCTAATGATCAATGTCGGCCGATGTTGGGCGAGCTGCTCCAGCGCCTCGCGGCCGTTGGAGGCGACGCTCGTCGCGTAGCCGTGTTCATCGAGCAGGTGACGCAACCGTTCGGCCTGGGTGGCGCTATCCTCCACCACCAAGATTTCGATCCCGTTCGGACTGTGCCGTTGCGCATTCACCGGCGGTCCTTTCCTGCTTCAACAAGGCTGACCAGCAAGCCCGGGATACCCTCGAGCGGCAGCTCATGGCTGACCGCCCCCAGTCGCACGGCTTCGCCCGGCATGCCGTACACCAAGGCGCTGCCCTTGTCCTGGGCGATGGTGAACGCCCCACGCTGTCGCATCGACTTCAGCTCCGCGGCCCCGTCCGAGCCCATGCCAGAGAGGAGTACGCCGATAGCGCGGCTCCCATACACGGCACTGATGCTGCGAAGCAGATGAGCGATCGCGGGGCGCAACCCCGCTTCAGGCGGCGCATCCGACAGGGCGATCCGGCCGTCAGGGCTAATCCCCATGTGCAAGTCGCTTGGTGCCAGATAGACGTGTCCAGACAGGGGCTGCTGGCCATGAACGGCGACATGGACCGGCAAGCCGGTGGTCTCCTGCAGCCAGAGGGCGAAGCCTTCGACAAAACCGGAGGCCATGTGCTGCACGATGAGCACCGGCACGGGAAAGTTCTTTGGCAAATTGGCCAGCACGTACTGAATCGCCAACGGACCGCCCGCTGAAGCGCCGACGGCGACCACGCGGATCGGGGCCGCAGGCACGGGAACGCGCCTGGGTGGTGTTGCAGGCGCAGGAATTCTTTCGGCCCAGCGACGGACCACCTTCACCTCCGACATGTACTTAAGGTTTTCGACCAACTCGTGCGCGGCAGATGTGTAGTCCCGGTCTCCCATGCCTGGTGGGGTGCGCACGATGGTGAGCGCGCCCATTTCGAGGGCGCGGAATGACTTGACCCCTTCTTTCAGATACGAGGCGCTGACGGTGACGATCACGATGGGCCTCGGGCAGCGTTCCATGATCTGCCGGGTTGCCCCCAGTCCGTCGAGCCTGGGCATGTGAACGTCCATGGCAATGACGTCGGGTCGCTCTCGGCAGGCCACCTCCACGGCCTGCAGACCGTCACCTGCCGTCGCCACCACGCGGAATCGCGGGTCAGCATGGAGGATATGGACCAGCAGTTCCAGCTCGACCGGCGAGTCGTTGGCGATCATCACCCGTATCGGCTCTCCCTTCACATGTTGGTTCCGCCAGTACCTATTTGATTCATGATATCCCTCAGAGTGAGCGTAGCCCGCGCTAAGGTCCCCACCAGGATGGCAAGCGAATTACCTGCCCTTGCAGGGCAAACGCACAGCACGGCCGTGACTACGCTTCCCCTGCCTTCCCCCTGTGCCATGTATAGCGGATTGGACGGCGTGAGTCAGAGGGGCCTGCACTGCGTCGGCATACCCCGGGACCGGTAGCCCCTGGCTGAACCTGCGATCTCTTTTTCTCGCGGTGATTTAGATCAGACGCTCAATGGTCTCCAGCAAGTTACTCTGGTCGAAACTGCTCTTGACGATATAGGCGTTGGCGCCCACCTCGATCCCCCGCTCTCTGTCCTCCCGGGACGCCAGTGCGGTCACGAGCACCACCGGCAACTCGGTAAGCCGCGGGTCCTCGCGCATCCGCGCGGTCATTTCGAAACCGTTCATCCGGGGCATCGCCACGTCGGAGACCACAAGGTCGAACCGCCCCTCGCGCAGACGGGTCAGTCCATCGACCCCATCCACCGCGGTCTGGATGAGGTAACCCGCCCCCTCCAGGATGTTCCTGAGCAGCGTGCGGGTGGTGACGGAATCCTCGACCACCAGCAGGGACTTCGGCCTCACCGGTATCACCTCGGTGACGAACCGGGGTGCGCCCCCGGTCGCCCATTTCACGGCCGAGGCGACCAGGTCATGGACATTCAAAACCGGCACCACCTCGCCGCTGCCGAGCAACCCCGCACCGCTGATGTTCCTGACCCGCATCAGCTGCTTGCCGAGCGGCTTGACCAGCACTTCCTGCTCGCCCTGAACTGCGTCCACCGAAAAGGCGATGCGGAGATTTCCGGCACCGACGACGATGATCCGCAGGTACTCGCGACTCTCGATGGCCGGCCTCTGGGCCAGCTCCAGTACATCGGAGAGTCGCACCAGTGACAGGACCTGACCGGCGACGAGGAGTGTGGCACGGCGTTCAACCGTCCTGACGGCGTCTCTGTTGCACCTCAGGACCCGTTCCACGTTGGTGGTGGGTACGATGAAGTGACGCTCGGCACACTGGATCACCACGCCACGGAAGGTGGCAAGGGTGAGCGGAAGGCGCATGCGGAACGTGGTCCCCCTCTCCACGGTCGTGTCGAACTCGAGCACCCCGTTGAGCTTCGAGACGGCCTCCTGCACGATGGCCAGTCCGATCCCGCGTCCCGAGAGATCCGTCACGATGGGGCTGGTGGTCACGCCCGGGCGCAAGGCGAGGGCGTGCGCCTCGGCGCGGCTCAGTTTCTCCGCCTCCTCGCGAGAGAGGAGTCCACGCCGGACGGCGGCGGCCCGAATCCTCCCCGCGTCCATGCCGGCGCCGTCGTCGGCGACGGTGATTTCCGCCTTGTCCGAGTCCCTTGGCGTGATGCTGATGGTCAACCTGCCCACCGGCGGTTTGCCTTTGGACTTCCGCTCGGCAGGCGGCTCGATCCCGTGATCGATGCTGTTGCGCACCAGGTGGATCAGCGGGTCCTTCATCTCGTCCAGAATGCGCTTGTCGACGGCGAGTTCGCCCCCGACCATCGTCAACTCCACCTCCTTGCCCTGCGCGCGGGAGAGATCTCTTGTCATTTTCGGAAAGAGCTCCAGGAGCGTGGCGGCCGGCAACATGAGCACGCTCTTGACGTCATTGAGCAGGTTGGTCAGGGAGGCGCTGAAAGCGTGCAGGTTGTGCTCGGAGGTTTTCTCCAGCCGGCCAAGGCGCATTTCCAGGTTTTTGAGGGTTTGCGCCTCCATGTCGAGGAACTCCGACAGGGACTTTGCCGGTGTGATGCGCTTCTCTGCTTGCTGACGGTATTTCGCAACCGCCCTTTTCCACTCCGCGAGGAGACGGTTGGCCGCCTTCAACTCGGAGACATAGTGCTCCTCGGCCAGTTTGGCCGAAAGGAACTGCTCGGCCTCGCGCAGCAGGGCGCCAAGCTTGGCGGTGGCGATCCGAACCGTCTCCAGGGGAATCGGTGTTTCCACCGGCGCGGCTGTGGCGGAAGGCGCAGGTCCCAGGGGCGGCGCCGGCTGCTCGGGGCTTTCAAGGGGGGGCGGGGGGGCGGGGGGCCGCTCGGCGCCCGCGCGTGGGGACGGGGCTTCAGCACTTTCCGGGGGCGGTGGCGCGGCCCGTGCCGGTTCCGGGGCCGCGACAGGCTGCGTGAGGGACTTCTCGAGATCCACTGCCAATCCCTGGATGGCCTGCACTTCCGCACTGCCGTGCATATCGGGAGAGAGCAGCAAGCGCACTGCACCATCAATCGCCCGGTGCAGCACGTCGAACAACGGTGGTGAGCTTGCCACCTCCTGCTGTCGCAGCGCCGCCATGACCCGCTCCAGAGCCCGGGCCATTGCCTCCATCTCCAGCTGACTGACCGCCCGGGCCGCCCCTTTGAGGCTGTGGGCCTCCCGCACCAGGCGTTCGAGGATCTCCGCCTGCTGTTCAGGGGGCTCGGCGTGTTCCAGCTCAATCAGGGCAGAGGAGAGAACGCTCAGGCGCTCTCTCGCCTCCTCCCGAAAGATGGCAATCAGTCGCTTTTGAGCCTCTTCATCCTGGCCGCCCATAGTCACGTTCCAAGGTTCTGTGGCATGCCCCCGTCGACCTGCTCAATACAAGAGTGGTGTCAGTTCATGATGCCATTGAACTACCCTTGGTATTGCGCCACCAACGACTTCAGCTTCTGACTGAGTTCGTGCAGGTTGCGGGCGACGGTCTCCACCTGCTTGGTGCTCTGGGCGTTCTGCACGCTCGTCTGGTTGATGTTCTCCATCGCCACGGCCACCTGGTCCACACCGGTCAGCTGCTGCTGACTGGTGGCCACGATCTGGCTGGAGGTGCGGGCCACCTCCACCGTGGCATCGACCGCGACGCCAATGGATTCGCCCGCCTGCCGGGACTGGGCCACCCCGCTGTCGACCACCTTGTCCGTCTGCTCGGTGGCCATCACTGCATTGCTGATGGCCTTCTGCACTTCGGCGAGCAGGGCGCGGACCTGGGTGGTCGCCTGCTTTGACTGCTCGGCAAGGCTGCGGATCTCCTGGGCCACCACCCCAAAGCCCTTGCCCTGCTCGCCCGCCTTTGCCGCCTCGATGGCCGCGTTGACCGCCAGCAGATTGGACTGCTCGGCCAGCTCGTTGACCGAGCCGGTGATCTCGCCGATGGCCTGACTCTGCTCCGAGAGCGTCACGATGGTCCGCGCGATGGCCCCCATCTGATCCCGGATGCGATTCATCTCCGTCACTGCCGCCTCCACGTTCTTCTGGCCGGACTGGAGCACCTGGGCGGCATTCTGTGCCGCCCCTGCGATGTCCCTGGATTTTTCGTTGGCAAGCTGTGCCGTCTGACGCACCTCCTCCACGGTGGTGGTGGTCTCGCTCACGGCGGCCGCCGCCTCGGTGGCCCCGGCGGCGAGTTGACTGATGACCGTGAGGATCTCGCTGGCGGAGGTGGAGAGGACATTGACTGCCTCCCGCGCCTCCTGCAGCACCTGCTCGAGGCGCAGCGATCGATCCTGGAGCGCTTGCTCCAGCTTCTTGCGCTCGGTGACGTCCCGGCCGGCGGCGAACAGTCCGGCCACCTCCCCCTTTTCGTTGCGGTAGAGACTGGCGTTGTAGACCACATCGGTCACCCGGCCTGAGGTATGGCTGATGGAGAGAGGGAAGTCTCGCAGGAACCCCTGGGCCAGAACCTTGCGGGCGCCTTGCCGGGCCTTCTCCGGCTCGGTGAAGTAGTCGGCCAGGTCCGTGCCGATGAGTCGCTCGCGCGCAAGGCCGGTGACCTGCTCCATGGCTTCGTTCACATCGGTGATCTTCGCCTCGGGGCTGACCACCACAAAGGGGTCGAGGCTTGCCTCGATGAGGTTGCGGGCGTAGGTGGCCGCCTGCGCCAGCCCCTTTTCCAACTTCTTCAGTTCGGTCACGTCCCGGGCGGCGGCAAAGAGACCGGCCACCTCCCCCTTCTCATTGCGGTAGACACTGGCGTTGTAGAGCACGGGGATCAGCTTGCCAGAGGTATGGCGGATCGTGAGCGGGTAGTCCCGCACGAACCCCTGGGTGAAAACCTGGCCGATGCCCGCCCGCACCTGCTCCGGCTCGGTGAAGTAGATGGCAGCCTCAGTGCCGATGAGCCGCTCGCGGGGAATGCCGGTGGCCTGTTCCATGGCCTCGTTCATGTCGGTGAACTTCATGTCGGTGTCGACCACCACCAGAGGGTCGAGGCTTGTCTCGATGAGACTGCGGGCGTAGGCGGCCGCCTGCGCCAACCCCGTCTCCAACTTCTTGCGCTCGGTCACGTCGCGGGCGGCGGCGACCAGCCCGGCCACCTCGCCCTGCTCATTGCGGTAGATGCTGGCGTTGTAGAGCACAGGGAGCACCCGGCCAGAGGTATGGCGAATGACCAGCGGGTAGTCCCGCACGAACCCTTGGGTCATCACCTGACGGATGCCTACCCGGACCTGCTCCGGCTCGGTGAAGTATTGGGCGGCCTCGGTGCCGATGAGCCGATCGCGGGGAAGGCCGGTGGCTTCCTCCATGGCGTGGTTCAAATCGGTGAACTTCATCTCGGTGTCGACGACCACAAACGGGTCGAGGGTCGTCTCGATGAGGCTGCGGGCGTAGGCGGCCGCCTGCGCCAGCCCCGTCTCCAGCTTCTTGCGTTCGGTCACATCCCGGGCGACGGCGACGAGTCCGGCCATTTCCCCTTTTTCGTTGCGGTAGATGCTGGCGTTGTAGAGCACCGGGATCAGCTTGCCGGAGGTATGGCGGATGACCAGCGGGTAGTCCCGCACGAACCCTTGGGCGAACACCTGACGAATGCCCGCTCGGACCTGCTCCGGCTCGGTGAAGTAGTCGGCCGCTTCAGTGCCGATGAGCCGATCGCGGGGAAGGCCGATGGCCTCCTCCATGGCGTGGTTCAAGTCGGTGAACTTCATCTCGGGGCTGACGGTCACCAGCGGGTCGAGGCTGGTCTCGATGAGGCTGCGGGCGTAGTAGGAGGCATAACGCAGTTTCTCTTCTGCCTGCTTCTGTTCCGAGATGTCGCTGCTCATGAGCAGGTAGCCGATGGGCCGGCCGGAGGGGTCGTTACGCCGCGTGATCACCACGCTGGCCAGGAATCGGGTGCCATCCTTGCGTACGCGCTCGAACTCACCCTCGGCCACTCCCGTGGCATAGGCCGTGGCCATCAGGCGTTCCACTGCGCCCGAGGCGATGTCCTCGGGGGCGTGCAACATGCTCGACTCCCTGCCGATGACCTCCCCTGCGGAGTAGCCGTAGTTTCGCCGCGCCCCCTCGTTCCAGGAGAGAACGCGGCGATCGAGGTCGATGCCGACGATGGCGTACCGAGTGGCGCTCTGGAGAATGTTGTCGAGGAGATTGGCGCGCTTCGCTTCGGTGATGTCCCGCGCCGCGGCGAAGACGCCCTGCACAACGCCCCGTGCGTCACGATAGACGGTGGCGTTGTACAGCACATCCGTGAGTCGCCCATCCTTGTGCCGGATGGTGAGCGGATAGTCGGTAATCGCACCCTTTTCGAACGTTCCTTGATAGCCGGCGCGCGCCTTGTCGGGTTCGGTGAAGTAGATGGCCACCTCCGTGCCGACGAGGTTCTCGCGGGAAACACCGGTGACCTGCTCCATGGCATGGTTTACGTCGGTGATCTTCCCCTGCGCATTGACGGTCACCAGCGGGTCGAGACTGGCCTCGATGAGGCTGCGGGCATACGACTCCTCCTTGTTCGACTGCAGAATGCGTTTCAGCCATCTCATGCTTCGATCTCCCTTCTGCCCACCTCGGCGCGGGGGCGTTTCGGTTGGCTGGCTATATCGCAGTTCCGAACCTCGCTACAGACTTGAAGCGGAGGTCGACAGAAGCAGGCCCGGAGCTCTCCGCAGGAGGCCCGCTCCCGGGCCGAGTGCTCGATTGGGCGCCGCTCCTGCACTTGTCTTGCGGCTCGCAACACTCATTCAGGGCTCCACGTGCTCGTCGACCACGATCTTCCGGTCCGAAAGGAGCCTCTCCCCGTCCAGCAGCACCAACTGTTCGGTCGTGACCCCCTTCAGGTAAGCCTCCCGTACCCCAGTGAGGGTGGGGGGGGCCGGCCGGAGCTCGTGGGGGTGCATTGCACGTACCCCCACGATCGCATCGGTGATGAGGGCCAGTTCCATCTCACCCCACTGGAGGATGATGAGCCGGTTCTGCGGGTTGGCCTCCCCCGCAGGCAACTCGAAGAACTTGCGCAGGTCGAGGATGGAGAGGGTCTGGCCGCGCACGTTGGCCAGACCGAGCACAAACGGCGGCGTGCACGGCAGCGGGGTCAAGGCATGCAGCATCGAGACCTCGCGCACGAACGACAGCTCGATGCCGTAGGTCTCATCGGCCAGCAGGAAGGTGACCCATTTCGTGGGCGCCGGGCCGGCCGCCGCTTCGAGGGTTTCGACGGCGAGCGCCTGCGCGCGCTTCCTCAGGATGCGCCGTGTCTCTTCGGGCGAGGCACTCCATCCTCGCTCCATTGCCTGTCGGGCAGCCTCGACCCGCCGGCGCACCTCGGCCCAGTCAAGGGGGGCCGTGGGTCCGCTGGGAGTCATGGCTTGGCCTCCTGCCACATGGCCTGAACAGCCTCCCGCAGCCGGCCGGCCGTGAGTCCCTCCGCATTGGGCACCGGCGCGTCACGTGGATAATCTTTCAGCGCGGCGAGGGCGTTGCGGAAATGTCGTCCGGCCTCCTCCGTCTTCCCCATCTGCTGTAACAGGTTGGCCAAGGCGACATGGGCCACCGCGAAACCAGGGTCGAGGTAAAGGGCACGTTTCAAAGCGTCCACCGCTTTCTCTCGCCGATCCAACTCCGTGAGGATGGAGGCTTGCAGGTAGTGGTAAACAGGATTCACCTTTTCCGCGGTGATCGCCCGCTCGCACGACTCAAGCGCCTCATCCAGCTCCCCCTGGCCCGCATGGGCCCTCGCCAGGAGTGCGTAGGCGCGGGATTCATGGAGGGAGCGCAGTGTCTCTATGACGGCCGGATAGTGCCCCCGCTCGTACAAGGCGAGCGCCTCGTCGTAGAGCTCGCGTCGCGGCGCAGGTGCCGCCTTTGGCGTCGGCCGGGCCGGTGGCTGGGGGCGAGGGGCCTTCGGCAAAGGCGGCGCAGGCGCGGGTGGGGCAGGGACGATAGGCGCAGGCGGCGCCCAGATCGCCGGCTCGAGGGCGGTGACAACCGCCCGGGAGCGGCGAAACATCAGGGTGCCGGCGGGCCTCACCGGCTCGAACCGGGGGAACTGTGCCGGTGTCGCCTCGGCGCTGCTGACGGCCAGATATCCGCCGTCCACCAGCGACCGAAAGAAGCGCTCGCCCGCCTGCGCTCGGGCTTCAGGCGTGAAATACATCAGCACATTACTGCAGAGGATGACATCCATGGCATTGGTGTTGTTGTAGACGGACGGGTAGGTCTCCTCGGCCAGGTTGTGGAAGGCAAACGTCACCGCATTCTTGAACCGTGGCAGCACCTCATAGCGGCCGTCCCGGCGCTGCCGGAAGCAGTGCTCCTTCACCCAGGGCGGGGTACCGCGGAAGGACCACTCGCCGTAGACGCCTTCAGTCGCCTTGCGCAACGCCTGGCTGCTGATGTCCGTTCCAAGGATGGTGATGTTCCAACCTTGCCAGTCGGGCAACACGCGGGAGAGTATGAACGCCAGGGAGTAGGGTTCCTCGCCCGTCGCACAGCCGGCGCTCCAAAAACGCAGCCGGCGGTCCGAGCCTTGGCGCGAGGCAATCAACTCCGGGAGGATCTGCCGCTCCAATGCTTCGAACACGCGTGGTTCGCGGAGAAAGTAGGTCTCCGCGACCGTGAGGTGGTGTGCCAAGACCTCGATTTGTGACTGGCTCGGCGCCGTGGCGGTCAGCCAATCGACACAGGCCCGCATGTCGTCGAAACCGAACTCGCGGGCCGCCGCGGCCAAACCGCGTTCCAAATCGCGCCGCCGCATCCCGGAAAAGTCGAGCCCCAGGTGGTTGGCGATGAATTCCCCAAACTGGTCGAGCCATGGTTTGGAGGCCACCGTATCCATGCCTTAGCTATCGAGCGCCTCCAGCCGCCCGGCCATACGCCCGTAGAGCTTGCTCAGTTCCTCGATGAACACGATACCCTGCTCCAGTTTGGCCACACCCTCCACCCCGCCGATGCCGGCGAGGATCTCCTTGGCTTGCGTCACTTCTCCCTCAGGGTAGTCGATCACCCCATCGACGCTATCGACCCATAACACCACGGCCTGTCCGGGCAGGTACGAGATAATGAACTGGTCGGTGATCGCCATCGCCTTCTCCGGCACGCCAAGGGGGCCACGCGGGTCGAGCACGGGCAAGATGCGCCCGAACACATTGACAACACCCACCACCCCTTTGGGGGCGCCTGCCAGCACCGAGACCTCCACCGCCCGAACGACCCGCTCGACGACCTCGAGATGGAGGGCATAGCGTTGATCGCCGACCTGAAATACCACCAGCAACATGATCACCCTTCCCGGCTGCGGATTCACGGGTTTGCCGCTGCACCTGTCCTTATAAACATGGACGTGATCATGAATTTGTCGAACCGCACCGGGTTCGAATGTCCACGGGCAGGGCGGTCAGCGACAGCCATTCAGGAGGGTTTGGAACCACAGGTACTCGGGACGTAAGCAGCCCTGGGCCGCAACCGTCGACCGCACGACGGCAATCGACATGCCCTGGAGCCGGGAACCGGGGATGTTGTGGCAGGAGATCAGGGGTTCACCCTGCGGTCGCCGAACTCCGCAAAGGCCATCCGCCTCCCGCGCGGGGGGTGAAAGCTTTCATTATGCGTGCACAATGAAAGCCTTACCGCAGGTTGCTCAAAGGTTGTGATGGGCCGCACCTCGGCCCATCCTACGGCTGTCGGTGCACGGCGCGTGAGCCCCCCGCCCCCCAGTCGAAGCCATCGCTTCGCGCTGGCGTGCCGTGTGCAACAAGGAAAATCAAAACGCAGCGTCGAAACCGAGCAGCAGGTAATTGTCGGTACCGTTGTGACCATTGGGCTCGTTGTCGGTATCGAGCAGGTCGATATTGCCCTCGACGATCAGCTTCACATTGGTCATGAAGTAGTAGGAGGCCGCGAGGGTGAGGCTGTTCATGTCGATCCCGTTGTAGACGGTGCCGGTGCCATCGAGATCGCCTGCGTCGGTGCGGTTGTAGAGCAGGGAGTAGGCCCACTGCGGGCTATGGACGTAGTCCACCCCGAGGAACATACCATTCCAGGAGTAGGTCCTGTTGCGTTCAACAACATCGTCCCACTCATTGAGCAGTCCCTGGAAGAACCAGTAGACGTTATTGCCGATCTTGCCCGAGAGGTCGAGGCCGGCGATCCGCTTTTCGCTGTTCCACCTGTTCTCCACGAAACTCGTGCCCACCGGGGTGCCCTCGAAACGTTCACGCCCGGTGAGGCCGAACAGGCCGATGGAGACACCGCCGACCTCGGTGCCCACACGGGCGAAGAGTGACTTGGAGGAGTCGTTGTCGAACAGCGCGTCGGCGCGCCGGTAACCGGGTGAGGAGACCGAGGCGCTGGATTGCACGCCATTGCCATTGACCGCACCCATCGCAAAGTCGATGGAACCGAAGCCGCGGTCGAGGATGAGACCGCGGTCATAGGTGACCCCGGCCATGCGGTAGACCATGAAATCCTGAAAGGTGAGACGGGTTTCGCGCGGGAACATCAGGTCCGAGACCTGGAACTGCCCGAGCGTCAATCCTGCACCGCTGCCGAAGAGATCATCATGGCTGAACCAGGCATCCTCAACGAGAAACTCGCCGTTGCCCCCCTTCTCGGCCATGATTCCATAGCCGTAGAAGCTGACGTGATCGGAGAGCGGCACGCTCGTAAGCAACTTGATTAGATAAGGCGACTGGAAGTCGAGACGGCTGTCATATTCTGTGCCGCTGGCGTCCACGCCGGTGGCATCATCGCGCCATTGAGTGAAGCCCTGGGCCCGCAGCGCCAACGGCACCGAGTCGGGAAGAGCCAAACGCGGGTCGCCGGTCTTGGTGGTGGCCGCCTCCTTCCAGTTACTAAGACGCATGTTCTGCGCGGCGAACTGCTCACCAAACTCGTTCAGCCGGGGAAATGCCGCATGGCAGGCGGTGCAGGTCATCTCATACTTACGGGCAAAGACGGGCATTGCGGCCGCTTGCTGCAGGCCGATGATCATCAACATGATGCCGGCAATGAAGGGAAGGAGGAACGGGCGGTGTCTGCGCATGACGAGTGACTCTTCTTCTTGCTGTTAGGTGAAAAATTCTGTGGCTGGAGGCGCGTCGTCGACACTGCCAGCCCAATGCGTGCGTCCAAATTCAACCCGTATGGTGCCCTGATGGAACCGCCGAGTAAAGGGAACGCCTAACATGCACAGTGTAAACGCATACTCACATTACGGCCATGCTTTGAACGATGTAAGTCCTTGGGTAAGGACGCGTTTACCCGCGCCTGAATGCAGATTTCGCTCCCACAGCGTTCAAGCGCCAGCGGCCGCTGCGGGAAGGGTCGCCACTAGAGCTGAGTGAATCAAAGGCGGTGTTTAAAGGGGCTGCGGCAAACGGCAATCAAAACGATTCGCATTTGTCTCCAACCTTTAATTGAGGACGCACTGCGGCGATCGAATGCCCTGCCCCACACCTCCCCGCTCCCCCAGCAGAAACCAATGAACCCGCGCCAAAGGGAGCACCGAAGGATGGCCAAACAGTCCATAACCCACCTCGCCCGACCATGCTGGTAGGCCGTCGTTTGTTCCCTACGCCAGTACCACAGTGGGCTCTCCCGCCGCGTGGTTCTCCGGCAGGCACAGCGGCAACGCCAGAATGACCCGTGTGCCGTTGGCCAGCGTCTCGATGTGGACCGTTCCGCCCAGGCGTGCGGCGCGCCACCGCATGTTATTCAACCCCGAGCCACCGTCACATCGAACAAAGGGGATGCCTTCGTTATCCACCACGATGACCGCCGCCTTGCCATCGGCGTTCGGCCCGGCCCGGAGCGTGATTCGGGTCGCCTGGCCGTGCTTTCGGGCATTGGTGATCGCCTCCTGCAGGATTCGCAGCACATTCAGGGCATGCGCCGGCGTCACCCCCGTGACCTCCGGCAGCTTGGAAATGGACCAGTCGAGCTCGATCCCCAGCCGTTTGAGTTGGCGCATCAGCCGCTCCCGGAAACTCGCCAGTGCCACAGGCAGCTCGCGATCGCCAATGTCCAGGGAGTGGATCACCAAACGCAGATCGTCCAGCGCCTCGCGGGCAGTCTGCTCAATGGTTGCTGCCTCCTGCCGCTCGGCCAGTGCGATGATGGACGCCAAATGCCCGCTCAGCCCATCGTGCAGATCCACCGTCAGGCGCTGCCGCTCCTCGTCTCTAACTCGTTGCGCCGCCACGATGCGCTCTTCCTGGTGCAGCCGCGCCAACTCCATCTCCTGCTGCGCCAGACGCTGCTTGAGATACGCGTTGGCACCGTCCAGGCGTTGCAGACTCAGGCCCAATCGGCGCATCAGGATCACCGAGAAGGCTATCAACATCAGCGGACGATAGTAGACGGCCAGCACCCCCACCGTCATCAGCAACTGGGCAGCGAACACCATGAGACGCAGATGCTCGAGCAGGAACACCCGCAACCGGCTATGCGGCACCAACTGCTCGGAAGAACCTATATACAGAGAGGACAAGAAACCGCGCGTGATCCCGACCACCTCCAGCCGAAGGTCGATAGCGTTTCGACCCGCCACGAGCCGTTCCGTGGGCAGCGGCACGGTCTGTTTGGAGATACCAAGTTGCTCGGCTATCTCGGCGTAGGTAAAGCCTTTGGCGATCCCCCACAGGATGTCCATTCCCGTGGCGTCAAGGCCTCTGACCGGTCACTGCCGGGTGCGTTCGCCCCCATGCTGAGGCGCCGCACGATGACCCGCGCGATGGACGATGAGATGGGCGAGCGACCGGCGAGGAGATCCTCGATCGCCTCGACCAGCTCGATAGAGTCCGCATCCTTGAGCAGATAACCCGCAGCCCCCGCTTCGATCGCCTCGATCACCGTCTTGTCGTCTGCGAGCACCGAGATCACCATGGCCTCGGCATCGGCGTTGATCGCGCGCAGCAGCCGAATAGCCTGGGTGCCGTGGCCATCCGGCAATTTGAGATCGGTGATCAACAGATCCACGGTCTGGCTGCGTATATTCCGCATCGCCTCCGTCAGGGTCGCACAGGCAGCGATCAGCTGCCCACCCGGCCAGGCCTCAAGCATGCGAGCCAAACGGTCGCGCAAGAGTTCGTCGTCCTCGACGAGCAGTAGGCGGCAGACCTCACGCGCCCCTCTCTGTTCCCCCGTCATCGACACGCCCCCGTGGCTCATTTGTTCTTCTGGGGCGTCAACTCTGACACAAACCGCAGCACGATCCAAATACCGTATTCATGGTATTCGCGGACATTCGCTCAACCACTAATCTGCCGCCATCGTTTGGTGGGTAAGAGGAACACACCATGAACGACTAAGGACAGAGCAACTCACTTCGATGATCGTCAACCATCAACCACCGAGGACAAACAATGCTATTCACGAACGTAACTACCCCCCCCCGTCATTCCCGCGAAGGCGGGAATCCAGAGAACAGATGCATGGCTCAAAATGGATCCCCGCCTACGCGGGGATGACGAATGTCCAAGGCACTGCGTGATCAGCTGGGGCGAGTAGTTACTCACGAACAAACATGCACTGACCGCACTGACCTTTCTACTGGCACTCTCCACAGGGCCGGCCGCCTGGGCCGATTGCGAGAGCAGTACCGGAGACCAGATTTCGCTGACCGCCAAGTATGGTAAAGTCAAGTTCAAAGACCCCTTCCGGGAGGTCAGCAAGGGAGCGATTCCGCACTTTAAGGGGCGAATCTATTTCCGCCCGCGGAATGGCGGGTGTTTCGTGGCCGTCAATCCGCGCAACGGTGACACCTTGGTCGGAACCGGTGACATCAAGAATCCCGGCTGCAAATCCGGCGAGTGGGGGTGGTGGGAGATCGATTGGGCCGAGAATGGTCGGGATGGGCACTTTGATGCGATGGTCGACTTTATGAAGACCCAGTACAAAGTATCACTCTTCCATGAAAACGACGGGTGGAAGCTGTGCATGGATGACTAGTCCGCACTTCTCACCACCCTTCTTAATCCACAAAGGGGTCAGTACCCTTAATGAGGTACTGACCCCTTTGTCTTTGAGGGAGAGCCATGCTGCAGATCGATGTAAAGCAGTTTGCCACTGACGTTTTGATCATCGGTGCAGGAGGGGCCGGGCTTCGGGCTGCGGTCGAAGCCAAGAACAGCGGCGTCGATGTGCTGATGGTGTCCAAAGGAGCGTTTCCCTCGGGGTGCAATACGAGCCATGCCGGCGGTGTGATGCTCGCGCCGTTCAACAAGGAGGACAACACCGAAAAATACATGGCGGACACCATGAGAAGTGGCGATCACATGAACTATCCGCAACTGGTCCGGCGCCTCGTGGAAGATGCGGCGGAGCGGGCCAGGGATTTGAAGGCCTATGGTACCGAGCAGCTTGTGGAGAACGGTCAATTCGGGGTTAGGGTCTCCAACGGCAGCTCGGTGCCCCGAGCTCTTCCGTCCGGAATGCCTTACAGCGGAGGGTGGATCAAAGGGTTGGTGGATGAGGTGCGCCGGCTGGAAATCCCGGTTCATGAGCACATCATGGTCATCGACCTTTTGAAAACGCATAACGCTGTGTCGGGAGCCGTCGGAATGGACATGGTGTCCGGGGCCCTCTGGTTGATCTCCGCCAAATCCGTGGTTCTGGCGACCGGCGGAGGGGGCAATCTCTATGCGTTTTCCACCAATGAACCGTGCATTACCGGTGATGGCTATGCGCTGGCTTATCGGGCGGGGGCCAGCCTCTCCCACATGGAGTTTGTCCAAATGCGCCAATGCATCATCTATCCGGAAGCCATGAAAGGGGTACTTCCACCCTATGACGGGTTCATCTCCACCGGGGGCCGGTTATACAACGGCCTGCACGAGCGGTACATGAGAAATTACCATCCGGACCGCATGGAGCGAGTCACCCGCGCCGAACTGGCCCGGTGTGCCCAGCTTGAAATCATGGCCGGAAGGCAAAGTCCGCACGGCGGCGTTTACGGCGATCTGTCGGATGTACCGCACGATCAGTTGACCCGGGTAAAGAAGTTCATGCAAGCCTGCGAGGTCGCCGGGCTCGACCCTTCGTGGCAACCCTACGAATGGTCCCCGGCCTCGCATCACTTCATGGGAGGCGTGGTTATCGACGAACACTGCGGGACGGGGGTGCAGGGATTCTTTGCCGCAGGCGAGGTGGTCGCCGGAGTTCACGGCGCAAACCGCATGGGCGGCAATGCGTTGACCGAAACCCAGGTGTTTGGGGCTATCGCCGGGCGATCCGCTGCAACCGCGGCGTTGTCCTCCGAAAAGGCCGTCCCGCAACGCCCCGATGCCGATGCGGCCAGGCAAAAGGTGCTTCGAATACTCAATCGCGACCGGGGGACCGATCACATGACGGCCAGGGGTAGCGTGGTCGAAGCCATCAGCAAATTCGTGGGGGTGATTCGAAACGGAGACGGGCTTCGGACCGCTGTCGAGCGCATCGAAGCAATAACGGAGATCGCCCCCCGGTGTCTGATAGGTGAACGTTCTCCCAAGAACCTCGCGGGATTCTTTGAGACCGAAAATATCTTAATCCTCGGAGAGTTGGTGTCACGCGCGGCCCTGCATCGGACTGAATCGCGGGGTGCCCACCAGCGTGAGGACTATCCCGAAACCGACAAGACATGGGAAAAGCACATCGTTTTCCAACTGGATAACGGCCGGATGCGAATGACGGAAGCGATGATTTGAGGAAAAGAAGGGAAGTTGAGATTGCCTTGCCGCTACCAAACAATTTCGTAATGGTCGAATCGCCAGAAACCACCCCGTGCGGGGTTGGGGTCAGCCCGTAGGTTGGGATGACGCGCTCTTCGGCGGTTCGTTGCCCCGTCGTAACTACTCGCCCGGGTGATCACACAAGGCCTAGGAAATGCGTCATCCCCGCGTAGGCGGGGATCCATTTTGAGCCTTGCATCTGTTCTCTGGATTCCCGCCTTCGCGGGAATGACGGGGGGCGAGTAGTTACGCCCCGTCTTGCCTTGATCGTGTTGGGCTGATCGCACCGAGACTGCCAGGACTGGGGCCAGGCCTTTCCTCTTGCTGCCCCCTATTCGCGCATGTTGCAATTCAAGACCTGCCCCCCGATGTGGTCCCCTTGTTCTCGAGTGTCCCAATGAGGGAACCCAATTCTTTTCTCTACTCTCCCCCCGTATTGGTTTTCCTCATCTGTGTGCGGATATACAGCGTTTCAACCTTCTGCCGCGCCCACGGCGTCCTTCGCAGGAACTTGAGGCTGGAGGCGATACTTGGATCGGTGGTAAAGCACTTAATCTTGATGCGCCGCCCCAACTCGTCCCACCCGTACTGCTCCACCAGGCGGGTGACCACCATCTCGAGCGTCACGCCGTTCAGCGGGTCCTGCTTCCGTGAGCTACTCACCTGTGCCGGCTCCACGGGTACTGCCGCCGGTCTCGGCTCGCTTCACGCGAATCTTCTGACCGGCAACAACTTTGCCATTGAGATTTTTCATCGCCGCTTTGCTCTCACCCGGTTTGGGCATCTCCACAAAACCGAAGCCCTTGGAAACGCCGGTTTGTTGGTCCACGACCAGGGAGCAGGATTGCACCCTGCCGTAGGCCTCGAACATCGCCCTGACTTCTGCATCGGTAGTGGTGCGGGCGAGATTGCGTATCAATAGTTTCATGGAGTCACCGGTTTTGTTTGGGTGGGGCATCTTCCGAGAAGATGCCGGGTTTCGAAGAGGCAGATACGGGCGCAAGCCCCTGCGCTTTTGGCGTTCAGTCGCGCGGATGTCGTTGTCGGAGCGGCCTGGGAAAACGCTAATTAACTCGTCATGCCCGCGAAGCCTACCCCCGAGATCTTCAGTTGGGGGGCGGGCATCCGGTGCTTTCGTCATGCCCGCGAAGGCGGGCATCCAGTGCCTTGATTTTCCTGGGCTCCCGCCTCCGCGGGAGCGACGGAAGTTTTGATTTTTCTGGCCCCCCTAAGCCTGCCCCCGAACGCCTTAATCGGGGGCGGGAGCGACGAAAGCTGAATCAGACAACGTTTTCCCTAATGCAGTGCACGCACTTTGAAACGCCGCCCCTTGATTTTTCCCTCCGAGAGGACCCGCAGGGCCTTCTTGCGAATGGAGCGGTCGATCGCGACATAGGCGACGTGATCGAAGATGTCGATCTTGCCCACCTTATCCGCGGGCACCGCCTCCTCCGCGGTGAGGGCCCCCAGAATATCGCCGGGGCGAACCTTCTCCTTGCGCCCGCCGTCGATGCAGAGGGTCACCATCGGCGGGGTCAGGGAAAACCCTTCGGGCAGGTCGAGGCTGCGCACCTGCTCCAACTGCGCCTTGCTGCCCTGATACTCATCAATGGCATTGACGCGATAGGCCTCGGAGGGGATAAACAGGCTCAGTGCCAGCCCCTTGCTGCCGGCCCTGCCGGTGCGACCGATGCGGTGGATGTAGATTTCGGGATCACGAGGCAACTCATAGTTGATCACCGCTTCCAGCTCCTTGATGTCCAGGCCGCGTGCGGCCACGTCGGTGGCCACCAGCACCGATGCGCTCCGGTTGGAAAAGCGCACCAGCACCAGGTCCCGCTCTTTCTGCTCCAGCTCACCATGGAGCGCAATGGCCGGGATGCCGCGCTGCTGGAGCTCGTCCGTCACCTCCTGGCATTGCTGGCGCGTGTGGCAGAAAATCACCGTGGAGGCCGGCCGGTACTCCGCCAGGAGCGCGGCCAGGGTCCTGGTGCGCTTGCCCTTCTCCACCTCGTAGAACCGTTGCTTGATGTTGCGCTCACTGTGCTGTGACTCCACGCTCACCTCCACCGGGTCACGCTGAAACGCGCCGCTCAGCTCCCGGATGGTGGCCGGATAGGTGGCCGAGAAGAGGAGCGTCTGGCGCCCGGGCGCCGTGGCCGCGAGAATGGTGGCCATATCGTCGTAAAACCCCATGTCGAGCATGCGGTCGGCCTCATCCAACACCACCGTGCTGATGTTTCGGAGCGCAAGGGTGCCCTTTTGCAGATGCTTGAGGATGCGCCCCGGCGTCCCCACCACAATGTGGGCTCCATGCTCCAGCGAACCCACCTGGGGGCCGAAGGGGCTGCCGCCGCAGAGGGTGACCACCTTGGTATTGGCGCTGGCGCGGGCGAGCCGGCGCAGTTCCCTGGCCACCTGATCGGCCAGCTCCCGGGTCGGGCAGAGCACCAGGGCCTGGACTGCAAAGCTCTGCCGCTCGAGGCGACTGAGCAGGCCGAGGCCGAACGCCACCGTCTTGCCGCTGCCGGTCTTCGCCTTGGCGATGAGGTCCCTGCCGGCGAGCAGATGCGGGAGCGACTCGGCCTGGATGGGCGTCATCTGCAGATAGCCAAGCGTTTCGAGATTGGCCAGAAGGGCGGGGTCGAGCCTGAAGCGGGAGAAATCGGTGTTCACGGAGCGCTCTGGGGGCTGTGGAGCGCCCCCAGGGCGCTCGGGGGCCCTATCATACCAGCAGGCACCCGGACAGCGTGCTGCTATCTCGGGTCGGCGCAGGGTAAACGCATACTTACCCAAGAGCGATGTAAGTCCTTGAAAGCAGGTCGTCGGCCGCATGGACGCGGCCGTCGAGCGTACACGGATGTATTCACA
>JAWLHA010000028.1:0-53580 GCA_041690535.1 Gammaproteobacteria bacterium | reverse complement strand
CAACATGTAGGGTGGATAAGCGCAGCGCATCCACCAATTCGACGCCGCACGGTGGATGCGCTGCGCTTATCCACCCTACCTCGGTTCGCTGCCCCCGCCCCCCGCGGCGCAATTTGGCTGCGATTGGCGATCTTTCCGTTTACCTGTTCGGTGCTCTAGATGCCCGCTCGCTTCGGCGAGGGGGCCACCTCTTCGCCGCCCGGCTCCTCCCGCTCCTCCTGTTGGAGGGCCCACATATGAGCATAGACGCCGCCGCGCTCCAGCAACTCCCGGTGGGTGCCGCGCTCGATGATGCGCCCCTGCTCCATGACGAGGATCGCGTCGGCATCGATGATGGTGGAGAGGCGGTGGGCAATGACCAGGGTCGTGCGTTGGGCGGCCACCTCCCGCAGCGCCTCCAGGATGGCCTGCTCCGAGGCGGAATCGAGGGAGGAGGTGGCCTCGTCAAAGATCAGGATCTTCGGGTCCTTGAGGATGGTGCGGGCGATGGCGACCCGCTGCTTCTCGCCGCCGGAGAGCTTCAGGCCCCGCTCCCCCACCACCGTCTCGTAGCCTTCGGGCAGCCCATCGATGAACTCGTGGATATGGGCGAGGCGCGCCGCCCGCTCCACTTCGTGGCGGCTGGCGTCAGGCCGGCCATAGGCGATGTTGTAATAGATCGTATCGTTGAACAGCACCGTATCCTGGGGGACGATGCCGATGGCCGCCCGCAGGCTCTCCTGGGTGACCTCGCGCACGTCCTGCCCGTCGATGAGCACCCGCCCCCCCGTGACGTCGTAGAAGCGGAAGAGCAGCCGCGAGAGGGTCGACTTGCCTGCGCCGCTGTGGCCCACGACCGCCACCTTCCTACCCGGGGGAACCTCGAAATCCACGTCGAAGAGGATCTGGCGCTCCGGCTGGTAGCCGAAGCGGACATGCTCGAAGCGGATGCCCCCCTGCCCGAGGGTGAGCGCCGCAGCGCCCGGCATGTCGACGGTCTCGGGGGGGCGGTTCAACAGTCGGAACATGCTGTCCATGTCGGAAAGGGCGTGCTTCAGCTGGCTGTAGACCACCCCGAGGAAGTTGAGGGGGATGAACATCTGCAGCATGAAGGCGTTGACCAGCACCAGATCGCCGAGGGTCATGTTACCGGCGATCACCTCCTGGCTGGCCAGCGCCATGATGAGGGTGACCCCGGTGGCGATGAAGAAGGCCTGGCCGATGTTGAGGCTGGAGAGGGAGGTCTGGGTCTTCACCGCGGCATCTTCCCACTCCGCCAGGGTCTCCCCGTAGCGGCGGTGCTCGAACTGCTCGTTGCCGAAGTACTTGACCGTCTCGAAGTTGAGCAGGCTGTCCACCGCCTGATGGTTGGCCTTGGAGTCGAGGGTATTCATGCGGTGGCGGTACTTCATGCGCCACTCGGTGATGGCGAACGTATAGGCCACGTAGATGGCCACGGTCACGAAGGTGATCACCGCGAACCAGGGGTTGTAGTTGGCCAGTAACACCCCGGCGATGAGCAACACCTCCACCAGGGTGGGGAGGATGTTGAACAGCATGTAGTTGAGCAGGGAGGAGGCCGAGCGGGTTCCGCGCTCCAGGTCCCGGGAGATGGCTCCGGTCTGGCGCTCCAGGTGGAAGCGCAACCCGAGCCGGTGCAGGTGCTCCAGGGTGCGCGTGGAGATGCGGCGCATGATGCCGTGACGGACCCGGGCGAAGGCCACGTCGCGCAGTTCGTTGAAGGCGGAGCTGCCGAGACGCAGCAGCCCGTAGGTCAGCAGCAACACGATGGGGAGCGCCAGCTGGCGGTGCTCCGGGGTATCGAGGAGGTCGACGATCTCCTTCAGCGCCAGCGGAACCCCGACATTGGCCAGCTTGGCCAGCACGAGAAAGCCGATGGCCAGGCCGGCGCGCCCCCGGTAGGCCCACAGGTAGGGCAGGAGGGAGCGAATGGTGAGCCAGTCGTTGCGCTTGTCGGAGGGCGATTCGGTGTGTCGGATGTGCATGACTCGTCTTGGGGGTGTGAAAGTCGGCTAGCTGCCCGGACTCTATCAGCACCTCGGCGCGCTCGCTACGGCAAGCGGTGAATCGACCGGAACCGGCTGCGGTACATATCAGTATTCGCCTATTTCACGGTCGGCCACAACGGGGATGGCCAGGGTAAACGCATACTTACGTCATGGCCGTGCTGTGAGCGATGTAAGTCCTTGAAAGCAGGTGCGCTGTGAATACATCCATGTACGCTCGACGGCCGCGTCCATGCGGCCGACGACCTGCTTTCAAGGACTTACATCCCTCTCTGGTAAGTATGCGTTTACCCTGCGGGGATGGCCTCCCATGATGGTCGCAGGGTTATACTGGACGGAGGTCAAGCGGAGATTGCCCGATGGGGATGCCAACTCTGGAAGAACTGAACGAGGCGCTCACCGAAGCGGCCCGCATGCGGGAGCAGGGGGATGATCCCCACCACGTGGGGAAGGCGTTGCTCAATCTGCATTACCGGACCCGGCTGCTGGAGGACGTTCTGCACGCCGCCGAAAGATTCCTGCACTCCGGCATGGCTGCTCAGGAGCACCAGCAGTTGCAGCGGGCCATCGAGCGGGTCCGTAGTGCCGTGGACCGCACTGCGGCGGTAGAGCGGGATCAATTCGGACTCGAGTAGTCGGGTTCGGCCAAAAAGGATAAAATCAGGGGGTCTTGATAATGTTCATCGGAACCCCCATTAGGCAATCCGGTCTAACGCTGGCTTGTCGAGGTGTTGAGAAATGCCCATCTACGAGTACGAGTGCAAGAGTTGTGGCCACCAGATGGAGGCCATGCAGAAGATGAGCGACGAACCGCTGACCGACTGCCCCACCTGTGGCAAGTCCGAGCTGGTGAAACTCATCTCCGCGTCCGGTTTCCGCCTCAAGGGCGGCGGCTGGTACGAAACCGACTTCAAGAGCGGCAGCAAGAAAAATGTCGCCGAGGGCTCGGCACCGAGCTGCGGCACTGGCGCCTGCTCGGCCTGCACCGCCGAGTGACAGCCTCCAAGGCCTGCCCTTCAGCGGCAGGCCTTTTTCCTTCTGCGGCGGCGGGTCCCGCGCTGTCAAACCGATCATACGGCCAGGGAAGCTGTGACTATCGAGCCCCCTCGTGGAAGCGCCTGTGCGGCGCGTGTTCCCTTCCGCCTGAAGGGGGAGGCCACAGTGGTTCGATTGAGAGATCCCCCGGTGCTTCCGGAGAAGGTCGCCGCAGGGTGCACGCGTACTCACGTCACGGCCGTGCGGTGAGCGTGGTAAGTCCTTGAAAGCAGACACGCTGTCGATGCATCCATGTACGCTTGACGGGCGCGTTCTTGCGGCCGGCGGCCTGCTTTCAAGGCGTTACATTGCTCTTGGGTCGGTATGCGTTGACCTTGAGGGTCGCCGCTGTGCGGTTGCGTCGAGCAGCGCCGATCCGTACCATTTCCGCTTTTAATTCTTCTGCGACAGGATAATCGGGTATGCGCAGCCACTACTGTGGTCAACTCAACACGTCCCATATCGGCCAAGAGGTTGAACTGTACGGCTGGGTCCACCGCCGCCGCGACCACGGTGGGGTGATCTTCATCGACTTGCGCGACCGGGAAGGGCTCGTTCAGGTGGTTTTCGACCCGGATGCCCATGAGACCTTCGCCATGGCCGAGAAGGTGCGCAACGAGTACGTGCTGCACGTCAAAGGCCGCGTCCGTCCCCGCCCGGAGGGCACCGTCAATGCTGACCTGCCCACCGGCGAGATTGAGGTGGAGGGGCGGGAGTTGATCATTTTGAACCGTGCCGAGACCCCGCCGTTCATGCTCGACATCGAGGATGACGACGTGGCCGAAGAGCACCGGCTGCGCTACCGGTTTATCGACCTGCGCCGTCCCCAGATGCTGGAGCGCCTCAAGCTGCGCTCCCAGGTGACCCGCGCCATGCGCAACTACCTGGACGCCCAAGGCTTCCTGGACGTCGAGACGCCCATGCTGACCAAGGCCACCCCCGAGGGGGCGCGCGACTACCTGGTGCCGAGCCGCACTCACCAGGGGCACTTCTTCGCCCTGCCGCAGTCCCCGCAGCTGTTCAAGCAGCTGCTCATGGTCTCCGGCATCGACCGCTACTACCAGATCGTGCGCTGCTTCCGTGACGAAGACCTGCGCGCCGATCGTCAGCCCGAATTCACCCAGCTGGACATCGAGACCTCCTTCCTGGACGAGGAGGAGATCATGGGGCTGACGGAAAACATGATCCGCGAGCTGTTCGCCCAGGTCCTCCAGGTGGCGCTGCCCGACCGCTTCCCGCGCATGAGCTACGCCGAGGCGATGCATCGCTATGGCTCCGACAAGCCGGACCTGCGCATCCCGCTGGAGCTGGTGGAAGTGGCCGACCTGATGAAGGATGTGGAGTTCAAGGTCTTCTCCGGCCCGGCCAATGACCCCCGCTGCCGCGTCACCGCGCTGCGCCTGCCCAAGGGCGGCGAGCTCTCCCGCAAGGAGATCGACGACTACACCAAGTTTGTCGGGATCTACGGCGCCAAGGGGCTGGCCTATATCAAGGTCAACGACCTCGCCGCCGGCCGCGACGGTCTGCAGTCGCCCATCCTCAAGTTCCTCCCGGACGAGGTGGTGACCGCCATCCTGGAGCGCACCGGGGCACAGAATGGCGACCTGGTGTTCTTCGGCGCCGACAAGACCAAGGTGGTCAACGAGGCCCTCGGGGCCCTGCGGGTGAAGTTGGGTCACGACCTCGGGCTGGTCGAGCACGGCTGGCGGCCCCTGTGGGTGGTCGACTTCCCCATGTTCGAGTGGGACGAGCGGGACAACCGCTGGTACTCACTGCACCACCCCTTCACCTCCCCCAAGGAGGAGCACATGGGTCTGTTGGAGTCCGATCCGGGCGCCTGCATGTCCCGCGCCTACGACATGGTGCTCAACGGCACCGAGGTGGGCGGCGGCTCCATCCGCATCTTCCGTCCCGAGGTGCAGGAGGCGGTGTTCCGCGCCCTCGGCATCGGCGAGGAGGAGGCGCAGGAGAAGTTCGGCTTCCTGCTGGATGCGCTCAAGTACGGCGCACCGCCTCACGGTGGGCTTGCCTTCGGTCTCGACCGCCTGGTGATGCTCATGACCGGGGCGAAGTCCATCCGTGACGTGATGGCCTTCCCGAAGACCCAGACCGCGGCCTGCCTGCTCACCCAGGCCCCTTCCGAGGTAACGCCCAAGCAGGTGCTGGAGCTGGGGATCCGGATCATCAAGCCCGCCAAAGAGGAGAAGAAGGCCTCTTGACGGACGGTCGGACGGCAGCCGCTCCGGCCATCGCTTAACCTTGTTGTAACTGATAGAGCCCGGCAGATGATGACCCATGCCTTAGCCATCCAGGATTACGCGCTTCTCGAGGATGCCGATTGCGAGGCGCGAATCCTCGCGGCCAAGGAGAAACTGGGCGAACGCCTGGTGATCCTCGGCCATCACTACCAGCGGGAGGAGGTCTTCCGCCATGCCGACTTTTCGGGGGACTCCCTGAAACTCTCCCGGCAGGCGGCGGGCTCGAAGGCGGAGTACATCGTCTTCTGCGGCGTGCATTTCATGGCCGAGGTGGCGGACGTCCTGTCGCGCCCCGAGCAGGTTGCCATTCTCCCGGACATGGGGGCGGGGTGTTCCATGGCCGACATGGCCAACCTCGCCAACGTGGAGCGGGCCTGGCGCGAACTTGCCGAGGTGTTGGACCCTGATGAGGCGGTGACGCCGGTCACCTACATCAACTCGGCGGCGGACCTGAAGGCCTTCTGTGGCCGGCACGGGGGGATTGTGTGCACCTCCAGCAATGCGCAGCGCGTGCTGGAGTGGTCCTTTGGCCAGCGGGAAAAGGTACTGTTCTTCCCGGACCAGCACCTGGGGCGCAACACCGGCCATCGCATGGGCATCCCGCTGGAGGAGATGGTGGTCTGGGATTACGACCAGCCCATGGGCGGCCTCACCCCCGAGCAGATCCGCAACGCGCGGATCATCCTGTGGAAGGGGTTCTGCTCGGTGCACCAGATGTTCCGTCCCGAGCACATCGACGCCTTCAAGGCGAAATACCCGGACGCCCAGATCATCGCCCACCCGGAATCCCCCTTCGAGGTGTGCCAGAAGTCGGACTTCGTCGGCTCCACCGAGTACATCATCCAGGTGATCCGCGATGCGGCCCCCGGCACCCGCTGGCTGGTGGGCACCGAGCTGAATCTGGTCAACCGGCTGCACGAGCAGTTCAAGCACGAAGGCAAGTCCGTGCACTTCATGTCTCCGACGGTCTGCATGTGCTCCACCATGTTCCGCATCGACCCGCAGCACCTGGCGTGGACCCTGGAGAACCTGGTGGAAGGCAACGTGGTTAATCGCATTTCCGTGCCCGAGGAGGAGGCGGCTATGGCGAGATTGTCGCTGGAGCGGATGCTGGAGGTTTCGCCCTAGCGCACCGAACCGGCCGGGTGGATGCGCGGCGCTTGTCCACCCCACATGGGCACATCGGATTTGTCTGTAGGGGGCAGATGCGAGGCTTGAGACGCGGCCCTCGTGCTGCTTCGTGTCGAAGAGGACATCCTTG
This sequence comes from Gammaproteobacteria bacterium, assembly GCA_041690535.1. GTDB lineage: Bacteria > Pseudomonadota > Gammaproteobacteria > Thiohalomonadales > Thiohalomonadaceae > JAWLHA01. Next base: position 47,020 of record JAWLHA010000028.1, on the reverse strand, counting down.
GAGAAGGCAAGGCAAGAGGCGGTGGTGTTCGTTCACGGACTGTGGATGCGCGGTCCTGATATGACGCTGTTGCGTCGCAGGGTCCGGCTTTGCGGGTACCGCACTTACCAGTTCCATTACCGTTCCATCAGCGCGGACCTCTGTACCCACGCCCTTGAACTTCAGCAATTCCTCCAGGGGGTCGAGGAGCCCGTGATCCACTTCGTGGCTCACAGCATGGGCGGGCTGGTGGTGCGCAGGCTCTTCCTCGACCACCGGGAGCAGCGCCCGGGTCGGATTGTGACCCTCGGAACGCCCCACCAAGGTAGTCATGTGGGTCGCTGGTTCGGGCGGTTCGGCGTCGGGCGCCTGCTCCTCGGACGCAGCGCCGAATGTTTCGCCGGCGGGCTGCCGGATTGGCACGGGGAGAGGGAACTCGGATCGATCGCCGGCAAGCTCGCCGTGGGGGTAGGGTGGGTGGCCCGTGGACTTCCCTCTCCCAACGACGGCACCGTTGCGGTAAAGGAGACGGAGTTGCCGGGGCTGGCGGATCACCTCGTCCTGTCGGTGTCACACATGGGAATGTTGGTGGCCCCGACCGTGGCCCGCCAGACCTGTCACTTCCTCTGCCATGGCCACTTCGCCCGTCCGGGCAATTCTGCCTCACCGCAAGGTTAGCGGCGTCTCCCCCTGAGCGGCCCGGTCCGCTCGGACCCGGACTCAGGAGGTCTCTACCGCGACCCTCCCCCCCTCCTCCCGGGGCACGCAATTCCCCGAAAGTTGAACCGTGTCCGGTCTTGAGCGGTTTGCCGTGGTATTACTTCCCACCGAAGTGGGCGATGGCGACACGGCGAAGCGCGATTGTGAAGAGTAGGTTCTGGACAGCAGACTGGTTTGTCGGGCTTGCGCTCACGCTGGTCTTTCTGGCGGCCCTGGGGACGCGCCCCATGGTGTGGCTGGAAGCGCAGGCGTTCGACTGGACCGCGCGATTCACCGGTGAACCCCCGGATGCCGCGGGGGTGGCGGTCATCGCCATCGATGAGGAATCCATTCAACGCCTGGGGCCCTGGCCGTGGCCGAGGGACCGTTTTGCCGCCCTGGTGGAGTCGTTGCCCGCGCCGAAGGCCGTCGGCGCCATACTGCCCCTGCAGACCCCCCAGTTTTTCCACGCCACCCAGCGGCTCCAGGCGTTGCGCGAGACGCTGATGGAGGCGGGGGGGGACCCGGAATCCCTGGATCAGGCACTGCGGGAACTTGCCACCGACACGCGCTTTGCGGCGGCCGTGGCCAAGACCAACCTCGTCCTCGCTGTGGAGGGGCGACCCTCTTCCGAGCGTGTGCCGTCGGCCACCGAGTGGCCCGCTCTGGCCCGAAAGTGGCTGCCTCCGGTGGCTGCCGGACCTGGTGAGGCGCGGGCCCATGCCCTCGCCGAGCCCTATGTAAAGGTGGGCACCGGCCATGAAATGGTCGTGCCCCCCTCCGCGCGCACCCTTCCGCTGGCCCTGCTCAATGATGGGCGGCTGGAGCCCACCTTCACCACGGCCGTGCTGGCCCGGACCCTGGGGGTACGGCCTGAGGCGGTCGAGTTTACAGGCCAGTCCCTGCAGGTGGGCCCGCTTGCGCTCAGGACCGACCGTGGTTTCCGGGTTTACCCCCGCTACGGGGCCGATGTGCCGGTCTACTCGTTCGCCAGTGTATTGAGCGCCGATAGCAGCTGGCGCAGACAGCTGGGGGGGCGGACCATCCTACTGGGACCGACCGCTGCCGAGCTCACCACGCAAGTGACGCTCCCCGACGGCAGCGCCGTCGCCCCGGTGGTTGCCGTCGCCCAAGCGGTCGCGGGAATTTTGGCGGGAGCGACCTACACCATTCCAGAGTGGACGCTCATGGCGCAACTGGCGGCCGTCGGCATTGTGGGACTGTTCGTCGCGCTGGTACTTCCGCGGCTGCGGCGCAGCACCGGGTTCGTCGTCACCCTTATGCTGCTGTTCCTGCTGGGTAATGCCCATGTGGTCCTGATGAGCACGTTCGCCACGTGGATCCCGTTGGGCGGGGCCGCGGCCCTTCTGCTCGCGGGATTCGTGACCATCGCGCTCAAGCAGTTGGTGCGCGACCGCTTCGATCTCCTTCGCCATGAACTTTCCGGCGCCAACCGGCAGTTGGGCCAGGCCCTTCATGCCCAGGGGCAGCTGGACCAGGCCTTCGAGCGGTATCGCCGCTGCAGCATCGACGAGTCGCTTCTGGAGGCGCTTTACAGCCTTGGGCTCGACTACGAGCGCAAGCGGTGGTTCAACAAGGCAGCAGGGGTGTTTGCCTACCTCGAGAGCCGCCGGCCCGGCTTCCGGGACAGCGCGGAGCGGGCGCGGCGCAACCGGGAGATGGAGAGTGTGGTGGTGCTCGGCAAGGCGGGGGGAACCACCCCCAACGGCACGCTCATCATGAGTGCCGCCGGGCTGCAGAATCCGATGCTCGGGCGCTACCAGATTGAGAAGGAGCTCGGTCGCGGCGCCATGGGCATGGTCTATCTGGGGCGGGATCCGAAAATCGGCCGCACCGTGGCCGTCAAGACCATCGCCCTGTCCCAGGAGTTCGACGACGAGACCATCGGGGAGGTGCGGGAGCGCTTCTTCCGCGAGGCGGAGACGGCGGGGCAGCTCAACCACCCCAACATCGTCACCATCTACGATGCCGGGGAGGAGCAGGAGCTGGCGTACATCGCGATGGACTACCTGCGCGGCACGCCCCTGGCGGACTACTGCAAGCCGGACCGGTTGCTGTCGGTCGCAGAGGTGCTCGAGGTGGCAGCTCAGGTGGCCGAGGCACTCGGGTACGCCCACGGACACAACGTGGTGCACCGTGACATCAAGCCCGCCAACATCATCTACGACCAGGAGAACGGCATCGCCAAGGTCACTGATTTCGGTGTGGCCTGCGTCACCGACTCGAGCAAGACCAAGACCGGCACCATCCTTGGAAGTCCCTCCTACATGTCGCCCGAACAGCTGGCGGGGCGGCGGGTGGATGGGCGCTCGGACATCTTCTCTCTGGGAACCACCGTGTTTCAACTGCTCACGGGACAGTTGCCCTTTGCGGGGGACTCCCTGGCCACCCTCATGTACCGCATCGCCAATGACAGGCATCCGGATATCCGCACGCTGCGCCCCGACCTGCCGGCCTGTGCCTCCAGGCTTGTGAACAAGGCCCTGCAGAAGGAGCCGGAGCGGCGCTACCAGAGCGGCGCGAAGTTTGCGGAGGCGCTTCGCCGCTGCAAGGAGAACTGCCGATGAACCGGGCAGGGCCGTACACCATCGAGATCGCCGGTGTGACCGACGCGGGGCGACAGCGGCAGCGCAACGAGGATGCCATTGGATGGGATGAGCACGCCGCGGTGGCCGTGCTGGCCGACGGCATGGGAGGGCACAACGCCGGTGAGGTGGCTGCCGAATTGGCGGTGCGGAGCATCCTGGAGGCGCTGGTGGGGCGACGCCCCCTGATCGATCCCCAGGGGTGTGGCCGCGCCGTACGGACTGCCATCGAGCAGGCCAACGGCCTCATCCACGAGCGCTCCGGGACGCCGGGTCATGCGGGGATGGGGACCACGGTTGCGGTGCTTTGCCTGGAGGGGGAGGGCGTCACCCTGGCCCATGTGGGCGACTCGCGCATTTACCGGCTGCGCGATGGGGTGCTGACCCCGCTGACCTCCGACCATTCGGTGGTGCAGGAGCTGATTGACGGGGGGCTCCTTTCGCAGGAGGAGGCGGGCGCCTCGGTGAGCCGCAACTACATCACCCGTGCCCTCGGCATCGAGCCCACGGTGGAGGTGGAGCTGGGCTCCAGCGTGGCGGCGCCGGGCGACCTGTTCTTGCTCTGTTCCGATGGCTTGACAGACCACGTGGAAGCCGCGGGGCTCCGTGACCTCCTGAGCGTCGATGAGGCCCTCTCCGCGCGGGCGGCCGCGCTGGTGGAGGCCGCCAACCGGGCCGGGGGAAGCGACAACATTTCAGTCATACTGGTTCGGCTGCGGTAAGGGGGAGTTCATGGCGAAACTCGTGATCACTCTGGATGGCATCCCGGTGCGGGATTTTCAGCTGAATGTGCAGCGGGTGAGCATTGGACGCAAGCCGGGCAACGCTATTCGCCTGGATGATGCAACGGTCAGCGGCGAACACGCAGCCATCCTCATGGGGGCGCCAGCCACCATCACCGACCTCGGCAGTACCAACGGGACGTCGGTCAATGGTGAGCGAATCGGCAAGTGCGAGTTGCACCATGGCGATGTGGTGGCCATCGGTCGCCACCGGATGAAGTTCGTGGACGAGGCCCGCCAGGATCTCGCCCGCACGGTGATGCTCAAGGCGGGCGACCCGGACGAGATCGGCCCGGCAGTACTTCACGTTCTCTCCGGCCCAAAGGCGGGGCAGCGACTGACGCTGGAGCGGGAACGGAGCGCCATCGGCAAACCCGGTGCCGAAGTGGTGGTGATTGCACGGGAGGCCCGCGGTTACACGCTGCTCCCGGTCAGGCGGGGTGTCGATGTGAGGCTCAATGGCATTGCCCTGGGCGAGAAGCCCGCTCCCCTGCACGACGGTGATGTGCTTGAAGTGGCGGGGGCGATGCTCCAGTTCCGCAAGGAGGCGTGCTGATGCCGCAGATGGTCCTCAGCATCGATGGGGTGACCGTCCGGGGCTATGAACTTCGGAGTGCACGCACAACCATCGGCCGTCGCTCCGACAGTGATATCCAGTTGGATGACCCCACCGTGAGTGCCCGCCACGCGGTGCTACTGCGCGAGCCGAGCCCCTACCTGGACGGTCATTACGAGTTCATCCTCGAAGACTGCGGCAGTACCAATGGGACAGTGGTCAACACTCGGCCGGTGAAGCGCCTCAGGATGACCCACGGGGATGTGATCCGCATCGGACGCAGTGAGCTGCGATTCGATGATGGCCGGGGCGTCGACACGGAGCGCACCGCCGTGTTCCTCCCGGAGGGGCGCGGCTAGAGCCACCCCACTATCCACTCCAGCGCCGATGCGCTGCGATGTCCCCTTACCACCCCCGGCGCAATGGACCGGCTCGCCACTCGGGAGCTCCAGCGCTTCCAGGCGGGCCCCTTTGGGCCACCGCGAGTGAAATGGTAAGATGGCCCCCAGTCAGCAGAATGAGGGGGAACTATGGCTGGACATAGCAAATGGGCCAATATCAAACACCGCAAGGGCGCCCAGGATGCCAAGCGGGGCAAGATCTTCACCAAGATCATCCGTGAAATCACCGTTGCCGCCCGTATCAACCCCGACGCTGCCGCCAACCCCCGACTTCGCGCCGCCATCGACAAGGGGCTGGGCCAGAACATGCCGAAGGATACCATCGAGCGGGCGATCAAGCGCGGCGCCGGAGCGGGCGAAGGGGACAATTTCGAGGAAGTGCGGTACGAGGGATACGGGCCGGCCGGGGTCGCGGTTATGGTCGAGTGCATGACCGACAACCGCAACCGCACCGTCTCCGAAGTGCGCCACGCCTTCACCAAGAGCGGCGGCAATCTCGGCACAGATGGGTCGGTGGCCTACCTATTCACCAAGCGGGGGGTGATCAGTTTCCCTGAAGGGGCGGACGAAGAGAAGGTCATGGAGACGGCCCTGGAGGCGGGGGCCGAGGACGTGATCAGTAACGATGACGGCACTGTCGATGTCTACACCACCCCCGAAGAGTTCACCGAGGTGAAGGAGGCGATGGTCGCCGCCGGTCTCGAGCCGGCCATGGCGGAGCTCACCATGGAGCCTTCCACTACTGTGGATCTGGAGCTCGAAGATGCCGAGAAGGTGCTGCGCCTGGTGGATATGCTTGAAGACCTGGATGACGTTCAGAACGTATACAGCAACGCCGACTTCAGCGAAGACGTGATGGCGCAGCTCTCTTGATGCCTCCATCGTGGCGTTTTGGGCGGACTGGCCGGCATATCGACCCGAAACTCGAGCTGCAGCCTGTCTGTGCCCGCGGGTTCACGACCTTGTGCCGGGGGGCAGCGGAACAGGCCACGGAGGAGAGGGCCGCGGCTGTGCCCGCTGACGTCCCGGCCGGCGCAAGAGGCTGAACCGATGCGCATCCTTGGCATCGATCCGGGCTCCCGCATCACCGGCTTCGGCATCGTCGAGCAGGTGGGCCGAAAGGTGCTCTACGTGGAGAGCGGCTGCGTGCGCACCGGCGAAGGTTCACTACCGGAGCGGCTCAAGATCATCTTCGAAGGGATTAGCGACATCATCGCGATCTACGCTCCGGCGCAGGTGGCTGTGGAGCGGGTGTTCATGCATCGCAATGCCGATTCGGCACTGAAGCTCGGGCAGGCCCGGGGGGCCGCCATATGCGCGGCAGTAGCCAAAGGTTTGCCGGTGAGTGAGTACTCGCCTGCAGAGATCAAGCAGGCCACGGTGGGGAAGGGCAGCGCCGCCAAGGAGCAGGTGCAGCACATGGTCCAGGCGCTCCTGCAGCTGCCCGGCCGTCCCCAGGCGGATGCGGCCGATGCCCTTGCCGCCGCCCTGTGTCACGTTCACACACAACAGACCCTTGGCCGCATGGCGGCCGGTGGCGTTGCCCTGAAGGGGAAATACCGATGATTGGCCGTCTACGCGGGGTGCTCGCCGAGAAGCGCCCGCCGCAACTGCTGGTGGAGGTCCAGGGGGTGGGTTACGAGCTGGAGGCGCCCATGAGCACCTTCTACCAGCTCCCGGCCGTGGGTGAACCGGTCACCCTGCACACCCACCTGATTGTCCGGGAGGATGCCCACCTCCTGTACGGCTTTGCCAGCGAGGGGGAGCGTACCCTCTTTCGCAGCCTCATCAAGGTCAACGGGGTCGGCGCGAAGCTGGCGCTCACCATTCTCTCCGGGATCAACGCCGGCGAATTCGCCCGCTGCGTGCAGGATAATGACACCGCCTCGCTCGTCCGCCTGCCGGGCGTGGGCAAGAAAACTGCCGAGCGCCTCATCGTTGAGATGCGGGACCGGGTCACCGATTGGCAGCCGGCCGATGTCGTCCTGCCGGGCATCGCCCCGCCCCCGACCGAGGTCGCCGGTCAAGGCGAGCTGCGCGATGCGATCAGCGCCCTGGTGGCCCTCGGCTACAAGCCTGCCGAGGCGAGCCGGCTGGTGAGCAAACTCGACACCGAAGAGCTCAGCAGCGAAGAGATCATCCGCGCAGCGCTCAAGCAGGCGGTGAAGGTTTGATGGCAAAATCCTGTCCGTAGCTGCGGGTCCGACCCGCCATCGGCGCCAGGGAGGGAGGTGGTTTATGGATGAATTCGCACCCACAGATGGCGACGACCGCAAGGGCGCGGGCCTTGCGATAAGTGCGTCCTTGCGCCAATCCATGTGGTCGATGACCTGCTTTCAAGGACTTACATCGCCCCCGGGTCAGTATGCGTTTGACCCGGCGTTCGCCCCGCCTTTGCTTTCCAACCGCGGCCATACCCATTAGCATTAGGCCTTCGTTTTCGCCGCTACGGTGAATTACCGGGGTTCATTCCTTGATAGAGACCGACCGCCTGATCACAGCCGCCGCCAAGGTGGATGACGAGGCCCTGGACCGGGCCATACGGCCGCGCTCGCTCGCGGACTACGTCGGCCAGCCCGCGGTGCGGGAGCAGATGGAGATCTTCATCCAGGCCGCCAAGGGCAGGGGTGAGGCCCTGGACCATGTGCTGCTGTTCGGTCCGCCCGGGTTGGGCAAGACCACCCTGGCCCACATCATCGCCAACGAGCTGGGCGTCAATGTGCGTCAGACATCGGGGCCGGTGCTGGAGCGGGCGGGTGACCTGGCCGCCTTGCTGACCAACCTGGAACCCCACGATCTGCTGTTCGTGGATGAGATCCACCGCCTGAGCCCGGTGGTTGAAGAGGTCCTCTATCCCGCCATGGAGGACTACCAGATCGACATCATGATCGGCGAGGGACCCGCGGCCCGCTCCATCAAACTGGACCTGCCCCCGTTCACCCTGGTGGGCGCGACAACGCGGGCCGGGCTGCTCACGTCTCCATTGCGTGACCGCTTCGGTATCGTTCAACGCCTGGAGTTTTACAATACCGCCGACCTCACCACCATCGTCGCCCGCTCGGCGCGTATTCTCGGAGTGCCCATGGATCCGCAGGGGGCCAAGGAGATCGCCCGCCGCTCCCGGGGGACCCCCCGTATTGCCAACCGCCTGCTGCGCCGGGTGCGGGATTACGCGGAGGTGAAGGCCGACGGTCAGATCACGGTCGAGGTGGCGGGGCGCGCCCTGGACCTGCTGGACGTGGACGGCAATGGCTTCGACATGCTGGATCGCAAGCTGCTGCTGGCGGTCATCGACAAGTTCGACGGCGGGCCGGTGGGGGTGGACAACCTGGCGGCGGCCATCGGCGAGGAGAAAGGCACCATCGAAGATGTACTGGAGCCCTTTCTTATCCAGCAGGGATTTCTCATGCGGACGCCTCGGGGGCGGGTGGCCACCAGCACTGCCTACCTCCATTTCGGCCTCACCCCTCCGGCCGGAGAGCGTCGGGTGCAGCGGGAGTTGCTTGGCTCAGGGGAGAGAAATGCGTGAATTCGTCTTGCCGGTGAGGGTGTACTACGAGGACACCGACGCCGGCGGCGTGGTCTACCACGCCAACTATCTGAAGTTCATGGAGCGGGCGCGCACCGAATGGCTGCGCAGCCTGGGGTACGAGCAGGACGCGCTGCGCGAGGAGCAGGGGATCATCTTTGTCGTTCACTCGGTGGAGCTTACCTTCGCCCGGCCGGCGCGCTTCAACGACCTGCTCGAGGCGAGCTGCCGCCTGGCTTCGCGGGGCGGCGCCACGCTCAACTTCGAACAGCAGATCCGCCACGAGGGCGCTGTTCTCTGCCGGGGGCGCATCAAGGTGGCGTGTCTCGATGCAACCACCATGCGCCCGCGCCCCATGCCTGCGGCCATTGCGGAATCCATTGACCTGGAGGTGGCATGAACGCCGATCTGTCGCTGATTCATCTGTTTGTCGAAGCAAGCCTGCTGGTGCAGTTGGTGATGCTGTTGCTCCTGGCCGCATCCGTCGTCTCTTGGGCGGTCATCTTCCAGAAATGGAGGATTCTCAAGGAGGCCCGGGCGGAGGCGGAGACCTTCGAGAAGCGCTTCTGGTCCGGCATCGATCTGGTGGACCTCTACAAGCAGCTGAGCAAGCGGCGCGAGGAGCTGACCGGGATGGAAACCCTGTTCGAGGCGGGCTTTCGGGAGTTTGCCCGACTGCGCAAGCAGGGGGGGATCGACCCCTCGGGAATCGTCGAGGGGGCCCAGCGCTCCATGCGGGTCGCCCTGGGGCGGGAGATGGACCGATTGGAGGCGCAGCTCGCCTTCTTGGCCACGGTGGGCTCCACCAGCCCGTATGTGGGATTGTTCGGCACGGTGTGGGGCATCATGAACAGCTTCCGGGCCCTCGGCAGCGTGGAGCATGCCACCCTGGCGATGGTGGCCCCGGGGATCGCCGAGGCGCTCATCGCCACCGCCATGGGGCTGTTCGCCGCCATCCCCGCAGTGGTGGCCTACAACCGCTACAACCACGACTTGGAGCGGCTGCAGAACCGTTTCGACGGGTTCCAGGAGGAGTTCTCGTCCCTGCTGCATCGGCAGGCCCACACCTGAGGATGGTGGTATAGAGATGGCCTACCAGCGTAAACGCCGCCGGCTGATGGGGGAAATCAACGTGGTCCCCTACATCGATGTCACTCTGGTGTTGCTGGTGATCTTCATGATCACCGCCCCAATGCTCACCCAGGGGGTGAAGGTGGAGCTGCCGAGGACCGAGGCGGAGCCGGCCAGCCAGAGCGAATCCCGCAGTCTGGTGGTGGAGGTGGATGCCGAAGGGCAGTACTTCCTGACCCAGACCGCGGGCCAGAGGCAGGCGGTGGACGAGGAGATGCTGCTGGCCCGTACCGCGGCCATTCTCCGTCTGGAGCCCAAGACCAGCGTCTATGTGGGGGGCGACCGCACTGTGGCCTATGACCACGTGTTGCGGGCCATGGCCCTGCTGCAGCGGGCGGGGGCGCCCAGTGTGGGGCTGCTGACCGACCCGCCGGAGAAGTGAGCATGTCGGGTGTGAAGTGGACCGCCTTCGCCGCATCGGTAGTCGTGCACATCCTGTTTCTCGGGTTGCTCGGATTGAGCCTTTCGGTGCGCCCGGCCACCCCCCCTCCCAAGCCGGCCGGCGCGCCCAAGGCGGTGCAGGCGGTGGCAGTGAACGAGCAGCTGGTCCGTGCCGAGATGGAGCGGCTGCAGAGCGAACAGGAGCAGGCCCGTCAGTCCGACCTGGCGCAGAAGAAGCGCATGGCCGAGGAGGCCGAACGGGCACGCAAGGCGCGGCAGCAGGAGGAGAAGCGCCTGGCGGCGCTGAAGCTCAAGGCCGCCGAGGAGGAGGCCCGGCGCAAGCAGGTGGAGGCGGTGGAGACGCAGCGCCTTGCCCGATTGGAGAAGGAGCGTAAGCAGCTGGAGGAGCAGCAGGCTGCCGAGCGCCAGCGTTTGGCCGAGCTGGAGAAGCAGCGTAAGATGGCGGCCGAAGAGGCGAAGCGGGCCGAGGAGGAGCGCAAGCGCAAGGAGGCCGAGGCCAAGCGGCTGGCTGAAGTGGAACGCAAGCGGCAGGAGGCGGAGCAGGCGCTCAAGGCTCAACTGGCGGCGGAAGAGCGTCGGCTCGCAGCCGAGCGCCAAGGCCAGCTCCATGAGCTGAAGTCGCAGTACGTTGCCCTCATTCGCGACAAGATCCAGCGCAACTGGTTGCGCCCAGCCGGCACCCCCGAGGAGTTCTCCTGCAAGCTCACGGTCCACCAGATCCTCGGGGGGGAGGTGGTGAACGTCCACTTCCAGCGCAGCTGCGGCAATGCGGCCCTGGACCGCTCGGTGGAGAATGCGGTGCGCAAGGCCTCGCCGCTGCCCGCGCCCCCGGACCCCGAACTTTTCGAACGAGAGATCGACCTGACATTTGTGCCGAGGTAATCCCTTGAACAGAATCATCCGCTTGTTCCTGCCCCTCCTGTTGCTTCTGGCCCAGAGCGCCCACGCCCGGCTGGAGATCGAGATCACCGGCGGCGAGGAGGGGGCCCTGCCCATTGCCGTGGTCCCCTTCGCCTATGAGGGGGCGGGGGCACCGCCCCAGGACCTCGCGGCCATTATCGCCGCCGATCTGAAACGCAGCGGTCGCTTCGCCCCCCGGGCGGCGGAGAGTCTGCCCGAGCGGCCGCGAGAGGGGCGGGAGGTCAACTTCCCCGCCTGGCGCAATGCCGGTATCGACAACGTCGTGGTCGGGCGCATTCAGCAGCAGGCCGGCCGTTACCTGGTGCAGTTTCAGCTGCTCGATACGCTAAGGGGCACCCAACAGGCGGGTTACAGCATCCCGGCGGGCAGCGGGCAGCTGCGCAGCGTTGCCCACCAGATCAGCGACATCATCTACGAGCGGCTCACGGGTGAGCGCGGGGCCTTCAATACCCACGTGGCCTACGTCATGACCGACCAGCTGGCCGACGGAAAGCGGCAGTACCGGCTGGCCATCGCCGATGCCGATGGCTACAACGAGCAGATCATCCTCACCTCGGGCCAGCCTTTGATGTCCCCGGCTTGGTCGCCGGACGGCAGCCGCCTCGCCTACGTCTCGTTCGAGGAGGGCCGCTCCGCCGTTTACGTGCAGCAGGTTCGGAGCGGGCAGAGGGAGAAGGTGGCCTCCTTCGAGGGGATCAACAGCGCCCCCGCCTGGTCCCCCGACGGGCAGAAGCTGGCATTGACCCTCTCCCGCGACGGCAATCCGGAGATCTATATCCTCTCCGTGGACGATCGCCGGCTCACCCAGGTGACCCGCCACTACGCCATCGACACCGAGCCCGCCTGGGCGCCGGACGGGCGCAGCCTGGTGTTCACCTCCGACCGCGGGGGGCGCCCCCAAATCTATCGGGTGGAGATCGGCAGCACCGGCACCATCGGGCGCCCGCAGCGGATCACCTTTGAGGGCACCTACAACGCCAGGGCCGCATTCTCCGCCGACGGCAAGTACCTCGCCATGGTGCACGGTAGTGGAGGGGCGTTTCGCATCGGACTGCTCGAACTGGCGAGCGGGAACCTGCGGGTACTTACCGACACGCGGTTGGACGAGTCGCCGAGCTTCGCTCCCAACGGGAGCATGATCATCTACGCCACAGAGGTCGGCGGACGTGGCGTTCTTCAGGTGGTGTCCGTCAACGGCGGCGCCCGTCAGAGACTGGGTCTGGTGCGCGGCGATGTACGCGAACCCTCCTGGTCGCCTTTCATTCTGGAATAGGGGTGTGAGATGAAGCGTTACCAATTGACCCTCGGTTTGCTGGCCTGTGCCGGAGTTCTGCTTCAGGGGTGTACCGCCCCCGGTGAAACGCGGCCCGACGAGGGGAGCGCCGTGGTGGAGGAGAGGAGCGTCGGCCCGGGTGGCGAGGGCGCGGCTCGGGAGGGTGAGGGTGCGCAGGCGGGTTCGGCCCAGATGGGTCGCGGTGCGGCACTGCATCCGCTTGAGGATCCGGAGAGCCCCCTGTCACGTCGGGTGATCTATTTCGAGTTCGACAGCAGCGAGGTGAGCGCCGCCGATCGCGCACTGGTGACCGCTCACGCCCAATTCCTCTCCCAGCACCCGGAAGTCTCCGTGGTCGTGGAGGGGCACGCGGATGAACGCGGTTCGCGAGAGTACAACCTGGCACTGGGCGAGCGCCGGGCCAAGGGGGTGGAGCGGCTGTTGAACCTGCAGGGTACGGGCAAAGAGCAGATGCAGGTGATCAGCTTCGGCGAAGAGCGACCGGTCGCGCTGGGGCATGATGAGCAGGCGTGGGGACTGAACCGCCGCGTTGAGCTGCTGTACTCGGGGTATTGAGATGCGCAAGCGCCTTGTTGTGACCATTGTGGCGGCCCTCTCGGGCATGCAGGCCCTTGCCGCGCCAGCGGCGCCGGGCGCCTCGGTGGAGTCCCGCCTCGAGCGGCTCGAACGGGCGGTGGATCCCCAATCGCTGGTGGAGATGCTGACCCGGTTGGAGTCGCTCCAGCGGGAGGTACAAGAGCTGCGCGGGTTGGTGGAGGAGCAGAACTACACCCTCGAGGGGCTGCGCCAGCGCCAGCGGGAACTCTACCTCGATGTGGACCGGCGGCTCCTGCGGATGGAGCGGGAAGGGGGAGCAGCTGCACCCGCCCTGTCGCTTACGCCGGCTACGGCGGAGGCGGGCGCGGCGCCAACCTCAACGGGGCCGGCGGAGCCGGCACCCCAGCAGGCTCAGCCACAGCCCCAGGTCGTTGCGGATCCACAAATGCTGGCGCGGGAGCGCGACGCCTATCAACGCGCCTTCGACCTGCTGCGGGAGCTTCGGTATGAGCAGGCGATCACCGGCTTCCAGAGCTTCCTCAAGGAGTTTCCCCAGGGCCGCCATGCCCACATTGCCCAATACTGGCTGGGTGAGGCCAACTACGCGCGGCGTAGTTTCGGGCAGGCCATCGAGGAGTATCAGAAGCTCGTGGCAAACTATCCGAAGAGTCCCAAAGTGGCCGAGGCGATGCTGAAGATCGGCTACAGCCACTATGAGCTTGGCAACAAGGTGCAGGCACGGAAGATGCTGGAGGCGCTGGTGGCGGACCACCCCGACACCACCGAAGCCGGCCAGGCCCAACTCCTCATCAGGCGGCTGAGACAGGAAGGGGCATGAAGCTGAGTGGTTGCCAATGAGTGGGACGGAGAAGCCGACCCGGCTGCGGATCAGCGAGGTCTTCCTCTCCATACAGGGGGAATCGCGCACGGTGGGCTGGCCCACGGTGTTCGTCCGGCTGACCGGCTGTCCCCTGCGGTGCACCTACTGCGACACGCAGTATGCCTTCGATGGTGGCGAGTGGCTCACGCTGGAGGCCGTGGTACAGCAGGTTGCAGACTTCGGTGTACGCCACGTCTGCATCACCGGGGGGGAACCACTTGCACAGAAGGGGGTCCACGAGCTGATGGCGCAATTATGCGATCAGGGCTTCAGCGTCTCCCTGGAGACCAGCGGCGCCCTGGATGTCTCACGGGTCGATCCCCGGGTGGAAAAGGTAATGGACCTCAAGACCCCTTGTTCGGGGGAGGCGGCGCGGAACCGGTACGAGAACATCGAATCGCTTGGCGAGCACGATCAGGTGAAGTTCGTCATTTGCGATCGGGATGACTATGAGTGGAGCCGCGCCGTGATCGAGCGGTATGCCTTGGCCGAGCGGTGCGAAATCCTGCTCTCTCCCTCCTGTGGGGCCATGGAGCCGAGGCAGCTCGTCGAATGGGTGCTGGAGGACAGACTGCCCGCCCGATTCCAACTGCAGTTGCACAAGATTCTCTGGGGCGCCGAACCCGGCCGATAAGCCCCGTTTTCAGGAAGAGAGAAATGAGCGACAAGAAGGCTGTCGTCCTGGTCTCCGGTGGCTTGGACTCCGCCACCGCCCTGGCCGTGGCGCGGAGCGAAGGGTATCGCTGCTACGCCCTGAGCTTCGATTACGGTCAGCGCCACCGCTGTGAATTGGAAGCGGCATGCGCGGTGGCCACGAGGCTGGGGGCGGTCGAACACCGGGTGGTAAAGATGGACATGGGGCAATTCGGCGGCTCCGCCCTCACCGACGCTGCCATCGACGTACCCAGTTCGCCCACTGATGGCATCCCGGTGACATACGTTCCGGCGCGCAACACCATCTTCCTCGCCATGGCGCTCGCGTGGGCGGAGGTCCTCGAGGCCCACGATCTCTTCATCGGCGTGAACGCCGTTGACTATTCCGGCTATCCCGACTGCCGGCCCGAGTTCATCGCCGCCTTCGAGCGTCTGGCCAACCTGGCGACCAAGGCGGGGGTGGAGGGAAGGCGTTTCCGTGTCCATGCGCCACTCATCGAAATGACCAAGGCCGAGATCATTCGCACAGGCACCCGGCTGGGGGTAGATTACGGCCTGACACTCTCCTGCTACGCCCCTGATGCCGAGGGATTGGCCTGTGGCGTCTGCGATTCCTGCCGCTTGAGGGCGGCGGGTTTCAGCGCCAGCGGCATTGCCGATCCGACCCGCTACCATCAAGGGGACGGACTCGAGCACCGGGCGGAAAAATCCGATGCGCCAAATGCGCAGGGTGGATAACGCAGGGTAAACGCATACTTACCCAAGAGCGATGTAAGTCCTTGAAAGCAGGTCGTCGGCCGCATGGACGCGGCCGTCGAGCGTACATGGATGTGTTCACAGCGTACCTGCTTTCAAGGACTTACATCGCTCACAGCACGGCCGTGACGTAAGTATGCGTTTACCCTGCTATCCCATGAGGAAGAGTCGATCTCTACCGCGCCCCCAAGTAGAATCCGGCGCATGTGGGAATAAGAACGACCTGCCCGTCATCTTAATAAGACAACAAACGCGCACCGGAGGGGAGGTTCGGTTCTCGCCAGTTGAGCGGAGCAGCTTGCGGAGAACCATGCCTTCGTCTCTGTCCGGGCATCGTGTCCAACCATCAGACGAATACCATCAAATTCAAGGGGGAGTTCGACGTGCTGCTTTTTGAGACTTTTGCCGAGGCGCAATCCATGCTGCTTTGGATCACCTTCGGCATCGCCCTGATTATGGGGGCCGTGGTCAACAAGACCAACTTTTGCACCATGGGTGCCGTTTCCGACGTCGTGAACATGGGGGATTGGGGGCGCATGCGCGCGTGGTTGTTCGCCATCGCCGTGGCCCTCGTCGGCATGCTCGTGCTGGAGTCCATGGGGCTGGTGAATCCTGGTGATGCCTTTCCTCCCTATCGCCAAAATCAGCTGGTTTGGGCCGAGAATATCATCGGCGGGCTCATCTTCGGCATTGGCATGACCCTGGCGAGCGGCTGTGGCAACAAGACCTTGATTCGCATCGGCGGCGGCAACCTGAAGTCCATCGTCGTGCTGCTGATCATCGGCGTCATCGCCTTCTTCATGGTCAATCCCTTCCCCGGCAGCGACAAGACGCTCTTTTCAGTGCTCTTCTACGACTGGATTCGGCCGACCGCCATCACCCTCTCCAGCAACCAGGACCTCGGCTCTTTGGTGAGTAGCGGCAATGCGGCGGGTGCCCGCTTGGCCATCGGTGGGGTGATCACTGCCGCCCTGCTGTTCTTCATCTTCCGCTCGGCGGACTTCCGTAGCAGCTTCGACAACGTGCTCGGCGGTCTGGTGGTCGGTCTCAGTGTCCTCGCTTTCTGGTACGTAAGCAGCAGTGCGGCCGTGGACCTGGATGGGGATGTCTATTCGTTGCGCGGCTACGTGCAGGACTGGTCCTTCCTGTCTGACCGTCCGGTGAGCGAGAAACCCGACGCGGCACCCCTGAGTGCCCAATCCTTCACCTTCATCAACCCCATGGGGCAGAGTGTCGGGTATGCGGCCAGCGGTTTCGACAAGACGGCTCTGACCGCGGGTCTCATGGCTCTTTTTGGCGTGATCGCCGGCTCTTTCCTGTGGGCACTCTTCAGCAAGGGGTTCCGCATCGAGTGGTTCGCCTCCACCCGTGACTTCGTCACGCACGTGATTGGGGCGATCATGATGGGTTTTGGGGGCGTGCTGGCCATGGGCTGCACCATCGGTCAGGGCATCACGGGTGTCTCCACCCTTGCCCTCGGTTCCATCCTGACCCTCATCTCCATCGTGCTTGGTAGTGCACTGACCATGAAGATTAGCTACTACCGCATGGTCTACGAGGATGAGGCCACCTTCGGCAAGGCATTGGTGACCGCGATGGTTGACTTGCGGATGCTGCCTGCCGCAATGCGTCGTCTCGACGCGGTTTAGAATTTTTTTCAAATCCGCACTTGCGATTTTTCGCAAGTGCGGTAATATACGCGGCTCTTCCGGGCCGTTAGCTCAGTCGGTAGAGCATCTGACTTTTAATCAGGTGGTCGTTGGTTCGAATCCAACACGGCCCACCAGTTTTCTGAGAGGCGGGAATGGAAGCGAATACGCCTTTACAAGCACACGGATTTTGTGTTTAAATATAAAAGTCGATTGCGGGGTGGAGCAGTCCGGTAGCTCGTCGGGCTCATAACCCGAAGGTCGTAGGTTCAAATCCTGCCCCCGCTACCAATACAAAAGCGGCCGAAAGGTCGCTTTTTTTTGCTTTATATCGCGGCTTCTGTTTTTCCTCCCATCACGAAACCTTTGCCCACCCTTGCCGCATCGCACATCCAGGCTCCCCTTTAACCCTATCTTGCCCGTCGAGCATGCAGGTGAGGGCGCGCTGCAGCCCAAACGATCGCACGGTGATTGCCTCTCGGCACTTTGGTGGGTGGGATTGGGGGGCGTAGGTGAGCCGCAGCGAAAGCAGCATCACTTGTCAGGACTTGCACCGGCTGCCATCGGGGGCCCGGCGGGGACAACAGGTGATCGCGGGGAAATTCAGGCTAGACTTCCGGGCATGTAACTCCAGGAGAGCACAGCCAATGGTAGAGATGGGCGCGACGAAGTCAGTGATTGACTCAAAGGAACGCGTGGCTTTCGATTTGATGCGGGAGATTTTCAGTTATGAATCAGAAAGCGAGCGAGTCCAACCCGATCCCCGTACCTATTTCCTGACGCTCTACCAACAGTGTCTGAAAATTGTGCGTGGCCAAAGCCCAAGCGAGGTCCTGAGCGAGCCGGATTAGAGTTGTCGCAAGGAAATCTGCGTTTTTTGCCCCCCCAGCCTTGCAGCTTATCGATCATGGACTAACCTTAAATAGGGGTCCGAATGACTCTCCTTACTTGCACGACGGCGAAAGCCGTCCCGGTAGTCCGGGACATCACCGTAGGCTCCGGTGATTCCGGAAGCAACCGCAAGTACAAGTGCACGCCAGGACATCACTTTTCTTAGCAGCGACGACGATTTAAGGCCCCCGGACGGGGCCTTTTTTGTTTGTTCGGCAGTAACTACTCACCCCATGTCAGCCGCGTCTCGATGCTACGGGTTACGGCACCTTTGCTTTGGAGTGCGACGGCTTGCCGCCGCTTTGCAGGACGGGAGCTTGCTCCCGCCGTCCCCGGCCTGCCCACAACATGGCGCACGGGGGCAAGCCGCCCCTCGGGAAAGCGGGGGCAGGCCCCCGCACTCCAGAGCCGCCGAACATGGGGTGAGTCGTTACGTTTGGCATTGGGTAAGCAAAAAAAAAGCCGGAATGCCTTCCGGCGCCCGGCTGAACTCCTCCTCCATGCCTTCATTGGGTACTTAGCGTCGAAAAGATGCTTTTTGATTGCGCTCATACAGCCCGTCGGTTTGCTGGCCCCGCCTACGGGGGCAGTCTGGCAGTGATTGGCAATCTTGCGGTTCATCTGCTTGGTGCTTTAGTGTGGTTCTGACGTTTCAATGAGGAAAGAAGCGCAACCCTTGCGTTCATGTAGGTGTTCGTCCTACATCATCGCCACTGGACTATGCTGGGATCGGTGCGGCGGCACTCCGAGCGGTTGTTCGCTGCCGGCCACGCCCACCCTGCATGGGCGACGTATGGAGGACGAGCGGAGCCCCGGTTTCTTGGCTTCCTGAGGCGAAACGTGGCCAGGTTCCACCATCTTCTGTTGTCGCTGCTCTTGGGGGCGCCGGGGTTGGCTCCGGCCCAGCCGTCCTCCCTGTCAGGCAATGTCTTCGTGCAAGAGGATGCGACGCTGCGAATCGAAGGAAGGACGATCCACCTCTTCGGCATCTATGTTCCTGCCACTGACGAGACCTGCTACTTCTTCGTCCGTCCCATTCCTTGCGGCCCTCGCGCCAGCCTGGCCCTCGAATTCTTCATCGGTGCGCGGTTTGCCCACTGTGACATCATTCGCCAGCGCCCCGATGGGACCTTGGAGGGCCTCTGTCGTGCTCGGGGTGAAGATCTGAGTGCCTGGATGGTTGGGAATGGGTGGGCCTTGGCGCTTCCCTATGCTCCTTTCGAGTATCACGCCCTGGAACGCATCGCCCGCACTCGGGGGCTGGGGATCTGGGCAGTTCCCTTGGGCCCACGGTACGGACCGACACTTCCCGAGTGAGGCCGCCCGCAGCGTGTGCGCCGTTTCTGCAGGGTAAACGCATCCTTGCCCAAGGACGTCCACCGCTCACAGCACGGCCGCGACGTGAGTGGGCGTTGACCCTGGCACCGCCTGTGGACAGATGGACTGCACATCCCTAATGTGGGCGCATGATGCCTCCCATCATCCCGCTCCTGGAAACCCGAGTGCTAGCGCTCCTGAATGCCCACCCCAAAGGGCTGAGCGAATACGAGTTGTTGCGGGCTCTTGAGCCGGAGTTGGCGCCGGTGGAGTCGACGGACCCGGGGCTGCGGCTGTTTCGGCGGCACTTTCTACTGTTCCATGTGCTTTACCGCCTGCGTGATCGTCTCTGGGGGGAGGGGCAGGGCGATCTGGCGATCTCCCCCCTGTGCGTTCGATTGCAGCCCTACCTCCGCGGGCGGTTGGGGCTCATGCGGCACGACCCGCTGCGCGCCTATTACCTGGATCTGAGGGAGTGGAGCGGTACCACGGCACACGATGTGGCCTCCTTGATGTCAGACTTCTGGAGGCGGCTGTCTGCCCGGCAGCAGCTCACCGCGGCCCTTGCCGTGTTCGGGCTGGAGAGTCTGCCGGGAAATTTTGAGCCGGTTCGGCGGCACTATAAGCGGTTGGCCATGCTTCACCATCCCGACCGTGGGGGCGATGGCGCCCGGCTGCAGGAGCTCAACGCAGCCTTGGCCGTGGTCCGACGGTATTACGGCCTCTGACTATCGCCATGCGCTCGGGTACACTTGCCCCCCGCGGGAAATTTCCCCAAGTGCATGGGCCTGTGTTGCCGGAGGACTGAACAGGCAAACGGTGAAGTCACAATCGCGGCCAGATCGCCCCTTGTGTGGCGGGGGCAGCGAACGGGGTGGACAGGCGCAGCGCACCTTCCATTCACGGCGGCGACGCGGTGGATGCGCGGCGCTTACCTACCCCAGGTACGTGGCGCATCGGATTTATCTGTTCGGTGCTCTGGCGATCTCGCTGGAAGCGCTCAAAGGGGCGGGATTACAGGAAAGTGCGATCTGCGAGGCCCTGTGGGGCTGCGGTTGGTGTGTTTGCAAGAGGTGGTTATGGCGTTGGTACGTCTACAGAATATCAGCCTCGGGTTCGGTGGCCCGGCGCTCCTGGACCACGTGGACCTGAGTATCGAGTCGGGGGAGCGTATCTGTTTGGTCGGACGCAATGGCGCCGGCAAGTCCACCCTGATGAAGGTGTTGGCGAGGGAAATCGTCCCGGACGATGGTGTGCTGCAGTACCAGTCCATGCTCCGGGTAGCCCGGCTGGGGCAGGAGGTTCCTGAAGGACTGGGGGGCACCATTTTCGATATTGTGGCCGGGGGGCTCGGGGAGATGAGTGAACTGCTCAAGCAGTACCACGCCATCAGCCGCACCCTTGGCGAGGGGGGAGACGAGCCTCTGCTGCGTCGCTTGGAGGAAGTCCAGCACCGCCTGGAGGCCACGGGTGGTTGGCAGTTCAATCAGCGCGTCGAGACGGTACTGTCCCGGCTCGAACTGCCTCCCGATGCTGATTTCGATGCGCTCTCGGGTGGTCTGAAGCGCAGGGCGTTGCTTGGGCGCGCCCTGGCTTGCGAGCCCGACCTTCTGCTACTGGATGAGCCCACCAACCACCTGGATATCGACGCAATTGCCTGGTTGGAGGACTTCCTGCTGAGCTTCCAGGGGGCCTTGCTGTTCATCACCCACGACCGGATGTTTCTGCAGCGGCTCGCCACCCGCATCCTGGAGCTCGACCGCGGCAGCATCACCAGCTGGCCCGGGGACTACGAGAATTATCTGCGTAGGCGCGAGGAGCGGCTGAACGCTGAGTCCATGGAGCAGTCCCGCTTCGACAAACGCCTCGCCGATGAGGAGGTGTGGATTCGGCAGGGCATCAAGGCACGCCGGACCCGTAATGAGGGCCGAGTGCGTGCCCTGGAGCAGATGCGGCGAGAGCGGTTTGAAAGACGCCAGAGCGGTGGTAACGCGCGGTTCTCCCTTCATGAGGCCGAACGTTCGGGCTCGCTGGTCGCCGAGGTCGAGGATGTGACTTACAGTTACGGCACCGAACCGGTGATCCGTGACTTTTCGACCACCATCCTGCGGGGTGACAAGGTCGGCATCATCGGGCCGAACGGTGCCGGGAAGTCGACCCTGCTCGGCCTGCTGCTCGGGCGCCTGCAACCGCAGTCCGGCAAGGTGAAACTCGGCACCGGACTGGAAATCGCCTATTTTGACCAGCACCGCGCCGCTCTGGACACCCAAAAGAGCGTTGTGGAGAACCTGGAATTGGGCAGTGATACCGTGGAGATCAACGGCAAGCGTCGCCACGTGGTCAGCTATCTGGGTGACTTTCTGTTCAGCCCCGAGCGTCTTCGTTCTCCTGTGAGCTCCCTCTCCGGAGGGGAGAGGAACCGGCTGCTGTTGGCGCGTCTGTTCACCAGGCCGGCCAACCTGCTGGTCATGGACGAGCCCACCAACGACCTCGACGTGGAGACCCTTGAGTTGCTTGAGGGTATGCTGGTCGACTTCCGGGGAACGCTCCTGCTGGTGAGCCACGACCGAGCCTTTCTGAACAACGTCGTGACCAGCACCCTTGCATTCGAGGGTAAGGGGAGCGTTCGGGAGTATGTGGGTGGCTACGACGATTGGCTGCAGCAGCGGCGCCCGATCATTGCCACGCTCCCGAGTAAGAAAATCGATATGGCGGAGGTCTCCGCCAAGCCCCAGCAGCGTCCGAAGAAATTGAGCTACAAGGAACAGCGCGAGCTCGAGATGTTGCCCCAGCTCATCGAGCAGCTGGAGTCGGAGCAGCAGCGCCTGCATGCAGCCATGGGTGACTCCGCTTTCTATCAGAAGGACAGTGCGGAAATCGCGGCAGCGACGGCGCGCGTTGGGGCTCTCGAGGAGGAGTTGGCGAGCGCTTACGCGCGGTGGGAGTCCCTGGAGGCGCTGCAGGAGCGTTAACTTTTCCAGAAAGAAAAAGCCCGGTTTCCCGGGCTTCTTCCTCTAAGACTCAGTAGACCAGTCGCATCATGATGAGCATGACCACGAGGAACAGTACGGTCATGATCCCGCCCGCCCGCAGGAAGTCCTTCACCCGGTAGCCGGCCGGCCCCATGATGAGTGCGTTCACCTGGTGGGTGGGGATGAGGAACGAGTTGGAGGTGGCTAACGCCACGGTCAACGCGAACACGGCGGGATTGACGCCTTCGATGCCCGCGGCGGTTGCCTGAGTGGCAATGTTCACTGCCAGGGGCACCAGCAGCACGGTCGCTCCGACGTTCGACATCACCAAGGTAAAGAAGGTCGCCAGAACGGCAATGACCGCCTGCAGCACGAAGGGACTGACATCGCTCCCCACCAGCTCAAGAGTTTGTACGGCGATCCACTGGGCCGTCCCCGAGTTCTCCACCGCCGCCCCAAGGGGGATGAGGCTGGCGAGCAGGAACACGGTCTTCCAACTGACCGCCTCGTAGGCCTCATCGATGGTGAGAACGCCGGAGAGGATCATGCCCATCGCCCCGGTCAGCAGGGCCACGGAAAGGCGCACATCGGTGAAGAGGATAAGGCCCAACGCAATCGCAAAGAAGGTGAGCGCGAAGGGAATCTTGTGCGGACGGAGCTCTTCGTGCGGGTAGTCGGTGGTTACAACGACGAAGTCACGGTGCTTCTTCTCTTGCTGGGCAAGGTCGTCCCAGCTGCTGTGCTGGACGAGTGTATCCCCGGATTGGAGCGTGAGGTCGCGCAGGTTGTCGCGAATCACTTCGTTGCCCCGGTAGACCGCCATCACGTTGACCCCGTGGGTCTTGCGCATGCGGACTTCTTTCAGGCTCTTACCGATCAGGCTTGAGCTGGGGGGAATGACCACCTCGGAGATGCCTGCACGGGCATGGCTGAGGGTTTCGGCAAAGCTCTCGAGTTGGACAGAGAGGGCCAGGCGGTTGCTGTTCGCGATCTCCTGGATGGGCTCGCCCCGACCCATGAGCGCGAGCACTGCATTCGCCGGAATGACCACGTCACGGGCGGGTGCAACCCGCAGTTCGGCATCACTGCGCATGGCAATGAGGCTTACGTCAGGACCAAGCTGCGCCTCGACCTCTTCGACGGACTTGCCGACGAATGGGCTGTTGGCGGCCACCTGTGCTTCGAAGATGTCCCCTTGAATACCGTAGGTGTTGCGGAAGTACTCCATGGTCGTGAGGCCTTCGCCGCCCTCACTCTTGACGGCCGGAAGCACGAAACGGCCGGCAAGGACGAAGTAAACGATGCCGGTGGCTACAAGGGCAAGCCCGATGGGGGTGACATCGAAGAGCGAAAAAGTCTCCATGGGCTGCAGTCCTTGCGCTTCCAGGCTGCTATTGGAGTTCACGATCAAATCGTTGAGCAGGATGAGAGGGCTCGAGCCAATCATCGTCATGGTGCCGCCGAGAATGGCGCAAAAGCCCATGGGCATCAACAGGCGTGACATCGGCAACCCGGTACGGGTGGAAATGCGGCTGACCACCGGAAGGAACAGCGCAGCGGCACCGACATTTTGCATGAAGCTGGAGATGAACCCCACGGTGCTGGAAATGATGGGAATGATCCGCCCCTCTGTACTGCCCCCAACGTGGAGAATGAATCCTGCCACCTTGCTCATGATACCGGTCTTATCCAGACCCGCACCGATGATCATTACCGCAATGATGGAGATCACCGCGTTACTGGCAAAGCCCGAAAAGAGGCGTTGGACGTCCACAAGGGAAGGGACGAGATGGTCCGGGATGACCGTGGTCAATCCGAGGATCACCATGACAAGGATGGCCGCGACATCGACCCGCACCACTTCGGAGACGAACAGGTAAATCGTGAATGCCAGAATTCCCAGCACCCACATCATTTCTGTTGTGAGTTCCAAGAGCTTCCCCCTCAAAAGTTCAAATGTTAGGAAATCATTATAAAGCCATGAAGAACGCGTCAATTTAGCATGGGAGGGGGGGGGAAAAACAGAAGGGAATGGCTTCGCTCAGCGCTCAGCGATGCAGACGGGCAGGAGAACGGGGCCGCTCTGTTCGGGGGGCACAATCGGGGCAGAAAAAAAGAACCCGGCCGGGCCGGGTTCTTCTATTTGACACCTTGGGCGGTTACTTCCGTGAACTCGGGCCGTTCAACTCGATGCCGTTGCTCATGTAGGTGTGGAAGTACTCCAGAGCTCGGTATTCGGCACCCAAGGGCTTGAACGCCTTGGCGCGCACCTGCTCGTTGCAGCCCTTGTAGCGGCGCTGGAGCGTTCCGAGCTCACCCCATTTGAGCCGGTGCACCGGGAAGTGGCTGACGTGACCCAGTGCCGGACTCAGCACCTCGGCGCGGATGCGATTGCCCGCATTGTCCACGTGGCAGTTGGCGCAGGAGAGGTTAAGCTGGCCCCGCTTGGCGTAGAAATGATTCTTGCCACGGTTGTACCACTCAAGGGCCCGGGGATCGTTCGGGATCTTCACGTCAATGATCTCGCCCCGGGAGTTGTAGGCGATGTACGCCGTAATGGATGCCATGTCGCCCTTGAGCGCGTTCAGCGGCTGTTCACCGTTGGCCACGCGGCACTCGTTGATCTCCTGCTCCAGGGTCTTCACTTCGCCGGATTGTGCATCGAAGTAGGGGTAGTTGGCCTTGAGCCCCTGAACGCCCTTGGGAAAACAGTTCCCATACGACTTGCCATTGGCGAAGGGGGTGTTGAACAACTCTTCGCCACGATCAATGGCGTCCTCGTAAGGGGGGAATTCCTCCACCGACTCCCAGGAGATCCGAGCATCGGAGTTGATGGCGTAGACGCCATTTCCGAATTCGTTGAGGGGAACCCCGGGGAAACGCTTCATGTAATACTCCCGAAACCCCTTCAAATCCTCTTCGGGAGTGGCTTGGGCGGCGAGCGGCGTGGCCGCAAGAAGGACCAACGCCGCAGCCGTCGTTACAACTTTTTTCATTATATTACTCCTTCATCCTGTGGCTGGCGGTAACTGCTGTTGGGCGTTTAGCGGATGGTGTCTTCCGCGGAATCTTTTTCGCCCTTATTGTCGACCCAGCTCAGTTTTACTTTGTCACCCGCCTTCGCGCCTTTGAACTCGAAGGAGAGATAGGGGTTGGCAGAGATGGCCGTGCCCCACAACGCGCTCATGACGGTTTTGCCATTGTGCTCGCAGCTGATTTCCTGAATGAAATGGGCAGGGATGGTCTTGCCGGTTTTCTTGTCCTTGCGCATGCCTGTTTCCATGACATGCTTGATGAGTGCCTTCACCGTGCAGGTGTCGCCTTTGGCCTGGGCACGGATTTTGATTGTGTTCGCCATGCTGCTTATTCCTCCAAATCTGTCGAGCTACTGTTAGCCGCCGCAACCGCCGATGGTGACCTTGACCTCTTTGCGGGCGCTGTACATCTTGCCGTTGGCCTTGACCACCGCGATCACGTTGGAGGTCTGGCCCATTTTGATGCGGGTCGAGACGTAGGGCAGGGTGTTGGAGGTCAGATTGAAGCTCGCCGCCAGGGGGGTGCCATTCTTCTCGGCAACAATGGCGATGGACTCCACATTGCTCAGATTGGTGGAGATGGTCACCGGTACCACGGCACCGTTTTCGGCGATGTCCGGAGCCTTGATTTCGATCTCGCCACTGGCTTCGGTCAGTTCGCTGCCATGCAGGTTTTTCAACGCTTCCTGCACGGACTTCGCGTCAAAAGCGGTCTGGGGCCAGGCCGCGAGTACTTGGCGCGGGCTGAGCAGGCCGGCTCCGACTGCCACGGCAACTGCGCCGCTGGCGAGGGTGCCTTTCAGAAAGACTCTGCGCTTGGTATTCACTTAGCAACTCCTCAACTTTGTTTGCACTAATGGTTACAGGCTGTGGATGAACGTCACGACCTTGTCGATTTCCTGCTCGGTCAGGATCTCGTGACGACCAAAGGGAGGCATCATCGAATTTTGGTTGGAACGCGTTGCATCCCAAATTTGGGCACGCAGCTTGGCCCTGTCGGGGAAGCGCGCTTGCATTGCGACCAGCGGTGGGCCGATGTTGCCTGGCATGTCACCGCCTTCGATTTGATGGCAAGCCAGGCAGTTGCCTTTCTTGCGGTCGAAAGCGATTGCCTTGCCCTCCTCCAAGACCGAAGTCTCTGCGGCCACAGTGACTTGGGGCGCCAGGGCGAGCGTTCCCAAAAGCGTGGCCACCACACTCGCGGAAGTGATCGTGTTGGCGGGTTTCCGCATGTCTCCTCCTAATGGATCTTTATGAATTATGTGTGTTGTTAGGCATCAATGCTTAACTAGAGCTGCGGTATAAGCCCTAGTTTTCTTGTCGCGGGGCGTCCTTGCTGGGATCTCAACACCAAAAACCAAATTGAGATTTATCAATAGAATACCGCAAGGAGGGAGGATCGCAAGAAAAAACTTGGGAGGATAATGTTCACTAAGTGTCTAATTCGCATAAGAATATTAGTTAGTGCTAACATTCTTATGCGAGGCAGGTAAGGGGGGTTATCGGATTCGCTGCTCATCAAGCAAAGCCGCTTCATCGCGAAGTTGCCTGAGTCGTGCATCGATGCGCGAGGCATGATAGAAGTCCAGGCGGTCGACGGCTTTTGCCAGCTCCAGCTGTTCGATGGCACCATGGAGCTCATCCACCGCGTAGTAGAAGTCGGACATGGCAATGTGGGCCGCCACTGAGCGGCCAAGCTCAGTCTCCGCTCGTGCCAGCAGCCGAAACCCTGCGGGAAGGGCTGCGGGCGAGCGGGTGTAGTCACGGAGCAACCGCGCAGCTTCTTCCGACTGACGGTCCATGATCAGGGTTTCAGCGTAGGCAAGGAGCAGTGATGCGTTGTCCGGATAGAGGGCAACGGCCTCGCGCAGCAGACTCAGGGCTCGGTGATATCGGTCGGCCTGGCGCTCGGTCAGTGCAAGCGCTTCAATGTACGCGATCCGCCCCGGAGATCGCCCCAGCAGTTCCTCCAGCTCCTTGCGGGCATGTTCGTGGTCGCCTGAATCTCTCAGCACGAGAGCACGTGAGAAACGGGCGAGTTCCCTCTCCTCGCCTTGGGTCCGTGCTATCTCATCATCCAGTGTCTTCAGTAGCTTGTGCGAGTCGGAGTTTTCGGTGGCACGGAGCTTGGCCTTCACTAGCAGGTAACGCTGGGCAGGCTGCTTCTCTCTCGAACCCTTCGCGAATTGCGCGGCGCGGTTCGCCGCATCAGCAATACGTCCCTCAGTCACAGGATGGGTACTCAGGAACTCGGGGATGTTGGCGTAAAACCGCTGTTCCTGCTGGAGTCGCTGAAAGAATGAGGGCATGGCGTCGGCATCGAAGCCCGCCTCGGCGAGCATCTGGATCCCGAGTCGGTCGGCCTCCCGCTCATGCTCACGGGTGAAATCGAGGCGGGCCTGGATGCTCCCGGCCGTGGAGGCGGCGAGCACCGCCTGTGCCGCCTGAGGATCCTGCCCACCGAGCATGATGGCGGTGATGATTGCCACCGTCAGAGGGAGATTCATGTTGCCGGCCTTGTCCAGACCACGGACCAGGTGGTGCTGTGTGACATGGGTGATTTCGTGGGCGAGCACTGCCGCAAGCTCGTCCTCCGAGCGTGTAGCCAGGATCAATCCCTTATGGACCCCGATGTAGCCGCCGAACATCGCGAAGGCGTTGATCGACGGATCATCGACGATGAAGAACGTGTACCCCCCTGAAAGACCACTCTGGGCGATCAGTCTTTCCCCCAGCTCCTGTACGTAGCTTGTGAGTGCCGGGTCCTCCACGAGGCGATGGGACAGTCTGAGCTGGCGCATCATCGCCCGGCCGATGCGCTTTTCTTCATCGGGAGAGATCAGCGCCGAGGCGCTGTCACCGATATCGGGCAGTTCGATGGGCTGGGCCCCTGCCGGGAGCGCGCAAAGGCAACCCAGGAGCACCAGGGAGGTGAGCCAACCATGGGCTCGCACCGGCCGTCTTGCGTCGGGCATGCCGCTGGGCCTCTGTTCGGAATGAAACGGTATCACGCACATTGCATTAGTATTAGCGTCTGTCGCCCTCTCGCGCAGGGTGGCGGCGCAAACTCGGACACATATTCACTGCCGCCGGACCCGCGCCGCTCCTTTCGTGTACCCAAGGGCGCATGCCGCGTGTCCACGGGAACCGGGCGGGGCAGCCCCAGCATCACGGGAATATTGAAAATGGTCAATATGCGCCCTAGAATATTAGCTAATTCTAATATGCTGGGGAGGCCCTTCCGAATGTTTTTCAACTTCAACATCAACGAAATAGATGTAACGGAACTCAGGCGCCTGATGGAGAACGAGACTATCCGATTGATCGACGTCCGCAGCCCCATGGAGGTGGCGCAAGGCATCATTCCCGGCGCCGATCACATTCCTTTGGAACACCTTCCCATGCAGTTGGACCAGATCCCCCAGGATCAGAAAGTTGTGCTCTACTGCCGCAGCGGCGCCCGCTCGGGACAGGCCTGCGCTTTTTTGACCTCTCAGGGGTTGAACAATACGTTCAACCTTCGCGGAGGGATCATCGCTTGGGTGCAAGGTGGCCAGGCGGTTGCCTGAGCCCCGGAAAGCGACGTCAATTCGCACATGGAAAAAGCAATTCCTGTGTCTTTTTGCAGGGCTTTGAGGCTTGCTTTCACCCTACAGTTATCATATAAGGGAAAACTTGTTTTCTAATTCTTTGATTCGGTCCCGAGCGGGTCCGGGTCTTTTGTTCAGCAACCATACTGCGAGGAGAAACAATAATGGCGAACTTCGATCAAGAGTTGGATGCGTCCGGTCTGAACTGTCCCCTGCCGATCCTGCGCGCGAAGAAGACCCTTGGCAGCATGGAAGCCGGTCAGGTTCTCCGCATTGTCGCGACCGATCCCGGTTCCGTGAAAGATTTCGAAGCCTTTGCCAAGCAGACCGGCAACGAGCTGCTCGAGTCCGGTGAAGAAGGCGGCAAGTTCGTTTTTCTGATCAAGAAGGCTTGAGAAAGCCGCCAGTAACGAGAGCGGGGGAATCTCAATGTCCGATCAGAAAAGACTTGCGATCATCGCCACGAAAGGAACGCTGGATTGGGGTTACCCGCCCTTTATTCTGGCTTCCACCGCGGCCGCTCTGGGCTACGATGTCCAGATTTTCTTCACCTTCTACGGTCTGCAGCTGGTTCGCAAGGACATGAATGTGCAGGTGAGCTCCCTGGGCAATCCGGGCATGCCCATGCCCATGCCCATGCCCGTCCTGCTCCAGGCCCTGCCGGGTATGCAGGGGCTGATGACCACGATGATGAAGCAGAAGATGAAGGCCAAGGGAGTGGCAAGCCTCGAAGATCTTCGAGAGCTGTGCCTGGAAGCGGATGTCAAAATGGTTGCCTGTCAGATGACGGTGGACCTTTTCGACATGAACCCGGCCGAGTTCATCGACGGCCTCGAATTCGGCGGTGCCGCGACCTTCTTCGAGTTCGCCGGTGAGTCGGATATCTGCCTGTACATGTAAGTGGTTGTGAAAACCCCCGCGCTGCGGGGGTTTTTCATGGCAGGCCGATGATCCCATCATCAACAGTTGTGAGGCCCTGGAAATGCCTGCTCCAGGCGTCGCCTTCCCGTCAATCCGTATTCCATGTCAGACGTGAGGTTTTTCGTTGATCCCGAGGGAGACTCCGTGAATACTTGGGCGGAGTACCTGCGGCGTCCCTTGCGGCAAAGAGTGGGATCTTTGTGGGGGTAAACGCCACACACGACAAGGATGGAGACTGCAATGACATCCGTTTGTGGTTGTGAGTTCCCTGACCACCTGTTTTATCAGCCGGAAGGTGACTCCTGGTCGCGGCTGGAGCGGGATGGCACGGTCACAATTGGCTTGACGAGTTACGCCGCCTGGCGACTCGGGACCATTCTCTCTTGCGTACCCAAGAAGGTTGGCAAGGAGGTGCGCCAGGACCAATCCTGTGCCACCCTGGAGACGAATAGCTGGGCCGGCCCGGTCAAGTCACCCGTTGCGGGGGAAGTCGTGGCGGTAAACCAGGATGTGGTCCAGAACCCTGAGTTAATCAACAGTGACACCTACGGGCGGGGCTGGATTGTGCGTATCCAACCCAGGGACTGGACGCGCGACTCAAGTGGCCTTGCGACGGGTGCGGAGGCCATGGAAAGGCTTCGGGCCAGGTTGGAAGCAGAATCGGAAGGCTGCAGATAACCTCTTCTCTCCGAGGAGTGCAGTTCGTACTGTAGCCCCATTTCCTCCGCCCCCGTTCAGCCCCGAACGGCTGGGTGTTCCTCACTGCTAAGTGGGTGCGGCTCTTTTCCGGAGACTCGGGCGCAGCCAAAAAGGGTGGAAAAGACCGCCCATTGGAATTGGCACCATTTCCCTCCGGAAGTGAGGGGCTCGCCTTGACCGCCCTTCATTACGAAGTGAAAGCGTAACTACTCGCCCCCTGTCATTCCCGCGAAGGCGGGAATCCAGTCTGCAGGGTAAACGCATACTTACCCAAGAGCGATGTAAGTCCTTGAAAGCAGGTCGTCGGCCGCATGGACACGGCCGTCGAGCGTACACGGATGTATTTACAGCGCACCTGCTTTCAAGGACTTACATCGCTCACAGCACGGCCTTGACGTAAGTATGCGTTTACCCTGATCCAGTCTGGTCAAGGCTGAGAAGGTAAGACTGTTGATCCTCCCTGCGCAAGTGGAGAACACCACTCGTTCACTTGTCACTTTTCTGGATTCCCGCCTTCGCGGGAATGACGGTTTCGGGGGGCGAGTAGTTACGTGAAAGCTTCTTTTCACCTATCCGTCGGCCATCAGCAGAGCACTGTGAAGTGCACATTTCAGGCTCATCACGAGCTCCTTTTCCTTAGATTTCAATAGTGTGACTATTTTCTAATATTCTGATTTTGTGGTGTTTGTTGACACTGCCAAATCCTGACCCTATCGTGTGATCGCATTGACAAATCGCAATTTTGACTAACGCTAAGTAAATAGATTGCCTAACAATGTTTAGGCGCATCTACAAGAACAAAAAAAGCCGACACTTCAGTGAGGAGAAAATAAGGATGCTATACAAAAAGCGCCTGGTCGCCTTGGCGGTTTCTGCGGCAGTCATGGCTCCCTTTGCCGCACATGCGACTAACGGCATGAACCTGGAAGGTTACGGGCCGATCGCGACAGGGATGGGGGGCGCTGCCATGGCCTATGACAACGGCACGGCGGCGGTGATGAACAATCCGGCCACGCTGGGGTTGATGGACGAAGGCAATCGGCTGGATGTCGCGCTGGGCGCGCTCAGCCCCGACATCTCCGTCAAACATCCGGAATCCGGTATGACTTGGGACTCGGCCTCGGACGCATTCTATATGCCTGCCATCGGGTGGGTGCAACGGCGCGGTTCGGTGGCTTACGGCGTGGGGGTGTTTGCGCAAGGGGGCATGGGCACCGAATACAAGTCCAATAACTCCCCGGGCGGGGCGATGAGTGCGGGGTGGATCCAAAACAATGGATCGCAGCTGGAGCAGCAGTTTGCAAGCGTCAATACCGGTACCGCCATGGCGGATGCCATGGGGTTGCGTGAGTTTTCGGAAGTCAGTGTCGGGCGGGTTGCATTTCCGCTCGTGTTCACTCCCAGCGAATCGTTCACCTTCGGCGGGAGTCTCGACTACGTCTGGGCGGGAATGGACCTGCAGATGGCCATGCCGGGCAACATGCTGATGGACATGATGCCTGGGGGAAGTCAGTCTTCTGGTGTCGTGGGTGGGACGCTCGTGCAGGGGCTGAACCAACAGATGGGTGACCCGCAAGATCCCACCACCGAAGGCATCGTCGGCATCAACTACGGCTATTTCGATTTCGCCAACAGCAGCGACTACACGGGGGAGGCCACCGCCACCGGTCTGGCAGGCAAACTCGGCTTCACCTTCCGGCCGAGCCGCAACTTCGCCATCGGCGCGACCTATCATAGCAAGACCAACCTTGATGACCTGAAGGCCAACGGGGCGACCGTGACCATGTCAACCCTGGCCGCCGACGGCGCGGGTAACGTAAATCAGATGGAGGACATGGTGTTCAAAGGCGACATGAAGGTCGTGGACTTCCAATGGCCCGAAACCTATGCCCTCGGCGTGGCATACCGTCCCACTGAACGGTTGATGGTAGTGGCGGACGTGAAGCGCATCAATTGGGCCGAAGTGATGAAAGACTTCACCATGAAATTCACGGTGACGGCCGCAGAGGATCCGAACATGGTCGGCGCAGAGCTCGATGCCACCCTGTTCCAGGATTGGGAAGATCAGACCGTTTACCAGCTCGGCTTCGCCTTCGATGCAACGCAGGCGCTGACGCTGAGGATTGGGGCAAACATCTCGGATAATCCGGTACCCGACACCAGAGTCCATTATCTGTTCCCGGCGATCATTGAGGATCACTATACGGCTGGGTTTGGTTACAGCTTCAGTGATGCCAGCGCAGTCAACTTTTCTCTGACCTATGCGCCGGAAGTGGAGGTCACTATGGGTGAGGCTACAATTGCCCACAGCCAGACCAACTGGCAGCTGATGTACAGTCACTCGTTCTAACTATAATAAGAAGCAGGGAAGGGAAGAAAAGTTCGGGGCGGACCGCAGCCGCCCCGGTACCCTGGAGAGGAGCAACATCACGAGGTGTGGGAAAAATGAAAGCCGCAAAGAGCATCTTCTGGACACTGCTTTTTTGGGTCACGGTGAGCGCCGCAAATGCTGCCGAACAGCTGAAGCCCTTTACGCTGGCGTATACCAGCAAGGGCGACATGAAAACCGTGGTGGATGAGGTCACGGGCAAACTCAGTGCCGCGGGCTTCCAGGTGGTTGGGCGCTATTCCCCCTTTGCCGATGCGACGGTTGTGGTCATCACCACCGATGAGTTGAAACAGATCGCATCGAAGTCGGAGTTCGGTGGCTACGGAGCGGTTCAGCGGGTCTCGGTGACCAAGGTCAAGGACGAACTTCAGGTGGCCTATACGAACCCGCCGTACTGGGCCAACGCATTTCGCATGGCCGATGACCTGAAGGGGGTTCACGCCGCTCTGCAGAAGGCGCTGGGCAGGACGGAGGACTTCGGCGCCAAAGGGCTTACGCCGGCCAAGCTGCGCAAGTACCACTACCTGTTTGGTATGGAATACTTCGATGAGCCGAGCATCCTCAGTGAGCACAAGAGCTATGAAGAGGCGGTCAAGAGCGTGGAACAGAACCTTGCCAAGAACACGGCGGGGGTGAGTAAGGTTTACCGCGTGGACGTGCCCGGTAAGAAGGAAACGGTCTTTGGTGTCGGCATGAAACGCCCGCCCAAAGGCGATAAGTACATGGATGATGAATTCATCATGAGCGTGATCGATTTCAAGGACTTGCGCTCGACTGCCCATCTACCCTACGAAATACTGGTTTCGGGCAACAAGGTGTATTCGCTCTACGCACGTTTCCGCATCGCCGTCAGCTTCCCCGATCTACCGATGATGGGTGACGGAAGCTTCATGAACATCATGGAAACGCCCGAAGCGGTTCGCCGCGCCTTGACCATGGCATCTGGTGGAAAGGTTAACGACAATTATTGGGAATAACACATAATCGAGAGGATGGAGCAGGGTGAACGCATACTCGCGTCACGGCCGTGCTGTGAGCGATGTAAGTCCTTGAAAGCAGGTACGCTGTCAATACATCCATGTACGCTCGACGGCCGCGTCCATGCGGCCGACGACCTGCTTTCAAGGACTTACATCGCTCTTGGGTAAGTATGCGTTTACCCTGGAGGATGGAGTAACAAAGGGGGGAGAACGAAAAGAGCCTGAACCGAAGGCCCTGGGAAGCCTCTGAATACCACAGAGTGGACTGGAAGTCCGCCGATGAGCCCCGCTTGCGGGGCTTTTTCTTTTTCTGGACAACCTGCGTGGCCTCCGAAGACACTGCTTTGCTCAGAGGCTTAGTGCAGCGGCAAAGCGGTGCCCGATGAGGGGCGGATATGTCGGAGGTCTCATTGGCTACCCGGTGTCCCGGACCGTGGGTCTTCAGGGCGTGCCTGCTGGTGAACCCACTTGCGACATTCGTGTCCGATCATGCAAAAAGTGGGCGAATAGGTTACCCTAAACGACTTTTCCGGGGACGGGCGCTTGGCGGACCCAAGTGCCGCGTGGGGTGGACCGTCCCACGGATGATCTTTCGGGTAAAGACCCGTTCTTACAGATATATGGGGCGATCAGAGGTCAAGATGTTCAGCAAAGCGATGCGTATTGCCGGTTTCGACGACGAACTTTGGGGCGCCATGCAGAAGGAGGTGGTGCGCCAGGAGGAGCATATCGAACTGATTGCCTCCGAGAATTACACCAGCCCACGGGTGATGGAGGCTCAGGGCTCTGTCCTGACCAACAAGTACGCCGAGGGGTACCCCGGCAAGCGTTACTACGGGGGTTGCGAGTTCGTCGATGTTGCCGAGCAACTTGCTATCGATCGGGCCAAGGAACTGTTCGGCGCCGACTATGCCAACGTCCAGCCTCATTCCGGCTCCCAGGCCAATGCCGCGGTCTACATGGCTCTGCTCAATCCCGGGGATACCGTGCTCGGTATGAGTCTCGCGCACGGCGGCCATTTGACTCACGGCGCCAAGGTCAACTTTTCCGGCAAGATTTACAATGCCGTTCAATACGGTCTGAACGAGCAGACGGGCGAGATCGATTATGACCAGGCGGAGGCGCTGGCGCTTGAACACCGCCCGAAGATGATTGTGGCCGGTTTCTCGGCCTATTCACGGGTGGTGGATTGGCAGCGCTTTCGCGAGATTGCGGACAGGGTGGGCGCCTACCTGATGGTCGACATGGCGCACGTGGCGGGGCTGGTTGCCGCAGGACACTACCCTAACCCGGTGCAGATCGCCGACGTCACCACCACCACCACCCACAAGACGTTGCGGGGGCCGCGTGGCGGCCTGATCCTGGCCAAGGCCAACCCCGAGATCGAGAAGAAGTTGAACTCCCTGGTCTTCCCCGGGACCCAGGGCGGTCCTCTGATGCACGTCATCGCCGCCAAGGCCGTGGCGTTCAAAGAGGCGCTTCAGCCCGAGTTCAAGGACTACCAGGCACAGGTGGTGGCCAACGCCCGGGCCATGGTCTCCGTGTTCCAGGAGCGCGGTTACAAGATTGTTTCCGGTGGGACCGACAACCACCTCTTCCTCCTTGATCTCATCGACAAGGGGATCACCGGCAAGGACGCGGACGCTGCCCTGGGTCGAGCCAATATCACCGTGAACAAGAACGCGGTGCCCAATGATCCCCAGTCTCCCTTCGTGACCAGCGGTATTCGCATCGGTACACCTGCGGTGACCACGCGCGGCTTTGGCGTGGAGGAGGTGGGAGCACTGGCCGGGTGGATCTGTGACATCCTGGACGACATCCAGAATGCCGAGGTCGTCGAGCGGGTCAAGCAGCAGGTTGTGGACGTCTGTCGCCGCTTCCCCGTCTACGAGCAATCACTCTGATGCATGCGGGGGCTGAAGCGAAGCTGCCATGAAGTGTCCCTTCTGCGGTGAACTCGAAACCAAGGTCATCGACTCCCGCTTGGGCAGCGACGGCGACTCGGTACGGCGGCGGCGGGAGTGTGTGAGCTGTGGCGAGAGGTTCACGACCTTCGAAACGGCCGAGTTGGTGTTGCCGCGGATTATCAAGCGGGATGGGATGCGGGAGCCCTTCAGCGAGGAGAAGCTGCGGTCGGGCTTGCTGCGCGCACTGGAGAAGCGGCCCGTGGAAGCGGAGGCCATCGAGGCGGCGATCAGCCGTATCAAGCACAAGCTGCGCGCCGGTGGGGACCGTGAGGTGCGTTCCCGGCAGATTGGCGAATGGGTGATGGACGAGTTGCGTGAGCTCGACCAGGTCGCCTATGTCCGGTTCGCCTCGGTCTATCGCAGCTTTCAGGATGTGAACGCCTTCCGGGAGGAGATCGAGCGGTTGCAGAACGAGCCTCCCGCCGCTGTCAAAAAGAGTCAACTTTCCCTGCTCGCCGGGGGAAAGGGTGATAAGGGAGAGGGCAAGTAGTTGTCGAGTTTCACGGCTGATGATCACCGCTACATGGCGCGCGCCCTGGAGCTTGCCTCCCGGGGGCTGTACAGCACGGACCCCAACCCTCGGGTCGGATGCGTGCTGGTTCGGGATGGCGCGCTGGTGGGGGAGGGATGGCACGAATACGCCGGAGGACCCCACGCCGAGGTGAACGCCATCGCCCAGGCGGGGGAGCGGGCGCGGGGCGCGACGGCCTACGTCAGCCTTGAACCCTGCTGCCACCACGGCCGGACCCCGCCCTGTTCCGAGGCCCTGGTGGAGGCCGGCATCGCTCGCGTGGTAGCGGCGATGGAGGATCCAAACCCCCGGGTGGCCGGGCAGGGGCTGGCGGCGCTCAAGGGGGCAGGCATGACGGTTGCCAGCGGCCTGATGGGGACCCAGTCGGCGGCCATGAATCCCGGTTTCATCAAGCGCATGCGGGAAGGGCGTCCGTTCGTCCGCTCCAAGCTGGCCATGAGCCTGGATGGCCGGACCGCCATGGCGTCCGGGGAGAGCAAGTGGATCACCGGGGATGCCGCGCGTCAGGACGTCCAGCGGCTGCGCGCGCGCAGCTCGGCCATCATGACCGGGATTGGCACTGTCCTTGCCGACGACCCCTCCATGACCGTGCGGCTCGAGGAGGGCGCCCGGCAGCCGCTTCGTGTCGTTCTCGACCCCCGGCTCAGCATGCCGGAGACGGCGCAAATGCTCCGTCTTCCTGGCGAGACCCTGATCGTTACCGCCTGCGACGACCCGGAAGCGCAGGCGCGCCTCGAGGCTGCCGGTGCCGAGGTCTGGGTGATGCGTCATGGGCCCGATGCGGTGGATCTGCACGGCCTCATGGGACGCCTCGCCGAGAGGGAGGTGAATGAGATTCTGCTGGAGACCGGTGCCACCTTGAGTGGGGCCATGTTGAAGGCCGGGTTGATCGACGAGCTGGTGGTCTACATGGCGCCCCGGCTGATGGGGGATTCGGCACGGGGCCTGTTCCGGTTACCCGGACTTGACTCCATGGCCGAGAGCGTGCCCCTCCACATCCACGATGTCCGCGCGGTGGGAAATGACTGGCGCATCACTGCAACCATCGGCCCTGAGCGATCATGAGGTAAGCGCGTGTTCACAGGTATTGTCGAGGCGGTCGGGCGGGTTGCCGCGCTGGAGCCGAAAGGGGCCGATCTCAGGCTGTATGTGCAGACGGGAACCCTCGACCTGGGGGATGTACGGTTGGGAGACAGCATCGCCGTCAACGGGGTCTGCCTGACAGCGGTGGAGCTGCCGGGAGACGGTTTCTGGGCGGATGTCTCCGGCGAGACGTTGGCGCGTAGCAACTTCTCCGACCTACGCAGTGGGGCCACGGTCAATCTCGAAAAGGCGCTGACTCCCACCACGCGACTCGGCGGGCACTTGGTCAGCGGGCATGTGGACGGTATTGGCGAGGTGCTCGAACGCCACCCGGAGGGGCGTTCGATCCGCTTCCGAATCCGGGCCCCGGGATCCATCGCCCGCTACATCGCCGAAAAGGGCTCCATCTGTATTGACGGCATCAGCCTTACGGTGAACGCCGTCAGGGGGGCCGAATTTCAGCTCAATATCGTTCCCCACACCCTGCAGGAGACCACGATGGCCGACTTCAGGCCGGGGCGCCGGGTCAATCTCGAGGTGGATATCATTGCCCGTTATCTGGAGCGACTGCTGCTGGGCGAGCGGGCGGCCGGGACGGATGGGGGTATTACGGAGGCCTTCCTGGCCGACCATGGATTCTTGGGCAAGCGGTGACCGGGCAACCGAATCGCACCACTGAAACAGAAAAATTCTATGTCACTCAATAGCATCGAAGAAATCATCGAAGACATCCGCCAAGGGAAGATGGTCGTCCTGATGGACGATGAGGATAGGGAAAACGAGGGCGATCTCATGATGGCCGCCTCGCTGGTGCGCCCTGAAGACATCAACTTCATGGCGAAGTATGGCCGTGGCCTGATCTGTCTCACTCTCACGCGGGAGCGCTGTGAGCAGCTGAGTCTTCCCTTGATGGTGAGCAACACCAACGACAAGCACGGCACCAATTTCACCGTGTCCATCGAAGCGGCGCGGGGGGTGACCACGGGTATATCGGCCTATGATCGTGCGCACACGGTTCGCATGGCGGTCGCGCCCAACGCTACCGCCAAGGACATCGTTCAACCCGGGCATGTGTTTCCGCTCATGGCCCAGCCTGGCGGTGTGCTGACTCGCGCCGGACACACCGAGGCCGGTTGCGACCTCACCCGTCTGGCCGGCCTGGAGCCTGCGTGCGTGATCGTGGAGATCCTCAATGAGGATGGCACCATGGCGCGTCGCCCCGATCTGGAAAAGTTCGCGGCCGAGCACGGCCTGAAGATCGGTACGGTGGCCGACCTGATCAACTACCGCTTGAAGAATGAACCGACGGTGGAGCGGGTGGCGGAGTGCTGCATGCCGACCGCTTTCGGTGACTTCAAACTGGTGGCTTACCGCGACTTGCTCGAGCGGGAGTTGCATCTGGCGCTGGTCAAAGGTGAGCTGACTCCAGAGCGGCCGGCGTTGGTCCGTGTGCACCTGCAGAATACGCTTTGCGATCTGTTCGGCAATTTGCGGGATTGTGGCTGGCCCTTGAGCGATGCCATGCGCCGCATCGAGCGGGAAGGTAATGGGGTGGTCGTGATTCTGCACCAGCAGGAAAGTGCAGATGACATGCTGCGCCACATCAAGGACTACCAACTGCAGGACGAGGGGGTGGACCTGGTCGAGCAGGAGAAGAGTGACGACCTGCGCACCTACGGCATTGGCGCCCAGATCCTCATCGACTTGGGGATCAAGCACATGCGCGTGCTCAGCGCCCCGAAGAAGATGCACGCCCTTTCGGGCTTCGGGCTGGACGTCGTGGAATACGTGGACGACTAACGAGAACAGGAAAAAAAGATGTCGCAAATCAAGACTTACACCGGCAATCTCCAGGTCAGCGGCGCTCGCTTCGCCATTGTCGTCAGCCGTTTCAACAGCTTCATCGTCGAGAGCCTGCTGTCCGGGGCCATCGATACCTTGAAGCGCCATGGGACCCGTGAGGAAGATATCGAAGTCATCTGGGTGCCCGGGGCATTCGAGTTGCCGTTGGCGGCCAAACGGATTGCCGTGAAGGGGGGCTTTGATGCGATCATCGCGCTCGGGGCAGTGATCCGCGGCGGTACGCCACATTTCGAGTACGTCGCTTCGGAGTGCACCAAGGGCTTGGCCGCGGTCTCCATGGAGCAGGATCTCCCCCTGGCCTTCGGCGTGCTGACTGTCGACAGCATCGAGCAGGCCATCGAGCGGGCCGGGACCAAGGCAGGCAACAAGGGGGCTGAAGCAGCGATCTCCGCCATTGAAATGGTCAACCTGCTGCCTCAGCTGGCCTGAATGGCATCCGAACTTACCAACCTCGTCGTGGAGGAATACGTGGCATGAGCCGTGCGCGTCATAGGGCCAGAGAAAGAGCCACCCAGGCCCTCTATCAGTGGCA
This sequence comes from Gammaproteobacteria bacterium, assembly GCA_041690535.1. GTDB lineage: Bacteria > Pseudomonadota > Gammaproteobacteria > Thiohalomonadales > Thiohalomonadaceae > JAWLHA01. The sequence goes on along the minus strand of JAWLHA010000028.1, from coordinate 7,473 downwards.
GCTCACGGATCAGAGCCCAAGGGAGATAGAAGACCAGTTCGTGTCCGAACAGGACATGAGCAACGTCGATGGGACCTATTTCCATGAATTGCTGCACGGTGTCGCCGGCCGGGTGCAGGAGCTGGATCAGCAGATCGGGCCGTTTCTCGACCGCACGCTGGAGCAGGTGGACCCGGTGGAGCGGGCCATACTCCGGCTGGGTGCCTACGAGTTGATGCAGCGCCCCGACATCCCCTATCGCGTGGTCATCAATGAGGCAGTGGAGCTGGCCAAGACGTTCGGGGCCGAGCAGGGGCACAAGTACGTGAACAGCATTCTCGACAAGGCGGCCCAGAAGCTTCGGGTGGCCGAGGTGAAGGCCCGCTCCTGAGCCTATTGGAATGCTCGGCGAATTCGGCATCATTCAACGCTACTTTGCCGAGCAGGGGCCCAGCCGCGGCGACGTTCGGGTGGGCATCGGCGATGATGCGGCCGTCGTGCGTGTACCAGAGGGGATGGACCTCGCCTTGGCCGTGGACACCCTCGTGGCCGGGGTCCACTTCCCGCGGGATACTACCCCCGAGGCCATTGGCCACAAGGCCCTGGCGGTGAACCTCAGCGACATGGCGGCCATGGGGGCGGAGCCCGTGTGGGCTACCCTCTCACTGAGCCTTCCTGAGGAGGACCCCGCGTTCCTCAAGGGCTTCTCCCGGGGACTACTGGGTTTGGCCGGGCGCTTCGGGATCGCGCTGGTGGGGGGGGACACGGTCAGGGGGCCTCTCACGATCACGGTGCAGATCAGTGGATTGGTACCGAGAGACGGCGCCTTGCTACGGAGCGGGGCGCGCATCGGCGATCGCATCTATGTGAGCGGGACGCTGGGAGATGCCGGTGCGGGGCTTGCGCTGGCCTTGCGGCAGACCGCATGGGACGACCGCCGTGGGGATGCGCTTCGCCACCGCCTTGACCGGCCTGAGCCGCGGGTAGGGCTCGGCATCCTGCTACGGGGCCTTGCGACGGCAGCCATCGATGTCTCGGACGGCCTGCGCTCCGACCTTGGCCACATCCTTGCGGCCAGTGGAGTGGGGGCGCGGGTCGAGGTGGATACGCTTCCCCGTTCGCAAGCCTTGCGTGCGTTCCTCCCGGAACAGGGGCAGTTGGAGTTGGCTCTTGGCGCGGGGGATGATTACGAATTGTGCTTCACGGTCGCCGCGGGCGAAGAGGCGCGCCTGATGGCCGCTGCGGCCGAAGCGGGGGTGGCCGTGACCTGCGTCGGGGAGATAGAGCGTGACGTGGGCTTGCGCCTGGTCCGGAGCGACGGCAGCCCGTTTTCCACCGAACGGACAGGTTTCGACCACTTCCAGCAATCATGAGCCCTCCATCCGCGTTTGCCATCCCCAAAGGTCTATGGCGGAACCCCGCCTGTTTCGCTGCCCTCGGATTTGGGAGCGGCTATCTGCCAAAGGCGCCGGGCACCTTCGGGACTGCCGTGGCCGTTCCCTTCTACCTGCTCCTGCAGCCTCTGAGCATTGGGGCGTACCTGATCACCATGGCCATTCTCTTTTTGGGGGGCATTTGGTTGTGTGATCGATGTGCCCGCGCCATGGGGGTGCACGACCATCCGGCCATTGTCTGGGACGAAGTGGTAGGGTATCTCGTCACCATGGTGGCCGCACCGGCCGGCTGGGGATGGATCCTGCTTGGATTCATTCTGTTCCGCTTTTTTGACGTGCTTAAACCTTGGCCCATCCGCTGGGTGGACAGGCGTGTGACCGGAGGCTTTGGCATCATGCTGGACGATCTCCTGGCCGCAGCTTTTGCCTGGCTCCTGTTGCAGGGAGTGGCCGCAGGATTCCAGTGGGTGGCCTGATGGATGGGCCAGGGTAAACGCATACTCACGTCGTGGCCGTGCTGGGAGCGATGTAAGTCCTTGAAAGAAGGTACGCTGTGAATACATCCCTGTACGTTCGACGACCTGCTTTCAAGGACTTACATCGCTCTTGGGCAAGTTTGCGTTTACCCTGCCTGATGGGCCGCGTTCCCTTCGCTCTTATCCTGCTGCTTGCTCTGGGGACCTGTTCCGCTGCCGAGCGCATTGCTGTCCTTGGGCTGTTCAAGGACAAGGCGCTGATCGAAATCGATGGTGTCCGAAAGATGCTCCATGCAGGGCAGAGCGATGCGGCATCCGGCGTGAAACTCATTTCGGCGGACAGCCAGAGTGTGTTGATAGACCACAACGGGGAGCAGGTGCGCCTGGGTCTGGAAGAGCGGATCGGAGCGCACTACAGCTCGCCGAACAAGCCCGCAGTGCAGGTGTGGCAAGACAGCCGGGGGCTGTTTGCGACGGCAGGGACGATCAATGGTCAGGCGGTGCAGTTCATCGTGGACACGGGCGCTTCGGCGGTGACCCTCAACGCACAGCAGGCCCGCGCCTTGGGGATCGACTACCGCAAGGGGCTGCGTCAGCGGGTGGAGACCGCCTCCTCGCTTGAATCGGCCTATCGGGTGAGGCTGCAGGAGGTCCGTATTGGCCCGATTCGGGTACAGGGGGTGGATGCCATCGTAATGGAGGGAGGATTTCCCAGTCAGGTCCTGTTAGGCATGACGTTCCTGGGGCGGCTGGATCTGGAGCGTGATGGCGCCGCCTTGCTGATCCGCGCCAAGTGAGCGCGCTACAGTCGTCATCCCTTTCCTGTCGGGCAATCCGTTTCTCCCCCGACCGGCGTGGGAGTGATGCACCTGCAGGAATAGAAGTCGAGTGAAACACCGGCCCACCGGGCCGATGCTCATCCAAGTCGCGCCTCTGAGCCCGAGAGGTGCGTTCGATCAGTCGGCGTCGTTGCTCCGCTCGATCAAGGCGTAAGCCGAATGGTTGTGAATGGACTCGAAGTTCTCCGACTCGACCACGTAGGCCTGAATACGCTCGTCGGCGTTAAGGCGAACCGCCACGTCCCGCACCATGTCTTCCACAAATTTGGGATTGTCATACGCCCGTTCGGTGACGTGTTTCTCGTCCGGACGCTTGAGCAGGCCGTACAGCTCGCAGGACGCCTCCTTTTCCACCAGATCGATGATGTCCTCAATCCAGACAAAGCCTCGCGTGCGCACTGCAACGGTCACATGGGAACGCTGGTTGTGTGCGCCGCGATCCGCAATCTTTTTCGAGCAGGGACAAAGACTGGTGACCGGCACGACCACTTTGACGGTCATGTGCGGGACCCCGTCGGCCAACTCTCCGATGAAGGTCACGTCGTAGTCCATGAGGCTTTCGACGCCGGAGATCGGAGCCTTTTTGTTGACGAAATAGGGGAACGCCATTTCGATATGGCCAGACTGGGCCTCGAGCGCGTGGGTCATCTCGCGCAGCATATCCTTGAACGACTTCACCGAGATCTCCCGCTCATGGCGGTTCAGGATCTCCACGAAGCGTGACATGTGCGTGCCCTTGAAGTTATGGGGCAAATTCACGTACATGTTGAATGACGCGATGGTGTGCTGTTCACCGCCGCTGCGGTCCGCTATACGGACGGGATGGCGGATGTCTTTGATGCCCACCTTGTTGATGGCAATTCGGCGGGTATCCTCACTACTCTGAACGTCGGCGATTTCGCAATTCTGCGTCATTCTCACAATTCCTCGGTATAGCGCACACAGGCCCGTTCGGTCTCCCACAGGGTCACCGCATGGACCTGCACGCCCGGCGCATTCAGCTCTTCCGCCAGTCGGCGGTAAATATGGGCGGCCATGTTCTCCGCCGTCGGGTTGAGGCGATCGAATGGCGGAACCTCGTTCAGGTAACGATGATCGAGTTCATCGGTGACCTTGCGGGTGGCCTGCTTTATCGCCTTGAAGTCCACCACCATGCCCAGCTCATCCAACTGCCTCGCCGAGACCTCGACCTCGACCTTCCAGTTGTGGCCGTGGAGCCGGCGGCAATCCCCCGGGTAGTCGCGCAATGAATGGGCAGCGGCAAAGTCGGTGACGACCTTAAGTGTATATCGGGCAGCCATTTATAGTTGAGTGTTTCTATAAGAATTTACGCGACTCGTGGTCGTCTGACAAGTCTGCTGGCGCAAGGCGCTGGTTGACGGCAAGGATTATACCATCCGCATTCAGACCGCAGGCATCCAGCAGCTCTTCCCGCCCGCCCTGTTCCACGAACTCGTCGGGAATTCCAAGATGGAGCACGGGGATAGTTAGCCCGTTAGCCCGCAACAGCTCGTCGACGCCGCTTCCGGCGCCCCCGGAGACGGCATTCTCCTCGATGGTCACCAGCAGGCGGTGGCGTGCCGCCAGTTGCAGGATCAACGCTTCATCGAGGGGTTTGATAAACCGCATGTTCACCACCGTGGCGCCGAGGGCGGCTCCCGCCTGTTCGGCAATGCCGACCATGCTGCCGAATGCCAGCAGCGCCACTTGGCCGTCGCCCTCGCGGCGAATCTCTGCCCGGCCCACGGGCAGGGGCGTCAGGGAGGCTTCGGCCGGGACCCCCGGTCCAGTGCCCCGGGGGTAGCGCACCGCTGCAGGCCCGTCGTGGAGATAACCGGTGGTCAACATCTGACGGCACTCGTTTTCGTTGGCCGGGGCCATGATGAGCATTTCGGGGATGCACCGCAGGAAGCTCAAGTCGAACGTCCCGGCATGGGTCGGGCCGTCGGGCCCGACGATACCGGCCCGGTCGATGGCGAACAGCACAGGCAGACGCTGCAGGGCGACATCGTGAATCAGCTGGTCATAGGCCCGCTGCAGGAATGTCGAGTAGATGGCCACTACCGGCTTGAGCCCTTCGCACGCCATGCCGGCGGCGAAGGTAACCGCATGTTGCTCCGCGATCCCCACGTCGAAGTAGCGCCGGGGAAAGCGCTCGGAGAACTCCACCAGTCCTGATCCCTCGCGCATCGCGGGGGTGATACCCACCAGCCGATCATCCTGTTCGGCCATGTCGCAGAGCCACTGGCCGAAGATCTGGGTGTAGGTGGGGCCGGCGCCCTTTCCGAGCATCTCGCCGGTCTCCGGATCGAAGGCCGAAACCCCGTGGTAGGCACAGGGGTTCTGCTCTGCCGGGGAGTAGCCTTTGCCCTTTTTGGTAACGATGTGAAGAAATTGCGGCCCTCTGAGGCCCCGCAGGTTCTTGAGAGTCTTGATGAGGGTCTCGATATCGTGCCCGTCGATGGGGCCGATGTAGTTGAATCCGAGCTCTTCGAAGAGCGTGCCGGGCACCACCATCCCCTTGACGTGCTCTTCGGCACGGCGGGCCAACTCAATGACGGGCGAGGGCATGGTCTTTTTGAGCACCTGCTTCCCGCCCTCGCGCACCGTGGTGTAGACCCTTCCCGACAGGACCCGGGCCAGGTAGTTGGAGAGGCCACCCACGTTGGGGGAGATCGACATCTCGTTGTCGTTCAGGACCACGAGCAGGTTGGCGTCGAGATCGCCGGCGTGGTTGAGCGCCTCGAAAGCCATCCCCGCAGACATGGCGCCATCACCGATCACCGCGACCACATGGCGGTCGTCCCCTCGCTGCCGGGCTGCGACGGCCATGCCCAGTGCCGCACTCACCGAGGTGCTGGAGTGGCCGGTGCCGAAGGCATCGTAAGGGCTCTCTTCCCGGCGGGGAAACCCGGCCAGCCCGTGGCGTTGGCGCAGGCTGGGCATCCGGTCGCGACGCCCGGTCAGGATCTTGTGAGGGTAGCTCTGATGTCCCACATCCCACACCAATCTGTCACCAGGGGTGTTGAAGACGTAGTGGAGGGCGATGGTGAGCTCGATCGTGCCAAGCCCGGCCGCCAGGTGCCCGCCGGTGCGTCCTACCGATTTGACCATGAATCCCCGCAACTCGTGCGCCAGCGCTCTGAGCTGCGCGGGCGTCATGGCCCGGAGCTGTTCGGGGCTATCGATGGTTTCCAGAAGAGGGTAGGAGCTCTGGTTGGGCATCGGCTCGATTTCGAAATCGGAAAAACCGCTAATAATGAGGCCCCGGCCATGCACTTGCAAGGCCTATCGCCTACCGGGCAGGGTAAACGCATACTTACCCAAGGACTTACATCGCTCACAGCACGGCCGTGACGTAAGTATGCGTTTACCCTGGCCTACCGGGGCAGGGGAGCCACGCCACGGCGGCGCGTTCAATGGGCGCGTTCGACGATATAGGCCGAGATCTGGCGAAGGGGTTCCCCGGCCTGGCCGAATGGGGCGAGGGCGTCCAGGGCCGCTTGATGGAGTTCCAGCGCTTTGCGCTTCGCCCCTTCGAGTCCCAGCAGGGAAGTGTAGGTGGGTTTGTTGCGGGATTGGTCCGACCCCTGCGGCTTGCCCAGGGTCGCCGTATCCGCCTCCACATCGAGGATATCGTCGCGGATCTGAAAGGCAAGCCCGATGGCCTGGGCATACTTCTCCAGGCGGCCAAGCTGTACCTCAGTGGCATTGGGTGCACTCAGCGCGCCCAACCGCACACTGGCGCAGATGAGCGCGCCTGTCTTGAACCGATGCATCCCTTCGAGCTCCTGCAGGGAGAGCTGCTTGCCGGTGGCCCCGATATCGATGGCCTGTCCACCCACCATGCCAAACGAACCACTGGCCCGGGCCAGTTCGGCAATCATCGCCAATCGGCGCTCCGCGCCGATGTTCATGGTGCGGTCGGAAGCCAGCAGTTCGAACGCGAGTGCCTGGAGCCCATCGCCCACCAGGATGGCTGTCGCCTCGTCGAAGGCCTTGTGGCAGGTCGGCTTGCCCCGGCGCAGGTCGTCATCATCCATGGCGGGGAGGTCATCATGGACGAGTGAGTAGGCGTGAATCAATTCAACGGCGCAAGCTGGGGCATCGAGACTCTCCAGCGGGGCGCCCAGTGCTGTACCGGCGGCGTAGACCAGGACCGGCCGCACCCGCTTGCCCCCTCCCAGGCTGGCATACCGCATTGCGGTGTGCAGCCGCGCAGGGGCAGCCTCCACGCCAGGCAATCGGCACTCCAACGCGCCTTCCGCCCGACTCTGGTAGGTCCGCAGCAACTCACGCAGCTCCATCGTTCAGTCCTCTTCAGGCTCGAACGGAACGAGGAGTTCACCGCCGTCCCTCTCCATTAATATACGGACTTTCTGCTCCGCACCTTCCAGGGCCTTCTGGCAGGCACGGGTCAGCTCGATGCCGCGCTCGAAATCCTTCAGGGATTGCTCCAGGGAAAGATCGCCGTGCTCCATGGCTTCAACCAGGCCTTCGAGTTCCTTGAGGGCCTTCTCGAAATCGAACTGCCCGTCAGCTGAATTTTGCGGTTTCTTGGCCACGACATCCTCCTCGTTTGGCGCGGTACGGTACCCTAGAGCACCGAACAGGTAAACGGAAAGATCGCCAATCGCAGCCAAATTGCGCCGCAGGTGGCGGGGGCAGCGAACCGAGGGTGGATAAGCGCAGCGCATCCACCGTGCGGCGTCGAATTGGTGGATGCGCTGCGCTTATCCACCCTACATGTTGGGCGCGTCGGATTTATCTGTTCGGTGCTCTAGG
>JAWLHA010000027.1:0-55793 GCA_041690535.1 Gammaproteobacteria bacterium | reverse complement strand
CCAGGCTTCCGCGGCAGCGTCTCGCCACTAACCGTCATTCCCGCGAAGGCGGGAATCCAGGCACCCACGGGACTCCAGGCTTCTGCGGCAGCATCTCGCCACCAACCGTCATTCCCGCGAAGGCGGGAATCCAGGCACCACGGAACCAGGCTTCCGCGGCAGCGTCTCGCCACTCACCGTCATTCCCGCGAAGGCGGGAATCCAGGCATCCACGGGAATTCGGGCTTGCGACGGCAGCGTCTCGCCACAATTCGTTCCATCCCCCGAAATCCCTGACTTGCCGTTGTCTGTGCGCCCCTTTACCATCGAGCCCGATATCCACTACGTTTCCGCACAACAAAGCGCCGCGGGAATATCGACAGGCCGACCGAGGAACAGGCGACAGGCAATAGGGAAGGGCACCGATGTACCGAAAGGAAGAGAGCCTCAACGACCGCGGAAAAATGCAGACCGACCTTTCCCACCTGCCCGAAGCCAAGCAGCGCGAGCTTGGCGAGATCGTGCGCGTCGTCCGGGCGCACGAAGAAGTCGAGATGATCATCCTCTTCGGCTCCTATGCGCGGGGCGACTACAAGGAGGAGAGGGATCTCGCGCCCAAGCGCTGGTCCGGCCACGCCTCCGACTACGACATCCTGGTCCTCGTCGAAGACGAAGCACGCGCTGCCGACACGGCACGCTGGTCCAAGGTGGAAGACGCCTGCAACCGGGCCGGCCTCTCGGCACTGGTGCGGCTCATCTGCCACCCCATCGACGAGGTGGACAAAGCCCTGGAGGAGAGCCGCTACTTCTTCCTCGACATCAAGCGAGAAGGGCGCCTGCTGTACGACTCCGCGCTGCACGAACTGGCCGAACCGCGGCAGCTTTCACCGGAAGAGAAACGGCGTATCGCCCAGAGCGACTTTGAATCCTGGTTCAATCGAGCCACCCGCTTCTATCGGCATTATCAAGTCGATTACGACGAAGGCGATCTCCGCGGCGCGATGTTCAACCTGAACCAGGCCGCCGAATCCGCCTACAAGGCGATCCTCCTCGTCTTCACCGGCTACTGTCCCCACGAACACTTCCTCAAACACCTGGGACTCTCCGCCGAACGCTTCGGCCCGGTGTTCGAGGCGATCTTCCCCCAACGCACCCGCGAAGAGAGCGAACGCTTCACGCTACTGGACAAAGCCTACATCGGCGCCCGCTACCACAAGGACTTCCAGGTGTTCTGGCAGGAAGTGGAATACCTCGCCCCACGCGTAAAACAGCTACTGGAAACGACGGAGTCGCTGTGCCGGGAACGGATTGCAGCCGGCTAACCCTCTGACGGCTGCCGGTTACAGGCCTGCCGATTCGGGAAGGAGGGCGAGAAATAGGGGTAAAGAGACGTTACAGCAGCTATCGGCCGATACCCGTCATTCCCGCGAAGGCGGGAATCCAAGTAGCAGCGGCAGCAACCGGCCAAGAGCTGTCGCCAAAGGGGAGTGAGCGGAACGGCGGTTTGTTGCCGGGAAGCCGTCATTGGCCGGCGCAGTCCAGCCCCGGCATCTCAAGCAGGCGCATCAACTCCGCGATGGCGGAGATTCCGCTGGTGACCCGCCGCTCCGGAGGCGGGGCGTGCTGAACCAGGGTGGGGTCACCTTGTACCCTCTTGATGAGCGTCCTGCAGGCGGGCGAGAAGCTGTTACGGACCGGCTGGTTTATCGAATCGCTCTGTACCCAGGTGTTGTTGATCCGCACGCACGGCAGTCCGCTGAAAAGCCGCGCCCACCCCTTGCTGACGGCCACCTAGCCGGCCGTTGTGGCCCTGGCGCTGCTGGTTCCGTTGACCCCGATCGGAACCCAATTTCGAGTCTGTGCCGCCCCCGGCCGCATCTACGTCGTCCTCGGGGCCGTGGTGGTTGTCTATCTTTTCGCTGTGGAACTGGCCAAGCGGGGCTTTTTCCGATGGGCCGCGGCGGGACGGCGGCACCGTCGATCGGCCCCTTTGGCCGGACGCCGATGCCGAGACACGTCCGTTGGCTGACCCAAAAGGAGGACTGGGGCCGGTTTTCTGGCTGGTTCTTTCAGAGACTTAACCGTTGTCTATCCGAGGCCGGTAATTTGCTGCGACAGATTCTGGAGGGCGGGGTGGGGCGGATTGGGCTGCCGGAGGCAGCGTGGCGGGTGAAAGGCTTGAGGGCAGAATGACGACCGAAGGCAAAAATGACCGACGCGACGGCAGGATGAACGAATCAGATACCAAGCAGATGGCGCCTGCAGGCTGGGATTCACCGCGCAACGTTCAGACCTTCGTGCTGTTGGCCGCAACGGTCTTCGGAAGTTATCTCTGTTACCGGCTGGTCGCGCCGTTTTTGTCCGCGGTCGTCTGGGCCCTTTCGCTGGCGGTCTTGTTCTTGCCGTTACAACGGTGGATTGAGTCAAAGCTTAAGCGCCCAGGCTTGGCTGCTTTGGTCTCGGTGTTGGTGGTGGGGCTGACAGTGGTCGTCCCCGCGACGTTCCTGGCGCAGCGGCTTCTGCTGCAGGCGACAGCAGGTGCGCAACTCATCGAGAAGAAGGTCGAGTCCGGCGAGTGGAGACGCGCCCTGGAAGCCCAGCCGCGTCTGGCACCTCTCGTCGACAGGGTGGAGCGGCAGCTCGACCTGCCGGGAATCGTTAGTACGTTCACCCGCTGGCTTAGCAATACTGCCGGGGCCATCGTAAAGGGTTCGACGGTTCAGGTGATCGGCCTCGGCATGACCTTCTACCTGTTGTTCTTTTTCCTCCGTGACCGGGGTGCGGCGCTTCAAGCGCTCCGGTCTTTGTCTCCTCTCCCGGAAGCAGAGATGAACCGGCTGTTGGACCGGGTCGGCGATACCATTTACGCCACGCTCTACGGAACGCTGGCTGTCTCTTCCCTACAGGGTCCTCTTGGTGGGCTGATGTTCTGGTGGCTTGGCCTGTCCACGCCGTTATTCTGGGGTCTGGTGATGGCTTTGCTGGCAGTGGTGCCGGTGTTGGGTGCCTTTATTGTCTGGATCCCAGCGGTTCTCTTTCTGGCTTTGGAAGGCTCGTGGTGGAAAGCCCTGATTCTCACCCTGTGGGGCATATTTATCGTCGGCACAATCGATAACCTGCTTCGTCCGATCCTGGTGGGAAAACGACTTAAGCTCCATACCGTTGTCACCTTCATGTCCGTGGTCGGTGGTCTGCTTTTGTTTGGCCCGGCCGGTCTCGTTCTGGGGCCCGTGGTTCTTACGGTAACCACGGTGCTGCTGGGAAGCTGGCACAATCGAGCCGCGCCAGAGGCGGTGGCGCTTGCTCCTCGCGCAGCTCGGAAATAGTGCAAGCAGGCCGCCGTACGTGACGGCAATAACATTGACGCCGGTGCAGGCTGTACCCCCGCAGCGGGGCAGAAAGGAGGCCATAGACTGCTGTTAAGCGGACATTCGAAATGCCTGTGCCATTGGCCCCTTTGGGTCGTAAGCTGCCGGTTTCCACCTGGATTCCCGCCTCCGCGGGAATGACGGGTACGGGTTGGAAGCGGACGGATAAAGGTGGCTCCGAGCGCAGCCTCTCAGTGCCGGCAAACCTCTCATCAGGAGTTCATAAATAGCTATTAACGAGGATGTAATTGGGGCGGCACAGGTGGCTCGCTCACTCGTGGAGTGCGGTCTCCGGGAAGAAGCCGTACCAGGCAAACCACATCACCTCAAAGGCGTCTATCCGCTCCAGGGGTAGCTCATCCGGGGCGTAGGCCTCCCCATCCACGATCAGGTTGCGATCGCGGTAGGTGGCATCGAATCCATCCGGAGCGTGATAGACGTAGCCGGTACCGAGCCGCTCGTCATACACGGCAATGGCGGGATCGTCAGCGATCCGCCCCGCCATGACCTTCTCCCGGGCCAAGCTCTCTTTGCGAAACGCGACGGCGCCGGAGGCGGTTCGGGCGCCGATCACCACCTCTTTGGGCGGCAGGCGCGAGTCGGTGTGCAGCACGGGGGAACGGGGCGGTACGTCGGTGCGGTAGTAGCCGCGTTTCGGATGGTAGCCCCCGTAGGGATCGCCGAAATAGTCCCTCGTATATCCAGTTTCCGACGACAACACGGTCGTGTCCGGGTGTAGTGACTTCCATTGAGACCAGGTCGTCCACACCACGGGAACCCCCTTCAAAGACTGGCCTTTCAGCGGGCCGCTGATGGCCGTCGACAGGATCTGGGGCCACAGGCTTTCGGTGGCGCGGTCATACAGGATCAGGTTGCTGTTGACGAGCTGACCCGACACACCCAGGGTCGTGCCACCGCGCTCGAAGCCGAGGGCCGTGCCGGTCAAGGGGCAGTAGGTGATGCTGATTGTTCGATCGCCGATGCGGTCTGACGATCTCGTGCCATACGAGGATACCCCGCGGATAGGCTTTGGCGTGTCCGTCCAGGGTCACACCGAAGACGATGTCGTCGGGGGCCAGATAGCGTTCGGCTTCTTCGGGCGGGATGAACCGGGGTTCGTCGATGGATGGGATGCCGTCGCGGCCCGGTCCACCCGCCACGGTGCTGTCGTGGTACGTCTCCAGGGAAACCGACAACGGCACGGCCAGTGGCTGGACGGGCAGCTTGCCTGCGTCTTGGGAAACGGGGTTATCCGTCCCGCCGAGTACGGTCAGCGGCAGAAGGCAGAGCAGAAACGCGAATAGGGTGCCTCGCATGTCCTTCCCCCCGACGGACGGCGCCGTTTTCTGCATTTTGATCGCGGCTCTCTGCCTGTGCCGCCGGGCGCGTTTCAACCACCCAAGGGTGCTTAAGCTTGTAAGGAATCGACCGGTGTCGCGACCAAGCGAAAGTGCAACCCGCCCACGTCAACCGCTCAGGCTCATCGAGCGGCGGAAGAGGGCAAGGCTGGCCACGAAGAAGGCGGCCCCCAGGCCGGCCATCAACATGAGTTCGAGCCAGACCGATTCGATGCCCGCACCGCGGAACGCCACCGCCTTGGCGAAGGCCAGGAAGTGGCGCGAGGGTAGCGCCAGCGTCAGGCGCTGGACGATCTCGGGCTGGCTCTCCACCGCGCCCATGCCCCCCGAGAGCATGATCACCGGGATGATCACCATGATCACCAGCAGCGCGAACTGCGCCATGCTGCGCGCCATGGTGCCCAGAAACATGCCGATCGCGGCGGCCGCCCACAGATAGACCGCCGCCCCCGCGACCAGCAGCGGTACCGACCCGGCCACCGGTACCTGCAACACCCCCTGCACCACGAACAGAAGCGAGCCGATGAACGCGGCCAGTACCACCGCCATCGTCGCCAGCACCTTGGACAGCGCCACCTCCACCGGGGTCAGCGGCATTACCATCAGATGCTCGATGGTGCCGTGTTCGCGCTCGCGCAGCATTGCCGCGCCGGTGAGCGCGATGGTTAGCAGCGACAGCTGGTTGAGCAGTGAGGAGACCGCCTTGAACCAGACCGGATCGCCGTTGGGGTTGAAGGCGCGACGCAGTTCCAGCTGCAGCGGCGGATCGGGCGCGTCCGGGTTGCCCGAGAGGAAGACGCGGGTTTCCGACTGTACGATATTGCTGATGTAGTCGGTGCCGAGCTGCGCCTGCGACACCGCCGTGGCATCGACCTGAAGTTGCGCGGCGGGTGTTTTGCCGGCAATCACGTCGGCGGTGAAGTCAGGCGGAAAGGAAAGAACGAACATGATCCGTCCCGTGTCCATCGCCGCACTCGCCTGGACGGGGGACATCGCAACCGGCGTCTGAAACCAGGGTGGCGCCAGCGCCGCGGAGATCTGCCGGGTAAGGGGGGACTGATCCTCGTCCACGATGGCGATGGCCGCGTTGCGCACCGTGTCCCCCGCGCCGCTGGCCTCCAGCATCACGGCCACGACGAAGGACCACAGGATCAGGATCACCATCACCGGATCGCCCAGCACGCTCTTCAGCTCCTTGCCGAACAACCAGAAGATATTGGCCAGGCGCTGCACGTTCACCGCTCCTGCTTGCGCAGTGCGAGGATGGCCAGGCCGGTGAAGACCGGCCCGAAGGCCGCCAGCCGTATCAGCGCTCCGCTCAGATCGGCCAGCCCCAGCCCCTTGGTGAAACTGCCTACGCTGATCGCCATATACCAGGTCGTGGGCCAGAAGGTGCCCAGCACGCGCGCCGGTCCTTGAAGCGAGGAGACCGGCTCCATCATGCCGGAGAACTGCAGGGTCGGCATGACCGACAGGATGGTGCTGGCAAAGACTGCCGTGACCTGGGTCGCCGTCATCATCGACACGATCAGGCCAAAGCCCGTTGCCGCCACCGCATAGACCAGTGCCGCCAGCGCCAGCACCAGCGGGTCACCGCGCAACGGCACACCCAGCACCAGTACCACCAGCGCCGTCAGGATGGCGAAATTCAGCATCGTGATACCGATATAGACCAGCTGCTTGCCGATCAGGAACTCGGCCCGCCCGGTGGGGGTGACGTAGAAATTGGTGATCGTGCCGATCTCCTTTTCGCGCGCCACACTGACCGCCATCAGGATCGCCGGAAACAGCAGCAACAGCAGCGGCGGGATGGAGGGGCCGATGGCGGGCAGGCTGGCCATCGCCGGGTTGTAACGGAACCGCGGCTGCAGCGCGACCGGTGCGGCGGGTCCTGCGGTTGCGGGCTGTACGAGCATATCGAGCGCCGGCGCGGCGCCGGCCCCCTCGGCCAGCACATGGGCGTGGGCGCCCGTGACGTAGCTTTCGATGGTGCCTGCGCGCCCGGTATCGGCCCCGTCGATCATCGCCGCCACCTCGGCCCCGGTGCCGCGCCGCAGATCGGCGCCGAAGCCGGGCGGGATCTGCAGGGCCAGCGCCAGTTCGCCGCTGGCCAGTCGTCGTTCCAGCGCATCGGCATCCACAATCGGCGCATGGCCCCGAAACCACACCGAATCCTCGAACGTCGAGAGATAGGCGCGGCTTTCGGGGCTGCGGTCCTGATCGAGTGCGGCGAAGGGGATGTTGCGCACCTCCTGGGAGATCCCGAACGACATGATCAGCAGCAACAGCGCGCTGCCCAGAAAGGCGAAGGCGAGCCGCACCGGATCGCGCCGCACCTGCATGGCCTCACGCGCGGTAAAGGCCAGCAGGCGGCGCAGGCTGAAAACGGTGGCACCATGCGCCGCGCCCGTCTCCTCGACCGTCAGCCCCGCGCCGGTGGTGGGCTCGGGCGGAATCTCGGCGGAGATGTAGGCAACGAAGGCCTCTTCCAGCGTCGCGGCGTTGCGCGATTCGGTGATTGCCGCCGGTGTGTCGGTGACCAGTACCCGGCCGGCGTGCATCAAGGATATGCGATCGCAGCGCAGCGCCTCGTCCATGAAATGGGTCGAGATGAAGATGGTCACGCCATCCTTGCGCGACAGGTCCAGCAGAAGCCGCCAGAAATCATCGCGTGCCTGCGGATCGACGCCCGACGTCGGCTCATCCAGGATCAGGATCTCCGGCGCGTGAATCACGGCCACCGCCAGCGACAGTCGCTGGCGCAACCCCAGCGGCAAGGCGTCGGCCCGCTGGTCCAGGTAGGGGTCGAGGCCGAAGCGCGGCACCAGGTCGGCCATCCGCCGATCCGTCTGCGCGTGGCCAAGATGAAAGAGCCGCGCGTGCAGCAGCAGGTTCTCGCGCACGCTCAGTTCGCCGTAGAGCGAAAAGGCCTGCGACATGAAGCCGACACGGCGGCGCGTGCCCAAGTCCTGCGCATCCACCGTCCGGCCGAAGATCCAGGCCTCGCCCTCCGAGGCGGGCAGGAGCCCGGTCAACATCTTCATCGTCGTGGTCTTGCCGCAGCCGTTGGAGCCGAGAAAACCGAAGATCTCGCCCCGCGCGATGTCGAAGCTGACCGCCTCCACCGCCGTGAAATCGCCGAAGCGCCGGGTCAGGGCGCGGGCGCGGATCGCCGGTTCACTGTCTCCACCGGCCGGGGACGCGTCCGGCTCACGGTTCGGTGTGGAATCCGGCGCCTTGGCCGCACTCGGTTGCAGCAACGCGACATAGGCCTCACCCACCGAGCCGGTCCCGGTCTGCCTCGTTAGCTCCTCCGGGCTACCTTCGGCCAGCACGCGGCCCGCGTTCATGGCCACCAAATGGTCGAAACGCGCGGCTTCTTCCATATAGGCGGTGGACACCAGCACGCTCATCCCCGGCCGGTCGGCGCGGATCGCATCGATCAGGTCCCAGAACTGGCGGCGCGACAGTGGGTCGACCCCGGTGGTGGGTTCGTCCAGCAACAGGAAATCCGGGTCATGGATCAGCGCCGAACAGAGCCCCAGCTTCTGCTTCATGCCGCCCGACAGCTTGCCGGCGGGCCGGTCGAGGAAGGGATGCAGCCCGGTGGCGCGGGTCAGCCGCTCGATGCGCGCCGCCCGTTCGGCCCGGCCCAGGCCGAAAAGCTTGCCGAAGAATTCAAGATTCTCGCGCAGGCTGAGATCGTGATAGAGATTGCGCCCCAGTCCCTGGGGCATATAGGCGATGCGCCCGCCCACAGCGCTGCGGTGGCGTGCATCGGCCATATCGCCGTCCAGTGTTCGCACCTGGCCCTGTTGCAGCCGCTTGGCCCCCGCGACCAGCCCCATCAGTGTCGACTTGCCCACACCGTCGGGGCCGATCAGCCCCACCATTCGCCCCGCCGGCAGCGCCAGCGTCAGATCGCGAAGCGCGGCCACCTTGCCATAGCGGTGGCTGACACGCTCGAGACGGGCGACGGGCGCGGCCTGGGTCATTGGCTAGTCCGCGGAGGGTCGGGGGGACGTGGTGATGAGCGGCGGGGTCAACCCTCCCGGCCACTCCGGCAGGCTGCCGTCGTTACCTGCCAGCCGTACCCAGGCGACCCCGCGCACGCCGGTCTTGACCTGATCCAGCCGCGCCGCGACCAGTTCAGCCGGAAGGCTCACGCGGACGCGGAACATCAGGCTCTCACGCTCGGTCACGGTCTCCACTTGCTTGGGCGTGAACTGTGCCTGCGGCGAGACGAAGGACACCACCGCGGGCACGGCGGTGTCGGGCATGATGTCGGGGACGACGCGCGCCTCGTCCCCGATCCTGACGCGCGGCGCCTCGGTGGCGGGCAGAAAGAACTCCATGTAAACATCCTCGAGACTGACCAGCGTCAGCAATTTGCCGCCGTTGCCGAGAATCTCGCCCGGCTGCGCCAGACGGTAAAGCACCCGTCCCGCGCCCTGCGCGTAAAGCGTGCTGTCGGCAATTCGTGCCGCGACCTCGGCGCGCCCGGCGGCTTCGGCGTCGACGCTGCGCTGTTTGGCCCGCAGGTTCGCCCGGGCGGCGGCCAACCCGGCCTCGGCCACCTGCGTCTCGGTGCGGCGTATGTCGAGGTCTTGCGGCGAGAGCAAATCACGCGTGCTCAGCGTTTCGGCGCGGGCCTGTTCACTGCGCGCCAGCGCCAGTTTCGCCTCGGCCTCGGCCACTTGGGCCGTCGCCACTCCGACCGCCGCCTCGGCGCTGGCCACCGCTGCCCCGGCTCGCATCAACTGCGATTCCAGTTCCGCGGTGTCCATGATCGCCAGCACATCGCCCGGTTGCACCCGATCGCCCTCGCGCACCTTGATCTCGGCCACCCGTCCGGCCAGGCGGGGTGAAACGTCGATGAGGTCCGCCTCGATCCGGCCATTGCCGCGGGCAAACCCCTCGGGCGGCAGGCCGGAGGGTTTGAACAGCACCGTCCATGCGCCGAAACCCAGGAGAGCCAGAAGGACGATGAGTACGATGGACATGGAGATCTTGCGGGACATGTATTCTCCTCGGTGGCCAGATCCTTCTAACAAGCCCCACGTCGAAAGGGAACAGACCTATTCAGGTACTACATTATCTTAGCTGGCAGGAAAGGGGACTCTTTTGGCACATGTGTGGGTCATGCCCGCGTGCCAACCTCTTTCGCCCAAACACGTTTTCTCTCGCCAAGGAGGGTAGGTCGGGTTAGCCGAAGGCGTAACCCGACAGGACACTGAACCACCGCTTCGGTCTGTCAGCAACAGATCAGGGGGAGGGTTCAGGGGAAAGGTTAGTAGCCGGGGCGGGCTTTGCTGCTTCGATCCGTCGGGTTACGCCTTCGGCTAACCCGACCTACGCGCTTTCCCGGGCTCTGGCAGAAAATACGCCGGCGCGTGTCAATTACACAAGGGCTGGCAGGGTAAACGCATACTTACCAGAGAGTGATGTAAGTCCTTGAAAGCAGGTCGTCGGAAGCATGGACGCGGCCGTCGAGCGTACATGGATGTATTCACAGCGCACCTGCTTTCAACGACTTACATCGCTCACAGCACGGCCGTGACGTTAGTATGCGTTTACCCTGCAAGGGCTGGTAGAAGGCGCCGATCACGCCCCGTAGACGAGGTGGGCGAATGGTCACGAGCGGCGTTCGACGCCCGTAATTGAGGGCGAGGAACCCCGGTGGTTCGAGCGCCCGGGTCGGTCCGGGGCCCCGGTGTTCGCTGGCCATGCGGGGATGAAGGCTGGGCAGTATGGGCAGCAGTGTGATCAGAACCACCAGTGCCTGCAACAGCCCGACGAGGGCGCCCAACAGTAGGCCGGATTGGCAGAGAGCGTCGAAAACCAGCGCATAGAACAGCGCAAACAGCCAGCCGTTGAAGAAGTGCAGGGCGAAGCCGACCACCAGGGCCCGCCGGTGATCGGGTGTAAACACCGTTCGCCCAGCATGTAGGGGATGCTCATCCATGACAGGCCGAGCCCTTGCCCGGCGGCCATGATGGTGGTGAGAAAAAGGGTGGCGACAGGTGGCGACAAATCCCCAAAGCAGCACGCCCGGCAGATTCGTTTCTGGCCCCCTTCGGCGTCTTGCGGAAGAGTGTCTATAGAGAACCCAGGGAACGACGTTTGACTACATACGGAGGTGTGATATGGCACGTGCAAGGGCAGCAACTTACGTTGAGCGGAGCCGCTAGCCGCATTGGATGCCGGCGGTCTGGAGCGGACTTATCGCAGGCGCCGTGTTCCTGATCGTGGAGATGGCACTGGTGGCCACCATCGGCGGGGAGAGCCTGTGGGGACCGCCGCCAACGTGAGTCGGATCAAACGGTCGAGGCGTAGCGATTCAACCGCCTCCCCCTGGTTGTCGCCGCAAGCGACGCCTGGGGAGGAGAAACTGCAGCGCGCTATCTGCTATGTTCCATGTTCCGGTCCTGCCTGGCCGAGCATTTCAATCGGGACGACAGCGCTGTGTCAAACACCGAGGCACCGAATCCCAGGGCATCCACCAAACCTTCCCTTGTGATCGTAGGGGGTGGGTTTGCGGGCGTGGGTCTGGCGCGTCGCCTGGAGCGGCTGTTGCCAGAGTGGGATCTCTTCCTCCTCGACCGGGACAACCACATCACCTACACCCCCTTGCTGGCCGAGGTCGTCGGCGCGGCCATACTGCCGGGCCACGTGGTGGCACCGCTGCGGCAGATGGTCAAGAGAACGAAGGTCTGGATGGCCGAGGTGCAGCGGATCGATTTCGAGAGGCGGCTGGTGTACTACAAGGGAGAGGGCAAAGGTTCTCTCGCCTACGACCAATTGGTCCTTGCCTGTGGTGTCGCTCCGAATTTTGGTGCTGCCTCGGGCATGGAGCGTTACGCGCTACCCCTCAAGAGCCTGGGTGACGCGCTGTACCTCCGTAACCGCATCATGCGGCGTCTGGAACAAGCCACCCTGGCCGAAGGGGCGGAGCGCCGTCGTTGGCTCACCACCTTCATTGTGGCAGGCGGCGGTTTCAGCGGTGTCGAGGTGGCCGGGGCGATGGCGGACTTCCTGCGCCGTGCACTTCGGTACTATCCCGAGATCCCCCAGGACGAAGTCCGTTTGCTGCTGCTTCACGGCCGTGACTACATCCTGCCCGAGCTCTCCAGGAGGCTCGGTCAACTCGCACTGCGGCGCATGCAGCAAACCGGCATCGAGTTCCGCCTGAGCGCTCGGGTCGCGGAGGTGGACGTGCACGGAGTGCGCCTGCAAAGCGGCGAACGCATCGACGGAGGGACCGTGATCACGACGATCGGCACGGCGCCGACCCCCTTGGTCGAAGACTTGCCATTGCTGAAGGAGCGAGGTCGCATCGTGACGGAGGCCGACATGTCGGTGCCGGGGCGTCCCGGGGTGTGGGCCCTGGGGGACTGCGCCGCCATACCCAATGCGCATGACGGCACCATCTCCCCCCAGACGGCTCAGTTTGCCGAACGACAGGCCGCGACATTGGCAGCCAACGTAGTGGCCCGGGTCCACAAGGCCCCGACCCGTGCATTCGCTTACCACTCACCGGGCCAGCTCGCGAGCATCGGGCACAACAGGGCGGTCGCGAATCTCTACGATCTCAATTTCTCAGGAAGGGTGGCTTGGCTGTTGTGGCGGGGGGTCTACCTGCTGAAAATGCCCACGCTAGCCCGCAAGGTCATGATCTTCGTCGAGTGGAATTGGGAGATGCTGTTTCCCCCAGATATCGCCTGCCTGCGATTCAACAGGAGCTCGCGACGTCGCAAGAAGAGGTGAGAGGTCTCCTGGGTCGGGCCCTCTCCATGATCGTGATCGGATTGCACCCTACGGCGGGGCCCCGCTATCTCCGTAGCGCTTTGCTGCCGATGGGCTAGCACTTAGAGGGTGTGCGAAAAGGGTGTGACCTACTGCGGGAGCGCGAGGACAGCCCTTTTCGCACACCCTCTTGGAGCACCGAACAGATAAACCGGCATCGCCTGCCAAGAGAGGTGTAAGTCATTGATAGCGGGTCGTCGGCCGCACGACTGCATGGATGCCGGAGGTAGAGCAACGCAGGGAGCAGTTGCCGAGGGACGCGGCCGTCGAGCCTACAGGGATGTATTCACGGCGTACCCGCTATCAATGACTTACACCTCGCACTCCGTAACCTGATCGGTGCTTTAGGGGCGGCCACAGGTCGATCGCACGTCCCGTTGTCGGGCTACCATTCACTGGCGTTGGGAAACTACTGTCGAGCGCGCGTTTCGGACGCAATGTCGGGAGAGGGAGCGGGCGGATGGATCAGACCGGGAACAGCGACAATAGGGGATTGACGCGCAGACGGCTGTTGCAGGCAATGGCGGCACTGGGTCTGCTCGGCGGCTGGCGGAGCGTGGTTCCCGCTTACGCGCGCGACAGCGGCGGCACGCACGCACTGCGCGTGACCGACGGTGGCGTCGACCTGGTGATCGCCCGGACCCCCATCGACATCGGCGGGCGCGTGGGCTCGGCTCTGACCATCAACGGCACGGTCCCCGGGCCGTTACTGCGTTTTCGCGAAGGCGAGTGGGCGACCTTGCGGGTCACCAATCGGCTGGACGAGATGACGGCGCTCCACTGGCATGGCCTGCGCGTGCCGCAGGACATGGATGGTGTGGCAGGGCTGAGCTTCCCCGGGATCGGGCCCGGGGAGACCTTCACCTATCGGTTTCGTCCCAGGCAGAACGGCACCTACTGGTATCATAGCCACCAGGGTCTGCAACAGCAATCGGGCCAGTACGCGCCGCTCATCATCGATCCGGCCGCATCCGATCCTGTCGAGTACGACCGCGAATACGTGGTGTTCCTCTCCGACTGGACCTTCGAAGATCCCGACGCCGTGTTCGGCAAGCTCAAGAAGCAGAGCGACTACTACAACTTCCAGCAACGCACGATGGGCGATTTCCTGCGCGACGTGGAGCGCTACGGCTTGCGTGCCACCCTGCGCGACCGCGCCATGTGGGGTCGCATGCGCATGAGCCCGGCCGATATCGCCGACGTGACGGGCTATACGTATACCTTCCTGCTCAACGGCCTGCCATCCCAAAGTAATTGGATAGGCCTGTTTCGTCCCGGTGAGCGGGTGCGCCTGCGCTTCATCAATGGCGCGGCCTCGACCTTCTTCAACGTGCGCATTCCGGGACTTCCACTCACGGTTGTGCAGGCCGACGGGCAGAACGTGCGGCCGGTGACGGTGGACGAGTTCCAGATCGCCGTGGCCGAGACCTACGACGTGATCGTGCAGCCGCACGAAGAACGCGCCTACACACTGTTCGCCGAAAGCATGGATCGCAGCGGCTACGCGCGCGGCACGCTCGCCCCACGCATGGGCATGAGCGCACCTGTCCCCGCGCTCCGGGAGCGGCCGCTGCGCACCATGGTCGATATGGGCATGGACATGGACATGGGTGAAGCCGATGGCATGGCGATGCCTGGCATGGCGTCGGCGCCACAACCCGGCATGGCCATGGGGGAGGAGGGCATGCCGCCTGCCGAAGAGGGCGTGATGTCCGGCATGGGCAGGGACAGAGAAGCCATGGCGGGTGGCGAGCACAGCGGCCCCATGCCGGGTATGGAACAGGCCGGCCCCATCGCCGGCCGCCACGGGCCCGACACCCACGGGCCGGCCAACGCCTCGGTCGCCGCCGTGCAGCGCAACCGCCTCGGCGAACGTGGCGCCGGTTTGGACACGGTGCCACATCGGGTACTCGTATACTCGGATCTGAACGCCTTGGAACCCAATCGCGACCTGCGTCCACCCGCGCGGGAAATCGAGCTTCACCTGACCGGGAATATGGAAACCTTCATGTGGGGGTTCGACGGCAAGAAATTCTCCGAGGTCAAGGAGCCGATCTTCATCGACTATGGCGAACGCGTGCGCATTACCCTCGTGAACGACACCATGATGGAGCATCCCATGCACTTGCACGGGATGTTCAAGGAGATCGTGAACGGCGCCGATCCCGCTCACCGCCCGCGCAAACACACCATCAGCGTGAAACCCGCCGAGCGGATGTCCTTTGACATCACCGCAGACGCCCCGGGCAACTGGGCCTTCCACTGCCATCTGCTCTACCACATGGAGGTCGGCATGCTGCGGCTCGTCAACGTCGGCCTGCCGCCGCAAAGGGAGCGCCCATGAAAGCCCATGCCTTTCGTGCAAGCCTGGCGTTTGTGGCGACGCTTTTCGTGGTGTCGGCCGGGAGTGCTGAACCACGCCGGTTTCCTCTGCCGCCCGAGGAGTGGCCCGAAACCATTGATGATCAACCCACGGTCACCTTTCTGATGCTCGATCGGCTCGAGTACCGCACGGACGAGAAAACGGACGCGCGGGTGTGGGACGCGCAGGGCTGGGTGGGCGGAGATTGGAACAAGTTCTGGTTCAAGACCGATGGGGTGGACATCGTCGGCGATGACATCGAGAAAGCGGAGTTTCAGGCCCTTTACGCCCGGCTCATCGCGCCGTTCTGGGTCCTCCAGGCCGGGCTGCGCCACGATGCGGATCCCACGCCCACGCGCAACTTTGCGGTGGTCGGCGTGCAGGGATTGGCGCCCCTGCGGTTTGACGTGGAGGCGACGGCTTTTCTCAGTGAGGACGGTGACCTGTCCGCCCGCCTGGAAGCGGAATACGATCTCCTGTTGACGCAACGGCTCATTCTGCAGCCGCGCTTCGAGACCAATTTCGCCGCCAGCGAGGTGGAGGCGCTCGGCATCGGACGAGGTTTCAACGATATCGAACTGGACCTGCGCCTGCGCTATGAGATCCGGCGTGAATTCGCGCCCTATATCGGGGTGAGCTGGCAGCGCGCCTTGGGGGACACTGCGGATTTCGCGCGCGCCGAAGGTGAAGAGGTGGAAAGCGCCGCCTTCCTCCTGGGGCTACGTGCCTGGTACTGATGCGTGCCAGCGGACCTTTTGGCTCGCCGCGAGGAGAGACAGGCGATCGCACGGTTCGGAGACGAGTACCGCAGCTATCAACGGCGGGTGCCCATGTTCATTCCGCACATCGGCCAGTGGAGGCAGGTGCTCGGCCCCTCCAGCACGGCCGCGGCGGTGTCGTCGTCAGTCCAACGGAACGTCGATGAAAAGCGAACCACACCCAATGATGGCCTCAAGGCCCATCATTGCACCGTCTGTTGACGATACTTGTATTGCCTAGTCCATTGGCGAAAGGAGGCGCACTATGGCACACGTGGAACTGAGGACCTATGTGGAGTCCGGAGCGAAGCCCCATTGGAAGGCGGCAATCTGGTCCGGGGTGATCGCTGGTGCGGTGTTCTTGATCCTGGAGATGGCCATGGTGGCCATCTTTACGGGGGCAAGCCCGTGGGGGCCCGTTCGCATGATGGCGGCCATTCTGCTTGGGGAGGGTGTGCTGCCGCCCCCTGCCACGTTCGACTTCGGAATCACGATGGCTGCGATGGTGCTGCACTTCGGGCTTTCGATAATCCTGGGGCTGGTAACGGCGTACCTGATCTTTCATCTGTCCTTCGGCAAGGCACTGGCGGTCGGGTTGGCGATCGGACTGGCCCTGTACTTGATTAACTTCTACATGTTCACCGCGGCCTTCCCCTGGTTCGCCATGG
This sequence comes from Gammaproteobacteria bacterium, assembly GCA_041690535.1. Taxonomy (GTDB): domain Bacteria; phylum Pseudomonadota; class Gammaproteobacteria; order Thiohalomonadales; family Thiohalomonadaceae; genus JAWLHA01. Next base: position 39,494 of record JAWLHA010000027.1, on the reverse strand, counting down.
CCCGAGGCTGGATCAGCCTGTTCGCTCACCTCGTGTTCGGGCTCACACTGGCCTGGAGCTATAAAGGGCTGGCGAAGCGGGAGATCGAACACGAGCTTGCGGCTTGAACGGTTGGCAGGTTCATTCACCGCCAGCGTGATGGCGGGGCGGTTGGTTCGCCCCGCCGCTTGACCGCAGCGCAGCAATACCCTCGCCGAAATCGAATGCGGCCGGTGGCGCCAGGCTTGCCCGAGCTAGAATTTTTGGACAGCGCCTCGTTCGCCCGGCACTTATTTGGGTCAGCCCGAGCTTGCTTTCGAAAACGAACAGTTTTGGCGTGTGTTCGAGGCCTGTTGAGTGATGGGGCACCCGAACCCGGAACAGTTACTGGCGTTGGGTGCCCAGTTCCTCCGCGATTTGCGCCGCAAGGGCGTGCTGCTCGGCACCCGGCTCGATAGCAACGGAGACTGACGACGATGCTCCTGCGGATCGCAAGGCTACACGACTGCCTCGACCGCACGCGTGCCCTGGACTTTCTCGCGCCCTTGGCGCTGCGCCTCTATCTTGCCCCCATCTTCTGGATGGCCGGTACGAACAAGCTCTCCAGCATGGAATCGACCATCCAGTGGTTTGGCGACGCAGACTGGGGGCTCGGGCTGCCGTTCCCCGCCGTCCTGGCGTGGGCCGCCGCGCTGACCGAATTCGGGGGCGCGGTGCTGCTGGTTGTGGGGCTGGCGGTGCTGGATCTCCATCCCGCTCATGGTGACCATGGTCGTCGCGGCGGTGAGCGTCCACTGGCAGAACGGCTGGCTGGCGATCGCCGAGGGCAGCGGAAGCCTGTTCGCCAATGAGCGCACCATCGGTGCCATTGAGCGGCTGGACAAGGCGAAGGAAATCCTGCGCGAGCACGGCAACTACGAGTGGCTGACTCAGAATGGCGGTCTGTTGGTCCTCAATAATGGCATCGAGTTCGCCGCCACCTATTTCGTCATGCTGCTGGCTCTCTTTTTCATGGGGGCGGGGCGTTATCTCAGTCTCGACCACTGGCTGGCAGGGCGCTTTCGCCGTCGTTGAGGTGGCAGCTACGAGGGCCCGTTGAGTCGCTTTTGGGTTCGCGGCTGCTTAACTTTTTCTCGGGGAGTTCATCGAGGCGGGCCCAATGGAGCAAGTGGATGCGGTGGTCATCGGCAGCGGGCAAGGGGGGGTTCCGTTCGCCGCGACCCTGGCGGGGGAGGGGCGGCGGGTGGTGCTTTTCGAACGGGACCGCTACGGTGGCAGCTGTGTCAACTGGGGGTGTACGCCCACCAAGGCCTTTTTGGCCGCGGCCCATGCTGCCGGGCGGGCGCGTGATGCCGCCGCGCTGGGTGTTCACTGTGACGTGCGAGTCGACTTTGCCCAGGTGATGGAGCGGGTGCGCAGCATCCGTGACCGCTTCACCCAATCAACCCGGCAGCGACTGAAAACCGCCGGGGTCGAACTGATCGAGGCGGAGGCCTCGTTCACCGCAGAAGGCCAGGTCCAGGGGGGCGGCCACACCTTCTCCGCTCCCGTGACGGTGATCGACACCGGGAGCTCACCGGCCATCGCGCCGATTCCCGGGGGGGAGGAGATTCCGTATCTGACCGATCGCACCTTCTGGAATCTCACCCGATGTCCGCAGAGGACACTCGTCATCGGCGGTGGGTATGTGGCCCTGGAACTCGGTCAGGGTCTGGCCCGGCTGGGGAGCGAGGTGCACGTGATCCTGCGGGGCGAGCGGGTGCTCTCCAGCGAGGCGCCGGCGGTCAGTGAGGTTCTGGAGGAGGCGCTGAGGCGCGATGGGATCACGTTGCACCGCGGCACCCAGGTGGTGAAGGCGACGCGGCTCGCTGAGGAGCGGTTCGTGCTGGTCCTCGACAACGGCCGGACCCTCGAAGGCGACGCCGTGTTCATGGCCGTCGGACGTCGGGCGAATACCGATGCATTGCATGCGCCTGAGGCAGGCATCGCGCTTGATGAGCGCGGATACGTCAAGGTGAACGACTATCTGGAGACGACCCGTCCCGGGGTCTATGCCCTCGGTGAAGTCGCCGGACAGCCCGCCTTCACCCACGTCTCCTGGGAAGATCACCGGAGGTTATTGGCGACCCTCCGCGGCGAGTTGCGTGCCCGTGACGATCGCGTGCTTGGCTATGGGGTGTTCACTGAACCTCAGGTGGGCCGGGCCGGACTGAGTGCGGAGCAGGCGAAAACGCGCGGAATGAAGGTGCGCGAGGCACGCATGGGGATCACCGGGATCAATCGGGCGATTGAATGGAACCAGGACCTAGGGTTCTTCCAACTGCTCGTGGATGCCGAAACCGACCGCATCGTCGGCGCCACGCTGGTGAGCTACGAGGCCGCCGAGCTGGTGCACATACTGCTCGACCTGATGGAGGCAGGCGCAACGGCCTCACAATTGAGTACGTTTCAGCACACACACCCGACCTATGCCGAATACCTGCCATTACTTGCCGCAACCCTGGGCCCCGTCCTCTGAGAACTGCCTACACTGCACCGCGCATCAGGCCCCCGGGGTCGGATGGGGCGACACGCCCTGGACCGGAGTAGCCCGCTGTGACCGGTACGTTCACCACAGGCGTACAACTTCGTCGCAGGCAAAAGGGGGGGACGGCAATTCGTAGTGTCAGGCGGGCATAATGTTCGGGCGGAACGCCGACGTCGGCGAGATAGAGTTCCCCCACAAACCGGTCGCGCCACTTCGCTGCGCAGACCGGTCTTCGGTAATGCCAAAGTCATTGTGGCGTGCGCAGCGATTGCCCGGTCGCAAACCGCACCACTTCCCGCATCGATAATCCGGGCAGTCCACCGCGAACACCCCGTATCTCCGTTCATTGCGCCGCCGTGGTCGTCCGTCTCGCATTTTTGCCGTTCGTCTCATGCCCGTTGTGCCTGTCCCGGGGCTTGCCTAAAAAAGGTGTTCGAACCTCTTTGCCCCCACGCGATGGATGGATACGGAGATGAACCTGACGGTGACACCGGCACGCGCCATGGCCTGGCTGTTCTCTCTCCTGATGTGCGCTCAGGCCCTGGTCTTTGCAGAGGCGCTCTCCCCGTCGGAGATGCGGAATGCAAGGGCGCTCTTTCAGGAGGGGCGGCGCGACAGCGCGCGCAATCAACGCGCCCTCGAAGCCCTGAAACCCCTTGTGGCGCGACACCCCGACGCCCCTTTGTTGCTCGCCTACCTGGGCAGCAGCGAGAGCAGTCGGGCACAGCACGTCCGGTGGCCGTGGAGCAAACTCCGCCAGGTGGACGATGGATTGGCCTTGTTGGAGAAGGCGCTTCGCTTGCTCGGCCCCGAGCACGACACCCCGCAGGCAAACGGTGTGCCGGTGCAGGCCGAGGTGCGGCTGGTCGCCGCCCATACCTACATCGCCCTGCCCGGAATGTTCAACACCCGGGACAAGGGACGCGCCATGGCACAAGCGCTTCTGGCCGAACAGCCGTCCGCGCCCTGGCCGGATGACTTCGTGGCCAGTGTTCATCTGGCCGTCGCCAGGGCCGCGCTCAACGACAACGACGGGGCGCTGGCGCGCGTGCATGTGGAGCGGGCCCGCCCCTTGGTTCGCCAACCGATCACCGCCTTGGAACTGCAGGATGTGGAGGAATTGATGTGATGGACGCCTTGATCGAGATGAGCGGATTGAGCAAGCACTACCGCATGGGCGCGGTCCAGGTGACTGCGCTCCATGACGTGGAGCTGCAGGTGCAGCGGGGCGGGTTTGTCGCCCTTTGCGGTCCTTCGGGCAGCGGCAAGAGCACCTTGCTCAATGTCTGCGGGCTCATCGATGCCCACGATCGGGGCCGGTTCCTGTTCGAGGGGCGGGAGGTGAAGGGACAGACGCCTGCTCAACTCACCCGCTGGCGCCGCGACGCCATCGGTTTCGTGTTCCAGGGCTTCAACCTGATCCCGGTGATGACGGCCTTTGAGAACGTGGAGTACCCCTTGCTCCTGAACGACACCCCGGCGGCGCAACGCCGTGCCCGGGTGCGGGAGATGCTGGAGCGGGTGGGTCTGGCCGGGCAGGCGGGGCACCGGCCCGATGAGTTGTCCGGTGGCCAGCGCCAGCGGGTCGCCATCGCCCGGGCTCTGATCAAAGCCCCGTTGCTGGTGGTGGCCGACGAGCCCACCGCCAATCTCGATTCGGCGACCGCCGCTCAGGTGATCGATCTCATGCACGCCCTGGCGCAGGAATCGGGCACCACTTTTCTCATCGCCACCCACGACGAACGCATGACCCGCCGCTGCGAGCGGGTGGTGCAACTGGTGGACGGGATGCTTCAGCCGCAGGTGGCCCTGGCACCGGCGATGTCCAGCGTGCAGGCAGGAGGTGGCCGATGAAATGGTTGCCTCTGGCCTGGAGAAATGTGCGCCGCAACCGGCGCCGTAGTCTCATCACCATCCTTCTGGCCTGCACCGGGACCGCCGCCCTGCTGTTGGCGAGCGGCTTCGCGCTTTCCACCTATGAGGCCCTGCGGGAGATGTCGGCGCGGCAGATCGGCCATGTGGTGGTGGCCCATCGGGAGTACTTCCACAACGATGAGGACGCGCCCCTGAGCCATGGCCTGGGGGACAGCCAAACGGTGATGAGCGACTTGCTGGCCGACCCGCGCGTCGCCACCGTGGTGCCGCGCTTGAACTACTCGGGTCTGATCTCCAACGGGGACAGCTCGGCGATCTTTCTGGGCACCGGCGTGGATCCGGAGGGGGAGTTTCGCATCAACGGTGCACTCACGCCCGTGGAGCAGGGGCGCGCCCTGTCCACCCATCCCGCCGCGCAGGGGGACCCCGAGGTGATGCTCGCCCGGGAGCTGGCGCGCAAGCTCAAGGCCGGCGTGGGGGATACGCTCACGCTTCTGACCACCACCGTCGACGGGGCCCTCAACGGCATCGATGTGCAGGTGGTGGGGATCTACGGCACCGGCACCCCGGAGCTGGACGAGCGGGCCCTGCTCACCGACGTGGCCACGGCGCAACGCCTGCTGCGCACGGACAAGGTGAGCACCCTGGCGGTCTACCTGCACGACCGGGACGGGGCGCCGGCCTTCGCTGCGGAGCGTGCCCGTGCCTGGCCCGATCGGGCCCTGCGCACCTGGGAGGATCTGGCCTCGTTCTATGCGAAGGTACGTGCCCTGTACGATCGGATCTTTGGCGTGCTGGGGATCATCATCGTGGTGATGGTGTTCTTCGCCGTGACCAACACCATGTCCATGAGCGTGACCGAGCGCACCCGCGAGATTGGCACCCTGGCCGCACTGGGCACCTCTCCCGGCCGCATCGTCGCCAACTTCGCCACCGAGTCGGGGATCATCGGCCTGCTCGGTGCCGTCGCGGGCATGGTGCTGGCGGGGGTCGTGACCCTGCTCCTGCATGTGTTTCCGGTGATGATGCCGCCGCCGCCCGGGCGCACCGAAGGGTATCCGCTGCTGTTCTACTTCTCACCGGCGGTCTACGGCACGGTGGCGGTGATCATCATTGCCGCGGCGGTCCTGGCGGCCCTCCTGGCCGCGCGTCGCGGCGTCGGCAAACCCATCGTGGAGGCCCTGAGCCATGTCTGAACCGGCCCGTCTTGCGCATGCACAAGGCCTTCTTCGCAGCTGGCGGCGCCTGGGGCGGAGCCTGCTCCTGTCCGCGGCCCTGGTCGCTCCGGCGGGGGCCGAGGAGGTGGCGGAACTGCTCGCCCGCGCCGACGCGTTCCGCCTCCCCGATGCCGAGGCCCGGGTCGAACTGCGGGTGCGCCTGTATGAGCGGGAAGCGCTGGACAAGGAGCGCCATTACACCGTGTATGTGCGGCCCGGACGGCGCTCCCTGGTACTGTTCAGGAGTGCCGGCGAGTCCGGCCAGAAGGTGTTGATGCTCGATAACGATTACTGGATCTTCATGCCCGACACCCGCCGTCCCATCCGCATCACCCCCCTGCAGAAGTTGCTGGGCGAGGCCGCCACCGGGGATGTGGCCACCCTCACCTGGAGCGAGGACTACAGCGGCCGGCCACTGGCCCGCAACGTGAGTGACGGCCCTTGTTCCGAGGCGCGGCCCTGCGTATTGCTCGAACTGCATTCCGCCCGCGCCGGCACCACCTACGAGCGCATCGAACTGTGGCTGGACGAGGACGGGGTTCCGGTCCATGCGCGCCTGTATCTGGCCTCCGGCAAACTGGCCAAGGAGGCGAGCTACACCCTGGGCGAGGTGGAGGGGCGCCGCCGCATCACCGCCATGCGCCTGTTCGACCATATCAATCACCACCGCCGCACCGAGATCGATTACCTGGGCATCACCCCCGTTTCAGTGTCGGAGCGGTTTTTTAATCCGGCCTTCCTTGCGCGGGACAATCTGGAAGGATGGTGAATGCCCTGCTCAAGCGGTATGTCGCCGCCGCGCTGATGCTCGGTGCCGGCCCTGCGCTGGGCGATACGCGCCTGGGGATTGCCCTGGGCGGCGAGGTCGCGGCGATCCGTGAAGACGGGGTGTTCGCTGCCCCCGCGGATGACCGCCCCCTGCCGGTGCGAGACACCCGCCAGGAGCTGTACCTGCGGCACGCCCGCCGGGGCGCAGTGATGGAGTGGGCGCTCCTTCACCGGCACCCGGAGGGGCGCACGGCTGAGACGCAGGGCCGGCTCAATGAGCTGTATCTGGACTTCGACGCCCGCGATCTGGACTTCACGCTGGGCAAGAAGGTGATGAGCTTCGGCGTGGGTTACGGGTTTCGTCCCCTGGACGTGATCCAGCGCGAGGAGCGTCGCCGCCTGTACCGCCCCCGGCTGGAGGGGGTGCCGGTGGCCGTGGTCGAGCGTATGGACGCGAATTCCGCCGTCTCCGCCATCTACGTCAACCGCGCACAGATGGACGAGGACGGGGTTCGCAGCGGCACCCACGAGGCGGTGCTGCGCCACTACCGTTTTCGGGATGGTCTGGAGACCCACGCCCTGCTGCACTGGCACGAATTCCTGGGGGCCTCGCCGGGCGCCGGCTTCACTTGGGTGCACGGGGATGGCGTGGGTGTGCACGGCTCGCTGCTGTACCGGCCCCGCCTCCCCGTACCGGCCCACACCCTGCTGAACGGCGATGGGGTGTTGGCCCTCGCCGATCCCTGGGTGGACGAGGAGCGCCGCGATGTGGTCAAGGCCGTGCTCGGGGCCACGTGGACCGGCGCCGCCGGCTACAGCCTGCTGCTGGAGGCTTGGCATGACGGCGAGGCAGCGAGCACTACCCAGTGGCAGGAACTGCTGCGGCTTGCGGCGGCCCAACGCCAATTACTGGGTCATGTCCCCGACGCCGCGGTCTACGGAAACCTGGCCTGGAACCAGAGCGCCTACCGACACGGCACAGCCGTGCAGAACAACCTTTTGCTGCGGCTGGCCTGGGCCGGGGACAGCACCGAGCCCTATCTGGAGTTCCTGCTCACGCCGGAGGATCGGGGCCACATCGCCACCCTGGGGCTGGATCACCGTTGGCGAAGGGGGTGGCGGATCAGTGCCGGTGCCCGCGCCTTCGGCGGTCCTGACGGGTCCGCCTACGGCCAGTTCCCGCAGCGCCATGTGGCGTTCGTTGAACTGTCGGGAGAAATGTTATGGTGACGGACATGTCCAATTCCCCCCTCACCCCCTCATCCGTCTCGCCGCTGTTCGATCTGCGCTGGCAGGTGGGCGGGGTGTTCGTTTTCAACAGCTTCATTGCGATCTTTCTCACTGCTGTTTTCGGCGACCGCTTCGGCCCGAACACCTTCTGGCTCAGCCTCGCCTACTCGCAGTTCATCGGCTTCAGCATCTTCGCGTCCATCCATGGATTCGCGGTGCTCGCGGGGCGAGCGCGCCGCCCTACGCCGCGGGACCTGGCCCTGGGGGTGGGCGTCGGGACCGTGCTGGGCACCGTGGCGGGCGGCCTGAGCACGGGCACCTGGGACACCCTGGTGGGGCGGGGGTGGTCGGGGGTCGGACTGAATGTCTTCCTGGGCCTGGTGTTCGGCACCGTGGCTGCCTACATCTACTCCACCACCCTGCGCAACGCCCAGGCCCAAGTGGAACTGAAGGAGCGGGCGTTGCGCCACCTGTCTGCGGAAAAGAGTCTTTCCGAGACCCGGCTGCGCCTGTTGCAGGCGCAGATCGAGCCCCACTTCCTGTTCAATACCCTGTCGACCATCCACAGCCTCATCGACACCCACCCGCAACGGGCCGCCCGCATGCTGGAGTCCCTGACTCACTACCTGCGCGCCAGTCTCGAGGAGACCCGCGAGGGCGACACCTGCCTGCGCGCGGAACTCAAGCTGGTCGAGGCCTATCTGGGCATTCAGCGGGAGCGCATGGGTGAGCGGTTGCGCTGGCGGCTCCAGGTCCCGGACCATCTGCTGGCCTGCTCCATGCCCCCCATGTTGATCCAGCCCTTGGTGGAAAATGCGGTGAAGCACGGCATCGAGCCGAGCGTGGAGGGGGGCGAGGTGACGGTGGTCATCGCGGAACAGGAGGGGGGGCTGCGCATCGAGGTCGCGGACACCGGCAGCGGGTTGGGCACCGGCGGGGCGCGCGCGGGAACCGGTGTGGGCTGCGCCAATGTCTCCGCGCGTCTCGCGGGCCGGTATGGCGCCGATGCGCGGCTTTCCCTGGAGCCGAACCCGCCGCGGGGCGCCCGGGCGGTGATGACCCTTCCGATGGCGTGTCCGCCGGGCGCGACTGATCGGGAACAGGAGGCCCGCCCATGAGCGCCATCCGTGCGATCATCGCCGATGACGAGGAACCCCTGCGCGAGGCCCTGCGCCGTCGCCTGGCCACGGTGTGGCCGGAACTGCAGGTGGTCGGGGAGGCGCGCAACGGCCTCGAGGCGCTGGAGCAAATCGCCAGGCAGGAGCCCGACATCGCCTTCCTGGACATCCGCATGCCCGGCCTGGACGGCCTGGAGGTAGCGCGGCGCCTGACGGGACGCTGCCATGTGGTGTTCGTCACCGCCTACGACGACTATGCGGTGCAGGCCTTCGAGGAGGAAGCCATCGATTACGTGCTCAAGCCCGTGACCGAAGAACGGCTCGCACGCACTGCGGCACGGCTGCGCGAACGCCTGGCGCGCATCGAATCCCCGTTGCCCTTGGCCGACTTGTTGCAGAGGCTACAGGCCGCCCCCGGCGCCTACCTGCGCTGGATCCGCGCCGGGGAGCGGGACGCCGTGCGTATGATTGCCGTGGAATCGGTGCTGTGTTTCGTGGCCGCCGACAAGTACACCTCGGTCCACACCGCCCAGGGCGAACACCTCATCCGCAAACCCATCAAGGAGCTGGAAAGCGAACTGGACCCGGAGCGGTTCTGGCGCGTCCACCGCAGCGCCATCGTCAATGTGGAGTGCATCGAGGCCTGTCGGCGCGACGAGGAGGGACACCCGCGCCTGAGTATTCGGGGGCTGGATGCAGAAATCCCGGTGAGCCGAGCCTATGCGCACCTGTTCAAGCAGATGTGACCCGGCTGCCGCCCCCCGGTGAGAAATGCAGGCTAGTCTGTTACAGCATCCCGCCCGACTCCAGTCCTCTGCTCCAGTAACAGAACCCGTGCGTTCAGGGCAGCGATCTGCCCCTGCAGTCCCTTGTATTCCGCCGAGAGCTGTGCCAGCGCGCTTTCCTTGCCGGCCATCTCTTCGTGGAGCCGGGCCAGGCCTTCGTCGAAACCCTTGATCTGCGCTGCCATGGCGGCAATCCTCGACTCGGCATCGTGGTATTCACGTTCGACATCGAGGATCCGGCCGTTGACCCGCGACACCAGGCGGCGCCGAAAGCCGGTAATGGAGTGCCAGAAGGCGCGGACAATACCGAGCGCATTACGCTCTATGTCCGCGCGGGTCGCTTCGTCCAAAGCCAAAGCACCTGCGTCGTCGACCACTTCGCCGCGCCATTCCTTCAGGTACTGGGAGATCGTGCTATAGCTCCCGGTGTTACCAAGGAGTTCGCGCACCCGTGTCACCGTGACCCTCTCCTGGAGGTTCGACAGTCGTTCCGCAGCCTCGAAGACTTCCTCACGTGAAATGCCGTTGCGAGCCATTTTTGTGCTACGTAATTTTTCTGTAATGTGTAAGTTCGCCAATTAACTCAATGGCTTGCGACGACTTCTCGCGGACCATTATACTCCAGACCCTTATTAGACCCTTTCCGGCAATAGGACTCAATGCACAACTTGGTGAAGGATCTGACCTCCCAAGACATCGCCTGCTGCTTCGAGCACTGGAGCAACGCGGTACAGGCCCATATCAGCTGGATGCACGAGTTGCATGCGGCGCTGCTCATCGGTTCCCCGGCGGCTGCAAGTCTCTTCAGGTCCGACGGCTTTACGGTTTCCGGCTTGGCGAATTGGTATTACCAGGGAGGCCACCCGGTCCTGCGTAACTATCAGGAGTTCGCACTTATTGACGGGGTGTACCGACGCTTGTGCGCAGCCGCACGGCGGATGCTGAGTGCGGTGTCCCGCGGCGGAAGGCCGAGCGATGGGGATTACCGCGCGTTTTTCGCCGTCTCCGAGGAGCTGCAGAGACTGATCGCCGGCATCGAGTTGAAACTCAAACAGGATTTGCTCGCTACGGTTCAGATGAACACGCGGATCCTGGAGGCGACCGGTGAGGCGGTCGTCATCACCGATGCAAGGGGCGTTATCACCGACGTCAATGGGGCATTTCAACAAATCACGGGTTACTCCCGCACGGATGTGGATGGCTCCACACCCGCCATTCTCGCTTCGGGACGCCACGGACCGGAGTTTTATGCGGAAATGTGGCGTGCGATCCAGACAACCGGCGCTTGGCAGGGGGAGATCTGGAATCGGCGCAAGAATGGCGAGGTTTACCCGGAATGGCTTTCCATCACCACTCTCAGTGGGGAGGATGGTGGCGTGGCCCACTACCTCGGTGTTTTCTCGGATCTCACCGTTGCCAAGCGTAATGAAGATCGGCTTTATCGACTTGCCTACCACGACCCGCTCACCGGCTTGGCAAACCGTCCATTGGTTCTCGAACAGCTGAAACAGAGCATTGCGCGGGCCTCGCGCAACCGAAACCACTTCGCCGTGATGTTCATCGACCTGGATCGGTTCAAGCGGGTCAACGACACCCTCGGTCATAACGCTGGCGACATGTTGCTGCGTGATGTGGCAGAGCGATTGAAATCCGGTGTGCGCGCAACCGATACCGTGGGGCGTTTGGGGGGTGATGAGTTCGTTATCATCCTTGAAAATCTGGCCGGGCAGCGTGAAGCAGCAACTATCGCAGAGAAACTCCTGGAGCGGATGGCGGTGCCGTTTCTCCTTTCGGGCACGGAAGTTTTCACCTCAGCCAGTGTGGGTATCGCGCTCTACCCGACGAACGGGCTTACTGTCGAAGGTTTGGTGAAGGCGGCCGACATGGCGATGTACCACGCCAAGGAGGAGGGTCGGAACACGTTCAGATTCTTTCAGCGCGAGACTCAAGGGGGCATCGGCGAGCAATTCGCGTTGGAACATGCCTTGTGGCGGGCGCTGGAGCGCGATGAACTGCGTGTCGTCTATCAGCCGCAGGTCGACCTGAACACCGGTCGGATCCTCGGCATGGAGGCCTTGTTGCGCTGGCTCCACCCAGAGCGCGGAGTCGTGGAGCCCGAGGAATTCATCCCCATTGCCGAAGCCACAGGCCTGATCATTCCCATTGGTGCGTGGGTACTCGAACATGCCTGTACCCAGGTTCGGCAATGGCAGGATGAGGGGTTCGCCGTTCAGTCCATTGCCGTCAACGTCTCTGGTCGGCAGCTGCGCCAGAGAGACTTTGCAGAGCAGGTGGTCTTTGCTCTCGACAAGAGTCGTCTGGACCCGGAGGTGCTTGAGATCGAGATCACGGAGAGCAGCGTGATGCAGAACGCGGAATTCGCGCTCGGCCTATTACAACAACTGAAATCGATCGGCGTGCGAGTCTCCATCGATGACTTCGGCCGCGGCTACTCCAGCCTGAGCTATCTGAAGCGCTTCCCGATCGATGCCGTGAAAATCGATCGATCGTTTGTCCATGGCATTGCCTGCGACGCAAACGATCAAGCCATATCGCGCGGCATCATCGCCCTTGGGGAGGAACTCGGGTTGCGGGTGGTGGCTGAGGGCGTAGAGAGCGAAGAGCAGGTGGGCTGGTTGCGGCAGTTCCATTGCACCAGCGCTCAGGGATTCCTGTTCAGCCATCCGGTGCCTGCCGAAGATGCAGTCGGCCTGTTGTTTCAAGGGTAGCTATCGCTGGGCGGAGGTCGTTCAGAAGGCATTGAAAGGGAAGGTGGATGTTTCAGACCTGCGGGACTCATGCGCTGAAAGTGGGCTCGAGGGTCGAGCCATTTACGGCGGCTCAGGCAGAATCCGCGGCTCCTCTTTGGAGCAGATGCGGGCGCCATATCGCGGGCTCGATACCGTCTAAGTAGAAGTTCCGAAATGGTATCCAGCGATTAATCCCTTCTCCTCAGGAAGAAGCTTGAGATGAGGGATGTCATGGTCACCATTTCGGAACACGTATTTAGTGTGATCTTAAACTCCGAATGGGTTACAGGAATCCCGACCTTTGCAGCCGTGTCCGCCATGCGCGGCGCTTGCCATGGCTCTTCATCAGGGTTGTGAGCCCGCGCTGCAGGTCCGTCTCGCGCCCGGCGGCGCAGAGTGCTTCCGACAGCTCCTGCAGGCGCTCCATGGCCTCGTCATAGGCCGAGCCGGAGCCGCGCTGCAGTGTGGTGTCTATCACCCGCCAGTGGTGGTCAGCATCTTTCCCCACGACGGCCAAGTGGCGTGCCCGCTCGGCGCGGCGGCTTGCCTCCTCGGCTTCTGTGGCGCGGCGTTCCCGTTCGAGGCGGGTGCGGCTTGCCACCTCTCTCCCCTGTTCGATCAGCGCCACGCTGCGGCGCTCCGGGGTTGCCGCAGAGGTGTGCTGCGCCCGTTGCCAGGTTAGAAACTCGCTCCGCACGGCACGCTCTGCCTCGTGGGTCTTGCCCTGCAGCAGGAGGCGTAGCGTGCCTCGCATCGTCCCGGTGCTCTGGCCGGCAAGCCAGGCATCGATGTCCGGCGCTTCCGCCTCCGGTGCGGCAGGACTGGCCTCAGCGGCGGCAGCGACCCAGTCCGGGTCGAGCATCAGAAATTCGGTCAGCGCTTGCTGGGCCGGCGTGAGGGTGGCGAGCCCCGCCGGCAATGGGGGTTCGGGATCCTCGCCGCCCAGTTCACCGGCGCACACCCGCGCCAGCCAGCCTAGATAGAGGGCGCGTGTATCGCCGCGCAGCAACTCGTCGCGCAGGGGCAGTAGGCGTGCCATCCAGCCGGGGCCATCGGCGTTCATCCAGAAGCCATCGTGTTCGCCCGACTCGCTATTGAAGCTCCAGTCCAGGATCCAGTGCTGCGCATCGGCTGTCGCGGCGAAGGCGTCGACAAATCCCGAGTCCGCGCCCGTTTGCGACGGCCGGAGGTAGTCGTCCAGCGCGGCACCATCCAGTGCCTCCAGAGGCAGGCGCAGCATCAGGCGGCAGCTTCCCCAACTGGAGGAGTAGATGTGGGCATCGAAGTAGCGCCGCATCCATATCAGCGGGTCACCTTTGAGATCGCCCCAGTGGTACTCGTTGACAAAGCCGCCCGCTGTGATGGTGGCACGGCTGGAGCGCTGGCGCAGCTCCGACTGCTGCTCCGGGCTTAACGGCCGATCGACGGCAGCAAACTCGTAGTATTGGTATTCACTCATAATTGGGGATGGGCCAGTGTTTATGCGGCCATTATTTTGGCAGCAGTTTCAGTCGACGGCGATTCCGGATTGCTGGGCGATGCGTCGGCCCAGAGCGAGGTCGCCGTAACAGGTTTTCACGGCATCGATATGGGCGCCGATGGCGCCGTCCGCCGCCTTGAGGAAGAACATGGGCTTTCTCGCCTCCATGGCGACGCGCATGGAAACGAAACGGGGCATCAGGCTGCGATAGTGCTTGAGGAGCGCCAGTTTGTAGGGGTCGGTCTCCATCCTGGGCGCTTGCGTTATGCTTTCATCGAGCACCGCCTGGCGATAGACCGTCGGGATGCGATCCATCCAGCGTTGGTAGGCCTTGACCGGGCGGCTGTCGCGGATACCGTGTTGCATCACCACATAACCCATGGGTTGCATCAGCCCTTTGGGGACAGCCACATCCGGCGGCGCCTTGGTCAACAGGTCCGACCAGATTTGCCGCCATTCACGGAGCGTGGGCCCCAGGTTCTTCAAGCCTTGTAGCGAAAAGAGGTCGTGGTACACCAAGGAGGTCTTGCCCACTCCCCCCTTGTTGTTGAAAAAGGCGATGGTCTTCATTGGGGTCTCCGGGGCAAGGTGGCCAGGAAGGCTCGGTCGTCCACCTCGAACCGGATGGGCGGATTGCCGTTGATCGCCATGGCGGCCTTGGCGCGCTGAGTGCGACGGGGTGCACGGAATTTATCCATGCTGTCCACCTCCCGACACGACCGTTACACGGCCGATCCAGTTGCGCCGGCGGCGTTCCTCTCCCTCTTGTGGCGTCTCCGCGGAGAAATTCACGATCGGGGTGTCGCCGCCGAGCGGAAGGTCCAGCGTGTTGGCGTTGACTACCGCAAAGGTCCGGCTGTCGATCCGGCTAACCGCTGCCGGCATGCCGCCGCAGCGTGTGCAGATGAGAAACTCCACTGCCCCGGAGGCGAAACGGTAACGGCTTACCGCCGCGGGATCGGCGATGGCGATGTGCAGCTCTCCTTCGGGGTCCGAGGTGTAGCGGGCGCCCATCCGGCGGCAGAAGGAGCAGCCGCAGGCGCGCAGGGGAAGCGTGTCCGCGTTGCGCCCTGTCGAGAGCCGAAAGCGGATGTTGCCGCAGTGGCAGCCGCCGGCAAATGCGTTTTGGGTTTCAGGCATGATCATCTCCTTATGACGGTCAGCGGAATCAATCTTGTTTATCAGAATGCCTTTGGACATGGGCTTACTCTGCCAGGTCCCGCAGCAGCAACGGCATCATCGCCTCCTCGTGCACGGCGACGCCAGCCTTGAACATGGCATCGCTCAGGTCCGGGTCCCAGCGGGCGGCGACAGGCTGGCCGGTGAGTGGCAGCTCGCCTCCCGCGATGCCCTGCCGGTAGTCCGCGGCGCCATAGCGCCAGGGTCGGGCGTGGGCGTGATAGCGGTCGATGAGGGTGTTGGCGATGGCGATGCCGGGCCAGTCGAAGTCGCCGTGGTAGTGGAGTTCGGCGCCGGCGGCGGCGAGTGCGTCCAGCAGGGCGGTGACGGCGGCGGTGGGGCGGCCGTAGGTGCAGACCAAAGGAGGGCAGCGGGGGCCGAGGCTGTCCGCGGCTTCGGCCACTACGGCGGGATTTTCGCAGACATAGACCGGCACGCCGGCGGCGTGCCAGCCGGGGGGCTGGCGCAGCAGTTGGCGCAGGGTGAGCCAGAGCGGTTCGCCCGCCTCCCGCTGCAGGACGAGGCTCCTGCCGGTGGCACCCTTCCCGTCGGCAGGCAGGTTGAGGACCAGGACGGTGCTGGTGAGGCCGCCGCCGACGAAGACCCCGACCAAGGCCCACAGGGCGCGGGGGTCGTCGGGTTCTTCCGCGAGCCCGGACTTATTACCTCCTTCCGTCGCGGAAGCGGGGTGGGGGATGCGGACCCGCCCCGTCATCTGACGCACGGCCCGTCGTACCAGGGCGGCCAGCGGGCGGCCCGGGTCGAGGCCGTGGGCATCGCCCACGGTGCGGGCCGCCAGGGTGCTGAGGCTCTCGCCGGGGGAGGGCAGGCACGCGACCACCCGGCGCACCTCCTCCAGCAGTCGCCCGGCGACTTCGGGGTCGCCGCCGGAGAGCCGCTTCAACAGGCCGTCGCCGCGCAGCTCGTCGAGCCAGGGCTCGAGGCCCCGCTCCCTTGCCCAGTTCCCGGCGCAGGCAAACACCGCCTCCCACTCCGCATCAACCCGGGCCTGTTCGGCGCGACGGTCGACCAAGGGGCCGGACAACTGCTCGATGGCGCTGCGAAGGTCGGCAGCGGCGCCGGACTGCCGGAGAATCAGCTCCAACTCGCTCAGGCGGAAGCTGAAGCTGCGCCCGCTGCCCGCCCGCCGCCCGAACAGCGCCTCGGCGGCGGCGCGCTGCGACGACTCCAGGGATGAGATCGACAGCCGTTCACCGCCGCCGCGTTCGAGGCGCCGGCGCAGGGCATCGACCAGCCAGCGCAGGTCGTCGCGGCCGAGGAGGCGTTGCAGGCGTTCGGAATTGGCGGGTGCGGACATAAGGGATTGACCTGGAAGGGGGGGCGGCGTCGTCAGAACAGCTCGGGATCCGTCTCGTGCCCGGCGGTGACGGGGTCGGGGTCCTTGTGGCGGCGGCGGCCGTCCCAGGTCCAGCGGGAGACGAAGACGGTGTCGAACTCCTCCCGGCGCACCAGCTGGGCGATGGCGAGCCCGGGCAGGTCGGGGTAGCAGCCCCACTCGCGCTCGCTGGTCATCATGAAGTCGAGGTCGAACTGGGCCAGCAGCCCCATGCACTTGGCGCGGGCGTCATCGTCGATGCCGGCGAAGGCCTCGTCCAGCATGACCAGCCGCGGGGCGTGCGCGGCGGCACTGGAGTAGTGGCTGGAGGCGGCGGCGAACAGGGGGATGGTGACCACCAGGGCGCGCTCGCCGCCGGAGGCGGGGCCGTAGGCCTTGCGCCAGCGGCCGTCCTGCCAGCGCTCAACCACGAAGTGGTGCCAGCGGCGGTAGTCGAGCGCCCGCTCCAGGATCTCGGCCAGGGAGCCGCCGCGGGTGTCGGCGCGCGCCTCGTCGATACGCTGCTTGAGGAAGCCGCCGACCGCCTCCCGGTCCTCGGGGGTCCACGCCTCGGCGAGCTGGCGCAGGCGCCGGCGCACCTCGGCGAAGCCGCCCGGCAGGCTGACGCCACCCGCCTCGTCACCCGCCTCGATCGGGGTCCACTGCAGCCGCAAACGCATGCCGGTGCTGGTGGGGCGCCTTTCCAGCTCCTCGTTCATGGCGGCGACCATGCGCTCGGCGCCGGAGACCATCACCTGCAGGTGGCTGGCGACTTCGTCGATCAGGTAGTTCTCCAGCAGCTCCTGTTCGCGGGCGCTGAGCAGCCGACCGCGCTCGGCCACCTCCTGTTGCAGGTTGAGCGCCAGCTCGTCGGGTCCCTGGGGCTTGGACTGGAACACCACCCGCACCACCAGAAGGTCGCCGACCGGCTCGGCGCTGGCCTGGTGACCGTGCCGGGAGAGCGCCTGCTGAAAGGCGGTGATGTGCTCCATCAGCCCGCGCTGGCGGCGCTCCCAGACGGCATCGCCGTCCTCCACCTTGGCGAGTGTCTCTTCCATGCGCCGGGCCAGGCGTACCGCCGGATCGGCCGCCCACGGCCGGCGTTCGGGCAGCTCCAGTCCCGGCAGGGCGGTGGTGATCAGCCCCTCGCCGGCGAATTGCTCCAGGGCGCGTACCGCCGCCTCCCGCTGGCCGTTGCGCTCACGCAGTTCCTCCTCCAGGTGGGTGATGTCGGTGCGCAGGGCCGCGATGCGTCCGGTCAACACCCTCTGTTCGACCCCGTTCTGCTCGATCTTCCGGTCGCCCTGTTCGATGCGCCGCTCGGCATCGGCCAGGCGGGCAAGCACCGCCTCGGCCGCCTCGCCCACGGTGGCGCGCAGGGTGTCGCGGCGCACGGCTGCGGCCTCGGCGGATCGCTCCGCCTCTTGGCAGCGCAGGCGCTGCGCCTCCCGGCGCTTGTGGGTTTCGGCCACGTCGCGGGTCACCTCGGCCAGCGCGGCACGGTTTTGCCAGTGCTCGCGCAGGGTCGGCCAGAAGGCCTGCGCGGCTGCCGCGTAGTCGCGCACGGCATCTCGCAGTTCCGCGAGCGCCTCGGCTTCGATCGGCAGGCCGAGGTCGGCCGCGGCCTCGTCCCGGGCGCGGCTCGCCCCGTGCAGCCGGTCGCGGGCGGCGTGCAATTTCTGCTCGGCCCGATCGATGCGCTCCTGCTGATGACGGCGGCGCGCCGCAAGGTGGGCAACCCGCTCATGGGCTGCGCGCAGGTCGGCGTCCGCCGGGAGCGCGCCACGCTCCCGATCGGCGGATTCCAGCTCGCCATCGAGCCGTTGCAGCCCGGCCTCCAGCCCGGCGAGCAGCGCCTCGTGGGCGGCAACCCACTCCTCCAGTTCGGCGATGCGTCGCCGGCGGGCCGCCTCGCGGGCACCGAGGCCGATGTACTCGGCGCGCGGCTTGCCCCAGGCGCCGCGGGCGGGGCCGAGGCGCCAGCGGCCGTTCTCCGCCACCCAGGCCGGGTGCGCCGATTCGCCCCAGCCGATGGCCGCCAGCAGTCGTTCCAGTACCAGGTCATCCAGCGCCGCCGCGTTCGGATCGTTCCGGTCCACCGCCGGGCACAGGATATCGCCCAGGTGCGCCGGGGCCGGGGTGTCCGGTACCAGGACCGTGTCCCAGGTCTCCGGCGCCAGCAGCCCGCCGTCGGGCAACACCCAGGCGTCGAGCAGTCCCGAGGCCTCCAGGGCCGCCTCAGCGGCCGCCGCCCGCTCCGGCGGCACGCCGGGCCGGAAGTCGATCAGTTGCCACAGGGGCGCACCGGGTCGCCCGGCGCGCACCGCCTCGTCGCGCACATGGGGCCGCGGCGGGCGGGTGTGCTCGCCCTGTTCCAGGCGCCGGCGCTCCGCCCGCCATTGCTCGCATTCCTCCTGCAGTGCCTGACGGCGGCTGCGAACCTCCGCCCGTTCCGTCTCGATGGCGCGCAGCTGCAGCCGGTATGCCTCGTCCACCGCTTCGGCGGCGGGGTTGGCGCCGTCGAGGCTCGTCGCCCAGTCGCCCAGTTCGGCGGCGATCGCCTCCGGGTCCGCCATTTCCAGCACGCGCAGCCCCTCGGCGTAGCGGCGGAAGGCGGTCACCAGCGTGCCGCCCTCGGCCTCCGCAGCCAGCTCCGCCTCCGCCTGCTCCTCATCCAGGCGGCGACCCGCGTCCACTTCGTGTTGCCAGGCCTCCCGGGCAGTGGTGTGCTCGCTCTCCGCGTGTTGCCACTCGCGGTTGAGGCGTTGCAGGTGGTCGATGGCCTCGCGGCGTTTCGCCGCCGCCTCGCGCAGTTGGGCATCGGCCGCGTCGATCAGGGCGTCGCCCGGCTGTTCGGGGCCGTTGGGCAGGCAGAGGGGGGCGGTGACGCGCCCGTTGAGCGGGCCGAGCCCGGCGGCTTCCGCCGCCGCGCCCAGCTCGCCGCGCGCCGATTCGAGCCGGGCTGCGCTCTTCTCGACACGTTCCCGGGCCCGCCGCAGCCGTTCCGCCTTGCCCTGCAGCTCGCCCTTCAGGCGGCGCTCCTCCTCGAGCCGGACCTGGACCTCCCGCGCCTCGCGCTCGGCCGCCTCTTCGGCCCGCTTCAGTTCGCGGGCGTCGCGCATCTCCTCGGAGCCGCGCAGGATCTCGGCCTCGACCCGTGCTTTTGCCAGCGCCTCCCGCAGCCGGCGCCCGTCGGCCTCCAGTTGTTTCTGCCCGGTCCCGGCGGCGATCCACTCGTCGCGCTTGCCGCTCAGGGCGGCGCTGCTCTTTTCGTAACGGCTCTGGGCGCTGCGCACCTCGCGGGCGCGGCGCCGGGCGGCAATGCGGGTGTAATCGCGGTAGTAATGCAGAAACTCCTCGACCGCACCCTGCGCCTCGCGCAGCGATTCGAGCTCCTCCCGTTCGGCGTCCAGGTTGCGGAACGCCTCGGCCACGTCGGCGAGTACCGCCTGGCTCAGAGGCGGCAGCGCCTCGGTCAGGGCGTGGGAGAGGGCCCGTTCGTCGGGCCGTTTGGAGAGCTGGGGCTGACGCAGCTGGATCAGCAGGCTGAGCAGTGCCTCGTAGCGTTCCTCGCCCAACTGGAACAGGGTCTCGTCCAGGGCGCGGCGATAGCGTGCCGCCGTGTCGATCAACTCCCCGTGGCCCTCCAGGGCCTCCTTCAGCCGCTCCCTGCTCAGGGTGCGGTCATGCTCGTCGATGAGCGTCAGCGCCTCGCCGACCCGCAGCGGGGTGGTGAAGAACCAGCTCTGCACAGCGCGCCCGGTGACCGCCTTGAGGCCGCAGCCGGCAGTGAAGTAATGGGGCTCCCCCGCCTCGTCGAGGCGGCCGAACTCGATCCAGGCGTAGCCGAGCCGCTCACTGTATTTGCCGCCCAGCAGCAGGTTCCACTCCATGCGCTTGTGCGGGTCGCCGTCGGGCTCGACGCGGGCGGGTGTCAGCCGGCCGTCCAGCAGAAAGGGGAGGGTAAGGGCCAGCACCTTGGACTTGCCGGTGCCGTTGTTGCCGCGCAGCAGCAGGTGGCCGTCGCGGAACTCGAAGGTCTCCTCGTCGTAATAGAAGAGGTCGACCAGGCCGGTGCGCAGCGGCTGCCAGCGGGAGCGGGTGGGTTGCGGCAGCGGACTCATCCGGTCTCCTCCAGCGTTCGGCCGTCGTGGGTTCGGGCCGCCTCCAGCTTGAAGCGGCCGATGGCCGGCAGCGGCTTCACCCCAGCGCTGTCGCGTGCTGCCAGGCGCAACGCCTCCAGCCGCTCCAGCGCCTGCTCCACCAGGGCCGCCTCGGCGCCCGGTTCGCGCGCCGCCTTCTTCCAGTAGCGGCCGTATTCGGTGGCCCAGCCGCGCACCCGCGCCTCCAGGCCGGCCCGGGTCTGCGGGCCGACGGCGGCCAGGTGCTCGGCGAGCAGCAGGGTGATGTGCCCCTCGGTGCCCTCGGCCGGCATCCGCTCGTCGGTCAGGTCGCCGACCGGGTCCACCATCGCCAGGCCCTCGGCGCGCACCTCCGCCACCAGGCCGGTGGCCTCCTCGATGCGCCGCGCGATGGCGGCGCGCTGATGGGTCAGGTAGGCGCGCTCGTCCTCTTCCAGCTCGCGCCAGTAGACCACGGGGTCGTCGAGGAGGCGGCGGGTGAGCCGTTGGCGCAGCTCCCGGTTGCGCGCCTCGGCCGTGTCGGGGACATAGCGGGCGGTGACCGCGGCGATGCGCGCCACGGTCCCTTCGGGGAGTTCGTCGGCGGGGATCAGCGAGGGGCCGCGGGCGGTGACCAGCAGCGCGGCGAGGATCCGACGGTCCACATCGTAGAGCACGTCACGGCCCGCGGCGATATAGGCCTCTTCGTCGCCCGCCACCCGGCTCAGCACCCCCAGCTCGATCAGCAGGCGTACCACCGCCACCAGATCCCGGCGTTCGTCGCGCCCCTCCAGTTCGAAGCGCAGCCCGGCGCGGAGCAGTGCCGGGTCGGCGGCGCCGTTCACCACCGCGTTGCCGATGTTGCCCAGGGTGATCTGGCTCTCGCCCCGCTCCAGGTCCGCCAACGCCAGGCAGAACAGGGCGTAGCGGCGCCGGTCGAAAGGGGGCGTGCCGGCCCTTCGGTGGTGTGGGGGGGCGCCGCGGGAGGTGTCGACGTGGTCCGCAGGCGCCTTGTGCAGGCGCGCGAAGTCGCCCTCCACCTGGAGCACCCAGCCGGTCTCCCGCGCCAGCCACTCGCGCAGCCACTCCCCGTGACGGCGCACCAGGGTGAAGGCCGGGGCGTGGCTCTCCAGGAGTGGTTGCAGCAGCAGTGCGCGCAGGGCGCGCCGGCGCTCGTCGATCCGGTTCCGCTCAAGCACGTCGTCGAGGCTGTCGGCCATCAGCTCTCCAGATCCGTGATGCAGATGCGGTAATCGCGTCCGCGCAGGGTGCCGAGGGGGGTGACCACCGCCGCCTCGCTGTCGGTCTCCAGCGGCTCCAGCAGCACCCGCAGGCTGCCGTCACCGGTCACCGTCTCCACCGGCAGATCGGGCCCGGCGGCCGAGGAGAGGGCTTCGCCGAGCAAGAGCAGGAACAGGCCGAAGCTGTCCGCGTCCAGCTCGCCCAGGTCGGAAAGCCGGGTCGGCTGGCCGGTCGCCAGCCGGGCGCGGGCCCGGCGGGTCTGCTCCGCCTCGCGGGCAACCCGGCGGGCCAACTCCGCCTTCTCGTCCCGGTGGCGGCGCACCTTTGCGGCGGCGCCGCGACGTTGGAAACTGCCGGTGGCACGCAGCCGCGGGCTGATCGCCAGCGGCGGGGCCTCGGCCCAGGGCGTCGCCGGCGGCACCGGCTGTTCCTCCCAGGCGGCCAGGGTCTGCGGATCGACGGTCAGGTGCCGCGCCGGTGCGAGACCGAAGGCGGCGCGCCACAGCCGGTGGGCGTCGGCGTCACTCTCGCATTCGCTGAACCAGCGGGCGAGGGCACGGAAGTCCGCCGAGCGGTCGCTCCGGCCGAGGCGTCGTTCGTTCAGGCGCACCACCGTCTCCATCAGCTGGGTGATCGCCTTGCGCGCCCGGCCGCGCAGCAGCGCCTCCTGGGAGGGGTGGCCCGGGGTGCCGACGAACCAGCCCTTGAGCCCCTCCCAGTGGGCCAGCCAGTTCGCCAGTGCCCGTTCAAACTCCCGCGCCCCGCCGTCCGCCTCCGGGTCCGGGGCGGCGTCCCGGGCGTCGCGCTCGGCGACGATGCGCAGCAGCCCCTCGATGGGTGGCCCGTCGAGCTCGCGCACCAGGGCGCCGATCTCGGCCGCCGCTACCACCAGTTCGCCGAGGAAACGCTCCAGGTAGCCGATGAGCCGCTCCTTGTAGAGCAGGAACGCCTCCCGCTCGCCCTCGCGCAGGTCGACGCTGCGCCCCAGGCCCGCCATGAAGGCGCGGGCGTTCTCGGCCAGGTCGCCGAACACCCGCGACAGATCGCGCAGCAGCAGGGTGACACGGCCCGGGTCCGGCTCCCCGCTACGGGCCAGCGGCAGCAGGGCCCGCATGTGGGTGCGGATTTCCTCCAGCGCCACCGATTGCAGCGCCCCGCGCCGCCCCATCACCTCCTCGAAGGTGCGTAGCGCCTGCTCCACTGCCTCGCCCTCGCGGGTGATCTGGTAGAGAAAGCGGGCCCGGTAGAAGTCCTCCACCGAGGTGACGCGGCTGGTGTCGGGCTCCGCCTGCAGATTGCCCCAGCCGGTGAGCTGGGCCAGCGCCGCCTGGACCTCCTCGACGGTAATGCCGTGACTCAGCCGCTCCGCCACGTCCTCCGGCCGCAGGTGGACGATGAAGTGCGCCTTGGCGTCGGCAAACGCCGCCATGATCCGCCGATAAAGCACGGACTTGTCGGCATTGATGTGGGCGAAGGCGGTGAGAGACACGGCGCGAAGTGGAGATCGTCGAAACGGGCATGATACGAAAGACCAACACTGGGTGAAACCGCACGTCGCATCAAACACTCCGTGCGCGTGGAACCTACCGGCCTCGGCGCCCTCGCTACGGTCCCCGGTGAGAAACGCGGGCAGTGCGGGCCGAGTCATCTCTGCGGAAAAGGCGTGCTCCCCCATTGCAAATTGCAATACACCCCCCTTGCAGGGCGCTGGGCGTTGCATCTTGCGTTGCCCACTTCATGACGCTCACGCGTTAACTCGTTGAAATTGCCGGCAATAGGCCCGTGGCATGGAATCTGCAATGGTCTGCACGAACACGCGGAGGGGGAACGGCATGGGCGTGAAATGGATTGGGCGCTGGCTTGGCAAGGGGCTGCAGGGCGCGGTGTCGGAGGCGCCACGGGTGGTGGTACTGCCCTCCGGCAGGGTGACCATCGCCCGCACCCTCGATTGCCTGGGGGCGGCCTGCCCGCGGCCCCAGCTCCTCACCCTCAAGGTGATGGGGCAATTGCAAGAGGGCGAGGTGGTGGAGTTGCTGTCCGACAACCCGGCCACGGTGGAGACCTTGCCGGCCCTGATGTTCACCCTCTGCGGGACGCATCTCGCAACAGTAAAGGAGGAGGACTGCTGGCGTGTCTACATGCGCAAGGGGATCTGAGAGCCTTGCGCACGGCAGCCGGTTGGACCGAATAACAACGAAGCGAAGGTTGGCTATGAGCGAACAAAACGTACTCCAAGGCAAGACCATGGCCGCAGGCGGCCTGAGTCAGGACAACATCCGATCGGCGCTGTCCATCGTGGCGGTGGTGGTGGTGGGCTCCATCGTGGCCCTCAGCATGGACAGCCGCTTCATCTACCTGCTCATCTACGCCTGGTTCGGCGTGATCTATGGGCTGTTTCTCCAGTACGGGCGGTTTTGCATGGCCTCGGCGGTGCGGGACCTCTTCGCGGTGGGAGTACCGCGTATGGCGGTGGGGATGCTCATCGCGGTGGCACTGTTCTCCCTCACCGCGGCGACGGTGCAGGCCACCGGGTTCAGCACCTTTGCGCCCCATCCCTTCGGCTGGCATGTGATCATCGGCGGGCTTATCTTCGGCTTTGGCATGGTGTTCACCGGCGGCTGCGCCTCGGGCTCCCTCTACAAGGCCGGTGAAGGCAACGTGGGCTCCATGCTGGTGCTGTTTGCCATCTCCTTCTCCCAGGCGATGGTGGTGGCCGCCGGCGGCTGGTTCGACAAACTGGTGCCGGCCGCCTGGACCGCCTCCGCCGCGGCCAAGGATATGCCCGCTGAACTCTCCGTTACGGAGGGGTGGTTCGATCAGTTCATCGCCGGCTACATCTGGGACCTGAAGGGCACCACTGTGGCCGAGACCCTCGGCATGGACGGCATCGCCGGGGCTTTCGTGGCCAACGCCTTACTCTCGGCCATTATTCCCTCGGCCGTGCTGCTGATTGGTCTTTACATGCTCTACTTCCGTCGCAGCTACCTGCGCCGCGAGAAGATTGAGACACCGACCCTCACCCAGCATGCGCGTGGGATCTGGGCGATGATCACCTCCTCCAAGAGCACCGCCATCGCCGGCGCCGGCCTGGGCATCTTCGCCGGTCTTCAGATGTGGATCACTGGCGCCATGCGCGACCATTACCAGATCTTCAACTTTGGCGAACTGCTCGCAGACATGGGCTATGAAAACGGCCTCTCTCTGCAGGGCACCGTCTTTGACCCCGGCTACTGGTACATCACCACCCAGGAGGCCCAGTGGGGCGGCTGGGTGCTGAACAAGCTGGGTGCGGAGAACATGGACAACATCTTCTTCGGCCTGGAGAACGGCCTGCCCAATCCCCTGCTCAACGCCCCCGGGTTCATGTCCATCGGCATCATTCTCGGCGCCGCGGTGATGGCCCACATGCGTCGGGAGTTCAAGTGGAAATTGCCGAGTATGGAGACGGCGGTCTTTGCCCTCATCGGCGGCACCTTGATGGGGATCGGCGCCCGCATCGGCATGGGCTGCAACATCGGCGCCTTCTTCGCCACCGTGACCAACGGCGACCTGAGCGGTTGGGTGTTCCTGGCCGGGATGGTGGGCGGCGGTTACCTGGGTGTGAAGGCATTCAATGCCTGGCTGGAGTGGCGTACCTCCCGCGACGGCGAATTCGACCTCTAACACACGATTGTCAACAGAAGGAGTCAACTGATGGCTGTGAAATTCGAGCAAACCGGCGACGGAAGCTACTCCCTGGATGTGCGGGGCTACAGCTGTCCCCACCCGCAGATGTATACCAAAAAGGCGTTGCAGAAGATGGCCAGCGGCGAGGTGTTGACACTGATTTTCGACAATCCCTCCTCCGGTGAATCCATCCTCGCCATGTGCGAGGGCGAGGGCAACGACATCGTCGAGCGGCAGGATGCGGGCGGCTCGTTCTCCTGGAAGATCCAGAAGGGCTGACGCCGTGAAGCTGGGAATCGTGGTGACCGAGGCCAACCGTGTCCAGGATGCGGTGAACCTCATGGGGGCCGCTTCGGAGCGGGGGTGGGAGTTGCGCTGCTTTCTCACCGATTCGGGGGTGCGTGCCCTTGAGGATGCGCAACTGCAGGCGCTGGTTCGCAGTGGCAAGAGCTGGCTTGCCGTGTGCGAACTCAGTGTCGAGCGCTACGGGATGGAGATCCCCCCGGTGATAGCCGGGCCGGTGATCATCGGCGGCCAGTACCAGGACGCCGAGCTGGTGCACTGGTGCGACAAGGTGGCGGTGTTTTGAAGGAGTAACCATGACGAAACAGATACTCGTGATCGCGCTTGACCGCCGCACCGAGGCGCTGCGCATGGCCGCGGGGCTGACGCTGCTCGACGACCCCGTGCAGGTGATGGTCTGCGGTGAGCTGGACGGCGACGCGGAAGAGCACCTGGAGGCGCTCGACTTCGCCGAGGTTCCGGTGGAGCGTGTCGATGCCTCCACGCATGAGGGCATGGGCCGCGTGGCCGCAGGGGTGATCAATGCTGATGCGGTGTACGTGATATGAACGAAAAAAGTTTCTTGTTGGTGAAACATGCCACCCGCAGCGACAGCTTCGATGCGCGTCTTGGGGAGGCGCTCCGCGCGGCCGGCTGCATTGTGGAGGAGTGCGAGGGGTCGCAGAGCGAACGCATGCTCGACCTGATCAGTGAAGGGCTGCTCCCGGTGATCTTCAAATAGAAACAACGGGATGGGGCCGATGCGAGGTGATGGAGGAGATGGGATGAGTGACACAATGAATACCAAAACAGCAAAACTGCGCGGGAGGTCGGCAGGCCTGACCCTCCTCGCCACACTGGTTCTGAGCGGCTGCGGCAGCGAGGACGACACCTACCGGGACCCGGCTGCGGAAGCGCCCGTACGTGGGGCGGCCGATCTGGTCCAGGTCTCCGATGATAACTACGACAACAATGTCAATGGACTGATCACCGGCAAGACCCTCAAGCGCTGGATGGCGGACTGGGCCAACAACAAACCCGCCGGCGTCACCGGTAAGCTGGTGATTCTCCAAGCCTCCAAGGGCGAGGCGGGTTATGAGTTCATCAAGCCGGATAACACCAACGTGTTCACCTACCAAGCCAGCGAGTGGACCGAGACCCGCTCCAACGGGGTGATCGAGACCCGCACCATGGTCCCCAGCGGACGTTCCATGGACACCTTCCTGGCCAAATACGACATCGACCCGGCCAAAGACATGATCGTCTGCGCCATGGGAGCGGCCGGGAGTGCGATCATGAGCGCGGGGCGGTGCTGGTACATGTTCCGCTACTGGGGGACACCCAAGGAGCACGTGGCGATGCTGAACGGCGGCAACCAGTGGATCGGCGAGAACGCCCTTGGCGCCGAGGCCTTTGCGGCAGCCGCCAGCGTGCCGCCGATGAGCGGTACCGCGAGCGTCAAGGACCTGCCCGAGATCAACTTCGCCCTGCAGGCCACCGTGGAGGACATGATGGCGGTGGTGCCGACACAGGATGTGAATCTGCTCGGGGATGGGGTGTTCATCTGGGATGCACGTGGGAACAATCTACCCAGCAGCGTCGATTCGAGCGCCATTCCTCCGTCATCCAGTTACGTGCCGGGTCAGAAGGGAGATAGCGACGAATACAGCCCCAATGATGACTACGACTTCCGCAACAACGGCGCCACCCAAGGCCACCCCAACGGCGCCCTGCTGCTCGCCTGGACCAACCTGGTCGATACGAGCGCCGGTTACAGTTACAAACCCAAGTCTGCCCTCCAAGCCTACCTGAACGGCGAGACTGTCGATGAGACGGGCTTCGTGGATGCCACCTTGCAGGGGGTCGGCGCCGGCAAGGCCTACCAACCCGGCGACATGGTGTACACCTACTGCGAGACGACCATGCGCGCCATGGTCACCGGGTTTGCCGCTGCCGCGATACTTGGCGTTCCCACCCGCTTCTATGACGGTGCCATGACCGAGTGGCACTCCCTGGCGAACGTCGCCGACAGCAGCGGTAACCCCATCCTGCCGTGGGACTCCCCCTGGCGCACGGACAAACCCGAGTGGGGCATGTTCCGCGTGGCCAGCGACTCGGCCAACGTCGCCCCCCGTTCCGTCGTCAACGCCTACGCCGCGAGCACCAACGCCATCATCGATGAGGATAGGGCCTATAAGGGCGTCACCGTGGAGAGTTCCGGCGGCTCGAGTAGCGGCACGAGCGATGGCGGCGGCAGCAGTGGCGGCGGGGTCACCTTGCCGACCAATCCCTGCGGCGGCTGAGCAGTGGGGGCGGGCCCCGGCGGCCCGCCCCATCCGGGCATGAAACGCTACGTCATCACATCCATTGCCGTGCTCCTGGTCGGAGTCCTGCTGTGGCAGCTCCGCGGCGGGCAGTCCACGGCCGGAGATGAGCTTGCGGAGGCCTCAGTGGAGCGATTTCTGGCACAACACTGGAACCATCCCCTTCCTCCCCAGGGGGCGGCGAGGGGGGACGCTTCGGTCCTGGAGGCGTCCCTGGGTGCCGAGGCGTGTGGCAACTGCCACCAGGAGCAGTTGAGCGCCTGGCGGGGCAGTCTGCACAGCCAGGCCATGGGGCCGGGGATCCAGTGGCAACTGACCCTGATGGATCAGGAGCAGGCGAACCGCTGCCTGCAGTGCCACGCCCCCTTGGCCGAGCAGAAGGCCCTGGTGGCGCTGGAGCGGGGTTGGTCGGCCGCGCCGAAGCAGGTCCGCCCGGCGTATGTGCCGCAGGACCTCCATCAGCAAGGGGTGGCCTGTGCCGTGTGTCACGTGCGGGGCCACGAGCGTTTCGGCCCGCCGCGGCGGGAAGGGAAGGCGGCAGAGCCTCCGGCCCACGGCGGGTTTACCGCCCACCGCGCCTTCGAGGACAGCCGGTTCTGCGCGGGCTGCCATCAGTTCCCGGAGGACGGCCCGCGACTGGCCGGCAAGCTGCAAGAGGACACCTTCGCCCAATGGCAGGCCAGCGACTTTGCCGACCGGCAGAGTTGCCAGCAGTGTCACATGCCCGACCGCCAACACCTGTTTCGCGGAATTCACGATCCAGAGACGGTGCGTTCGGCGGTGATGCTGGAGCTTGCGGCAGTGGACGAAGGAGGGCGTTCTCTTGCCCGCGCAGTTGTCCGCAACGTGGGGGCTGGCCACCACTTCCCCACCTACATGGTGCCGAAGGTGTACCTGCGCCTGTTCCTGAACGGGCCGGAGGGCGAGCGGCGGCTGTTGGGTGAGGAGGTGATCGGCTGGCAGGTGGATGTGGGGATCACCCGCGAGGAGTTCGACACCCGCATCGCCGCAGGGGGGCAGTTTGAGTTCGAGGTGCCATTCGACGCCCCTGCCTCGGCCGGCTGGTCCCTGGAGGCGGTGATGGACGTGGCCCCGCGGGAGCATTACGAGCGGGTGTTCGCCACCAGCCTGCAACAGGCCGATCGCATGGGCCCCGAGACGTTGAAGCCTCTGCAGCAGGCCCTTGTGGAGGCGCGGGCCACGCGGTTCGAGGCGCTGCGCATCCGCCGCGGCCTGGATGACATCGTGAACCAGGGAGTCCCGGCAAAGTGAATCGGCGAGCGGCGATTGCCGGGTTATTGGCCTTGGTGCTGGCCCCGATGTCTGCGCCGGCACGGGCGGCAGAGGGCGCACCACGCTCCCGGCTGAAGTTCCGTGGCGGCCCCGCCTGTATGTGCAATGACGGCCTGGGGGAAGAAGACATCAGGCAGGCTCGGCGGCGGTGGGAGTGGAATCCACAGAAGCGGGAACGACCAAGTCCCGAATCTACAAACGACGACAAGACCAAAGGAGACGAGTGATATGGGGAGCATCTTCAAACGTGCAGCACGCGAGATAGGTAAGGTAGGTGTGGCCGTCGTCGCCCTCGCCGTTGTGGGGGTGGGAGCGGCCGTGTTTCAGTCACTGCCCTCTGCGCTTGAGCCGGTGGCGACGGACAACGGTTGGGGTGGGGAGAGTCTCGCCACCATCGCCGAGGGGCAGAGCGCCTTTAGCATCATCGGCGTGGCCAACGCCTGCGGTCTGGGCGCTTCCAGCTGCTTCAAATGCCACAACGGCACCCGCGCCGCGGCCCCCAACGAGGATGCCGCCGCGGCGCCCTGGCATGCTGAACACCGCTCGGTCAACAACTCTTGCGCCGGATGCCATAACGGCAACCCGCGCATTATTCGCAAGGAGATGGCCCATAACAAGCTGATCGGCAAGCCGCAGAACCACCCGACGGAAAGTTGCGCCGGGTGCCATGCGGAGGATGCGGGCGAGAAGGTGGCCCGTTATGTGAGCGTGATGGGGGGAGGTAACTAGAATGAGAAAAAGTTCACTCGAAAGGAAGAGATATCGCCGCTGGCTCGCCGGCGCGGTGGTCGTCGGCTTGCCGGGGGTGGCGGCGGCCGGCCCGTCCATCCCGTTCGGTGACGAGGGGTACATTTCGGTCAACTACTCCCTGCAGATGTGGCTGCAGAATCAGGATTTTACCTCGGCCAACGACTCGGGGGATCAGACCGATTTCTTCCTGCGCCGCAACCGAATCACCTTCACCGGGCAGTATAACGACTACGTCGGGTTCTACGCCCAGTTGGAGGCGGGCAGCGACAGCAAGGACGGCAACGACGACCGCAGCGTTTTCTATCGCGATGCCTATGTCACCCTCGATCTGTCGGACCCCTTGCGGATCATTGCCGGGCGCTTCAAGAACACCTTCTCCCGCGAAAACCTGGAGGCGTGCCTCGAACCGCTGACCCTGGACCGCAGCGAGGTCTCGTTCACCCCCTTTGCCGGCACCCGCGACACGGGCGTGGCGCTGTGGGGCAATTTGGGGGACGGCGCCGTTCAGTATCGGGTCATGTTGGCCGACGGTCGCGAGGGCGACAATGTGGCCAAGGATGCGCCCCGCCTCACCGCACGTTTGCACTGGAGCCCTTGGGAGCCGGAGTTCGATTATGGCTACCGCGGCACTTATCTGGGAACTCGCAAGGTCTTCACGGTGGGGGTGGCCTACGACACCCAAGCTGATGTGGCCTATGCCGATTTCAACGGCCCGCGAACCGAGAAGAAGGACTATGAGGCGACCACGGCTGATTTCTTCTTGGAGTACCCCACCGCGGCGGGCACCTTCACCGCCTCGGCGGCGGTCTTCGACTACAGCGTGGGCAATGCCGTCAACGCCGATCCCGATCCGCTGTTGCCCATGACCACGGAGCTGGATGCCTACTACGCCAAAATAGGGTATCTTCTCCCTAACAAGGTTGGCATGGGCAGGCTGCAGCTGTTCGCTCGTTATGACAATGCCGACTACAACCTGGACAGCGGTCTGCTCGATAAAAACCAGGTGGGCGTTGGCTTCAACTATTACCTGGATGGCCAAAAGCTCAAATTCACGGGTGAATACATGAGCGTGGATTTCGACATGGACCATCCGACCAACGTCGCACTACGCGATCACAACCAGGTGACGCTGGGCTTCCAGATGATCTTCTGATCGCCGACCGGCCGGGATCTCGATCCCGGCCTTGCTTGCAACTTCGGGGGGAGGGGCGCGAGCGCAGTGATTCGAATGACGCTGCATCATCACATTCCGGGTTGGGGCCCGGCGATCGCGGGTGCCGCCGGCGCAGTGCTCGCGATGGTGGCCGTCCCCGTGTGGGGCACCGCGCCTTCTCCCGAGTTGCTCACCTCCCTGGCCCTCCTCGTCATTGGCGGCGCAGCTCTGCCGCTGTTGCGCTATCGGCGGGGCCTGCACCGCCTGCGCCAAAGCTTCCAGCGGGCCCAGGAGGGGCTGCTTGAACCGGTCGATCTGCAGCCTGGCAGCGATCGGCTCCTGGGTGAGGTCACTGACGACTACAACCGGACCGTCGCCACCTTGCGGCAGATGTTCGCCACGGTGGAAGAGTGTCAGGCCCGGGTCCTGAAGGAGCGCAACAAGATCAACGCGATCTTGCAGAGCCTGCCGGGTGCGCTGCTGCACATTGCCGACGACCTGCAGATCTCCGGCGTCAACAAGACCGCGGAGGAGTTGTTCGGCCTGCGCCAGGAGCAGATCCCCGGGCTGAATCTGTTTCAGCTGCTGCAGCTGAACGAGCGCGATCGCGAGGTGTTGCGCGATGCCTTTCTCTACAAGCATCCGCTGCGCAATCAGGAGATCGCCGTTCCCATCGGTGGACGCGAGCACTGGCTCAGCCTCAATCTGGCGTTCCTCACCGAGCACGAGACCGACATGGGCGCGGTCATCACCGCCCAGGACATCACCGACTATCGCCAGCTGCAGGACAGCGTCGCCACCCGTGAAAAACTCGTGGCCATGGGGCAGTTGGCGGCGGGGGTGGCTCACGAGCTGAATACGCCACTGGGAAACATCCTCGGCTACTCCCAGCTGTTGCGGGATGCCGCGGGCGGGGATGAGACGCTTACGCGCCACGCCGCCATCATCGGTGAGGAGACCAAGCGCTGCGCACGCATCGTTCACGAACTGCTCAACTACGCACGCCGCGACCCCTGCAGCGGTGATGTGTGCGATGTGAACCTCTTCATTCGTGAGCTGATCGATACCTTCATCACCTGCCAGCTCAAGCGCTACAACACCCACGTGGAGCTGGATCTACCCCCCGGCGAATTGCTGGTGGATGGCGGTTGCGGCCAGCTCGATATCGTTCTCACCAACCTGCTCCTCAACGCCATCCAGGCGGTGAACGGGGTGGACGCGCCGCGCATCCGCATCGCCGCGCGCAACGACCACAACGGCTTCGCGCTCATTCAGGTGGAGGACAACGGGCCGGGGATCCCGGCCGAGGTGCGCGGGCGCATCTTCGATCCCTTCTTCACCACCAAGCGGGTGGGCGAGGGCAGCGGTCTGGGGCTGTCCATCAGCCAGGCCATGATGGTGCGCCGCGGGGGCGACATCCGTCATGACCCGAACTTCACCGAGGGGGCGCGCTTCATCCTGCGCCTCCCCGCCGTCGACCCCGGGAGAGTGGTGGCATGAGCGCAGTGAGCGAAGCGGTGATCGCGCCGGAGGATGCCGGGCGCCCGGTGATCTTGGTCACCGAGGACGACGACAACATGCGCGGGCTCATTGTCAGTGTGCTCGAGCCGTTAAAAACCCAGGCCGAGGTAGTCTGTGTACGCA
Source organism: Gammaproteobacteria bacterium (assembly GCA_041690535.1). GTDB lineage: Bacteria > Pseudomonadota > Gammaproteobacteria > Thiohalomonadales > Thiohalomonadaceae > JAWLHA01. Next base: position 6,775 of record JAWLHA010000027.1, on the reverse strand, counting down.
ACGCCGAGGAGGCCCATGGTGTGTTGGAGAGCCGACCGGTGGGGGTGGTGGTCACGGATCTGCGCATGCCGGGCCTCAGCGGCCTGGATGTGCTGAGCTTTGCCAAGGCCCGTGAACCCCTCACCCAGGTGGTGTTGATCACCGGCTATGCCTCCGTGGATTCCGCCATTGAGGCCTTCAAGAATGGGGCCTTCGATTATCTTCGCAAGCCCTTCGAGAACATCGAGCTGCGCTGCACGGTGGAGCGCGCCCTGGAGCACCATCTGCTCGGGCGCGAAAACCGGCGCCTGCGGGCCCGCAGGCGGCTGTGGGAAGAGGGTGGATTCATCGGCGAATCGCCGGCCATGGCCCGCGTCGGCCGGATGATCGGCGCGGCGGCCGACTACGACTGCAGCGTTCTCATCACCGGCGAGAGCGGCAGCGGCAAGGAGGTGGTGGCCCGCCAGATCCACGCCGCCAGCAACCGCCGCGAGCGCCCCTTCGTGGCCATCAACTGCGCCGCCATCCCCGAGCACCTCATCGAGAGCGAACTGTTCGGCTACCGCAAGGGGGCGTTCACCGGCGCCGACCGCAACAAGCCGGGGCTGTTTGATACAGCCAATGGCGGGACCCTGTTTCTCGATGAGATCAATAACGCGTCGCTCTCCCTGCAGGCCAAGTTGCTGCGCGTCTTGCAGGATGGGGGCTTCTACCCCATGGGGGAGACCGAACCCCGTTACGTGGACGTGCGCATCCTCGCCGCCAGCAACCGCGCCATGGGGGAACTCATCGAGAATGGCCAGTTCCGTGAGGATTTGTACTATCGCCTGATGGTGATGGAGGTGGCCATCCCGCCCCTGCGCGAACGTCGCGAAGACATTCCACTGCTGGCCTACTTCTTTGTGAATAAATTCGCCCGCCAGTACCACAAGTCGGTCACCGGCCTCACCACCCAGGCCCTGGCCGCCCTCATGCGTCACGACTGGCCCGGCAATGTGCGGGAACTGGAGCACACGATGCAGCGCACGGTCATTCTCTGTGAGGGCGATCAGGTCGGCCTTGAGCTGTTGCCGCCGCACTTCACTGCCGTCCCCGAGGGGAAGGGCGCCTCGGGCGCGCAGATTCCGCCACAGAGCCTGGAGTCGCTGGAGACCTGGTTCATCCGCAAGACCTTGCGCGAGACCCAGGGCGATCGCACGCTGGCGGCCGAAATCCTGGGCATCGACCGCTCGACCCTGTGGCGGAAGGTCAAGCGCTACAATCTCGAGGCGTGAGGCGCCGGGCGCACTCGGTAAACGCTCTCCAACGCCGGAGCTGGGTTATCCGCTCCAGGTTACATCCCCGCCGATGACCACGAACACTCTGTGGACTTGCTGGGGAAGGGTGTTTATCCTCCCTTCTCCCGACAGACATCCGCGCTGTCCCGATTAGTTCTCAACGCACCCTATTCCGTTTTCCGGAGGTGTCCAGTGAGCAGGCTGATCGACCGCAGTTACTGCCTTAAACACCCCGCCGAAGTGGTCAGGTTCTTTGGTCTCGCCGCCTCTCTCGGTACGCTCGTCTCCGACAAAAAGAGCCTGTTGGAGCGGGTGGTCGACCACTACGAAGCCCACGGTTTTGCCTTTCCCGGTGATGTCGGTCGGGCCTATCGGCTGGCTGCGCTTATCGAGTATCGTGTGGCGCAGATCTACGGACGGCTGGCCGAGCGTTTCGCCGCGCAGCCCGAGGTGGCTGCGTTCTTCCGGGACCTTCAGGAGGAGGAGAGAGAGCACGGGGAGGTGATGCAGCTGTGCCGCTTCGGCGTGGTCCTCCATCCGCGTCTGCAGTTCATTCCAAGTATCCGCGATCCGGAAATCCGGGCGATCCTCACCCGGCTGCGCGAACTCAGGGGCCGCATCGATACCATCTCTCTGGAAGAGGCTCTCGCCACCACGGTGGCCCTGGAGCAGAGCGAGGTCAACTCCATTTTCGACCGCTTGCTCAAGCAGGTGGATGCCGGAGAGGTCCGTCTGTTTCAGGGGCGGCTCTCCGAAGTGGAGGGGCACGCCGAGTCGGTGCCCAGGCGGGTGGTGGCCTTGCGCCAGCGTCTAGGGTTGGAGTGACGAAGTCGCTTCGGTTGTAGCCGTCCCGCAGCGGCGGGGTTGGGTGCGGGCTCGTGACCCCTACGGGCGGGTCGCGTCCCCGGGCCGCGCCGGCCCCTGGTCCTGGGGTGATCCGGCGTTGTTTGGCCCCACCAACCCGGAGAGGTCGAGCATCTCCATGGCGCCGAGAGCCGCCTCCAGGGCCCCGCGTGGCACAGGCCGCTGAGGGCCGCCTCCCGATAGCCTGCGATCGCCGCCTGGATACAGGCCCGGCGAACGGCTTCTGCCAGGGAGTCCCCCTCATCGGCCCCCGGGCACGGCCCGCCCACTAACCCGTACTCCAGGCGCGCGGGCGGCGCATGCCGGCGATCTTGCAGGCCTGTTGCACATAGCCGTAGGGGAAGAGGCGAAACAGTTCGCTGCGCGCCTCGCGCCCCAGCCCCAGATCCTCGGCCAGGTGCTTGATCACAAAGCGGGCGTCGGGGGCGATCTGATGCTCGTTGAAGTAATCACGCATGAACTGGAGCACCTTCCAGTGCAGTTCGCTCAATTCAATCCCCTCGGTGTGGGCCAGTGCACGGGCCACGGCAGGTTCCCACGCTTCGGGATCGATGAGATAGCCTTCCTCACAGGTGGTCACTGTCTTTTGATCGACCTGGATCATCGCTCGCTCCTCACATGAATTGGACGGTTGGGCTACTGCTCGGCCCGGCGCCGGCAGTGTGCGCTCATCCAGCGGGGCAGGGCGCGATTGTGTGCCTGATGCATCGCTTCGGATTCCAGGAGGATGAGCACCAGCATGGTTCCCATGATGGGGAGAAAGGTGATGCCGCCAATGGCGTAATGGGGCGGCTTCAACTCTCCGCCGGAGAGCAGAAAGACCCCTGCGCCCAGCAGGGCCAGCACAAGCCACATGGCAACGAAGAGCAGACTGCGCCATGCCGCCACCTGCCAGTGGCAGCGGACGAACCACGGGGCGTTGCGACGCGAACGCTTCGCTCCCCACACCGTGTAGCCCACTATCGCAACCGAAAGAAGGGGGACGATGAGCACCAGGAACTGAAGCGATGCGGCGCTGATGGTCACGATGAAGAGGAAGACGTGATTGAAGATCAGGTTGATGAGAAAGAGTTCATGCGGGAGTTTGGCTTTGGTCACGTCTTCGCCTGTGATCGCCTGATCCATCCGTCCCCCTCGCGCGCCGATGGGGCGCACCTCGTTATTTAAAGTAGCATCTGTACTGCTACTTTCAACGAGGGCCGAAAGCGAGACGACGCCCCCAGACGGCGCCGACTGGCTGGCATCTTCCAGACCTACTCGGGTTTGGCTCCTCCACATCGTGTCGACTCTGCCTTCGTCGCCAACTCCTCCGTGTGCCTGGACTCTACCGGCCACTCGGTGCGCTCGTTACGGGTTTTCGGTGAGAAACGGGGGCTAGACGCTTGGCGAACACCGCCTTGGGCGGGGCTCAGAGGGTAAAGCGCATGGCCCCGATCAGGGCGCCGGGCAGGCGCATAGTGCGGAATGAGCGCGCTTCATAACTGGCGGTGTCGATGATGAGCTCCCGCTCTGCACTGAGTGCTTCCAGGGCGCTGCCGAGCAGGCGGTAGACGCTGTCATCGAAGCGGAGGACCTGAATGGGGCCCTGCAGCTCGCCCCCTTTCACCAGGAAGGAGGCGAAGCGGGTCATGCCGGTAATGCGGGCGCTGTTGCGGTCGGACCAGTTGAGATACCAAAGGTTGTTGAGGTAAAGGCCGTCGCCCAGCTGGGCCAGCACTTCGGACGCGGGGAGCGCCCCGGGGGCCATCTCGAGGCTGACGGGGCTCTCATCGGGCTCCGCCCCATTGGTGCGCATGCCGTACTCGGCCGCGCTGCGCGGGGCGACCAGCGGCTCGCCGTAGCGGCCGGCGGTGATCAGCTCCACCCGGGGCGGCTTGATGACCCCCCTCTCCTGAAAGCTTGGGGCCATTCCCCCGGCGAGGTCTTCGGCCAGGCTCACCAAGGGGGAGAGCGATGCGGTGCCGCCCGCCAGTCGGTGCAGTGGGCTGCTCTTGGTTTGATGGGCCCGGGCACTGAATCCGCCCCAGCAGAGCATCCTCACCACTTCCGCCAGAGCCGAGGGGGCGAGATAGACCCGGTACTCCCCAGGCGTCAGGGCAACCGGAGCGCGCCGCATCAGCTGCAGTTGCTCGGCACTGTCGTGAAGCTGGGCTCTGAAGTGCGCGCCATCCCACATCGTCCCGGCGTACTGCCGCTTCACCGCCTTGTCCCCCTCGGCGTGAAGACTCCACTCCAGGTTGAAGCTGCCGGTGGCATGCCAGTTGCGCTGGCCGAGGGAGTTGGCGAAGCCCGCGTACTGACTCCCGGTGGCCAGGATGCCCACGAAATCGTGGCCGCAGGCGCCATCGAGGATATCGCCGGTGATCCCCAGTGGGTCCGGCGGCTCCGTCCCGTCCACCTGCCGCGAGCTGCGCACCTCGCGGGCGAAGCACAGGTGGGGGTCTTCCGGAACCCGCTGCAGATAGCCCCGCAGTCGCTCCAGCGCCGCTTCCAACGTGGCGCGGTCAAGCGCCGCCTCGCCCGTCAAGCGCAGCTTCAGGCTGACCTGGCGCTCTCCATCCACCAGGGTCAATGAGGCCCCCAGCTGGTGCACATGACCGGCCTGGCGCACCCGGCCGCGGTTGAAGCGGCAGAAATGGCTGACCTCGCCCTGAAAGGCAAGCAGGCAGATCTCCTCGCCCCGGGTGAGGTGCCCCAGCGCATCGGCGATCCACCCGAAGGTGCACTCCATCATCTCCCCGTCGTGGCCCTGCCGCTCCCCTCTCACCCGCCAAAGACCTCCACATTCCGGAACAGGCATGGCGGGGAGGCGTGGCCTACGGCAATGACTTGGTTGGGTTCGCCCTTGCCGCAGTTGGGGGTGCCGTGCACCTCCACCGTCTCGGGCCCACCCACCCCAGCGAGGCTGCGCCAGAAACTCTCAGAGATCCCCCGATAGTTGGGGTTTTTCACCACGCGGGTGAGTCGGCCCTCTTCGATGAGTCGGCCCCATTCGCAGCCGAACTGAAACTTGTTGCGGGAGTCGTCGATGGACCAGGAGCGGTTGGTCTCCATGTAGATCCCCCGCTCCACTTGGGCGATGAGCTCTTCGAAGCGGCTCTCGCCCGGCTCCAGGTTGAGGTTCGCCATGCGGTCGATGGGGGGACGATTCCAATTGCAGGCGCGGGTATTGGCCACCCCCGGCAGCCCCGCGCGGCGCTGGGAGGTCAATCCCCCCAGGGGGCACCGCAGGACTCCCCGCTCGATGAGCCGCCGCTTTTCGGCCCGACTCCCCTCGTCGTCGTAGGCGTAGCTGGCCAGCTCGCCCGGCACCGCCGGATCAAAGCTCACGTTGAGCAGTTCCGAACCATACCGATAGCTGCCGAACATCTCGGGGGTGACGAAACTGGTGCCGGCAAAGTTGCGTTCATCCCCAAGGATGCGATCCAGCTCCAGGGGGTGGCCGATGGACTCATGGATCTGCAGCATCATCTGATCGGGCGCAAGGAGCAGATCGCGCCGGCCGCTCGGACACTGCTCGGCGGCGAGTAGTGCCAGGGCCTGCTCGGCCACTCTCCGTCCGCGCCCGCGAAACTCCATCTGCTCCAGCAGCTCGAGCCCGGCCTGCCGAGGCAGACCACCCCCATGCAGGCTTCTCTGCTGTGCCTCCCCGGCGGCGAAGGCCGTCGCGTACAACCCCGGTGCGACCACCTCCCGCCCTTGCCACAGCGCCCCACCCTCGTGGGTGAGGTATAGGGTCTCCACCCGCTGGTGTCCAAGGCTCGCCCCCCAGTCGACGATCCGCGCATCGATTCGCATGGCCGCAGACTCGGCCTGCAGCAGTTCGAGTTTCTCCGCCAACGACCAACTCTCCCAGGGGATCCCGACCTCGGTCCTGAATTCACCCGAGGGGGAGGGCAGGGGTGGTTGAGCACCGTCGAAGAGACTGCACCGGCCCATCATTTCGGCCAAGGCCAGGGCCTTCTGCGCGGCAGCGCGCAAGCCGCCGGCAGTCAACTCCGAGGTGGCGCCGTAACCGATGCCGGCGCCCGTGCGGACCGTGACCATGGCGCCGGCATCTTCGTGCAGGGTGAGGGGCTGGGGGACATTGCGCCGCACATTCAGCTGTTCGCCCTGGGTGAAGACGGCGCGCAGCGAGCAGAATTCCACCCCCGGCGGAATGCATTCTGCAAACAGGCGTTTCAGGCGCTCGATCATGCAGGCTCAAAGGAGTTCGCTGTCCCGGAACGGAGATACTTCCACAGACCCGGATGCAGCGCCGTGGTTCAGCGCACGCAACGGTGGGAGCTTCCCGGAGTGCGCCCCCCCTGCACGGCTGTTGGTTGGTCTTGTCCAAAGAACCGGGGCACGAGAGTGGGACCGCTCTTTGCGACGAAATGCTCGAGGAGGGAAAAGAAGAAGGCCCGGTAACCCCGCTATCGTAGGACCGTTCCGAAGAACCGCATCCCTTAGACCGGTGGTTTTGCGCCTCTGCCTTTCAGCAGGTTTGCCTTTATCGGGCCTGCCTTAATGTCTAGGCGAAGGTGGGCTGGTTGTCAAAAACTTGGTAACTACTCGCCCCCCCGACTGCCTCCCGCTTATGGAATTAGGATGCGGTCGCAGGTTCACCGCACTCGATCCTCGCTACTTGTACTGTTCGTCATTCCCGCGAAGGC